>DASQHQ010000001.1:0-37909 GCA_035632015.1 Bryobacteraceae bacterium
CCCCCCCCGCGACGCATGGCCGGCTGGATCTGATCCGGTGTGGTCACCTGCTCGCCCGCCACGCCAAAAGCGCCGGCCAGCTTCACGAAGTCCACGTCGGGATCGCCCAGGTAGCTCAGCATGTCGTTGCCGGTTTGCGCCTGGCGGCCGCCCTCGGCGAAGGATCGCTCGCGGGTTTCGTTGTAGGCGCGATTGTTGTATATGACGGTGATCACCGGAATCTGGTAGCGCGACATGGTCCACAGCGACATGGCTTGCCCGCCGAACAGGAAGCCGCCGTCGCCCTGCATCGCGATGACCTGCTTGTCGGGCTGCGCGATCTTGACGCCCACTGCAGCCCCCATGCCCCATCCCAAGCCGCTGCCGGAGGTGCGCCCGATCAGCGTTTTTTCTCCCTCAGCGAAAGTGAAACACTTGAGCGCCTTGGGACCCTCGGTGCCGAACTCCGGGACCAGATATGCATCCCGCTCCGCCACTTCGTTGATGTCCGAAGAAAGCCGCTCCCAGGTGAGCGGGACCTTGTCCCAATCCGCTTTCATGGCTTGCAATCGCGCCTGGCGTAAGCGCGCGGCATACAGCCGGGTCTGTTCCAGGCGATCGCCGCGGATTTTCTGCAGGCGCTCGCCCGTGGCCAGGGATTTGATGGCCGCCACCAGGTCCGCCGCCACCTGCTTGACGTCGGCCGCGACTCCGGCGTACAGCGGGTAAGCGGTGCCGATGTCCGAGGATTCGATGCGCACGTCGACGATCTTCACCGAGCGCGCGATCTGCGGCTCGCCGCCGGAGCCGGGATCCGGAAGCTTGCCGCCCAGGTTCAGGATCAAGTCTATGTTGCGCGGGTACCGCATGCTGCGCGAGTAGCCGCCCAGGAACAGCGGATGATTGGTCGGGAAATTACACGAGACGCGGAAGCCCTCGCGCTCCTCGCCGCTGGTTACGGGAATAGCGAGCAGCTCGGCCAGTTCCACCACTTGCGGGATGGCTTTGGACCACCACACTTCGCTGCCGGCGCGAAGCAGCGGGCTCTTGGATTCGATCAGCGCCCTGGCGATTTTCTCGATGCTGGCCGAGTCGGCGCGAACCGACATGGGGATGCTGAACGTTCCCGGGCGGAAAATTTCCGCTTCCACGTCGCGGGCGATCAGAAAATCGCGCGGAAACATCAGGAACGCAGGACCGCCGGGCGGAGTGGACGCCAGCTTGAACGCCTTCATGGTCCATTCCGGAATGCGCGTTGGCGCGTCGACATTCCAGCGCCACTTGGTGAATTGCCTCACCGGCTCGAGCGTGTCGTCCAGATCCTCATGCATGTCCCGTCCGGAGGCCAGCGATTCCATGTGATCGGTGGCGATCACCAGCGCGGAGCGGTCCTTCATGGCGTTGTACATGTTCATGGTGGAATGCGACACCGCCACGCGGCTGAACATGCTGAAGCCGGTTTTGCCGGAAGCCCGCGCATATCCGTCGGCCATCGCGACACATAGCGCTTCGTGCACCGCCAGGACGAGCTTCATGTTGGGGCGATCCACCAGCGCGTCGCACAGCGGGCTCACGCCGGTGCCGTTGCCGAGAAAAAGATACTCGACACCGGCGTCGTGCAATTGCTCGGCGAGCAGCTCGCCGCCCGTGCCCTTGAAGGTGCGCGTGAAGGAGGACTGCGCGTTCTCTTGGCCGCTGCCTGGACGGGCGTCTTGAGCAAACGCGGGCGTAAGCGAAGCCAGCACCGAATTGGCGGCCATCACGCTGAAGCCGGATTGGACCATGCGGTCGACGAAGCGGCGTCGGCTGAGGCCGTTCTGGAGAAAGCTACGAACCAGTTCTCTCATGGGCTCCTCCTTTGGGAGATTAGCAAAACAGGAGACCGCGCGGGCCTTGCCGGTCTAATATTAGACCGGTGCGCCCCCGCGTCCCTTCCGACCGGCTTTCACCTTGACCGGGCCAGGACGGTTTGCTCAGGCCACCGGCGGTTGTGGTATAAGGTTAGACCAAAGGGGCGCGCCGCGGGGTGCGTCGCGCGACCGGGAGGGAGAATCTCAAATGAAACGGTTCAGTGTTCGAAGGATCTTTGGCGCGGCAGCCTGGTTGCTGCTGGCGCTCACGCCTGCCGTCCGGGGACAAGTGGTAAATGGAACGATTTTTGGCGCCGTTCGCGATCCGAGCGGCGGCGTCATCGCCGGTGCGAATATTACCGCCACCAGCGTCGAAACCGGAGCCGTGCGAACCGCGATTACGGACGCCACGGGTGCTTACCAGGTACTGAGCCTTCCCGCCGGCAACTACGATGTCGAGGCCGCGGTGAGCGGCTTCAAGACCTCGGTGCGGAAAGGAATCTCGGTCACCGTGGGGGCCTCGGTGCCGGTGAACTTCGACCTCGCCGTGGGTGAGGTGCAGCAGAAGGTGGAAGTAGAAGCGACCACGCCGCAATTGGACACGACCAATGCGGCCATGGGCGGGTTGGTGGGAGAAAACGCGGTTCGCGAGCTTCCGCTCAACGGCCGCGATTGGCTGCAGCTGGCCACTTTGCAGGCGGGAGTGACGGGAGCCATCGGACAGCAGTCCTCGGCGAGTTTTTCCAATTCTCGGGCCGCCCGCGGCAATGGGGAATCTCTCTCCATCTCCGGCAGCCGGCCCACTGGAAACGTCTTCCTGGTGGATGGGTTGGTGGTAAACGACTACGCCAATGCCAGCCCGGGGAGCGGCTTGAATGTGAATCTCGGAGTGGAGGCCATCCGCGAATTCCGGGTTTTGACCAGCGAGTACAGCGCCGAATTCGGAAGGTCCACTGGCGGCGTCGTGACGGCGGTCTTTAAGTCCGGCACGAACCAGTTTCACGGCGGCGTTTTCGAATTCCTGCGCAACGATATTCTGGATGCCCGCAACACTTTCGACACCTTCAAGCCGCCGTTCCGGCGCAATCAGTTCGGCGGGTCGGCGGGCGGGCCCATTGTCAAGAACAGGACCTTTGTCTTTGGAGATTACGAGGAACTTCGGGAAGTGAAGGGCCTGGCGCACCAGTCTTTCACGCTGTCGCCCAACGCGCGAAACGGCATCATCTGCGCCAACAGCGCCTGCACGCAAACCACGCTGGTTAAGATCGCGAAAGACATCCAGCCTTACCTGGCGTTCTTCCCCATTGCCAACGGACCGGTGACCGGCGACATCGCACAGTTCAATTTCGCCGGAACGCGCATCGGCTACGAACGCTATGCCATGGGAAGGGTGGACCACAACTTTACGGCGAAGACGACGCTCTCGGGAAGCTACCAGTTCGACAACACGACCGAGGGCCAACCTGATCCGTACAATCAAAAAATCACCGGTTCGCCGTCGCGCCACAACAACGCCGTTCTGGCGCTGCAGCATATCTTCAGTCCCGGCTTGCTGAACACCGCGCGCATGGGAGTGAGCCGGACGCATGCCACGGATTCGCTGGACGTCTCCGCGATCGATCCCATCACGACCAATAACTCGCTGGGCTTCGTGCCAGACCGTCCCGCCGGGATCATCACCGTGGGCGGGGGATTGACCGGCACACAGGGCGGCATCGGGGCGTCCGGGTCCGACACTCTGAACTACACTTCCTTCCAGTGGAGCGACGATCTTTCCTGGATCAAGGGCCGCAACACCTTCGGTTTCGGCGGAAGAGTGGAGCGCATGCGTTACAACAAAGATTCGCTGAGCGTTCCGCTCGGCGAGTTTGACTTTGACACGGTGGAGAGCTTTCTGCAGGGGGTTCCCGGCCAGTTCACCGGCGATGTGCCGGGCACCGAGGATATCCGCGCCATCCGGCAAACGTACACCGGGCTCTATGTAGACGATGCCATCGCGCTGCGTCCTAATCTGAAGGTCACGCTGGGGCTGCGCTATGAATACGTGAACCCGCTGCGCGAGCAGTTTGGCAGAACCTCGAATCTGGCCATGCTGTCATCCTCAATTCCGGTCACGGGCGGACCGTATTTCAATACCACCACCAAGAATTTCTCTCCCCGGGTGGCCATCGCCTGGGATCCGACCGGAAGCGGCAAAACTTCCATCCGCACGGGCTTCGGCATCTACGATCTGCTGCCGTTCGCCTACCTGATGGAGAACCGGACCAACGGCTACCCGGTCTTCCTACAAGGCTCCATCAGTCCGCCGCCGCCTTCCTCTTTTCCGACCGGGGCGATCGACCTGGTGGCGGTCGGCTCCAAACGCGAAACTTACGTGCAGCAGAATCCGCCGCGAGCGTACAACATGCAGTGGAATTTTTCGGTGCAACGGCAATTGGCTTCCGATATTGCGCTGACAGTGGGCTACGTCGGCTCGCGCGGCAACCATCTGCCGCGCAGCATTGAAGACATCGATCAGGTTCCGTTGTCGCTGGTAACAGTGGCGCCGGACGGGCACATTCAATTCCCCATTCCGCCCAAGGGCTCGAAACCGCAGCGGATCAATCCGACCTTCAGCCGCATCGCGGCCACGCTGTGGGACGATCACTCCACCTATCACGCGCTGGTGACCAACCTCGACAAGCGCTTCAGCCACGGATTGTTCCTGAACGCCGCCTACAGCTGGTCGAAAAGCATCGACCTGGGCTCCAACACGTTCAGCGACAACGAGAGCACCAACACGTCCGGCTCCTCGTATGCGTTCATTCCGAACCTGCAAAAAGGCGTGTCCGATTTCGACGTGACGCACAACTTCACGCTGAACTCCAGTTGGATGATTCCGACGCCGGCCTCTTTCACGGGCGCCCCGCGGGCGATTCTGGGTGGCTGGGAAATGGGCGGAATCTTCACCGCGCGTTCCGGTGCGCCCTTCACCGTCACGATCCAGACCGATCGCGCGGGCACCGGCGATAGCCGCGTGCGGAGCAGTTCCGGCGGGCAACGGCCGGATTACAATGCCGCACCGGGCTGTTCGCCCAACGCCATCAATCCTGGCAACCCATCGAACTACATTAAGACGCAATGCTTCTCGTTTCCAGCCCCGGGATCACTGGGGAATCTCGGCCGAAACACCTTGCGCGGTCCGGGCCTGCAGGAACTCGACTACTCGCTTTTCAAAAACTGGCTGCTGTGGCACGAAAGAATGAAGCTGCAATTTCGCGCCGAAGCCTTTAATCTGTTGAACAAGGCGAATTATCAGGCGCCCAAGACGAAAATCTTCGACGGTTCCGGCAACATCGTGGCCAACGCGGCCCAGCTCACCAGCCCGACACAAACCAGCGAGCGGGAGATACAGTTTGGGCTCAAGTTGAATTGGTGAAACGCGGCGGGCTTGGAGGCGCGGGCCGGCTTGCCGCTCCAGCGCCGCCCGGAGCTGGCCGCCTCAGGGCTGCGTGGCGAGCTGAGCCGGCGTCGCCGATGGCCGGCGAGACTGGTTGCGGCTCGGGCGAGCTATTTGAGGGAGCGGGCTAGCTGCAGAACTTCGCCGTCCGTGGTTTTGCGGGCTCGCTTAGCGCGCTCCAGGTCTCGATCGGCATACGAAAGCAGCGAGTCGACGTCCTCGCCGTTTTCCGGGAAGCAGGCCGCGCCTACGCTGATGCCGACGCTGTTGTCGCTGAACATTTCCTGGCCCGCTGCACGGATGCGGGAGTCCAGCGCTTCGATTCGCCCGTTGAGCTCGGCGACATCGCTGCCGCTCAGGACCACCACGAATTCGTCGCCGCCCATCCGCGCCACGTAGTCCGAGCTGCGGCAATTGCTCTGCAGGATGGCGCCCACGCTTCTCAGCAACGCATCCCCGCTCAAGTGCCCGTAGCGGTCATTCACCTGCTTGAAGCCATCCAGGTCGCAGCTCAGAACCGTGAGCGTCTTGCCCTGCAGCTCGCATCTTCCGAGTTCCTGCTGCAAGTAGGTGTAGAGAGAGCTCGCGTTGGGAAGTCCAGTCAGCTCGTCCCTGTTGGCTTGCTGCTGCGCTCCGGCCAGGCAGGCGATTTCGACCGCCCGCGCCACTTTGTCGCTGATGGAAAGAAGAATTCGCAGGTGATCCCGGCTGTAAGCGTCCTTCTCGGCGGCGTACAGCGTAAGGGCGCCCGTGACTTGCTCGACGCTGTCCCGCAACGGAATCGACAGGGCCGAGTTGAGAACACTGAACCGGCTGGGATCCTTCAGGTATCCCGGTTCCACCGAAGGATTGCCGTTGATGATGGGCTTGCCATTCTCCACCACCCATCCGGAAAGCCCTTGCCCCACGGGAATCTCGAGCCCGGCGAAAGTGCGGCTGTTTTCTCCGCTGACGTATTTGGTCTTCAGCACGTCTCCCTGGCGAACGTACACTGCGATGCAGTCGTACGGCACGATTTGCTTGAGGCGGCCTGCCACCACGGAGAGCAGTTCCTCGCCTCGCAGCGAGCCGGCCACGTCCTGCGCCAGTTCGAGGACGCCCTGCATCTCGCGGCGGGCGGAGGCCACCGAGGCCGCATGCGCCTTCACCAGCTCCTCGGTGGCGTCGGCCACGCCGCCTGGAGTCTTCTCGAAGCCCGCATCCGGAGCGCCGCCCCGGCTGACTATGATGTCCTTTCTCAGGCGCGTCGCATTCAAAGGCGTGCTCTGCGCCAGGCGCTCGAACTCAACGTAGTGGCGTTTGAGAACATCCACCACCTTGGGATCGAAGCTGCGTCCGGATAGAGAAGCGACATAGTTCATCGCGTCGTCCAGTGGAAGCGCCCGGCGGTACTGCCGGTCACTCGCCAGCGCGTCCAGGCAATCCACTGCGGAGAGAATCCGCGCGCCGATGGGAATCTGCTCCTCGCGCAGGCCGTCCGGGTAGCCGCTGCCGTCCCATTTTTCATGGTGCGCGCGGACAATCGGCGAGACTGGGTAGGGAAACGCGACCTGCTCCAATATCTCGGCGCCGACGATGGTGTGCACCTTCATCTTGTCGAACTCTTCGGGCGTCAGCTTGCCTGGCTTCGAGATGATGTAGTCGGGTACCGCCAGCTTGCCGATATCGTGCAGAATGGAGGCGGCCTGCAACGCATTCACCTGCTCCTCGGGAAGGCCCAGATGCTTGGCCAACTCGATGGAATAGACCTGCACGCGTCGCAGATGTTCGTGCGTGCATTCATCCTTGGCTTCGATCGCCATGGCCAGCGCCTCGATGGTTCTGAGATGCAGGGACGCCATGCTTTGAGCGTGAGCCTTCTCCTGTTCCAGCCTGCCCAGGTAGAGCCGGTAGGAATGGTAAATCGCGTAAGCCACCGGCAGCAAAGCCAGAGTGAAAGCGAAACCCAGCCGCTGGTTCGCGGTGTGCACGATCTCGGCCAGGGAGACGCCGATCAGGTAATAGAACAGCAGCCAGTTGTAACTGTTCTTCCAGACGTTGGCAATCGGTTGATGTTCCGTCAGCGAAATGATGATCGAGAGCGGAACCGTGCTGACGATGAAATACAGGACGCCGGCCACGGTCAGCCGCAACAACTCGGCTTCCGCCGTCCCGGAAAACCAAGTCTGCCGATAACCCCAAGCCGCGGCCAGAGTGGACAGCGCGATACAGTTGGTGTTAAAGAATACGCGGATCAGTTTTATGTGGCCTTTGGCGTGCCACACGGCCTGCGCAGCCGCTCCCATTACCGCCAGAGCGAGCGTTTCGGGCAGCTGGAGTTCCAGTAGCCCCAGCATTGTAAAGATATGGTTCGCTGAAACAGTGCTCTTCACGCCAGGCAGCGAAACCTTCATGCCCGAACTAGCGACTGCAAGCAGGAGGTAGAGTACGAACCGGGATCGGAGCTCGGGCTCCCAGGCCGCGAAAGTCACGAAGATGCCGGACAGACCCGCCAACCCCACAGCTAGGATGAACAATCTAGCAAGAGGGGGCATTGGCGGCCGCTGTGCTTTTTCCACGTGGTTCGTCCTGAGGGGCTGCGGCCCGCGGGGCGGGCTATCGCAATTAACCCCAACAAACAGAAGATGTTATCTTTGTTTCGGCTCCGGGGGCGAAGGCCTGAAGGGACAGTCGGCGCGGAGTCCGAACAAATACCTCTTCCACAAGCGTTTATCGTCTGAAGAGGGGAAGAGCTTTATGTGGGCTGAAGAACGGAAGCAGGGGCCGATGGCGCGGGTCACTCGTCGCGGAGAGCGTTCGCCGGATCCACGCGGGTCGCCCTCCAGGCAGGAACCGCGCTGGCCGCCACGGCCGCGCCCAGCATCCCCAGGCAGGTTACGCCGAAGGTGATGGGATCCACCGCTGCAACGTTGAAGAGCAGTTTGGAAATGATACGCGTGCCGACCAAGGCCAGGGCTGCGCCGATCCCAACGCCGAACAGGGCCAGCCGCATGCCATGGCCGACCACCAGTTGCAACAGGTCCCTGGGTTGAGCGCCCAGCGCCGAACGGACTCCCAGTTCCTGCGTGCGCTGGGTGACCGAATAGGAAATCACGCCATACAAGCCGACCAGGGCCAGGACCAGGCCTAGGCCGGCAAACAAAGCCAACAGGAAGGTGCGGAGGCGCACCTGCGCCACGGACCCCTGCACCAGCTCTTGCATGGTTCTCACATTGAAAAGCGGAAGATCCGGATCGAGCCCACGCACTTCGCGACGCAGCGGCGATATGATCCCGCGAGGATCGGAACTTGTCCGGATGGCGAGAGAGGTGGTCGCCTCGGCGAAATTCATCCAATGCGGGGGAATCTGGAGGTAGTGATAATATGTCTCAGGTTCGGCGTCCGCGTCCAAGCCGGCGTGTTTCACGTCGCCCACGACGCCTATGATCATGGACCATTCGGAGTCATCCAAGCCGGACAAGATGCGTTTCCCGAGCGGGTTTTCGCCCGGCCAGAAGCGCCGGGCAGCGGCTTGATTGATAATCACGACCTTCGGCGTGTGCTGGCCATCGGAGGAATCAAACAGGCGGCCTTCCAACAAGGGAATGCGCAGGGCCGTAAAGTAGCCGGCGCTGGCGGCCCGAAACTTGGCTCGGGGCTGGTCCGTGTTCCGCACCGGCTGGCCTTGGATCTGAAAATTCAGGCTCGCATCGCTGTTGCTCAGGGGCAGGAAACGGCAAATGCCGGAAGCGCCGACGTCCGGAAGCCCCTGGACGCGCTCCAGCAAAAGCTGGTAAAACAATCCAATTTGTATTCCTGAATAGCGTGCCTCGGGCAGAGCCAACTGCATAGTCAATACGTGATCGGTTTGAAAGCCTGGGTTCACTCGCTCGAGACGCGCAAAACTACGGAGCAGCAGCCCGGCCGCAATCAGCAAAACGACGCAGGCGGCGATTTCACATACCACGAAAGCATCCCGCATGTGGCCTCGGGCCCGATTCGACGTGCTGCTGCGCCCGTTCGCCTTCAAGACGGAATTCAAGTCGCTGCGGGCAAGGGCCAACGCGGGAGCCAGCCCAAAGATTACTCCCGTCACTAGCGCAACAGACGCTGTGAAAGCCAGCACGCGCCAATCGATGGAGATTTCATTGGCGCGCGGGATGCTCGCAGACGCGAGTTTCGAAAGCGAGGCTACCGCCAGCGAAGCCAGCGCCAAGCCGAAGATGCCGCCCATCCCTGCCAGCAGAACGCTTTCGGTCAACAGTTGCCGGAGCAGTCGTGTGGAATTGGCGCCCAGCGCGGTCCGCACCGCCATTTCGCGCTCTCGTGCGGCGGCGCGCGCCAGCAGCAGGAGAGCCACGTTGGCGCACGAAATCAGCAGCACGCAGCCCACGGCCGCCAGCAACGTCCACAATGTCGGCCGGATGTTTCCGATGAGCTGCTCGTCCAGGCGCCGGAGATCCACGCTGTAACCTGCGTTCGAATCCGCGTACTCTCGCTCCAGCACTCGCGCGATGCCGCGCATTTCCTGCTGCGCCCGGTCGAGGGTTATCCCCGGCTTCAGACGCGCGATCACTTTGAGGAATCGAACCGCCCGATTTGCCGGCGTCAGGTCTTTCGGATCGGGTGTGTAGGGAATCCACAAGTCGGTTGGAGTGTTCGGCAATTGAAACTCCGGCGGGGCGACTCCGATTATGGTGTAGGCACGGCCGTCCAGCAAGAGCGGGTTGCCCAGGATGTTGCGGTCGGCGCCAAAACGTCGCTGCCACAGGCCGGCGCTGAGAACCGCCACCTGATTCTTGCCGGCTTGGTCCTCGTTGAGAGCGAAACTTCGGCCCAGGCTGGGCTTCATGCCCAACAGCTCGAACACGCTCGGGGAAACTCTGGCGGCGGCTACGCGCTCGGGCATTTCCCCACCCGTCACCACGGCGGGCTGGGCGCGAATGGCTCCCATCCCGTCGAAAACCGTGCTCTGTTCGGCGAAGTCCTTGAAGTCGGCCGGTGATACCCACTGTTGCCGCAGATCTTTAGTGGCCTTGCTCTCCCAGAGGACCACCAGGCGGTCCGGGTCTTTGTAGCCCAGCGGACGAAGCAGAACCGCGTTCACCACGCTGAACACGGCGCTGTTCGAGCCGATACCGAGAACCAGGGCGAGAATCGAAATTGCCGTGAATGCCGGGCTCCTGCGCAGGCTACGGAGCCCGTATCGGAGATCTTGCAACAGCCAGTTCATTGCCGATCAGTTCCTAAGGCATTGTACCTGTACGGAATCGGAGATGTTTACTGGCCGCCAAAAAAACGAACCGCGGCTGAGCGGGGTGTCAGCCGCGGTTCGCCGCCATTGAGGGGTTCAGCTAGTCGCCGTCCCAGATGACATTGCCGGCTTTCAGGTTGGTCTTGGTCCTCATTGCGATCCCTCCTTGTTCTCTTTTATTGCTTCTGACGCGGGTCTAAGTGCAACCAGGATGCCAAGGTACCAGAACTCCGACTCGGCTCGTACTAAGTGCAGCCAATTCTCTGAAACAACGAGACTTGTTGGATGTCGGAGGGCTTGCACGGAGCCCGGTTGTCTAAGGCACCTAGCGATTCGTCTATCCGATCAGATAGAAACCCTATCTGTTCAGATAGGGTGTTTCCCTTAGGAAGCCCGCTCGCCCCGGTCCTAGCTAGCGCCTGGCAAGTTGCCCGCCAAGTAATATGCCTTCGTCCTTGAATAAGAGGACGCGTACGCACGCATTCTTCCGCTATACTCGTACCCATAAGGCTGAATGCTCGAGATGGCCGAACTCGAAGTTGTCGCCGGCCCACTTAAGGGCAGCACTATCGTCCTGGAGGAAGACGAGGTTTCGATCGGGCGGGAGCCCTCCAACCGGGTCTCTCTTCTGGACGCCGCTGTCTCGCGCCATCACTGTCTCATTCGCCGCGAAGAGAATCAATTCAAGATTCAGGACCTGGAGAGCCGGAACAGCACTTTCGTCAACGGGGTTCCGGTGACCGAACGGGTGCTGGCGTCCGGCGACGAGATCAAGATCGGAAATTCGCTTTTTGTATTTGTGCTGCCGGAGGCCGCCGGCGATAGTGCGGTGTCCTCGGTCGAGTTTGACAAAACCGACACCGGCGCCGGGACCACCATCATCCTGCGAAAACAGGACGCACGCTATCTGTGGGACCTGGAGAAAATCAAGCCCACCGCGCGCATGGTTCGCGACCTGAATGCGCTGCTGCGGGTCAGCAAAACGGTGAACTCGGTGCGCGGGCTGGCGGCGCTCGAGAAGCAAGTCCTGGAGCTGATTTTCGAGGTCGCGCCGGCCGAGCGAGCCGCCATCCTGCTGTACGATCAGGGCATCGAGGAGTGCAGTTCGGTGTTCGGCTGGGACCGGCGCAGCGGACCAAATCATGCGGTCCAGGTGAGCCGGACCATCGTGGCGCAAGTGCTTTCGGAAGGCGTTGCCGTTTTATGCAATGATCTTCCGGCCACCGAGGCCTTCGCCTCCACCGACAGCGTCGCGGTGCGGCACATCCGCAGCGTCCTGGCGGTTCCGCTGGAGGTCTTCGAGCGGGTACTGGGCGTGATTTATCTGGATGCCAGCGATCCGGCGGTGCGCTTCGATGAAGATCATCTGCAATTGCTCACTGCGATCGGCAGCATCGCGGCCTCCGCCCTGGACAATGCGCGGCGCATGGAATGGCTGGAAGAAGAGAACCGGCGCTTGCAGGCCGAGATGAACGTGGAGCACAACATGGTGGGCGAGAGTCCGCGCATGCGCGAGGTGTACCAATTCATCAACCGCGTGGCATCCAAGGATTCGACAGTGCTGCTGTTCGGCGAGAGCGGCACCGGCAAGGAACTGGTGGCGCGCGCCATCCATCGCAACAGCGGCCGCGCCAACAAGCCGTGCGTCGCGATCAACTGCGCCGCGCTGGCCGAAACACTGCTGGAGAGCGAATTGTTCGGCCATGAGAAAGGCGCTTTCACCGGCGCGATCGTGCAGAAAAAAGGCAAGCTCGAGATCGCCGAGGGCGGCACCGTGTTTCTGGACGAGATCGGCGAGCTGGCGCCCATGCTGCAGGCCAAGCTGCTGCGGGTGCTGCAAGAGCGCGAGTTCGAGCGAGTGGGCGGAACGCGCACCATCAAGCTGGATGTGCGCCTGATCACCGCCACCAATCGCGACCTGGAGGAAGAAGTCAAGAAAGGAAGATTTCGCGAGGACTTATTCTACCGGCTGAACGTGGTTTCGCTGCGTATGCCGGCGCTGCGGGAGCGGCGCGAGGACATTTCGCTGCTGGCCAGTTACTTCGCCGCCAAGTACGCCAAACGGGCCAACCGCAACATCCTGGGAATTGCGCCGCAAGCGCGCGCCTTCCTGCTGAACTACGACTGGCCGGGCAACGTGCGCGAGCTGGAAAACGCCATCGAGCGCGCGGTCGTGCTGGGGTCGAGCGATCTGATTCTGCCCGAAGATCTGCCGGAAGTGATCCTCGAAAAGGCCGAGCCAGCCGAATCGGCCGCGGTGAACGCGTTTCACGACGCGGTGCGGGACGCCAAGAAGCACATCATCATCACTGCCGTCGAGCAAACCGGCGGCAACTATACCGAGGCAGCGAAGCTGCTGGGGCTGCATCCCAACTACCTGCACCGCCTGATCCGCAATCTCGATCTGAAGCCTCTGTTGCGGCAAGCGGCCGGCGGATAATCTCAGTTGCAGCCGGCGTCAGGCCGGCTACGCCAGCGCGGCTTTGGGAAGTTCGCCAAAGCGGCGTTCGCGCGCCTGGAACTCCGCCAGCGCCGCCGACAAATCCGCGCCGCAGAAATCCGGCCACATGACGGGCGTGAACACCAGCTCGGCATAGGCGCATTCCCACAGCAGGAAGTCGCTCAGCCGTTGCTCGCCGCCGGTGCGGATCAGCAAGTCCACGTCCGGGCCGCCCAGCGCGCGGGACATTTCTTCGCGTGACGCGCGGCCCTTCAATTTGGCGGCCGCGTGGAGGATGGCGTCGCGAGAGGAATAATCCACCGCCAGGCGCAGATGCAGAGTCCGACCCGCTGCCGTGGCGCGCTCGCAGGCTTCCATCACCGGCAACAGCATCCGCGGAAGCCGGTCGCGCCGGCCGATCACCGAGACTCGCACGCCCTTCTCCACGCAGCGCGCCTGCTCGCGGCGCAAATAGCCGTGGAACAATTTCATCAGCGCGGAGACCTCCGCAGGCGGGCGCCGCCAGTTGTCGGACGAGAATGCGTACACCGTCAGAGTGCCGATGCCGAGATCGGGCGCGGCCTCCACGGTGCGGCGCAGCGCCTCCGCGCCGGCGCGATGTCCGGCCAGCCGCGGAAGCCCGCGCGCCGTGGCCCAGCGTCCATTGCCGTCCATGATAATGGCCGCGTGCAGCGGCTTCGAAGTGCTTTGGGGCATAAAGTATGAGTCCAAAAAAACTCGCCTACAGCTCCCGCACCGCCTGGATCAGCGCTTCCATGTGATTGAGATATTTTTCCAGCGCCCGGCGCCCGCCTTCCGTCAAGCGGTATTCAGTGCGGGGCATGCGACCTGCAAACGACTTGGTGCACGCTATGTAATTGGCTTCCTCCAGCTTGCGGGCGTGCACGCTCAAATTCCCATCGGTGGTTTTGAGAAGTTTCTTGAGCTCGTTGAAGGTCAGCGACTGATTCGCTGCCAGCGCGCTCACGATTCCGAGCCGCATGCGCTCATGGATCAACCGGTCCAGTTCGGGCAGCGCGCGCCCGCCGGCCAACGCCCGCGCGCCGGGCCTTTCCACGGTCGGATCCTTCCGCAATGTGTTCTGTTTGGCCATTTAAAACCTCGCTTAGCCGCCGAATTTCCGGGCGATGATCAGTCCGAAAATCAGGTGCAATCCTCCGAATCCCGCCGCCAGAAACGCGGTGCCCCACGCCAGCGGGCAGAACAGGGCCACCGCGCCGAGCAGCATGAAACACAGCCCCATCACAGGCACCACGCGCACCGAGAACGCGCCTCCGGTCACGACGCCGGTGCCGTACAGCAGCAGCCAGGTGCCCGGAATCGCGCCCGGGAATCCGGCGCGGTACAGCACGCTGGTCAGCAGCGCGCCCACCATCAGCGGAGGCGCAAAGCTCAGCACAAATTTGCGTGCCGGCGCCGACAGCAGCGGGATGTCCGCCGAATCGGCCTTGCGCTTCATCGCCAGGGCTCCCAGCCCGATCGCGAACGCGCCTTCCACCAGCCAGGTGAGCAGCCAAAGTTCCGGTCTGGGCTGGCGCCAGGTGATGGCCGCGGCTACCAGCGCGCTCAGGCCGATCACAAAGCCGCCCCAGCCCGGCACGGCGGTGAAGGAGCCCGCGCGTTCCATGGTTTCCCGGATGAACTGCAGATTGTCCATCGCGTGGGTGTGCAGCGAGACAGGCTGCGCACGTTCTCCACGGATGGGCTGAACGATCGCCATGGGATGATTATACAGGGCTGACTTTGCGTTGTAAAGTACTGGAGGGCCCAACACCAGCTTCGAAAAGCTGCAGTTGATCGTCCAGCGGCCACTCCGGCGCTTCCCATTGCTTCAGCCTGTGGCGCGACCGGATCTTCCGCAGCCGCTCTTCCAGCATTTGCGGGTAGTGCCCCTTCAGATAGGCGCTCTTTTCGAAGCGTTCGCGATAGCGGCGCGCCAGGTGCGGGAAGCGCTGCTCGAGGAATGGAAAGAAAACCCGCTGCGCGCACGGTTTCAGGAACAGCGGCGCGGCGCTGAAAGCCGAAGCGCCATTCTCGGCGGCAGCGGCGCACACCGCATCCAGGCTCTTCTCGCCGTCGTTGATCAGCGGCATCACGGGATGCGCCAGCACGGAAACGGGGATGCCGGCTTCGCTCAGCTTGCGCACTGCGCCCAGCCGGAGCGCGGGACGCGGCGCGCGCGGTTCCACCAGACGCGCCAGCGCTTCGTCCAGCGTCGTAATGGTCACATGCACGCGAATGCTGTTCTTGCGCGCGATCCGCGCCAGCAATTCCGCGTCGAGCGCCACCAGGTCCGATTTGGTGGTGATCCCCAGGTCCAGACCGCTCTCGCCCGCCAAGACTTCCAGCATCCGGCCGGTGATCCGAAAGCGGCGTTCGGCCGGCTGATATGGATCCGTCGCGGTTCCGATCCAGATCGATTCGCCGCGTTTGACCCGGCGCAAATCCGCCCGAAACGCCCGCGCCTCGAATTGTTTCGCATAAATCCGGCGCTCGAAAAGCTCCGGATCGCGCAGTTCCATGAACTCATGCGCATAGCGCGCGTAACAATATTTGCACCCGAACTCGCAGCCGCGGTACGGATTGACGGTCCAGATCGACCGCATGCGCCCCGACCCGCGCCCGATGAACCGGCGCGTTTCCAATTCGAAATACTGCACTTGCCGCTTGGCTTCCAGTAGCGGGCTGGAGGCGGCCAGCCGTGCGATGCCGATCAATCGGGGAGCAGGATTGCCATCCAAAAGCATTAGGCGCCGCACTATATTCGCCTTTTCTTCTCCTGTTGTCAAGCCCGGCCAACTCGGGTTCATAACGTTAGATACACGCTGTCACAAGCGGAGCAAATCCTGCGTCCAACAAATGTGAGGTCGGGAACCGGATAGGCGGGATATGTTGTTGGGCTGGGCAGTAGCCTTTCTCATCGCTGCAATCATAGTTGCCGTGCTAGGGTTTGTAGCCAGCGCGTTGACTTTCGCGCTAATGGCCAAAGTGCTGTTTTGGGTGTTTCTGGCCGGGATGGTGATCAGCCTCGTGATGTATTTCAATAAGAGCCGGGTCTAAACTCGAGACGGGCGGAAGCTTCAGAGCACGACGCGCGAATCGCCATCGCGGCGCGTAATGTGTTCGCGATCGAGAAACTCTAGTAGCGGGATGGCGTACTTGCGCGAAACACCCGTCCAATCCTTGAATTGGGGTACCGCGAAACGCACGCCTTTCTTTTGAGCCAGCAGCTCGCGCAGGGATTGGATCGCGGAAGTATGAAAAACCAACTCGTCGCTCACGCGCACCAGGCGCCGGTCCTTGAGCAACAATTGGAGGATGGTGCGCGCGCGATTCGCTTCCACACCGGACTTGCCGAGCACCTCCTGCATGGACGGCACTGCCAGGCCGGCCGAGCGGAACGCGCCCTCGATCCTGCCGGCAGCTTCTTCTTCGTCCTGTTTGAGCGAGATTTTGTGCGAGGACAGGCGTACTGTTTCCCCATCTTGCGCCAGCGTTTTGGAGCGCGCCAGCAACGCGTCCATCAACCAGGCGGGGGCGCCGGGCAATTGCTTGCTGCGCAGCTCTTCCTTGGACACTCCAGCCAGCAGCGGATTCCGCCGATGAAATTGCTTGAGATGCTCGTGCATTGCTTCCAATTGCGCCGCCACCCATTGGGCATCCAGAACCCAGAAATGCGGCGATTCGAGCACCATCAGGCGCGGTGTGGCGGACGCGGTGCGAATCTCGTCTTCGAGCAGCCCGGTGCGCGCCACCAGGTCCGGCATTCCCATTCCGTAGCGCGACTCACCCGCCAGCAACGCGATTTTCTCGGCGCGGGGCGCAGATTCGAGCACGCGCAGACGTTCGTTGGTGTCGCGGCGCGGAGGCGAAATGTCGATCACGGTCCCGCCGCCGATGGTCACTACCGGCGAGAACATCCGTACGATGAAGCGATCGCCGGGGGCCAGGACCAGCGGTTCGCTCAGCAGGAACCGCACATATTCGCGCGTGCCCGGCTTCAACGGTTCAGTGCCTTTCAGCCGCCGCACTTCCGCTTCTACCTCCGCGGTGCCCGCGTGAAAATGCACCGGCGCGCGATGCTTGAGCGGTTTGGCGGACTGGAGCAACTCGAAGGCACAATCGATCTGGCCGGCCAGTCGAAACCGCCCCGCCTCGGCCAGCATCATGCCGCGGTGCAGATCGGAAGCCTCCACGCCCGCCAGGTTCAGCGCGGTGCGCTGGCCGGCGGTGGCTTGCGCGACGCTTTGGCCGTGCACCTGAACGCCCCGCACTCGCACGCGCCGAGCCGCCGGTTGCAGCTCGACCTCCTGCTCCACGCGGACGGATCCGGAAATCAGGGTCCCGGTCACCACCGCGCCGAAACCGCGCATGCTGAAAGCCCGGTCGATCGGAAGCCGGAAATAGCGGGTGGCGTCCTTTACCGGGATGAAGGCCGCCATCTTCGAAATCGCCGCGCGCAGCTCGTCCAGGCCCGCCCCGGTGGTGGAGCTGACCGCCACCAGCGGAGCCCCTTCCAGGAACGAACCCCGCGTGAATTCTTCCACTTCCAGCCGGACCAGCTCCAGCAAATCGGCGTCCACCAGGTCGGCCTTGGTGAGCACCACGATGCCGTTCCGGATGCCCAACAACAAACAGATGTCGAAATGTTCCCGCGTTTGTGGCTTAATAGATTCATCGGCAGCGATTACAAACAGAACCAGGTCGATGCCCCCGACGCCGGCCAGCATGTTTTTGATGAACCTTTCATGGCCGGGTACGTCTACAAAACCGAGGCGCAGATTTTCATCCAGCGCGAGGTGGGCGAACCCTAGATCAATGGATATGCCACGCTGCTTCTCTTCCTTGAGCCGGTCCGTATCGACGCCCGTCAGCGCGCGCACCAGCGCCGTTTTGCCGTGGTCGATGTGGCCGGCCGTGCCGATAATGATGTTCTTCATCGCGACGATCTTCATCCTAGCGCCTCTGGCCGCGCAGGATGAAGCGCCGGCGGTGTTCAAGACCGGCGTGGCGGACGTGCGGGTGGACGTCCAGGTGACCGAAGGCAAGGACCTGATCCGCGATCTGGCCAAGGACGACTTCGTTGTCCGCGACGAGGGCCAGCCGCAAAACATCGTGTCCTTCGAGCACGGCGACGAGCGCCTGAATCTGCTGCTGCTATTGGACATCAGCGGCAGCATGCAGAAATATATCGAGCAGATTGCGCAAACCGCCCGGCAGGCGCTCGGGCACTTACGCCCGGGCGATCGCGTTGCGATCATGGTGTTCGCGCGCAAGACCGCCATCCATCAAGGCTTCAGCGACAACCTGGCGGAGACCGCGCGGCAGATCGGAGCGGCCGTGAAGAACTGGGATGTGGGCAGCACGACGCTGATCAACTCCGCCATCGTGGACGCCGCGCACTACATGCAGCAGCACGCCGGGCCGGAGGGCCGCCGCGCGATTCTGATCCTCACCGATAACCTCAGCACCAGCTACCAGCTCACCGACGGGCAAGTGATCCGCGAGTTGGACAAAGCCGACACAGTGTTCAACGCCATCGTGACCGGCCATGCCATCCGGCCCAACCCGCCGGGCCCGAGCATGTTCCCCAATCCCGACTACACGCCCGCCAACGTGTTCCACCTTGCCGAGGAGACGGGCGGGGAATGGACCCAGGTCGGCCAGGCGGATCAGACCTTCAGCAACATGATCGAACGTATTCGCACGCGCTACATGCTGGCCTACCACGCGCCGCCCGCGCAGCCGGGAGCGTTTCGCCGCATCGGCGTTAGTCTTTCGCCGGAAGCCAAGAAAAAGTACCCGTCGGCGGAACTTCGAGCCCGCAGCGGATACTACGCGCAGTAGGCGCCTGGCGTTGGTCCAGCCTCGGGGGCTTCGGGACGCATCCTTTAGCTCAGCAGACAGGAGGCCGCTTCCCTCATACTGTAATTTCGTATGTCCATCGACCGGTTTGCGGAGGTGCGCCGCCGCCACGCCAACGCCGAAGCAGGCGGCGGCAAGGAACGAACAGAGCGGCAGCACAAAGAGGGCAAGCTTTCGGCGCGCGAGCGGATCGACCTGCTGCTGGACGAGGGCGCCTTCGAGGAAATGGACAAGCTGGTGCGGCACCGCTGCAGCGATTTTGGCATGGACCAGCAGGTGATCGACGGCGACGGATTCGTCACCGGCTTCGGCCGCATTCACGGGCGCCCGGTCTACGTATTCGCGCAGGACTTCACCGTGCTGGGCGGTTCGCTGTCGGAAGCCAACGCGCAGAAGATCTGCAAGATTATGGATCTGGCGCTCAAGACCGGCGCGCCGGTGATCGGGCTCAACGATTCCGGCGGCGCGCGCATCCAGGAAGGCGTGCTTTCGCTGGCCGGCTATGCCGACATCTTTCTGAGAAACACGCTTTCGAGCGGCGTCATCCCGCAGATCTCGGCCATCATGGGTCCCTGTGCCGGCGGCGCTGTCTATTCGCCGGCGCTGACCGACTTCGTGTTCATGGTGGAACACACCAGCCACATGTTCGTCACCGGCCCGGATGTGATCAAGACGGTCACGCACGAGGACGTCACTAAAGAAAAGCTGGGCGGCGCCGAGACGCACAACTCGCTGAGTGGCGTCGCGCACTTCATGGCGCGCGATGATGCCGAATGCTTACGCATGATCCGCGAGTTGCTCTCCTACATTCCACAGAACAATCGCGACGATGCGCCGGCGAAACCTCCGGCCGATCCAATCGACCGAACCGATGCGTCGCTCGACTCGGTGGTTCCGGCCGACTCGCACCTGCCCTACGACATCAAGGACATCATCCAGCGCGTGGTGGATGACGGCGAGTTTTTCGAGATTCACGAGCATTGGGCCAAAAACATCGTGGTCGGCTTCGCCCGCATGGGCGGCGCGAGCGTCGGCATCGTGGCCAATCAGCCGGCCTTCCTGGCGGGTTGCCTGGATATCAATTCCTCGACCAAGGGCGCGCGCTTCGTGCGGTTCTGCGACGCGTTCAACATTCCCATTCTGACCTTCGAAGATGTCCCTGGGTTTTTGCCGGGCACCGATCAGGAGTTCGGCGGCATCATTCGCCACGGCGCCAAGCTGTTGTATGCTTTCGCCGAGGCGACCGTGCCAAAAGTGACCGTGATCACGCGCAAGGCCTACGGCGGTGCGTATTGCGTCATGGGCTCCAAGCACCTTCGCACGGACGTCAACCTGGCCTATCCCACCGCGGAAATCGCGGTCATGGGCGCCGAAGGTGCGGTGAACATCGTTTACCGCCGCGAGCTGATGGCAGCTGAAGGCAAAGAGGCGGTGCGGAAGGAAAAGGTTGAGGAATTCCGCGAGCGTTTCGCCAATCCGTTCGTCGCCGCCGAACGTGGATTCATCGACGACGTGATCGAGCCGCGCGAAACCCGGCCCAAAGTGATCCGAGCGCTGCGCATGCTGGCCAACAAAATAGACACGATGCCGCGCAAGAAGCACGGCAACATTCCGCTGTAGCGCGAGACTGGAGCTGGCCGCGCCTGGGCTCCCCGCGTCGCCCGGTAGTCCGCTAATTAGCGCGATACCCGTCGCCCGCAGCACCCCCATTCCGCGTCATAATAGGGACGTGCGCAACTGGGCCCTTGCTCTTTGTCTTTCCCTCGCTGCCTCGGCGGCCTGGGCACAAAAGCCTTCCGCTGAAGATGCCTGGAAGACTGCCGAGACTCTCGGCAACGTCGATCTCTCCAGCCTCACGCCGGTCGAGAAGAAAGCCGTTCTCAAATTGCTGCGCGAGCAGGACTGCTCCTGTCTGTGCGGCTTGAAGACCGCCGAGTGCATCATGAAGGACCCCAGCTGCTCCTACAGCCGCGCTCTGGCCGGCATCGCCATCAAAGGCGTGAAGGACGGCAAGAGCCTGATCGAAATCAGCAAGCTCATGGATGCGTCACCCAAAGCGCACCGCCCGAAGGTACTCGAAGATCCGGTCGCAATTCCGGTGGCCGGCGCGCCCGAACGCGGTCCAGCCGACGCCCGCATCACCCTGGTCGAGTTCTCCGATTTCGAGTGCCCCTTCTGCTCGCTGGCGGTCAAGCAAGTGAACGCCATCATGACCGCGTATCCGAAGGACGTGAAGCTGATCTATAAGCAGTTCCCGCTTTCCATGCATCCCCACGCGTCGCTGGCCGCGGAAGCGTCGCTGGCGGCCAACGAGCAGGGCAAGTTCTGGCAGATGCACGATCTGATGTTTGCCAACTTCCGCAAGCTTTCCCGCGACAACATGCTGGCGTGGGCCAAGCAGATTGGGCTGGATGTGGACAAGTTCAAGGCCGATCTGGATTCGGGAAAATTCCGGGAGCCAGTGAAGAAAGATGAGGCGGACGGCGAAGCGGCCGGCGTGTATGGCACTCCCGCGTTCTTCATTGACGGCAAACTCTACAACGGCCCGATGACGCTGGAGGCTGTGAAGCCGATTCTGGAAGCGGAGCTGAAAGGCCCAGCCAAGACGGTCGCGAAGAAAGCGCGCTAGCGTGGCGCACGCACTCCCGCGTGCCGTTTGCACTCTCCAGAAAGCGCGTACAACGGAACGGCGCGGCAGCGCTTTTTGTGCGACATGAGGAGGCCGCAACGTCCTGACTCTCCTGCGAGCGCTGTTTACAGATTTCCCCTGGCTGCCTGTTCGCGCTCGATCGCTTCAAACAGCGCCTTGAAATTTCCTTTGCCGAAGCTGCGGCTGCCCTTGCGCTGGATCACCTCGAAAAACAGCGTAGGACGGTCCTCGACCGGCTTGGTGAAGATCTGCAGCATGTAGCCTTCGTCGTCGCGATCCACCAAAATACCGAGGTCCGCCAGCTTGTCCACCGGTTCGTCGATCTTCCCGCAGCGTTTCTCCAGGTCGTCATAGTAAGCCGAGGGAACACGCAAGAATTCGATGCCCTGCTCCCGCAGCTTTGAAACAGTGCCAAGGATGTCGTCAGTGGCCATCGCGATGTGCTGCACGCCGGGCCCGTGGTAATAGTCCAGGTACTCTTCGATCTGCGATTTTTTCTTCCCGACCGCGGGTTCATTGATGGGAAACTTAACGCGGCCGTTGCCGTTCGACATCACCTTGGACATCAACGCCGAATACTCCGTGCTGATGTCCTTGTCGTCAAAATGCTGGTAGAGTTGGAACCCCATGATGTCGCGATAGAAGTTCACCCAGGAGTTCATCTGTCCCCAGCCGACGTTGCCTACTATGTGATCGATATGTTTCAAGCCAACCGGCCGCGCGATCGCATCGCCGCCTTCCACCGGCCGGAACCCGGGCAGAAAGACACCGCGATAATTCTTGCGCTCGACGAAGCTATGCACCGTGTCGCCATAAGCCGCGATGGCGGAAACACGCACTTGTCCGTTTTCGTCTTCGAGCAGCGCAGGCTCTGCCAATCCTCGTGCGCCGCGGCGGGTGGTCTCGCGAAACGCGGATTCGGCGTCGTCCACCCATAGGGCGATTTCCCGGACACCATCGCCGTGCAGCTTGATGTGCTCGGCGATCCCGCTGTCGGATTGCAGCGGCGTGGTGAGCACGAATCGAATCTTGCCCTGCTCGAGGACATAGGAGGCGCGGTCGCGCGTGCCGGTCTCGGGCCCGCGGTATGCCACCAGTTTCATGCCGAATGCGGCGCGGTAGTAATAAGCTGCTTGCTTGGCGTTCCCGACGTAGAACTCCACGTAGTCTATGCCATTCAACGGCAAGAAGTCCGGCTGATTCTGTTTGTGAATTACTTTGTCCGCTACTTGTTCCATACTGCCCCCACTTAGGACACCAGCGCCGACAACTTACTCATCGCCTCCACGCAACGCTGGTTGTCCTCATCAGTGCCGGTCGAAATCCGGATACAATTCGGCAATCCGAAACTCCCCAGCAGCCGCACGATGATGCCTTGCGCTAATAACTCGCGCGCCAGTTGGCTGGCCTGTTCGGCGCTGGCCAGCGTAATCATGACGAAATTCGCTTCCGACGGGACCACTGTGATTCCCAAATCGCGGAACGTGCGCGCCAGAAAGTCCAGGCCGCGCGCATTCAGCTGGAGCGAGCGGTGCAGAAACTCCTTATCGGCCAGCGCCGCGATCCCCGCCGCTTGCGCCACCGTGCTCGGCTCGAACGGCAGCTTGACCTTGAGCAAGTTCGCGATCAAGTCCTCGTGCGCAAAGCCGTAACCGATGCGCACGCCCGCCAGGCCGTACACTTTGGAGAACGTCCGCAGTGTGATGACATTGTCGTAGCGATAGTGCATCGAGTCCGGATAGCGGGGATTATCCTTGGCGTACTCGAAGTAGGCTTCGTCCAGGATGATCAGGACCCGCTCCGGAACGTGCTTATAGAACTCGTCGAACTCGTGCCTTGAAAAAATCGTGCCGGTGGGGTTGTTTGGGTTGGCGAGGTAAATGATCTTGGTGCGCTCGTTGATGGCGTGCGCCAACGCCTCCAGATCATAGTGCCAGTCGCGATAGGGAACCGTCCGGTACTTGACGCCGCGAGACTTCGCCAGTACCTGGAACCCGATGAACGCGGCCTCGGTGGTGAGCACTTCATCCTCGTCGCACAAAAAGGTGCGGATGATGTTCGACATAATGCCTTCCGAACCGCTGCCCGCGATCACGTTCTCGATCTTGAGGTCGAATTTCTCGGCCAGCACGCGCCGCAGATCGAGCCCGCCGTTCGGATAGAGATGCAGCGCGCTCAGGCACTTGGTAATCGCTTCGAGCGCCAGCGGCGAAGGGCCGAGAGGATTCTCGTTCGAGGCGAGTTTGTGGACGCGCGCCAGCCCGAATTCGCGCTGGACCTCTTCGATTCCCCGCCCGGCTTCGTAAGGCCGTAATGACGCTATATAAGGCGGAACCAGTGGCATCCACTTTCAGTGTGACACAGCGTGGCGCACGCACTGGTGCGAGCCGCAAGCGTGCCGACGCTTGGTGTACGTTGGCTCAATACCAGGGCGTTCACACGGGTGTCAACGCGGCGCGCACGAGTGCGTACGCCACGTCATCGACGGATCGCGGGCGTGGTGAACGCGAGAGCCGCTAAAATGGCTTTTGTCCTGACACAATGAACCTGACCCACCTCTTCGACCTCTCGCTGATCGGTCGCCGCGATGAGCCGGCGCTCGAATTCCAAGGCGCCAGCTATACCTTCAGCGAAATCGACGCTCGCAGCAATCGCCTGGCACAACTGCTTGTCTGCCGCGGCCTGAAGCGCGGCGACCGGCTGTGCGTTTACCTGGTCAATTGCGTCGAGATGATCGACCTGTTTCTGGCGTGCGCGAAGCTGGGAGTGATTTTCGTCCCGATAAATATCCTGTATCGCGATCGCGAGGTCACGCACATCCTGCGCGACGCCGAACCTGCCGCGCTGGTGACGGCGTCGGAAATGTCCGCTGGAGCGCCGGTCTGGAATCCGGCGGATCTGACGCGCGAAGCAGCCGTTCTTCCCAACCAGCGCCCTCAAATCGCCATCGACGGCGATGCTCCGGCCGGGATCATCTACACCTCGGGCACCACCGGCACATCCAAAGGCGCCGTTCTCACTCACAACAACTTTGCCGCCAACGCCGTCAATCTGATCACGTCCTGGCAAATCACCAGCGCCGACCGCTTCCTGCTGGCGCTGCCGCTGTTCCACGTGCACGCGCTCGGCAACGGCCTGCACTGCTGGCTGGCGAGCGGCTGCCGCATGCGGCTGCTGGAACGTTTCGAGCACCAGAAGGCCGCGGCCGAGTTTCTCGACTTCCGGCCCACGCTATTCTTCGGCGTCCCGACCATCTACGTCCGCCTGCTGGACATCCCCCTCGAGCAGGCACGCGAAATCGGCGCTCGCATGCGGCTGTTCGTCTCGGGCTCCGCGCCGCTATCCGCGCAGACCTTCGAAGAATTCCGCGCCCGCTTCGGCCACGCCATCCTGGAACGCTATGGCATGAGCGAAACCATCATGAACATCAGCAATCCCTACTTGGGCGAGCGGCGGCCCGGCAGCGTGGGGCTTCCGCTGCCCGGTGTTTCGGTGCGGTTGCTCGATCCGGATGGCCGCCCGGTGGCCGACGGCGAAACGGGCGAAGTGTTTCTGAAAGGCTCGAACATTTTCGCCGGCTACTGGCAGCGCGAGGAGGCGACGTGCGCTGCATTCATCGACGGCTACTTCCGCACCGGCGATCTGGCCGTGCGATCGCCGGACGGCTACTATACCTTGTGCGGGCGCAAGAGCGATCTGATCATCTCCGGCGGCTTCAACATCTATCCGCGCGAGGTCGAGGAGTTTCTGGAGGAGCAGGACGGAGTTCTGGAAGCGGCCGTGGCCGCGATTCCGGACCGCGTGCGCGGCGAAGTCCCGGTGGCTTATATCGTCGCGAGCGGCGCTCTCGATGCAGCCGTCCTGGACGCCCTCTGCCGCGAGAAGCTGGCCTCGTTCAAGGTTCCGCGTTCATTTTTCTTCGTCGAAAAGCTACCGCGCAACGCGCTGGGGAAAGTGCAAAAGCACCTGTTGCCTCGGGAGCCGGTGCAGGGGTGAGCGCCCTACGCATTCAGGTGTACGAGCACGGGCCGGCAGCGTTCCGGGATTACGATCCGGTTTTCGCCGAGGTCGCAGCACTGCTCATCCACGCCATCGAAGAGCGGAACCCGCGCTTGCACGTCGATCACATCGGCAGCACGTCGGTGCCGGAATGCCGGGGCAAGGGCGTCATCGATCTTGCCGTGACCTACCGTGCCGGGGGGCTTGAGGAAGCGAAGGCCGCGCTGGACACGCTCGGATTTCAGCGCCAGGGCGGGCGAGATCCGTGGCCGGAGGATCGCCCGATGCGTGTGGCGGGGCTGGCCGCGTTCGGCGCGATCTTCCAGGTCCACGCGCACGTGATCCCGTTTGAAGGTCGAGAACACGGCGAGCTGGTTGGCCTTCGCGATGCCCTGCGCCGGGATCCGCGTCTTCGCCGGGCCTACGAGGACGAGAAACAGCGAATTCTCAACAACGGCATCACCGATTCTGTGGACTACTCCAACGCCAAGCACTCGTTGATAGCGTCGATGCTGGCTCGCATCGCCACGCCATAGAATAGGAGTTGGCTCAACCGGCTGCAGAGTTGGATCAATCGGCGTCTTCGATCCGCGGGCCGTGGAGGCCGCTGGTCTTCACCTGGTTCCGCTGGTTGTGGATCGCCAGCGTTGTTTCCAACATTGGAACCTGGATGCAGAATGTCGGCGCGGCCTGGTACATGGCGACGCTGGCGCAGTCGGCGCTGCTGGTCGCACTGGTTCAGACCGCCACCACGCTGCCGGTCTTTTTGCTGGGTGTGCCGGCGGGCGCGATCGGCGACATCGTCGACCGCCGCAAGCTGCTGCTGGTCACGCAAGGCTGGATGCTCGCGGCCGCGGCGGCGTTGGGCGCGCTGACGATCGCCGGGATCACCGGTCCATGGACCTTGCTGTCGCTCACCTTCGCGCTCGGCCTGGGCGCCACCATGAACGGCCCGGCCTGGCAGGCCATCATGCCCGAGCTGGTCCCGAAGCCGGAGCTTCCCGGAGCGATCGCGCTCAATTCGCTGGGCTTCAACGTGGCGCGCGCGGTGGGCCCGGCGCTGGGCGGACTGGTGGTCGCCTGGATCGGCGCCGGCGCGGCGTTCATCCTCAACGCCATCTCGTTCGTGGCCGTGATCATCGTGCTGTACGTCTGGAAGCGCGCGCCCGAGCATTCCGCCAGTTCCACCGAGGGAGTCATGGCCGCGATGTGGGCGGGGATGCGATATGTGCGCTTCGCGCCCACCATGCACGCGGTGTTGATCCGGTCCGGAAGCTTTGTCATTTCGGCCAGCGCGCTGTGGTCGATGCTGCCGCTGGTGGCGAAGGTGGAACTGCATCGGGAGAGCAGCGGGTTCGGCGTGCTGCTGGGCTGTCTGGGCGGAGGTTCGATTCTGGGCGCGCTCCTCATCGGCCGCCTGCGCCTGGTGATGCCACTGGAAGTTTTTGTTACCTCCGCGGTCACGCTGTTTGGCCTGGTCAACATCGCGCTGGCGTATCTGGAGAGCTTCGCCGCCGTGGCTTTCGTGTTGCTGGCCGGCGGCGTGGCATGGATGTGGGTGAACGCGAACCTCAACACGGCCGCGCAAACATCGCTGCCGGGCTGGGTGCGGGCGCGCGCGCTGGCTTTGTACCTGCTGGTCTTCCAGGGCTCGATGGCGGTGGGCAGCGTGATCTGGGGTGAGGTGGCCTCGCACTTCGGTCTTCGAACCACGCTGTTCGTGGCGGGCATCACGTTATGCGTCGCCGCGGCCGCGACGGCGCGGCTCCCCCTGACCGGCTCGCGCGAATCCGACACTACGCCGTCTCTGCATCTGCCGGAGCCGATACTGCTGGTGGAGCGCCATCCCGAGCACGGACCGGTGCTGGTGACGGTGGAGTATTTCATCGATCCGAATTGCGGCGCGGAATTTGCGAGAGCCATGGAGGGGTTGCGAAGAATTCGCCGGCGCGACGGCGCGATCCGCTGGGGCCTGTTTGAAGACGCCGCGGTTCCCGGCCGCTACATAGAAACCTTCGTCGTGGATAGCTGGGCGGAGCACCTGCGCCAGCACGAGCGCATGACGGTATCCGACCGCGAAGTGGAAGCCAAGGCCTGGGCATTTCATCGCGCCGCCGAACCGCCCCAGGTGACGCACTGGATCGCTGCGCGGGATTGACCGACATTTCTGAAATGTCACTAAGAGAGCTTTATGTCATACTGGAGTTGTATGGCAGATCAAACTACCACCACCACAACCGTGACGGATGGCGGACGGATTGTAATTCCGGCGCCCTACCGTCGCGCTCTGGGCATTAAAGCGGGCGATGAAGTTCTGCTGCGCTTGGAAAACGGAGAGGTCCGCATCAGCTCCCGCGCCCAAGCTCGCCGTCGTGCGCAGGAATACGTGCGAACTCTCGTCCCTCGGAATGTTTCCTTGGTGGCGGAACTGATCAAGGAACGGCGCGAGACGGCCGATGATTGACTGCGTGCTGGACGCCTCAGCGGTTCTCGCATACCTGAACGGGGAATCCGGAGCTGCCGAGGTTGCCAAGCTTCTCGACGGAGGCGGCATAAGCGCGGTCAACGTGGCGGAAGTCGCGGGCAAGCTGGCCGAGAGAGGCGCCCCGCACGAGAAGATACAACAAACCATCGAGGCCCTGGGTATGGAGATCATTGACTGCGATGGTTCGCTGGCCTATCGAATCGGCGAACTCAGAGGTCCTACGAAAGGTCTCGGGTTGTCGCTCGGTGATCGCGCATGCCTGGCGACGGCAATTCAGTGCGGTGTCCGCGCGATCACGGCAGACCGCCACTGGAAGCGCGTATCGGCGGGCGTGAAGATTCACGTGATCCGTTGAACCGATTCGTGCGCCCGAGGCCGCCCCTTCAGAGAAGGCGGCCCGGGATGAAGTTCGCCACTATGCCGGGCACACTCGCGTCGAACCCGGCCACGTCCATCTGGAAAGCGTCGTTTGGGTCGGAGATGCTGTACTGGTTGGCGGCCATCGCGATCACTAGCAGCTTGGCTGGGATGCCGGTGTGGCGGCGATAGCGCTCGAGCGCCTGTGCCGGATGCCGATCGCCGGACCACGTTTCGCTGTCGGTGATGATGACGAACGCATCCACGGCCAAGTCGCGGTCGAGTGCGTCTTCAAACGGCAGAGATGCGTCGGTGCCGCGCGGCTCGCGCAGGATGGCCGCGCAAGCGCGATCCAGCCGGTCCTGGCGCGTGATGTCCAAGTGCCAGATCCGGTCGTGAAACGCGGCCAGGGTGCAGTGCGGCTCGGTGCGCGCGAAAACCATGGCGAACGCGGCCGAAGCCATGGCAGCCGATACATGCGGCAGCCCGAGACACGTGGCTTGCTGCATCGACCCGCTGGCATCGAGCGCCAGATAGATACGCTTGCCGGACGGTTCGATGTTGTCGAACGCCAGGTAGAAAGCCTGGTCGAGGGCGTCGATCACGTTCGCGACCGGCGCCCGTTGGAGGTGTCCCTTCACGCCGCGGCCCTGCCGGTACGTCAGCAGAGCCGATAGCAAAGCGATCGGATGCACGCCGGAATTCGCCACGCGTTTCCGGTCGATCAAGCGCGCTACCGCCAGCGCAGTGGCGGGGCTTTGCGGCGCGAGCAGACCCACGGCGGTGAGCTTGCCGAGATTGCGCACCAGCGCCAGGTACGGCATGGAATCGAGCAGAGCTTCCCAAACGCGGGCCGAGTTTTTCCACGCCGATGGGATCATCTCGTGCGTCAGGCGGTAGTTTTCGATCAGCTGAACGATCTCATGCTCGCTGCGCGCTTTTCTGGCCAGCTCGAAGGCCTGGAGCTGGCGCAGCTCGCCGGCCAGAACGTCCGGAGCCGCCCAGTGGCCGAGTTCGCCGTCCACGGCCCATTGGAACAACGCGTGATGGGCGGGCGTTTCGGCTTGCGGATGGGAGAGGCGCAAAAGGTCGCGATGCGACCATCCGTCGCGGTGCTGGTACTTCATCAACTGGTACGCGAGTTCCGCGGCGGGCTTGCTCAGATACCAGCGCGCCACGGCGGAACGCAGTCCCCGGCCCCAGCCGCGCGCCTTTTCGGCGAACGCGGCGAAGTTGCACAAGTGCGTGCCGGTGTGCGCGATTTCGGGCAGCGCCTGGAGGGCTGCGGCGTTAGTTTTGGGATCGGCGAACTTCGGGCTGGATGCCAGCGCCAGGGCGAACAAGGCCGGATCGCTCTTCGGAGCCCGGCCGGCGGCCGACACGTCGCGCACGGTCTTCACGACGCGGAGTCCGTCGGCTTGAAGGCACTCGCGCAGCGCGGCTGCGTTCTCCAGGCTCAGCTCGCGCTCGCCGATGTAGTAAGTCCCGCCTTCGCTGCCAAGTATCAGGAAGCGCTCGAGGCGCGTCCAGTTGTCCACCGCCCATGCATATCCGCCGGCCGAGTTGGCAACCTGTTCGGGCCGATACGACAGTCGCGCTGTTTGCGGCGTCTTGGCCGTGTCAAGTAATTGCTGTAAGTAGCGCATGGCGCCTCCTCTCGTAAGTTAGTAAGTGGTGCGGATAAATGGAGCCGCCGGACCGCGGGAGTTGCACCCGCGCAGCGTGTCAGGCTGTGTACCAATAACCGGCGGCGGACGACCCGCACCGTTCAGGTGGCTGCAGAAATCCGGGTTACGCGATGTTGCCCGGAATCAGGTCCTCGTCTTCGTGGAGCTGCCGCCACGCCTTGGAGGTGAGAAACCCGATCTTCTGCCGCTTGGCGTCGACGTGCAGCACCCAGGCTTGCTCCTTAAGCGCCCAGAGTGGAGGTTGGGTGCGATCGACGTACTGATTGCACTCCGTCACCCGAGTGGTGACGTGCTTCCGCATGCGCAGGCAGAAGACCTGTTCTTCGCTGTCGGCGGCGCCGCGCATGATCAGTCCGCTGTCGCAGGAATCGCACAAACGCGGCGCGTCGACGGATCGAGTGCCTTGAAAAACCTTGATGGTTGCCATGGGATTCCCCTTTCTTCGGTTACGGGCTGATTGCATTTCGGGCAGTGCGACTGAAGACACTGGTCGCACCGCAAAGCTGGAACGCAGGAGAGAGACTAGCGGAGGGCCGGCAGGACGCAGCCGACGCGCATCGTTACCTGGTTCGCTCGGGTCTTGCCATCGTCACTTGGTGTTCGCAAAACGGCTGCCTCCTTCTAATGGTAATTGAGACTTGATTAAAATAACACGCCGCTGGCAAGGTGGACAAGAATTTTTTTATTAAAATTCTTAACCACCTGCGCGAAGTGGATCTGACTTACGTGTTCTGAACGCCCGCCGGATTGAACCGGGGAAGCGACGCTGCAGATTGGTCACTCGGGCCCGGTGAATATGGCGCTACGCCATCACTTTGAGGAACGCCGCTTTGAACTTCCCCATCTCATCGGGCAGGCCGACCGAGACGCGGATGTGAGTCGGCATGGCCGGGAACAGGCGGCCGACGTAGACGTTCTGCTTGGCCAAGCCGTCGATCACTTCCTGGCCAGGGCGTTTGACGTCCACCATGAACTTGTTGCTCACCGACGGGACGCACCGATAGCCGCGCTGTTCGAGGAACGCCACAACGTCAGCGCGACGATCGCCGATGATTTTGCGCCGCTGCGGCACCAGGTCCTTGACCTTGAGGCTCGCCATCGCGCCGGCGACGGCGGTGATGGGAACGCCGAAAGCGCCGTAGTCCACGATTTTCTGCAACAGATCGGGCCGCGCGAACGCCGCGCCCAGCCGCAATCCGGCCATGCCATAAAGCTTGGAGAACGTGCGGAGCACGATGATCCCTTTGTCCTGCGCCACCAGATCGATGCACGGCGTGGCGGCTTCGGCGATTTGCAGATAGGCTTCGTCCAGCATGAGGATGCTGCCCGCGGGCTTGTTGGCGAGCAGCCATTCGATGTCCTGGCGGGAAGTCAGCGTTCCGGTGGGATTGTTGGGATTGCACAGGTAGAGGAGACCGGCGTTCGGATCCGCTTTCGCCATGGCCCTCACGTCGTGCGCATAATCCTTACGCAGCGGAACCTTGACCGTCTTGGCGCCGATGAAGTCGGCCGCCACGCCACCGGCTTCGTAGGTCGGATCAGCGGCCACGTAGCTCTTGTGCGGTGAACAGAAGGCCAGCACGGCCTGATGCAGCGGCGAGCTGGAGCCGGAGAAGGCGCGGACGTAGGTCGGTTTCACGCCTTCCAGCGCGGCGTAGAACGCAACGAACTCGTTGGTCTGCTCGTACATGTAGCGCCCGCCGCGCTGCACGATGTTATGGATCGCGTCGGCGGCTTCCGCACAGGGGCCCATGGGATTTTCGTTGTTGTTCAGGCGGACTCCGTCGGGCGGGATGGGAGCGCCGCGCTGCGACATCTGGGCGAGCGCCGCCTCGTTGTAAAACGGCAGAGTGGCGCCAGCCGTAAGCATGGTGGCGATGCGGCCGAAATGCCGCCGGGAAAAACCGCGCCGCAGAAAATCCTGCTGCTGTTCCTTGCTAAGAATGGACATGGCGTGCCCTCCTCAGGTGGACCTTACCAGCATACCTCGGAAGGAGGGACCGGCCGGAGTCAAGCCGACCGATGCGCTACCGCTCAGTTGAACCACCAGCGTCCCGGTGATGCTCACCGTGATCGTTCCGGCCATCCCCGTCACTGTGGCGGGATAAGTGGAAACCGGAAGAGTGAACGGGTTTACACGTACCGGTCAGGCTGGCCGGCAGGCGCCCGCATCGGGACTTACGGTCAGCCAGGTGGCCGTGGCCGGCGCGATGGAAGTCGTGCAGGAAGGAGTGCCGGAGCTGGCTTTTACCGAGACTGTTTGGGCGGACGGTAGCGTGGTGGATCCGGCCTGCGCGGAAAACGTTAGAGCCGACGGAGTAGCGGTCAGCGTGACGGCGGCCGATTGCCTGAGCGCCAAAATCAAGGCGGCGCAGAACAAGAGTAGTTTGCTCACACCGAGCTTAGCGGTAGGGTGGGAGGAGATCAGCGCGGAAGGCGGGGCGGTTGCGTTGGTTAAGTCAGCTCGTAGCTCTTTGCCAACAGTTGGTCGAAATCCTTCCAGGACGTGACTCGCGCCGGGTTGGGATGTCCGCGCGGTACTCGCGCATAGCCCTCCGCCAGGTCGTGCTTCACATTCAAGCGCGTAAGCCGATCCTTCAGGAACCGCTTGCCTGTGGAAAGAATCATGACGCGCTGCCCTCCGCCGTAGTCCCGCAACGCCCGAACTGGCGTTGTGTCCGGCACACCCTGCGCCGGCAGTTCCCGCCCACGCCAGTCGAGCAGCTCACAATAGGGATAAGCGCCGCCCAGATCGACTTTCCGGTCCAGCATGCGCAAGACCACGTATTCGCCGTTATTCATGCGATACGCGAGCAGCTCGCCGCGTTCCCAATCGCAGGTGGCGAGGACTCGCTTTTGGATCTTCCGTTCGGCCGGCTGCGGCGACTCCAGCTTCCGTTTCGCGGCTTCGAGCACCTTCCCGCGCTTCGGCTCGTCCAGGCCGCCAGCCCAGGGCCGGATGGCCGAGCCGTCGGCGATCACACGCAAGGCCTCGCCTTTAACCCGATCTTCCAGGCGGCCACAACTCCACTGTGTGAGCGCCAGGGCCAGCCAGAAGACCGGCTCCAGATCCGGATCGCCCCGGGGAGCCCATTGCGCAATCAGCCGGTCGGTCGCCTCAGGTCCCTTCACGCCGTCTCCGATCATTTGCCGGTACTCGTCCCGCAGGTCGGCAGCATTGTCGTCGGCGAAAATGCCGGTTCCCCAAGCGCCCATGCCACCAGTTTGGTTCGGAGGGTCGGGACAGTCAATCAGGCGAAGACCCCGGTGAGCATCAGGGGAAGCGGACAGATCGCTCTGTCCACCGAGCACCAGTCGAGCGAGGTTAGCGTTTTTGGGGTTGTGGGACAGAGTGGTCAGTCCCCTTGTACTTGCGCAGCAGGTTGCGCGCGATGATCAGGCGCTGCAGCTCGTTGGTTCCGCCGCCGATGACCAGCAGCGGCGCGTCGCGGTAGTAGCGCTCCACCGGAAAATCCTGGGAGTAGCCGTTGCCGCCCAGGATGCGCATGGCCTCCAGCGATACCTCGGCGGCGGTTTCGGTGGCGAACAGCTTGGCCATGCCGGCCTCCAGGTCGCAGCGCTCGCCGCGATCCTTTTTCTCCGCGGCCGAATAAATCAGCAGGCGCGACGCTTCAATCTTGGTCGCCATGTCGGCCAGCTTGATCTGGATGGTCTGATGCTCGGCGATCGGTTTGCCGAAGGTGGTGCGCCGCTGGGCGTAACGGATGGCTTCTTCGAAGGCGGCGCGCGCAACGCCCAATCCGCGCGCGGCGACATTGATCCGCTCGGCTTCGAGACCAGTCATGACATGCTTGAAGCCCTGTCCTTCGGCGCCGCCGATCAGGTTTAGGCACGGCACGGGAAAATCCTGGAAGTGCAGCTCGCAGGTCTCGACGCTCTTGTAGCCCAGCTTGTCGATGTCGCGGCTCACCGTGAGACCGGGCGCGCCCTTTTCGATGACGAAGGAGCTCATCCCGGCGTAGGCCGGCTGGGCGCCGGGATCGGTCTTGGCCAGAAGCAGGAAGGTGTTGCCGTGGCGGGCGTTGGTGATCCACATCTTGGAGCCGTTCACGCGGTAGGAATCGCCCTGGCGCACGGCGGTGGTGCTGATGTTCTGCAGATCGGTGCCGGCGTTGGGTTCGGAAAGACAAATGCCGCCGCGCCGTTCGCCCGAAGCCAGGCCGGGTAGGAAGCGGCGCTTCTGTTCTTCGGTTCCGAAGCGCAGCAGGACGTCACACAGCACCGAGTGCGTGCCGATCACGCCCGCCAGCCCGAGCCAGCCGCGCGCGAGCTCTTCAAAGACCATCGCAAAAGTGGCGTAGCCGACTCCCGCGCCGCCGTATTCTTCCGGCACATTCAGGCCGAAGAGCCCGATCTTCCGCATCTGGCCGACCAGTTCGTGCGGGTACTCGTTGCGATGCTCCATCGCGGAGGCCACGGGGGTGACTTCGCGCTCGACGAAGCGCCGAACGGTGTCGACGATCAGTTGTTGTTCCGAGGACAATTCGTGCATCGGGCAGCTCCTGTTTCCACGGGCCAGGCTTCGAGACGCAGGAAGTTGAAAGATACCATGGGACGGCGGTCTTTGGACGAGCCGGAGTTCGCCACGGGGCCGGGGTTTGGGTGAACGCGGTCTTGAATGACGGGGCCGGGACGGCCCGCAGCTGGGCCGGATTGCCGCGCCGCGGTTGGTCCGGATGCGATGCGAATGCTACAGTGGCCTCGTGCCGCGCATCCCGCTCCACATCGGCTGGCCGATTGCCTTGGTGCTGGCGTGCGGGGCCCTGTACTACCTGGCGAATCGCGCACTCTACTATCCCGTCAAATTCCCCCAGGGTTGGTGGGACCAGCAGTCCCAGGTCGGCGCCACGGACGTCTGGCTGGAAGCGCAGGACGGGGTGCGGCTGCACGCTTGGTGGGTGGCCGCCAGCGGCTCGCGCCTGGCGACATTATTCCTGCACGGCAACGCCGGCAATGTAACGCACCGGATCGACCACATTCGGGAAATCGTCGCAGCCGGTTCTTCGGTTCTCATGCTGGACTACCGCGGATACGGCAAGAGTGGGGGCCGGCCGACCGAAAAAGGCCTCTACCAGGACAGCGAAGCCGGCTACATCAACCTGCTGGAACGAGGTTATCGCGCGCAGCAGATTGTGCTGCACGGAGAATCGCTCGGATGTGCGGTAGCAATCGACCTGGCGTATCGGCGACCCTGTGCCGGGCTGGTTCTCGAAGCGCCGTTCAGCTCGGCCAGCGATGTCGCCGCCACCGTGGTGCCGCTCCTGGGACCGGCCTTAGTGCGCAGCTACAATTCGGTTCCCAAGATTCGTTGGCTGTTGATGCCGAAACTTTTCGTGCAGGGCGACCGTGACGAAATTATTCCCCCGCGGCTGGGCCAGTCGCTCTATGCCGCGGCTCAAGCGCCCAAATCACTCTGGATTGTCGAAGGGGCGGGGCACAACAACATTCTTGAGACAGCGGGCCCGGCCTACCGGGAACGCTTACAATCTTTCTACGCCAGGCTGCTGACCGCACCCCCGCCCCGCAACAGGATGCGGCCGCGCTAGACAGACCTAAGCCAAGCCGCTACCACCTGGACGACGCCGTTGGGCCCCTTCTGCCACTAGGGGCGTCGCGGCTTGGCCCGATTCGGCGATGCCTAAGCATCGCAGAACCCCCGGGACGCAGAGCTCGAGAGTGGCTCCCGGCTGTCGTCACAACCGGCCAGTCCTCCGTCTCTCGAGGCCCTGCGCCTTATGAACCCTTTGCCTCCAAATCCGCTACCAACTCCTCTAGCGCGCCACGGCTAGGGCCTGGAACGCGCTGGTGTGCTCGCAAATCGATTTCAACGTGTCCACCACGTCGGCGTACTTGAGATCGCCCGCTTTTTCTTCGGCGAACAGCACGATGTCATCCAGGCACAGGATGCCTTCCAGCCCTCCACTGCTGTCCAGCACGGGCAGGCGCCGCACCTTTTGGGCTCCCATGGTTTGGAGCGCGATATGAATGTCGTCAGCCGCTGCGCAGTAGAACAGTTTCGGGAGGCTGACGTCGCGAACGGTCGCATCGGACGCCCTCACGTTGCGCGTGCCCAGGGCCATCGCGATGTCCCGGTCGGTGATCATTCCGAGCACGCGATTGTTTTCAACCACCGGCAGCGTGCCACAGCCTGCTTTCCAAAGAATCTCCGTCGCGGCCGCCAGGTTCATGCCGGGAGTGCAGAACTTGGGGTTCTTGATCATAACGTCTTGAACATGCATAGAATCCTCCCCAATCCCTCGCCAGGAGTAAGATTGCCCGCTTAGTACTCTGCATGAAGTGGGCCTGGAAGTTGGCGACTGATTCAGCAGGGGTTAGCAGAGACGGTTGCGATCGCTTGACTGCTTTCGCACACCCCCTGGGTGAGAGTTTCAACGCATGGGCGCACGGCAAGGTGGAATGGCGCCCGCTGGACGCGTCAGAGCGCGTTCATGAGGCGCCCTCTTCGCACCACCCATTCCTCGCTGGTGAACACGCGCGGGCCGACCTCGATGAGCCGCGGCAGCATGTCGAAAACAGCTCCGGGCGTCCACTTGGTTTCGTGGCGCGTTCGGAAGCCGCGCTGGTTGAGCGACTCGGCGATTTCCGAAAGCGGCTTGTCCTGGATGATCATCTCCAGCATCACCAGCAGCGCCTCTTTCTCCTGAGTGTCCTGTTCGAGTTCGAGACAGTTCTCGGAGATCTTCAGGCCGTAGGGGACATCTTCAGCGATGCCGGCTGGTTCGGGTGGGCTGCTTGCGGCCTCGCGCTCCCATACCACCGCCACTGCCTTCCATCCGCCGGCGGCCTTTTGATCGATATGCGCCGAAGTCAGCGGACCGGACAGCACTTCGCGCATGCGTTCCACTCGTGCCATACGTCCTCCCCGAGACAGTCTACGCCCGGACCCGACTGATTGAGCAACGCAGGTGCCAGCGGCATGCGGCGTGGATTGTTCGACTTCGGAGGCGCCGCGGTGGCCGCGATGTTCGCTGCTGGGATTTGGCGAACGGTCGCAACAGCGCCGGAAGGGGTTCGGCGCGGTACTAGAATGAAAGCGGATGCCGGTTCAGATCGGTCGAAAAGAGTCCGATTTTTCGAACCCGTTGGGACTGCTGAGCGATTGTCATCGCCGCATCGAGCATTTTCTGGATGTGTTGGTCCAGGTTTGTCGGCGAGCGGCAGGAGGCTCCTTGCAGGCGGACGAACGGGCGGCGCTCGAAAAAGCTCTGGCCTACTTTCGCAACTCGGCGCCGAAACATACGGCGGATGAAGAAGATTCGCTCTTTCCGCGGCTGCGGGCATCCAGCGGTGCGCAAACGGCGCTGGAGTGCCTGGCGAGCTTGGAGGGCGACCACGAGGCCGCCGCGCACGATCACGAGATTGCCGACTCGCAGGGCCGCCGGTGGCTCGACCAAGGGTCGCTCGGCGCGGATTCGCTGCGCGAAATGCAGCAGGCGCTGGACCGGCTGGCCAGCCGCTACCAACGCCACATCGCGATCGAAGACCGGGAGCTGTTCCCGCTGGCGGCGCGAGCGTTGCCGCCCGAGCAATTGGCTGAAGTTGGGCGCGAGATGGCCGAGCGCCGCGGCGTGCAGGCGCTTGGGACAAAGAAAGCATGAACCTGGGGCGCATGCTGATCGTGCTCGGGTTGATCCTTGTGGCTCTCGGCCTGCTCGTCTCGGTCGGCGGGAAGCTTCCGATCCGGCTGGGGCGGCTGCCCGGCGACATCGTAATCCGGGGCAAGAATTCGGTGTTCTATTTTCCGATCGTGACGTCGCTGCTGGTGAGCATCGTCCTGTCGTTCGTGTTGTGGCTGTTCAGCCGGCGATGACAGGATTCACAACCCCGTAAGCGCTCCCGCGAATCGAATCACGAGCGACGC
>DASQHQ010000002.1:0-4333 GCA_035632015.1 Bryobacteraceae bacterium
GCCCGGCCTTTCACTTTGGAGGAGGAGCGGCTTTACCTCGCAGCCAGTAAAGCTCGCAAATGGCGAGCCCGTTCCGGCGACCGAAGCTGGCGCAACGCCTTAGCTTCAATTTGCCGGATGCGCTCGCGTGTGACGTCAAACTCCTGCCCGATCTCCTCCAGAGTGTGCTCCCGCTCGCAGCCGATGCCGAAGCGCAGCCGGAAAATGTTGGCGGTCTCGGCCCGCACGTTGGAATCGATCACCGCGTCCACCGGCGATCCCACGCCGCTACCGGAAATTTTCGACTAGCATCAAATCCGAGCCGGTTGACGTCATCTTGGTATACAACATATACCGGCCGTCTGGAGAAAGAGACATGCCGTAGCGCATCTCTACGCCTGCAACTTTGGTAATAGGACCGTTTGGAAAACGATAAAACATCAAATCGCCGTTCTTTGTGACGTTCGAGTTGGCATGGAAATAGATCCCATGCTGGTTACCATCGAGCGCGCCTGGATCAACCTCGGACGCAATGACTTGACGTTCCGGTCCGCCCGCAACCGGCACAGACCAGACGCCACCGGGCCGAACGTAATAGAGCAGCTTGCCGTCCGGTGACTCGAGGATGGGGCCTGTAACTGCCCCCTGCCGGGTCATCTGGTCCGGTGCGCCCCCGCCTGCGGGGATCTTCCAGAGTTGCTGGGCGCCGCTGCGATTGGAGCCGAAGAAAAGCATACGTCCATCGCGCGACCATCTGAGGGCGAATACACCCAGCCCCAGCGCCGCTAATCTTCGCGGCTTTCCTCCGTTCGCGTCAATCTCGTAGGCTTGCTGAGAACCCTCCGCATCGCACATGAATCCGATCTGCTTCCCGTCCGCACTCCACGCCGGAAAAGCTACCTCGCCTCGCTGGAACGAAGTCATCTGCGCGGCGTTTTGTCCATCGCCGTCGGCAACCCAGAGCTGCCAGTTGCCGGACCGCAGGGACACAAAAGCGATCTTCTTTCCGTCGGGCGAGTAGCTGGGATAACGCTCTAAACGCGAAGAGGCGATCAAGGGAATCGAGTCGCTCGCTTCAGTGCCTCCGCCATTTAGCTTCGCCCGATAAATGTCCATTTCGCGTCTGGACTGGGCGTACACCAACCGATTGGAGCGCGCCGCAACTGTGACGTTCAGGATCTCTCCCTGGCCGGTTAGGCGCCTCGGAGCCACCTCCGAAATTCCCATCCTGAAAAGGCTCAGATTTCCCGGTGAACCGGAAGAAAAGATCAAGTCCTTCCCGTCCGCAGCCCAGGCCAAGCCCACGAAAACCTGATTGTCTCGCGTGAGACGGCGCGGTTCTCCGCGGGGACGCATATCAGATCCCAGAGCTAACCAGAATACGTCAAGTGAGTTTCTGGCCACCAGTCGCCTGAACGCGAGAAAGCGGCCGTCAGGTGCGAAAGCCGGAGCGAAATCTCCAGTCCACTCGTCGGGAGTGGTAGTGAGCCGGCGCCGTTCGCCTGTTTCCACGGACAAAAGCCACAGGCCCGCCGGCTGCGCCGGCGGCCGATCAAACGCAGCCAGCCATTTGCTATCGGGCGACCAACTCAGCGCCTGGTTCATGGGTTCGAACCGAGTCACCTCGCCGACCACCCGCTCTGGGCCGCCCAGGGGGGAGACCAGCACGACGGCGGATCTGCCCGGCCGCGAGGCACGCAGGAAAGCGATCGAACTCTCGTCTGGCGACCAGGCCGGAGCCGTGTCTGCCGCTGGGTCGCGCGTGAGACGTAGAGGTGGCCCTGAGCCGATCCTCTTCACATAGATATCGAAATTGTCCTGCTTCTCTCCATCCCAGGCAAACGCTACCTGGCTGCCATCCGGCGAAAGCGAAGGCCAGTCCTGGGTTCCCAAATAGGTGGTCAACGGTGAGGCGCGAAGCATCTGGTCCCGTGGGGGATACCTTCCGTGTAAGACCCAAGCCGTCAGAATAAAAATGACCACGACCGAGGCGGCGAGCACACCCAAAACGGATTTCCGAAAACGGGAAACCAAGGCCGGTGGCGCCGGCATGCTCGCAAGTTCCCCAGATGGACCTGTCGCAGCTAATGTCGCCACGTGCTCGCGACCCCAATTCTGAGCATTCTCCGTGAGCTCCCCAATGAAGCGATAGCCATGACCGCGGTGCGTTTCAATGAATTTCGGCGCTTCGGCATCGTCGCCCAGAGCGTCTCGAATCTGCCGGATGGACTTGTTGATGCCCCGCTCAAAATCGACAAACGTGTCGGTCCAGATTGCGTTCTTGATTTCCTCGCGGGTAACGAGCCGGCCGGCATTACTTACCAGTAGTTCGAGCAGTCCAAAAGCCTGCGGCGGAAGTCTCACCCGTCGGCCATTCTTTCGCAACTCGTGATTCTGAGGATCAAGTTCAAATGGGCCGAAACGGAGGTTCGGTGAGGCAGGTGCTTGCATGGGAATAGCCCAACAAAGTTCCCTCAGATTATAAACCTTCCAACAGACGTTGCTGAAAGCGGAACAAACTCAATGACGTGCGCGGTCACAGACTGGTCATCGAAAAGTCACCTCTTAGGGCATTGGATCGCCCACTTGTCTCGCTTATCATCGCCGTTACGTGTAGCAAATTTTGGTCGAAGGAGATGAACATGACACGCGTCAGATCAGGTTGGTTCGCGGTTCTCAGCGGAGTTTTTGCATACGCTGCAGCCGCGTACGCCGTGGATATCGGCGGGCCCATTTCCAGCACTCTGGTTATCACCGAGGATAGCCAACTCGTAGATGACGTCACCTGTACCGTCACAGGCGCTGCTTGTATCGCCATTGGCGCTCCAAACATCACGCTGGAGTTGAACGGCTTCACCATCACGGGGCCGGCGGATTCTCAGACGCCCTGCAACGTCGGCCCAGTCGCCGGCGAGGCCGGGATCGAGGTCAACACACAAACAGGCGTTACGATTCATGGGCCTGGCCTGGTCCAACAGTTTAGGGGGTCCGGAATCCATCTCATCACCACTACTGGCGCGAGGGTCGTCGGCGCGATGATGTCCACCAATTGCATGTCCGGTATTCTCGTGAACGCAGGCAGTGGCAACGAGCTTGACAACAATGTTTCCGTACGAAATGGAGTTCCGGGCGGTGGCTGCGGTGGCATATGACTGGCTGGGGCGGGAGTTAGCACCCGCCACCGGCTCCGTGGGAACCGGCTTATCGGAAATGGATATCAGGGGACAGCTTTCGGAGGTGACTTCGGCATCGGGGTTTTTACGAGTGACAACATTGTCGAGGAGAATATCGCGAGCGGGAATACCAACGGGATCAGTTTAGGCAGCACGGTCCGGGGAAACGTCATTCGACGAAACCTCGTCGTCGGCAACCCTGCTGTGCAAGTTTCCGTGGATTTCTCTCCGGCAATCGGCGTGGATATTAACAATATGGCTCCTGATGGCGCCAACACTTTCCGCGGCAACATTTGCCTGACCTCGGTCAGCGCGCCTTGCCCTGCCGTCGGGCGCCAGCAGCCAACTCCGCAGCCACAGTCGCGAGGCAAACGCCAGAAATGAAGCAGATCATGCATTATTGTTCGATTCTTCTCCTTTGCGGTGGCATCATCGCTTCGGCCTGGGCGGAACCTTCGACCGCCGAGCTGGACCGCATGGTCGCCGCTGGGAAAAGCCAGCACGAGATCGCGCAATATCTTTTTGACACGCACGGTTGCAAGAACTGCCACACCCTCGGCCACGATAGCAAGCTCGGTTTCACGAAGAAAGGTGAGGAAAGGGCCCAGGGATTTGAAGGATGTATTTCCACGCTCAAGGCGATGAGCATCATCGCCAAAGTGCCGGAGAACCAGCGCTCGGCCACCCAGCGCAGCAGAGCTCAGCGCTTCGAGGAGTTCGGCTGCTCGACCTGTCACCAGCTCATGCCGGGCAAATTGGGTTTGACCGAGGTGGGAGCGAAACTGGCACACCTCCATTTGGGCTGTGTGGACGTCGAGAAGCTGCTAGCCGGCAGCCCCGCTTCACAGCGCTGACGGCGCATTCGGAAAAACGGTTCGACTATTTCCCAACTCACGATCCAGCTCCGCGCACGCTGACCGTCTTCTGCCGAATCAACAGCCTGGGCGGCATTGGCGAACCAGCCCCCTCCGCGAATGAATCGCCGCTTCGGCAAGCAGCCCACGGCGTTCTCTGGCCAAATAAAAAAGGCCGGGCAATGTGCCCGGCCTTTCACTTTGGAGGAGGAGCGGCTTTACCTCGCAGCCAGTAAAGCTCGCAAATGGCGAGCCCGTTCCGGCGACCGAAGCTGGCGCAACGCCTTAGCTTCAATTTGCCGGATGCGCTCGCGTGTGACGTCAAAC
>DASQHQ010000003.1:0-3253 GCA_035632015.1 Bryobacteraceae bacterium
ACGGCCAGCGCGAGCGGATCCCAACTGGAGACGCCGTATAGCTGCGCCGAGATCAGGCGTCCAGCGCCGATGGCAAGCGGCAGCCCGAGGATCAGCCCGAGCACTACGCGCGTGAACGCTCCGCGCAGTACCAGTTGAACCACCTTCGCCCGATCAGCGCCCAGTGCCATGCGAATGCCGATTTCGTTCGTTCGCTGCGCCACCGTGTAGGCCGTGACGCCGTAGAGTCCCACCGCGGCCAGCAAGAGAGCGACCATCCCGAACAGGCCCGCGAGACTGGCTACGGCGCGCTTCTGATCGAAGGAAAGCTCAATTTGCTGCCGCACGGTCCTGACGCTGGTGATCGTCAGGTTGGGATCGATTTCCGCCAGCGTCCTGGTGAGCAGCGGCTCCAGCACGCCAGGTGGGGTTCTGGTCACCAGCATGATTCCGCCGATGAAATGCGATTGCAGCTCGATTCTCTTCAACATCTCCTGCTTGTAATCGACATTCTGAGCCAGAGGCACAAAGAACATGGGGCGCGCCGGCCTGCTCAGGCCAAAACCCGCAAACTTCGCGTCGCGCACCACGCCCACGATACGGAAGGTGCCCGCATTCTCGGGATAATCGAGGCCGAAGTGCTGATCCAGCGGGTCTTCGCCTTGCTTGAAAAAGCGCTTCACGAAGCCTTCGTTCACGATTGCCACCGGCTCCGTATTCTCATTGTCCGCGGCCGTAAACGTCCGTCCGCGCAAGATGGGCATGCCAAAATTCTGAAGATACCTGGCGCTGACGCGGTCCCACGATGCGCCAGCTTCCTCGCTCATTTTGGGAGCGGGATGGCCGGCCACGTAAACGAGTTCGCCCCAGTTGTTGGTAAGCGGGTTATAGAGCGCCAGTCCGCTTCCCTGCACTCCTGGCAGTCGATTGAGGCGTTCTTCAAGCTGACGGTAGAGAGCGGCGAGCTTGGCTTCGGTGTAGCTAGCGGGCGGATTGTGCAGCGCCACCAGTACGCGCCCTTGCACTTGATATCCGAAATCCTGATGCTCGAGCTTGTTGAGGCTTCGCGCCAGCATCGTCGCGCCCGCCACCAGCACCACCGACAGCGCCGCCTGCACGATCAGCAGCCCTTTGCGGGCAAGAGAGGAATGATCAGCCGTACTGCGGCCCGATCCGCGCAAAGCTTCTGCGGGATCGGTACGCGTGGCAAACCACGCCGGAGCCGCACCAAAGATGCCCCCCGTCACCAGCGCCAATCCGAAGGCGAACGCCAACACCGCGAGCGATGGCACAGGGCTGATGGGAAGGAAGTGGGCGCTGTGGAAGGCAAGCGCCAGGAGCAGGCGCGCGCCCGCCACAGCCACCAGGAGTCCGACCAGGCTGCCGCCGATCGCGAGCAGGATGCTTTCCGTGAGAGCCTGCGCAATAATCTGCCGCCGCGTGGCGCCGATGGCCAGCCTGACGGCGGTTTGCCCGCGACGTGCCGCGGCGCGAGCCAGTAGAAGGTTCGCCACATTGGCGCAGGCAATCAGCAGCACCAGACCGCAAACCGCGAGCAGGATCTGGAGGCTCCGCCCATACTCCTCTTTCATCTCGGCCACGCCGGCGCCTGCGGGAACTACATTGATCACTTGCTTGGGAAGCACCCGGATCACGTCCGGCATCCAGTTGGCTGGATACCCTGAATCGTACTGCATCCATTGCCGCAGCACGCCAGTGAGGCGCGGAGCCATTCCCGCAATGGAAGCCCCCGGCCGCAGGCGGCCCATCATGCGCAGCCACGCGCCGGTGGACTGGCGCAGCAGCGAGCCTTCACCAGCAATCAAGGGTTCCTGCTCCACCGGGATCCAAATATCGGGAGGGTCGCTGCGCAGCGTTTCGCCGAAAAATCCGGGAGGAGCCACCCCGATGACGGTAAACGGGTGGCCCTCGATGACGAAGGTTGAACCCAGTACAGAAGGATCGGCGCCATAGCTGGTCTGCCAGACACGATGGCTGAGCACCGCAACCGGCGGAGCGCCGGGCCGGTCGTCATCAGGGGTAAGCACCCGCCCGCCGAAAGCGCCCACTCCGAGCATCGAAAAGTAACTCCCGGTGACGTACTCGGAGCGCAGCGGCCGGGCAGCCCTCTCGCCTTGACGACGCACGCTTTGGAGCCCACGGCCAGCCTGGAAAGCAGCCACCTCCTCAAATTCCGGTGTTTCGGCCTTCAGCCGCTCGTACAGAGGGAACGAGTAGAATCCCCATCGGTCTTGAGGTCCCCCTTCGACGCAGCAATCGTCGCCCTCGCCGACGCGGTACAGTCTCCCGGGATCAGAAACCGGCAAGGAGCGCAGCATCACCGCATGAATCAACGTGAATATGGCCGTGGTTCCGCCGATCCCCAGGGCCAGCGTGAGTACGGCCGCAGCCGTAAAAACAGGAGATCGCCGGAACTGGCGCACCGCGTACCGAAGATTGCTGAGCAGCTCTTGCATTACAAACCTCCCAATTCCTTACGAAGGCGGGCCGCGACGCGTTCCGGGCAAGAACGAAACTTCCCGGCCGGCGTGGGCCGGTCCGGCACAATTCTGCTTAATGCTTTCTGTTTGACGTGCTCGGGAGTCGTTCGTAACCAGAATCTACAACGGGAACGCCAAGCGCCTCCTCAACTGGACGCCGGTCTGATTCGGCGGCTCCGTGCTCCCTCGGCAGAGGCAGGTAACGGCCGGCAGGCACCTTTTTCATAGCACGCCCTAAACCCTTTCCCAGCACCATCCGATTGCTAGGTCAGGTGCCGGATGGCTGCCGATATCATCTCCTCCGAAGTCCAGGATAAGAAACCGTGGGCGCTAAAGGCGCTGCCGCCGTTCCCGGCGGTGGCGCTGCAACTGCTCAGCCTGCTGGACAATCCGGAAGTGCCGCTGAAGAAGGTCGTGGACCTGCTGCGCGTCGATCCGGCGCTCTCGGCGGAGCTGCTGCGCGTGGCCAACTCGGCGCTTTATGGATTTGTCCAGCGCATTGACAGCGTGAAGCATGCCGTAATCGTGCTGGGCAGCGAAAACGTGAAGCGGCTGGCCCTGACCGTGGCTCTGGGCAAATTCGCGAAGACCTTTTTACGCTACGAAAACCTCCGCATCTGCTGGAACCACAACGTCGCCTCGGCCATGATTTGCGAGGATCTGGCCGTTTCGCTGAACCTGGGCAAAGACCGGGCCTATACCGCCGGCCTGCTGCACGACATCGGGCGGCTGGCGCTGCTGGTTTCCTACCCCGCCGAATACGGCAACCTGCT
>DASQHQ010000004.1:0-5066 GCA_035632015.1 Bryobacteraceae bacterium
GTCATGATCAAGGGCCAGATTTTCAGCCGTGAAGACTTGACCATCGACGGCGAGGTGGATGGTTCGGTGGAACTGCACGAACATCGCCTGACGGTGGGTCCGAATGGCAAGCTGCAGGCCGGCGTGAAGGCGCGCGAAGTGGTGGTGCTCGGGACGATTCACGGCAATGTCGAAGCTTCGGATAAAATCGACATCCGCAAAGACGCGCGCCTGGTGGGCGATATCAAGACCGCACGGATCGTGATCGAGGACGGCGCGTATTTCAAGGGAAGCATCGACATCGTCCGGCCGGAGGCCAAGGTGGCCGCTTCACCGGCGGCGAAACCGATGGCCGCTCCTGCGCCATCCCCGGTCGCCAGCGCAGCGGCCGCTTCGGCTCCCTCCACGCACGCGACGGGCGATCTGAAGCGCTAACGGACTCTCTGGAGCGGAAAAAGAGGCGGCCTTGCTCAAGGACCGATCAAGAACGGAATCCGTTCTCCCTTCCTTCTTCTCGACGCAGAAGAACGCCGGACCCGTGGCGCAACCTCAGACTCGAACCAGCCACGGCCTGGAGCAATTCTTCTCGTCGATACAGGATGAGGAGAATCTTTCGCTGCTTGACTTCGCGGGCGCGAGCCAGGCCAACGTCAGCTTCATCACTTCGCTCGGGCATCGCATCTATTCCAACGACATTCTTCGCAGCCTGGATGAGGCGTTCGGAGGAGCAGCAAACTTCACCGCCAACCAGGCGGATCCGGCGCGCGCGGCCTTGTTCTTAGAGGAAAGCCTCGCGTTTCCCGACCAGAGTTTCGACGGCGCTCTGGTTTGGGACACGCTGCAGTTTTTGGTTCCTCCGCTTTTGGAACAGAGCGTCGAGCGGCTGTTCCAGGTTCTCCGCCCGAAATCGTCGCTGCTGGCGTTCTTCCACTCGGAAGAAAAACTCGATTCCGCCCCGCTCTATTCCTATCGTATTCTCGGCCCGAAGACCATGTCCCTGACGCCGCGCGGCGAGCGCCGGCCCGCGCAGTATTTCAACAACCGCAACCTGGAAAAACTTTTCCAGAAATTCCAATCGGTGAAATTCTTCCTGACGCGCGATCACCTGAGGGAAGTGATCGTCCGCCGTTAAGCCTCAACGCGGTCGGCGAGGTATCCTATCAGGCGTGTCTCGAATCACGTGCTGGTCGCTGATTCTGGCTGCGCTCGCGCCGCTGGCGGCTGAGGAATATTCGCCCGGTCTTTACGCCGGCCTGCGCTGGCGCATGATCGGACCTTTTCGCGCCGGGCGCACCGTGGCCGCGGCCGGCATTCCTTCGCAGCCCAACGTATTTTATGTGGCCGCCAACAACGGCGGGGTTTGGAAGACCGATGACGCCGGCCGCACCTGGCGTCCGATCTTCGACGGCCAGCCTACCGGTTCGGTCGGCGCGCTCGCCATCGCGCCGTCGGATCCCAGCATCATCTATCTCGGCAGCGGCGAAGGGCTGCAGCGTCCCGATCTTTCGGTCGGCGACGGAATCTACAAATCCACCGACGGCGGAAAAACGTGGCGGCGCCTCGGCCTGCGCGAGGGCCAGCAGATTCCCGCGATTTTGGTGGACCCGCGCGATCCGAATCGGGTCTTCGTCGCCGTGCTCGGTCATCCCTATGGTCCCAACGCGGAGCGCGGCGTATTCCGCTCCACCGATGGCGGCGAGACCTGGCAGAAGGTGCTGTACAAGGATGAGAACACCGGCGCAGTCGACCTGGCCTTCGACCCCACCAATCCGCGCACGGTTTATGCAGTGTTGTGGGCCGCGCGCCAGGGGCCGTGGGAGAACGGCGAGTGGGAAGGTCCCGGCAGCGGCCTGTTCCAGTCAACCGACGGCGGCGACAACTGGCGGCAACTCACCGGCGGGCTGCCCACGCCCGCGGAAGGGTTGGGACGCATCGGCATCGCCATCGCTCCCAGTGATCCGCGCCGCATGTACGCTCTGGTGGAGGCGCGACCGAGCGCGCTCTATCGCTCCGACGATGCCGGCGCAAACTGGAACCGCGAGAACACCGAATCGCGCATCACTGGCCGCGGCTCCGACTTCGCCGGCGTGCGCGTGGATCCCAATAACAAAGACGTCATCTACGTTGCCAACACGTCAACGTACCGTTCCAGCGATGCCGGCCAGACCTTCACCGCGATCAAGGGCGCGCCCGGAGGCGACGACTATCACACCATCTGGATCAATCCGCTGAACCCGCAAATTATTCTCCTGGCGGCCGACCAGGGCGCGACCATCAGCGTCAACGGCGGCCAAACCTGGAGTTCCTGGTATAACCAGCCGACCGCACAGTTCTATCACGTGATCACCGACCATCGTTTCCCTTACTGGGTGTACGGCGGCCAGCAGGAGAGCGGCTCGGCGGGCGTCGCCAGCCGCAGCGACTACGGCCAGATTACGTTCCGCGACTGGCACCCGGTGGGCGTCGAAGAGTACGGCTACGTCGCGCCCGATCCGCTCAACCCCAACATCATTTACGGCGGCAAGGTGTCGCGCTTCAATCAGACCACCGGCGAGGTCCAGCAGGTGGGCCCGGCGGTGCTGCGCGGTGGCAAGTACCGTTTCCTGCGCAGCATGCCCTTGATTTTTTCTCCGGTCGATCCGCACGTGCTCTATCTCGGCTCGCAGGTGTTGTTCAAGAGCATCAACGGCGGCCACAGTTGGGACGTGATCAGCCCGGACCTGACGCGCGAGAAGTACGACGTTCCGCCCAGCGTGGGCGTCTTCACCGAGCAGGCCCGGCGCGAGGCCACTCGCCGCGGCGTAATCTACGCGATCGCCCCCTCGCATAAAGACGTCAATGTGATTTGGGCCGGCACCGACGACGGCCTGATCCAGGTGACGCGCGACGGCGGCAAAAGCTGGAAAAACATCACGCCGCCCGCGCTGACGCCCTGGAGTAAAATCGCCCAGCTCGACGCATCGCACTTCGACGATCTCACGGCCTACGCGGCGGTGAATCGCTTTCGCCTGGACGATCTCAAGCCGCATATTTATCGTACGCATGATGGCGGTGCGACCTGGAAAGAGATTGTCGCCGGCCTGCCGGATGGTCCCGTGAACACCGTGCGCGAAGATCCGGTGCGCAAGGGTTTGCTGTTCGCCGGGACCGAACTGGCGGTCTACGTTTCGTTCGACGACGGTGATCACTGGCAGCCGCTGCGCCTCAACATGCCCGCCATTTCCGTGCGCGATCTGGTGATCCACGGCAACGACGTCGTCGCCGGAACGCACGGCCGCGGTTTTTGGATTCTCGACGAAATCGCGCCCCTGCGACAGATCAGCGGCGAGATCGCTGCTTCCGAGGCGCATCTGTTCCGCCCCAGCGCGGCTTATCGTGTCCGGTGGAACGAAAACACGGACACACCGCTTCCGCCCGAGGAGCCGGCGGGCGAGAATCCGCCGGACGGGGCGATCGTGTACTACTATCTGAAGGCCGCCGCCTCGACGCCTGTCACGCTGGAAGTCTTCGACGCAGCCAGGAAACTGGTGCGGCGTTATTCAAGCGACGACAAGCCGGATCCGATCGATCTGACGCTGAACGTCGAGACCGCTTGGGTGCGGCCGGCCCCGATTCTTGCGGCTGAGGCCGGCATGCATCGCTTTGTCTGGGATTTGCATTATCCGCCGCCCGATGCTCTGCGGCACGAGTATCCCATCGCGGCGATTTATCACGACACGCCGCGCTATCCGGTGGGAGCGATCGCGATGCCCGGCCGGTACACGCTCAGATTAACCGCCGGCGGCAGGACCTACACACAGGCTTTGACGGTGAAGATGGACCCCCGCGTCAAAACCCCACTGGCCGGCCTGCTCGAGCAGTTTCGTCTGGCCACCAGACTCACCGCCAGGATGCATGACGACTACCAGGCGCTCCAGGAGGTCCGCGCGCTGCGTACCCGCCTTCAATCGCAAGATCCGGAGCTGGAAAAACAAGCTGCGGCGATCGAGGGAGGTCCAGGCGGCCGCCCAAGCAGCGACGAGGGAAACGAAGGGCTGGCGCGGTTGAACGGCGAACTGGCGACAGCGCTGGAAGTGGTGGAGGGCGCCGATGCGACTCCCACCACCCAGGCGGTCGCGGCCGTCGCTGACCTCGAGCGCAAGCTGGATGCGCTGCTCGGCCAACTGAGAGCGCTGAAGGCCAAAGTCAAGTAAACAGGCGCACGCCGCTCCATGATGCGCCGTGGCGTACGCACTCGTGCGTGCCGCGTTCACACTCTCCAGAAAGGCGCACAACGGAACGCTGCGGCAGCGCTTTTTGGCTGCCACGAGGAGGCCGCGGCGTCCTGTGCGCTCGTGTGAACGCCCGCCGCCGGGACGCGGCACACCCAGCGCATGCGCCCCCGCGTTGGGCATGTTCTGACGGCTCTCAGGCGCTCTTGTTTTTCAGTTCCGCCGCCGGCATCGCATCCATCTTGTGGATCACCTTGGCGAAGACTTCGATCTCGGCGTGCAACCGCTCGGGACTGAGTTTTTCGATGCACCCGTTGGCGGGCCCGGCCAGCAAGTAATTGGGCTGCGGGATGTAGCCGATGGTGGGCACGCCGGCGCGCGCCAGGCCTCCGCCTTCGCCCAGCCATCCGCCGTGCACCGGGTTGACCACGGCAGTGCGCCGGTCGCCACTGCCTTGCAGCGCGTCCACTAATATGTTGCCGGTGGATGGCATTTCCGTGATCGCGACGGCCCATTCGTTTTGCCCGGTCGGCTTGTAATGCAACGTCGCGTCGTCCATCCACTCTTTGCAGCCCAGATGCTCGACGGTCAGCGCCGCCACGGCCTTCTTGATCAGCTCCGGATATTTCTGAATAATGCCGCGCATGGACGGCACCCACGGCCCCGCGAAGTGGCCGCTGGTCAGCGGGAAGACGATGGTGCGGCGGCGCTCGCTCTTGGGCAGCTTCGAAAAATATTTCGCCAGCGCCAGAATGCCGAGCCCGCCGTTCTCTTCGGTCGCGTTCGGCCCGTCGGTGTGGGTGTTGACGATGACCACTTCATCGGATGTTGCGCCAGGAAGCGTCGCGATCAAAGTGTCCGTGGGCGTATCGGGAA
>DASQHQ010000005.1:0-58937 GCA_035632015.1 Bryobacteraceae bacterium
TGCTCGCCGGTCGCTTTCGCGCAGAGCACCATTTCAGGACAGGTTCGGGATTCGTCCGGCGCGGTGATGGCCGGCGTGACGGTGGAAGCCGCCAGCCCGGCGCTGATTGAGAGATCGCGTACCGTCACCACCGACGGCGAAGGCCGCTACGCCGTGGTCGACGTGCGCCCAGGCCCCTATACAATGACCTTCACCATGTCCGGCTTCAGCCAGGTGAAGCAGCAAGTTGACGTGCCATCCAACGTAACCGTGCCGGTGGACGCCAGCATGCAAGTGGGCGCGGTGGGGCAAACCGTCGAGGTGCAGGCGCAAGTCGCTACGGTGGACGTCGAGAACGTGGCGCACCCGGAGGTGTTGTCGCGCAGCGATATGGACGCGCTGCCGACGGCGCGCAACATGCAGTCCATCGGTTCCTATGTTCCCGGCGTGCACCTCAACAATCCCGACGTCGGGGGCACCCAGCAGATCGAGCAGACCTACATGTCGACGCACGGCAATCCTCCGGGGCGCGATACATACCTGCTGGACGGCATGCGTGTGAACACCATGCAGCTGGACGGTTACATTCAGATCTACATTGACAACGAGGTCCTGCAAGAATCGACCTATCAGACCAGCAACGTAACTGCCGAAGTCCAGGCCGGCGGCGTTTACACCAACCTGATCCCAAAGGATGGCGGGAACGATTTTCACGGCGCGCTTTTCCTGGGGTACACGCCCGCTCAGTTCGTTGGCAGTAACATTACCCAAGGCCTGATCGCGCGCGGCGTCACGGGACAATCCGCCGTGAACCGGATCGAGGACTTCGACGGCAGCGTTGGCGGGCCCATCCTCAAGGACAAGTTGTGGTTCTTGCTGGGCGGACGAAAGCAACTCACTTTTATTCAGGCCGCGAATTCCTTCTACCTCAATGGCCAGCCCGGAATTGAGAGGAGCTATATTTACACCGGCGATCTGCGGCTGACGTATCAGCTCAATTCCAAGAATAAATTCGCCGCCATGTGGATTCGGGACTGGAAGACCAAGGAAAATGACGTGGTCACCGACGCCGGGGGCTATTCCGACGTCAACCCCGCTGTATCCACCCTGGAGCGGATGCCCAAGATGTATTACATCCTGCAGACCCGCTGGACGGGCACTCTCACGCCCAAACTGATCCTGCAAAGCGGTCTTTCTCTTACCAAGCTAGACTACAACATCAACGACCACCCCGGACAACAGCTAACCCCGTTTTCGCAGGCTTGGTATGCGGGCGCTTCAGAGTTGGACCTTGGCAGGCTCACACGCAGCGTCTCGCAAAATGTGCAGACTTTCGCCAAGTACGACCGGTTTGTTTGGAATGCCACGGGAGCGTACATTACAGGCTCGCACCAGATCAAGTTTGGAGTTTCCGATGACTGGGGCATTGACCAGCTCAACAACCTGGCGAACGGAGACGCCAACTACAACTACTTGAACGGCGTTCCACTGAGCATCACCGCCTACAACACGCCCACGTATCAGAAATTTCGTCTGAAATCAGATCTCGGCATTTACGGCGTGGACACGTGGCACATCAAGCGCCTGGCGATCACGGGCGGGCTGCGCTGGGAATATCTGAACAACTTTATCGAGAAGCAGTCGGCTCCCGCCGGCCGCTTCGTTGGCCCGCGTCAATTCCCGCAGGTGGATTGCGGCACGGTGAAGGGGCTAAGCTGTTTCAAGAACTGGGCGCCTCGATTGGGCGTGATCTACGATGTGTTCGGAAATCACAAGACGGCGGTCAAAGCCGGCGTCGGTAAGTACGATACGCCGATCGTGACCTCGAATCTAAACGCTTTCAACCCGATGTATACGGCCAGCCAGTCCATTCCTTGGTTGAATGCTCCCACCACTGCCTGCGAAACCGATGGCAAAACGCCTGGATGTATTCCGGCAGGCACCACTTTCGGCACCGGGGACATTGGTCCTAACCCGAACCCCCGATTCGGGCTTCTCAACAACATTTCCATCGATCCGAATTTCCACCGCGAGTATCAATGGGAATATAGCATCGGCGTCCAACATGAAATCAGGCAGGGTCTGACGCTGAACTTCGGTTGGAACCGTACCGCGGATTATCAACAGCCGCTGCTCATCAACTATGCCGTTCCGCCCAGCGCTTACACGCCGTTCCAAATCGCGAATCCGCTGGATGGGAGCGCCCTCACGGTCTATAATTTGCAGCCCGCCTATTTCGGTCTGGTTCCGGAGCTTCACGAGACTAACGCGCCGCAGAGCTTGCGCCGGAACGTTTACAACGGCTTCGAGACATCCGTCTCCGGACGTCTCCCGCATGGGGCTTTTATATTTGCGGGTTGGACGCTCGAAAACCAGACGGACGTAGCTTGTGACATCAACACCTCCTTTGCCGGGTCTGCCCTAAACGATCCCAATTCACTCCACTTCTGCGACCAAACCGGAGGCTTGTATCAGAATTTGGGTAAGATCAGCGGCGTGCCTTGGCGCAATGAATTCAAGCTTCAGGGCAATTTGCCGATCAAGTGGGGCTTCGAAGTAAACGCCTCGGTGTATTCGGACCCGGTCTACAGCGCACAATATTCGACACCAAATGCCGCGGGGTTGACGGCATTCAGCGCCCAGGAATTCGGATTTAAGACGGTAAATTGGAGCATTACGCCTGGCACCAGGTATCCGAAAGACTGCAACTGCCCTGATCCAGGAGGGCTGGTTGACCCAGGCCTGAAGCAGGGCTCCGCGCTGATACAGCTAATTCCGCCTGGTTCCCGCCTCACGCCCCGGCTGACGCAGTTCGACATGGGAGCGCGGAGGGTGTTTCATATACATGAGAGATTCACGATTCTGCCCGAAATTCAGGTATTCAACATTCTCAACGCGAGTACGGTTTTGCAAGAGAGCGAAACGCTCGGCCCCACTGTGAAACCGTATCTGCCCGGAGCTCCGGGCGGCACGCCGTCGGTCATTTTGAACCCGCGCATGTTCCGGCTGAGTCTGCAGTTCAAGTTCTGACCTCGACCAGGTCGTCCACCAGCAGGGGGCGGAGCCAATCACCGCCCCAATGTTCTTTGCAACCCTGGCAGCACACGTGCAATCTAAATTGCAGAAGGTGGGTGTCTTGCCATGCTGGTCGGCGCGATCGTGAGCGGTTTGTTCATCTTCGGCCTGTTCCTGTCGATGCTGTCGTCGTCGCCGAAAAGCGACTCGAAGAAGCATTTTGACACGCAGGTGTGACGGATTGACACATTTCGGACCGCGTGACCCATGCCGGCGCAGGCGATCGGGCGCGCACGGCTCAGCGCAGGAAACCGAGCTTGCGGCCGAGCCGGAACCAGAAGACCTGCTCCAGCCGTTTCAGCCTCCACCATTGTTCCAGCACATCGCGCGTCGCGTCCGGGCTTAGGCCGCCGGGGCCCTTGCGGCCGGCGATCGGCAGGGACCAAGATTCGGATCGCACGATTCCAAACGGCCCGTAGTTCTCGCTGTAGATGCGGATGTCGCGGAACCCGGCGCCGGTTAGCGCGGCCTTCAGACTTTGCTCGGTGAACTCGCGCATCTCGACCGTAGCGCCTCGCCCGCCGTGAAACACGATGTTCTCGAACACCTGCACCTTGCCTTCCCGCGTCCGGTTCACCAGAACCGTCTTGTCGCCGAGCTGCGCCAGGCCAAACTCGTGCAGCTCGGGAAAATGTTCGGCCGGCGCCGGCTCAAGCGAATATGGAACCGTGAACACCAGAACGCCGGACGGCTTGAGCAGCCGGAAGGCATTCGAAAACGCCGTTTCCACCGGCGGCGGCACGTGCTCGAACACCTCGCTGGAGATCAAGAAATCGTACCGGCCGAATTCGTCTTCCGGCGGATTGGCGATGTCGAAGCGCGGCTCCTGATCGTAGAAGGTGTTGCGATAGTCGAGCTTCTGGTCCAGATGATAGGCGTAAGAGCTGTCGTCGCTGATGCCGAGCCCGCGCAGGCTCTTCACGTAGGGGAAATCCGGCAGCGCCAGGCTCATGCCGAACAACTCCAGCGACAGCGCCTGCAGTAGCCCGCGCGTGCGGACGTTCGAGCCGCAGTGCGAGCAGCTCGGGCTCTCGCGGCTCAGCTCGGACCGCGGGCGCCGGTTCGCCCGGCCGCAGATGTTGCACCTGAACTGAACGGAGTCGGATGGCACTTCGAATAGCCTGCATCTTATCACGGCCGCCCGCGCGGGATTATTGGATCGGCGTCAACGTGAACGTGAGCAGAAAGATGGCCAGCGCGGCCGCGCCCAGCAGCACGCGATTCCGATCCAGCGGCGTTTCGTCGAAGATGGTGGGATGCCGCAGCGCGAACAGGAACAGCAGCACCGCCCAGACCAGCCAGGTGTGCGAAAAGAAAATTCCCAGCGGCACCAGCGCGATCACGAACAGGCGCGAAAGCAGTTTGTGCTGGCGGCCGGCGAAGGCATACAGGATATGCCCGCCGTCCAACTGCCCGATGGGAATGAGGTTCAGCGCGGTCGCAAGAATTCCGACCCAGGCGGCGCGGGCCACCGGATGCAGAAAAATATTCGCGGGCGGCACGCCCGGAAATATGATCCATTCCAAAGCCCGGAGCAGGGAAGGCACGCCGAAAATCAGATCGCCGCGTTCGGCGATTCCGGGAATCACTTTGGAATTGGCGACGCCGATCGCCAGCGCGGGCAACAGCAGCGCAAAACCGGCCAGCGGCCCCGCGATGCCGACATCGAACAACGCGCGCCGCGTGTAGATGGGCGAACGGATTCGAATAAACGCGCCCAGCGTGCCGATGGGCGTGGGCGCTGGCAGGAAATAGGGCAGGCTGGCGTCGATTCCGTAATATCGGCAGGCGAAATAATGACCCAGCTCGTGCGCCAGCAGAATGGTCATCAGCGTCAGCGAGAACGCCAGGCCGTCCACGAGCAGCACCGGGTGCGCTCCCAGGGTCGAAAGAATGCTCAGGTACTGGTCCAGCTCGAGCGGGCGGTTGTTCTCGAAACTTTGCGCGAACACCACGCCCACGATGGTGGTGGTCCCGAGCGTCAAGCCCAGCAGCGTCCAGTGCAGCACCCAGCGCGAAGCTGAAATTGTGTTTTCGGGAAAAGTGAGCGCAGCCCTCAAACCGTCGCTCGATGGGCGGGGAACCACGACAACTTTACGCTACTGCAGCGACTGCAGTTCCTTGCCGGGTTTAAAGCGGACCGCCTTGCCGGGCGGAATCGCCACTTCGGCGCCGGTGCGCGGGTTGCGGCCGATGCCGGTCTTGCGCGGCCGCACGTTGAAAATGCCAAATCCGCGCAACTCGATGCGCTCGCCATGCGACAGCGCCCGCTTCATGCTTTCGAAAACCGTCTCGACGGCCATCTCGGCCTTGGTTTTCGTAATCCCCGTTTTGTTCACGACTTCATTGATGATGTCTAGTTTGATCACTGCATCCCCCTCAAGACGAAAACAGCATCGATTGAACGCGGAATCGCTCCCGAGCCTGCCCCGATCTCAGGGCTTGGAGCAAACCCCATGATAGGATTAGGGTTAGGTCCTTGTCAAGCCGCCCTCGTTCACTCGCTCCCTACGCCTTTCGCCGTGCTTGCTCGGGGTTTGCCACCGGGGAGCGCGGTCGCCACCGTCAGGGGCAAGGATGGAACGCCGCATGGCTGACGATCAGATCGAACACTTTGGTGTCGGTCGCTGCGCCGCTGATCCTCATCTGCATCGACAGCGGCTGTCCCTTCCTTTCGCACTTCCGGCTGTCCACTCATTTTGCGGTGAACGTTTTGAGCGAATCGCGGCGCGAGATCGCGATGGTCTTCGCCGAAAAACCGGAGTGACGATTCGACGGACTGGGGTGGTTTGCCGGCCGGAGCGGAGCGCCGCTGCTGGGCGAGTTGGAGCACGCCGAATCGCGCGAGGGCCGGCGGCTGCTTTACTTCAATCGCGACCACCGCTCGCTCGGGTAGTTGGTGAGGGCCATCCAGGCGACCAGTGCGGCGTACTTCTGATCCTGCGTCCAGGGCGGTCCGATGGGCTTGCCCAGCGCGCTGAGGCGGCGTTCGAGTTCGTCCGGCGCGATCTGAAAGTGCGCTGCGCCGCAATCGTAGAGTTGCTTTTCCTTCACGCCGCACAGCTTCAGCCCGCATTCCCGGCCGGCGCTGGCCAGCGCGTCGCGGTAAAACTCGCCCTCGGCGGTGTGGATCAGCGCGTGCGACGCGAGAACGGACTTCAGATCGGGCAGAGCGCGGCCCGAACCGAGCGTGAGCGCGCAATATTCGACGCGATAGCCCAGGCCGCGCAGATCGTCGAGGGCGGCGCGCAGAGCACGTTGAGACAACTGCGCCGTGCTGCGGGCGCATCGCTGGAGGAGCGCTTCCGCGTCGCGAAACTCCAGCGGCTCGGCGGCGTGATAAGGCTGCTTGGAACCGCGGATGCTGGCGTCGCAGGTCTCGATGCGGCGGCGATCGATCACTTGCGGCGAACGCGGCGGTCCGGCGATGGCCACCAGCGCCGCCCATCCGGAATGCGAGCGGCATCCCAGCGCCGCGCGCTCGCTTGAGACAGCCATCAGCGTTGCGCGCTGGAGGAATCCGGCACGGCTATGACGTCAACCCCCATCTGGGCATCCAGCGATGGCAGCCCTTCGAACGGCAGCATCGTGCTGGCGGGCGGATGTTTCACGGCGTAGTAACCGGCGCGCACCTTGCGCACCTTGTCCATGAGACCGCTCGACATCAGATACAGGTGGGACATGACCACCCGATCGAAGCCGGCGCCGGATGCGCTGAGCGCCTTTTCGAGCCGGTCGAACGCCAGCTTCAGATCGCTATCCTGGCCGCCGAAGGCGAGCTGGGTTCCGGTGATCACGAGCCTCGGGCTGGTTACCAGCGCGACTTGCGAATAGTTCGCGGATTTGTTGAGATTGGGCGGATTCAGGAAGCTGAGCGCTTCGGGAGCGGCAGAGCGCAGGCGCGCCACCGCCTCGCATTCGGAAGCGGGAGCAACCGGCTCGCGCTGCATCTGAACGTAGTTCAACACTGCGCCGGGGAAAGCGGCGGACATGAGCGCCCGCGTGTCGCGCTGCTGGTCGAGCGAGCTGACGAAGCACGTCGCGCGCAGGACGTCGGCCGGTTCCAGGTTCGCGCCGCGCAGAGCGGTCTTGAGTTGTTCGAGCGATTGGGCCACGCTCGGCGCAGCCTGGCCCGAAAGAAACGCGACGCCGTTGGGATTGACGACTTTCTTGTCCGCATCGGTGGTCTCGATGAGAACTTGCGCGCCCTCCAGGGGCAGCGCACCCACCTGCACCACGCTCAGTGCAGGCAGCGGCTGATGCTTTTCGGTGAAGATTTCGCCGGCCAGTTCGCCCACGCGCCGCAGATCGCCCGAGCCGGCCACGAAGGCGCGCATTTGCAGGATGGTGCCATGGCTGGTCCGCAACAGCGCCCGTAGCGCGTCGCGGATCTGTTGCGAGAGCAAACCTTTTGCCGACAGCGGCGACACCTGGAACGCCAGCCGGTCCGTATCGGCGGTCACGGCGCTGGGCAGGTCCCTGGGAGGAGGAAGCGTCTGCGTTCCTTCCTCTTTCTTTTTCTTCTGCTTGCTCTCCGGCATGACCTGCGGGATGTAGCCTTCGTCGTCCGCAGTGGGCTTTTTCTTTTTCTGGGCTGAAAGATCGCCGGCGGAAAGCCCGATCAGAATGACGACGGCCAGCGGAAGGCAGAACAAACGCATTGGTGCTAGTGAATCGATTCTATCACCCCTGCTACATTGAAAACGGTGAGCACCGCAGTTCTAACCCCGCCGAAGGCCCGCACGCCGAATTTTGGGCGCTACGCCTGGGGAGTTCTGGCGTGGAACGTGCTGGTGGTGCTGTGGGGCGCGTTCGTTCGCGCCAGCGGATCGGGCGCGGGTTGCGGAAGTCACTGGCCGCTGTGCAACGGCGCAGTGGTGCCGAGGGCGCCGCGGCTGGAGACCATCATCGAGTTCACGCACCGGCTGATGAGCGGCGCGGCGTTGGTCGCGGCCGCGGGTCTCCTGGTTTGGAGCGTTCGACTCTTCCCGCGCGGCCACCGGGTGCGGAAGGCTGCGATCGCTTCGTTCGCGTTTTTGATTGTGGAGGCGCTGCTTGGGGCCGGGCTGGTTTTATTCCAATTTGTCGCCGGCGATGCTTCCGTGGGCCGGGCGGTTTATTTGTCGCTGCATCTGGTGAACACGCAATTTCTGCTGGCGATGCTGGCTCTCACGGCGTGGTTTTCCATCCAGCCGGAGCGATCGTACGGACGTTGGCCGCGACTGCCGATGGCAACCCTGCCTCTGGCTATCCTGGTGAGCGTGAGCGGCGCGATCGCGGCGCTGGGCGATACGCTGTTTCCGGCCTCGTCGCTGAGCGAGGGATTCCGGCAGGATCTTTCGAGCGGTGGTCACTTCCTGCTGCGGCTGCGGATCATTCATCCCGCCCTGGCCATTTTCAGCGCGGCGTTTTTTGTCGCGGTGGCGCTGTGGATGCTGCGAGGCCGGCCGCCAGCGGCGATGAAGCGCATCGCCCTGAGCGTGCTGGTTCTGACACTGGCGCAGCTCTGCGCCGGCGCAATCAATATCGCTCTGCTCGCACCCATCGGGATGCAGATTTTTCATCTCTTGCTGGCGGATCTGGTGTGGATTGCGCTGGTGCTGATGGCGGTAGAGGCGGCGGCCCGCGGTCAGGCGCCGGTCAAGTAGCGCCGCTAGTGTTGCTTTAGCGCCGCGGTCCAGTTCTGAACCACGGTGAGCCGCTGTTCCGTGGTCGCGTTGGGAGCGGTGCGGACCAGAAAATGCTGCCCGTCGGCCGAGACATCGTAACGATAGCCGCCGCCAACACCGGCAACAGCGAAGAGCGGGCTCACCGCCCCCACTTCCAACACGTCGCCTTTCACACTCACCGCCGCCGCCATCAGCCGGAGGTCGGGGGCGACGTAGTAGATCTCCTTTCCATCCCGCCGCCATCTGGGCTCGACGCCACCCGCCGTCGAAATCTGCCGTTTCCCGCCCGGACCGGGAAACGGAGCGACATAAATCTCATAGCGCCGGGATTCGTCGGATTGATATGCGATCCGACGCCCATCCGGGGAAAACTGGCCATTCATTTCGTTGAATGGAGTTTGCGCAAACCGGATCGGTTTTCGCTCACCGGAACGCTCCGGCGTCACCGGTAACACCCAGAGGTCGTTTTTGGTCTTCGAATCGCCCCGAGCGTCGAACAGGAGAAACTTTCCATCCGGCGACCAACTCGTGGCAAATTTTTCGAGTCCATCTGCAAACAGCAGTTCCTCGTTACCCACTCCGCTGGAGTGTTTTTGAAACAAATCAAAATGTCCATTCCGATTCGAGCTGAAGACGACGCTGCGGGCATCGGGAGACCAAACGGGTTGGCGCTCGTCTGCCGGATCGAAGGTGAACCGGGTCTTGAGTCCCCGTGCGACGTCGTAGATCCAGACGTCCGGGTTGCGAGTCGCGGAGTCGTTTATTGCGGTCGCGGCGTACTTTCCGTCTGGAGAAAGCTCCAGGAAATTGGTTTCGCCCGGATCGCCCAACGTTGCAGTCTGCCGGCCGCTCCTATCGAACCATGCAAGCTGGTTGGTTGTCGCCGAGCCTGTCGAGTAGACTAGGAACCCGTTTTCTGAGACGGAGAACAGCCCGTGCAACGCGATCGGTGGGACTCCAATTTGCTCCACGATTGGAACTGCATCCGCGCTGGTGACCAGCCGCTGGACGTCGAACGGCTGCGCCATCAGCGTGGTCTCGCGCGCGAATAGCAAGTATCCCTGCGCATAGACCGCATTGAGCTGGTTTTCGAGCACCGGCTTGCTCTGGCCACCATCCAACGAACCGATTCGAATCGAAGAGCGTTCGCCGGCCACGGCCAGGTAGAGGAAGTGCCGCCCGTCGGGTAAGAACCACGGCCAGCGGTGGGTGGTTTCATGTCTCGCCTGATCCAAGGAGGTCACAGGAGTTGAAGGACCGCCGGCCGCCGGCACCCTGCGGAGCGGGCCAGTGGCAGCCGGCGAAAAGACAATCACCCCATCGCGATTCCAGGTGCCACCGAAACCGAAGGCATCACTCAAAGTGCGCGGCGGACCACCCGAGGCATCAATCGTCTTGAGCTTGGCGTCGGCAAAAAATCCCAGAGATCGCCCGTCCGCCGACCAGAAAGGATAGTTGGCTCCCTCCGTTCCCTCCAGAGGCTGGGCTCTGAGCGTATCGAGCGAGCGGACCCAGGTCAGGACTTTGCCGTCAGCCATACGCGCGTTGAAAGCCAGCCGCCGGCCGTCCGGCGAGAGCACGGGTGGTCCATTGTTCGGATTGGGTCCAGTGAGGACGAAGGCCGTCTTTTCCGGCGGGGAGATGGTGAAGCGCACCAGCGCCGCTTCCGACGGCTTCTCGCGAAAGTGCATGAACGCGAGCGCGGCCAGGGCGATGGCCAACACCGACGCGGTGATCCAGGGATAGATGCTGCGCGGGCGCGCGGCGACCGGCGGGGCGGGCGGCTGTTCCTCAGTAGCGCCGGGACCCGCGAGCGTTTCCTCGATCGCGATGCGCGCTTCGCCGATGGCTTGCAGTCGTCGCAGGGGGTCCTTGTCCAGACAACGCCGCAGCAGCTTGCGAATCGCGGCGGGAGTCCCGGCCGGCAGCCCGCTCAGATCCGGCTCCTGCATGATCACCGCCGCCAATACTTCAGACGCCGTTTCGGCGGTGTACAACTGGCGCCCGGCCAGCATCTCGGCCAGCACCACGCCGAAGGCCCAGATGTCCGCGCGCCGGTCGACGTCTTTGCCCTTGGCCTGCTCGGGCGGCATGTAAGCCGCTGTGCCGAGGATCACGCCGGCAACTGTCGCGCGCATGGTCAGCGTGGGAGACGAGGCCGGGTTGCCGGAGATGGGATCGCCCGACAGGGCCTTCGCGAGGCCGAAGTCGAGCACCTTGACGCGTCCCTCCGGCGTGATCTTCACGTTGTCCGGCTTGAGGTCGCGATGGATGACGCCGCGCTCGTGCGCGTATTCCAAGGCTTCAGCGATCTGGCGGGCGATGGGCAGCGCTTCCTCTAGCGGGATCGGCCCCTGCGCGATGCGCTCGGCCAGCGTCGGCCCCTCCACCAGCTCCATCACCAGCGCGCGTTCCTCGACGCCGTAGATGGCTGCGATGTTGGGATGATTCAGCGACGCGAGCACCTGCGCCTCGCGGGCGAAGCGCGCCATGCGGTCGGCATCTTGCGCGAACACCGCGGGAATCACCTTGATGGCGACGTCGCGGCCGAGCTTGGTGTCGGTGGCGCGATACACTTCGCCCATGCCACCCTCGCCCAGCTTCGACGAGAGGCGATAATGCCCGATCAATTGCTGGCTCATGAAAGCCGGTTTTGAGGAATTATATCAGTGCGTCGCGGCGCAGCGCGCAACGCCGGTCCTATTGAAGATCCGCGCGCCCGCGGGTGTGGCCGTTGCCGCCGCGGCGGAGAGAGCGAATAAAGGCCTGCAGTTCTCGAGACGTCTCGCGCTGTTGGGCTTGCAGTTCGCGAAACTCCTTACGGAAAGCAATGTGTTCTTGTTCCAACCGGACGAACATCTTCATCCCGGCATGGATGAGCTTCCGGATGGCCGCAATCTCGCGGTCGTGCCGGTCGACACGCTCATTCAGCGTTGCCATTTGGCCCTATTTTCACACATCGAATTCACTGGCGCCGGTGTTGCCGAAGTCCGGCGGACTTGAAAATCAGACAGGCCGCCCGTTTCGGATCACTGAACATCCGTGCGGCCGCGGGTGTAGCCGTTCCCTCCGCGCCGGAGGCTCCGGATGAAGGCCTGCAATTCCCGAGATGTCTCGCGCTGCTGAACGGCCAGCGCGCGAATCTCCTTCTCATTGGTGACGATCATCTTCATCCCAACATGGATGAGCTTCCGGATGGCCGCAATCTCGCGGTCATGCCGGTCGACGCGTTCTCTCAGTGTCGCCATTGCCCCAATTCTCGCACACGGCGCCAAACGCGACCGAATTCCTAGCGCCGCCCAGGCCGCCAGCTGCCACCGCCGTGGCAGACGGGCCGGACAGCCCGCGCCCCGGATTGCCACCCCGGCCCCGCATCCGCTATGCTAGCGATTTAAGGTCAACTTGTGGAGGTTCTGACGATGACCACGTTCAACAAAACCCGTTGGGTGAGGATCGCGCTGGCCGGCTTGATCGTGGCTGCGGCCCTGCCCTTTGCCGCCGCCCAGCAGCCCACCATCACACCTACCGCCAAGCAGCTCAACAAGAGCTTCGACGCCGACGCCTCGCAGTGGACCGAACGGTTCGAGCACGAGGGCCGCGCCATTTACGACAAGCGCTTTGAGATTCTCGACGCGATGGGCCTCAAGCCGGGGATGGACGTGGCCGATATCGGCGCCGGAAGCGGCCTCATGTCGCGGCTGATCGCGCAGCGCGTCGCGCCGGGCGGCACCGTGTATGCGGTCGATATTGCGAAGAACATGATCGACCACATCAACAAGACGGTCCAGGAGGAGAAAATCACGAACCTCAAAGCCGTGCTGGGCGATCCCAAATCGCCTAAGCTGGCGCCCAATTCGGTGGACGTGATTTGCATCATCGATTCCTACCATCATTTCGAGTACCCCACCGACATGCTGGCCGAGATCAGCCAGGCGCTCCGGCCCGACGGGATGCTGATGCTGATCGACTTCAAGCGCATCGAGGGCGTCTCGCGGGACTACATCCTGAAGATGGTCCGCGCCGGAGAGGGCACGTTCACCGACGAGTTCCTCAATGCTGGATTTGAACTGGTGGAACGCCGCGACGACATGTTCCCGGAGAATTACCTGCTGAAGTTCAAGCACCGGCACGCGGCCGCGACGGCGGCACGCTGAGAAAGCCGCCCGCAGCGCATCTGGCCTTCTTCAGCGTGCGTTCATAGGTGACGCCAACGCAGCGGAGGCGCAAAGCGCGCAAAATCGGTATCCGCAGTCACCCACTCGCAGCCGCTTTCTATAGCGAGCGCAGCATGGACGGCGTCCGCGACCAGCTTGCCTTTCAAATTGCCGCCTTCAACCAGAAGGCGGAAGATGTCCCAATGCTTCATTCCCGGGCGGATCAGAGAGCAGGTCGGGCGGGCCAGCAGCGCATCGATGAACCGGAACGCCTGCCGAAGCGTGGAGGGCGGATCGAAGATGCGGTCGTTGGTGACGATGCGAACGAAGACGTGCACGACGAGTTCAGAGATGGCGAACGGCTCGGGACCTTTCGCCAGCCCGATCAACCAATCGGCGTAGCGATCGTGAGCGTGCGTTTCTTTCCGATGTGCGTACACCAGCACGTTGACATCGGGGAGCAGCATGCAGGATTATTTCTGGCCGGCGAAATTCGCTTCGTCATCCAACGCCAGCAGAGCCGAGGTGCGGTCCAGATCGAGGTCTGGCCGGACCAGTCTGCCACCCACGGTGTATAAGCGGAAGGGCGCATCGGGCCGTTTCCGCCTGGCTGCCAGATGGCTGCGCAGAGCGTCCTCCACCAACGCACTCAGCGTCACGCCGCGCTCGGAAGCCTGGCGCTTTGCGTTGTGAATCAGCGGCTCCGGCAGGTCGATGGTGGTTCTCATAGGTTTAGCATATCACGTTCCAGGTGTAGCCAGCATCATCATGTGATGCAGTATGCATCACAGATGTCCGAGTGGCTGTCGGCGCCGAATAGACCGGTTTCCTCTATCACTTGACAATGGTCGTCGCGCAGTAGGTCGTATTGGCGCCGAATGGCCCGCCGCACTGCGTGGTTGGCGCGAACTGGTTGGCCTTTCCGAAATCCTTCTTCGTGTCGGAAAAATCAACGCCGTAGTGAAACGCGCCGCTGGACGCTAACGTGTACCAGGGATAAATGCAGAACGGGCCTCCATAAGCGCTGCAAGTCGCGTTGACCTCCGCCTTGCCGCCTGTGTCGCTGACCACGGCCCAACTGGTAGGCTGCGAACCATCTCCAAAAGTCACCGACACCAGATTGATCGGTGACATCCCGGCCCAGGAGGCCGAATTGTACGAATCGCAGCCCGCTTGACCCGGCACGCAGAATGCCCCCGGCGCGCTGCCGAAAATCGACTCATGCCCGATCTCCCACACAAACGAATTGGGTGTGTCGTTCACCAAGCCCCAGCCCAGCGCGTTTCCGATGGACTGCGTGTCGAACGCCGGCATGAGCGGACCGGCGCTGGAGTTGAGCACGATGGTGCCGGAACCGTGAGTAGTCAGGTCGGTCACGGTGACATGGAAACCGTCCTGGGCGGGTGTGGTGAACCAGTGCACCGTGATAGTGTCGCCCGCGTGCATGATGAGCGGATTGTTCGGCCCGGTTCCATCGGTCAGCATCGCGTTGAACGCCGCCGTTTCGCGGAATTTGCCCGTCGAGCCGTCGGCGACCACGCGGAAAACCGGAGAACAAGCGCTGTACATGTTGGGCGCGAACCGCACCGAGAAGCCGCCAGTCGGCGAGCAGCCCTTCACTATGGAGTCCGGATAGAACTGAAGCTCCACGAAGGACTGGCCGAGGAGGCTCTTCGGATCCGTGACCACTCCGCCAAACCAGAACGCCGGGCCCACGTCGGACACCAGACTGGCGCCGTCCGCGGGCAACACGACGGTCCATGTCAGGTCGCGCGCCGAGCCGGCCGCGTTCGAGACCGGATCGAGCTCCGGCTCATCGTGGCCGGTGCAGCCCGGATCGTAGCTCACTTCGAATCGGCCGTCGAGGTACTGAGGATGATGCGCAAAGCATCCCGACCCATCCGCCAAAACGGGCCACGCCCCGAGACTAATGCAGGCGACCACTCCAAGAAACAACCGTACTTCACTTCGAATTCGTTTCATAATCCCTCACACGAGAAATCCGCACGCAATGGCTTGATTCTATCAAGCGGCGCCGCTCGGCAGTTTTTCCCAGCCGCGTCTGCTCGTTGCTGAGCCCAATCCATCCACGCTGCCTGGCTATCGGGCATTGCCGAATTCCGAGCGCCTATAATTTGAGAAGTCATCGTACATCGTAGCGGAGGCGCGAATGCTTTCTGGCCCAACCATGAACGATCTTCTGGACTACACGGAATGGGAGCGTCGAAAATGGTTTGCGTGGATGCGACAACGGGATGGAGGGGTTTTGGAGATCAGTGCGGGACCCTCCAGCGATGGGCGATTTGAAAAAGGTAGGCGAACTGGCCAGGCACATTTTTTCCGTCGGAAAAAGATATGTGGAACGGCTGTCGGCCGATGACCGATGCAGCCACCGTTCCGGCCGGCAACATCGAAGCTCTTTGTCGGTTTGGGCGGCAGAGCCGGCGGGAGTTGAGGGAATTCATCCAAGCGCTCCCCGCCGAGGATGGGGACGCTCCGCAGGAGTTTAAACTCACGAATAGTTCCTTGACGGCCACGCCCAGGAAAATCGTGATCCATGTTTTGCTGCACGAGGTTCGGCACTGGGGCAGATCGCAACGCTGTTCCGGTTGAACGTCCTGAAGATCGATTTTCACGATTTTCTGTTCAGCCCGGTTATCGGCGAATTGAGACGCGAGCCGCAAACTGCGTAGACGGCCAGCCTGTCTGCACGGAGTGGTCTTGCTGCCTTGGACCGCCTGTGCGAAGATGTAGATCATCACCTCGCCGCGAGGCGAAACGACTTGGAGGATTCATGGTGAATCGATTCAGTAAAATTGCTGCTGGCTTTGCGCTCGCGATCCTAGGTCTGGCGCGTGTCGCCAGTGCACAGACTCCCGCAACCGGTGCTCCGGCTGCCGTCCCGGTCAATGTGGTGGCCAATCCTACCTACATCTCGATTCCTTTGGAAATCATGGTTGACCGCCCCGCCGCCGAGGTGTGGAAACGCGTCGGCAAGTTCTGCGATATCGGCGAATGGTTTCAGATCCCATGCACCATCACCTCGGGCAGGGATGGCGAATTCGGCGCGGTGCGTTCCGTCGCGGGCGAGGTGCTGGTGGGAAAAACCGAACTTTCCTACACCTACACCCAGACCGTGAGGGCCGACCGGCCATACAATCTCTATCACGGCACGCTCGAGGCGAGGCCGGTGACGGCAACCACGTCGAAACTGGTTTACACGCTGATGTTCGACAACTCGATGCTGGCCGACGACGCCGCTCGCGAAAGGGACAAGACGCAAAAGACCGCGCAGTTCACGCGGGCGCTCCAGAACATGAAAATTCTGGCCGAAGGCGGCACGCTGCCGCCCCCGCCGGCACGGGGTGGCCGTGGGGGTCGCGGAGCGCAATAGGGCGCCGCGAAGGGCGGCCGGTAAGCTGCGAATCAGTTCAGCGGCTCCAGTTTCACGATGCACGCGCCGTGATTGTTGCCCGCCCAGAACGTAACCGGCGTGGTGGAGTTGTCGACGAATACGCGGCGGATGTTGGTGAACCGCGGCAGTAGATACTCAACGAACTCGCCGGTCTTGGGATTCAGGCGCAGCACCGTATCGGTGAACTCTCCGCCGGACCAGGCTTCGCCGTTCTTGTCGGCGGTGACATCGTACGGCCAGGTCCCGGGCGTCGGCGCGGCCCACTCTTTGAATTGCTGGGTCTTGGTGTCCAGCATGCCGATGCGATCGCCGCGGTTTTCGCCGAACCACAGGTGCCCGTCAGGGTCCATCATGCCGCGGCGCGGTCCTGAGCCGGCGGTCGGCGTCCTGAGCAATGTGATCTTCCCCGTTTTGGCATCGATCCGGCCGATGTGCTCTTTGCCCATGACGGTGAAGTAGGCGTTGTTCCCGGCATCGGAGATCACGTCGTAAATGTTGGGCCGCGGAATCGCATACGGCGTAAAGACCTCGAACTTTCCGGATTTCAGATCGAGGCGCAGCACCGTGTAGGTGCCCGCATCCTGCAACCAGACCTTGCCGTCGACGTAATCGTGATCGGCGCTTACCTGGTTGATCTGCACGTAGTCGCCATTCAACTCCGGCGGAAGGCTCCAGGTTTGGAATTTCTCAGTCTTCTGGTCGAATTTTGCGATGCCGCCCTGAAACTGCATTCCCATCCACAGGTTTTGATCGTGGTCGAAGCGCAGCGCCAGGATGCCGGTGGGGAGGTTGGCCTTCAAGCGAGGAATCTGGTATTCGGTCGCCTTGCCGGTCTTGGGGTCGATCTTGCCGAGGATCTGCTCGCCGAAGCTGGCGTACCAGGCCATACCTTCGGAATCGACGATCACGTCGTGCGGCTGGCGGGTGCGCTGCGGCAGATCGTATTCGGTGTAGATGACCTGGGTCGCGCGGCCCTTCGGACGGGGATGAGTCTTGAAAGGATACTTCCAATGGTCATCGGAACTCAGATCGACGGTGCTCAGATACTGCGCCTGGCGCCGCCAGCCTTCCAGCCTTTGCTCCAGCGGATCTTCGCCGCCGCCGATGCGCGGGGCCACCAGTTTCTGCGGCATCAAGGGGAACGCGAGCTGCGGATACGTGGACATGCGCTCGACGATCTTCGCCATGGCGTCCGCGTCGGCGCGCGATCGCATGACGCGCTCCAGCGTGTGGCAGTGCGTGCAGTTCTTGATGGACGCCTTTTGCTGCTCCGTGCCTGGCAGGCTCGCGAACCACTCCGCATTCGAGAGCTGCGCGGCCGGATCGGCGGCCTTGCGAAGTTTCAAATCGGCGGTAGCGGTTTTGCCCGCGCCGACCTCGACCGTGCCGGGGCTCTCCAGATCGTATCCCACGGCTCGAATGCGCAACGCGTACTCACCCGGCGGCAGCTTCGAAGAAGGGAACCGATAGCGTCCTTGCTCATCGCTGACCACGGTGACGGTGATGGTGGAGCCCGCCTTCTTCGCGCTGACGAGCACTCCTTCCATGGGCCCTTCCTCGGCTGAGCTGACCCCTCCCGACAGCGCGATCGGAGTCTCCGCGCGGAGCAGAAAGGCAAACACGGCAATTGCGAAAAACGGAGCAAACGGTTTCATCTATCAACCTCCACCGGAAGATTCATCATTTTCGCCAGCTTGGGCCAGCGGGGATGGGCGCGCAGGGGCTTCAGGGACACAGCGGACGCAATATGCGCTGCAATCGGCTGGCGCTGTTCAATGGCGCGTTCGTACCAGTCGATGGCTGCGTCGTACTGGGCGAGAAGCAGGTGATACGCCAGCATGTCTATGGACAAGGCCCCTCCGCCGATGTTGGAAAGCAGTTGGTTGGCTCGCTCCTGTTCCCCGGAAAGTGACAGGATTGCGGCCAAGTTTCCGGTAACCAAAGGTTGCCAGGGCGCGCGGCGGAACGCAGCCTCCGCCGGCTCGAGCGCTTCCTTGAAGTTCCCCTGTTGTGTCTGGCACCAAGCGATGACATGATTGCCTCGATAGTTCGTCTCATCGAGTTCCAGTACCTTCCGGGCTTCGGCGATGGCACGTTCATACATCCCTGCGTCCGCGAGCGTAATCGCGTAGTTTGAGCGCCACAGTACGTTCAAAGGGTCTTGTGCGATCACCTGCGCGTATTCTTCGAAGGCTTCCTCGAAACGTCCCAACGGCACCAAGTAATAGAAGGCATAGGCTCCGCGGACGTACGGCGGGAGCGATGTGGATGTCCTGGTCTGCCGGAACCGTTCGGCAGCCTCGTTCCAGTCGTAGTCGTGCAAACAGGCGATCGCACCGAGTATGGCGTGCGCAAACGGCTCGGAAGGGAGCAGGCCCAGCGCCATCCGGGCTTCCGAACGGGCGGAGGGTAACACTTCGCCCATGGGGCGCAAGCCAAGTATGCCGCGAGCAAAATACAGCAGGGCCAAAGTGGAGTGGGGTTCGGCCCATTGCGGGTCGAGTGCAATAGCTTGCTTGAAATACTCTTCGGCGCGTGCCAACGCATCTGGGTCGACCTTGAGAATATAATGCCCGCCTTTGAGATACGCTTCGTAGGCGGGCAAGTTTGGTTCGTGCGGACGCGCGGGGGCGGGCGCGGTGGTCAGCTTCACTTTCAGCGCTTCCGTGATCGCGGCGGCGATGTCGTCCTGGACCGCGAAGATGTCGGTCATCTCGCGATCATAGCGCTGGGACCAGAGGTGAGTGCCGTCGGCGGCGTGGATCAATTGTGCCGTGACGCGGAGTCGGGGGCCGGCGCGGCGGACGCTGCCTTCTAAAACATTGGTCACTCCCAGCGCATCCGCGATCCCGCGGACGTCCTCGTTCTTGCCTTTGAAGGCGAAGGCTGAAGTGCGGGCGATGACTTTGAGCCCGGAGACTTGAGTGAGCGCATTGATGATTTCTTCCGCCAGGCCGTCGGAGAAATATTCATCGTCGGCATCGCGACTCATGTTGGCGAAAGGCAGGACCGCGATAGACGGCTGCACCTGTTCGAGCTTCCCGTTGATTGATTCGAGCGCCGCTCTGAGTTCCGCCGCGGTTTGATACCGTTCTGTCGGCGGCTTGGCGAGGCAGCGCTTCACGACCTGTTGCAGCGCCAGAGGCGCATCCAAAGGCGCTGGCTCCCGGTGCAGAATCGCCGCCATGGTAGAGATGGAGTTGTCTCCGCAAAACGCCTGGCGCCCGCTGAGCAACTCGTAAAGCACCGCGCCAAAACTGAACACGTCTGACCGCGCGTCCAGCGGCTTGCCCTCGGCCTGCTCGGGAGCCATGTAGGCGGCCGTGCCCATCACGGTGCCTTCAATGGTCGCGGTCTGGTCCGAGTCTGCGAACTGTTTGGCCAGTCCAAAATCGAGAAGTTTCACCGAGCCTTCGGAAGTCACCAGGATGTTAGCTGGTTTCAGATCGCGATGCACCACACCCTTGCGGTGCGCGGCATCCAGCGCTGCTGCGATTTGCGCGGCCAGCCGCACGGCCTCTTCCGCGCTCTGCGGTCCCTTGAGCGGCCGGCCTTCGACGTATTCGAGCACCAGGTAATCCGGTCCGATGTCGTGGATCTGGCAGATGTGCGGATGATTCAGCGCGGCGATGGCGCGCGCCTCCTGCTCGAATCGCGCGCTATGTTGCTCGTTCAACCGCTTGACGGCCACGATGCGGTCGAGCCGCGTGTCGCGGGCCTTCCACACTTCGCCCATGCCACCGGCTCCGATCGGCGCAAGCAGCAGGTAGGGTCCCAGGTGGGCGCCCGTGGTCCAAGCGGCCATGGTCCTTTGATTCTAACGTGCGGTTGACGCTCCAGCACTGGAGACCGCCCAACCCGCGAAGTCATGCGGCCCTGGGCGGCTTCAACAGGCAGTCGCCGGCATCCGTCTTATGATAGGAAACGAACATGCGGCATGACTTGGTGGTTCTGTTTGAGCATCCCGAGTGGCAGAAGCCTTTGTTTGCGGCGTTGGAGCGTCGCGGGGTGCGGTTTGGAAGCTTCGACCTCAAGCGCGGGGCGTTCGATCCCGACCGCGTGCCGAATGCCCCGCTCTATTTCAATCAAGCCAGTCCGAGCGCGTATGTGCGCGGGAACACGCGCGCGGTGCCGCTGGCGCTGGCGTTGATGCGGTCGCTCGAGCTGGGCGGGGCGCGAGTGCTGAACGGGTCTCGAGCCTTTGCGCTGGAGCTCAGCAAAACCGCTCAGGCCGCGTTGATGCAGCAGTTGGGGATCGCGCATCCGCGGACGCTGGCGTTCAACGATGTCGACGCGGCGCTCAGCGAATGGGGCGACTGCTGGCCGGCGTTGCTCAAGCCGGAGCAGGGCGGAAGCGGCGCGCGGATGTATTTGCTGCGGTCGGCCGATGAATTGGTGCGCCTTTTGGCCGAACGGCCGGAGCTATGGCTGCCGGATCATCTGCTGCTGCTTCAGGAACAGATCGTCCTCGATCCGGCGCGCGGGATCGTCCGCATGGAATTTCTTGGCGGCGAATTCCTGTATGCCATGCGCGTGGTTTCGCACGGCGCGTTCAATCTCTGCCCGTCCGAGGCGTGCAACCCGGAAGGCGGAGCGGGGCAGTGCGACGTGCCGGAGACCAAGCCCGCGATGCCGGTCGAATTTCATCCTTATAAAGACGTGCCGGCCTCGGCGGTGAAGTCCGCCAAGCGGCTGATGGCGGCCGGCGGGCTGGACGTCGGCGGGATTGAATATCTGGAAGCTCCGGACGGGCGGCTGGTGTTTTACGACATCAACGCGAATTCGAACTTGCGCGCACCGATTGGCCAAGCGTTCGGCTTCGATCCGTTCGAGCGCGTGGTGGATTTTCTGGTAGCGGAAATGCGTGCGTTGGCAACGGTCGCGGACGCTGGTGCGGGCTGACTCGCGCGCGTGTGTACCTCGCGGTGTGAAAGAATGTGGTCATGAAGCGACCATTTGCCGCTACGGTGTGGCGCGAAGGGAACTGGTTTGTTTCGCAATGCCTCGAGGTCGACGTGGCCAGCCAGGGCGAGACCGAAGAAGAAGCTCTCGCGAACTTAAGGGAAGCGTTGGAGCTTCATTTTGAGCCGCCACGAGCGACGCGACCGCCCAAGGTTCGGGTGATTGAGGTTGAGGTTGGGGCGGCTTAAGCCCCAGCCGTTTCGCGAGGTCAAGCGTCGCCTTGAAGCAGTGGGATTCGTGGAGGTGAGTCAAAAGGGCAGCCACGTTAGTTTTGTGCGGCGCTTGGGGAGACCGTCGACACGACCATTGTGCCGAGCAAAGCGGAGATTCCAGTGGGCACTCTGCGAAGTATTCTCAGTCAAGCCCACATCGATCTTGATGACTGGGACAAGCTGGGCTGACCAGAAGGCCTCTTGGCGAGGAACTAGAGTCATCTGTCTCCCTTCACTCGCCGCGAATCAGGTCGTCGTAGGTTTCGCGCCGGCGGATGACTCGATAGCGATCGCGTTCGATTAGAACCTCGGGCGGGCGTGGGCGTGCGTTGTAGTTGGACGCCGCGACGAAACCGTAGGCGCCGGCGGTGCAGACCGCCAGCAGGTCGCCCGGCAGGACGTTGGCCATTTCACGGCCGCGCGCGAGGAAATCGCCGCTTTCGCACACTGGGCCGACCACGTCGGCGGTGATCGTGCCAGCCTGGTTTTGGCGCAACGGGATGATCTCGTGGTGCGAGTGATAGAGCGCCGGGCGGATCAAGTCGTTCATGGCGGCGTCCACGATGACGAAATTGCGGTCGCCGCTGGTTTTTCGATACAGGACGCGCGTCAGCAGCGCGCCGGCTTCAGCGACGATGGAACGCCCGGGCTCGATCAGAATCTCCAGGCCGTGGCCGCCTACCTTCGCGCTCATGGCATGGATGAATTCGGGAATGCTGAGCGCTTTGTCGTTCGGTTTGTAGCGAACGCCCAGGCCGCCGCCCAGGTCCAGCGTGCGGATAGGCAGGCCGCTCGCACGCAGCCGTTCGACCAGCGCCACCATCTTATCGAAGACTTCCAGCATCGGATCGAGGTCGACGATCTGCGAGCCGATGTGGCAGCTCACCCCCTCGACCAGCAGGTTGCCGAAAGCTTTGGCGCGTTCGTAGACGCCCGTGGCTTCCGAGATGTCGATGCCGAACTTGTGCTTACGGAGGCCGGTGGAGATATAAGGATGGGTGGAGGCGTCGACATCCGGGTTCACGCGGATCGCGACGCGGGCTTTCACCTGGCGGCGCGCCGCCAGCGAATCGATCAGCGCGAGCTCGGGCTCGGACTCGCAATTGAAGCTGCGGATGTTGTGTTCGAGCGCGTAGTCGAGTTCCTGCGCGGTTTTGCCGACGCCGGAGAAGATGACGCCGCACGGGTCGGCGCCGGCCTTCAGCACGCGGAACAATTCGCCGCCGGAAACGATGTCGAAGCCCGCGCCCGCCTGGGCCAGCAGTTTCAAAATCGCGAGATTGCCGTTGGCTTTCACGGCGTAGCAGACTTTATGTGGCACTGCGCCGAAGGCGTCGTCGTAAGCCTGAAGCCGTTCGAGAATCGCTGCGCGCGAGTATACATAGCAGGGCGTGCCCTCGCGGCGCGCGATGTCGGCCAGCGGCACGTCTTCTGAGTACAGCGTGTGGTCGCGGTATTCCATCAGCGAACTTTCAGGACGATCATGGTCTGGTCGTCGAAGGCGGGAGCGCCGGCGGTGAAAGCGTTCAGGTCGGCCAGGATTCCATCAGCCACGGTGTCGGGGCTCTTGCCGCACAGGCGGCGCAGGGCGCGCGCGAGATGGCCGCGGCCGTATTCTTCTTCGCGCGTATTGGGCTGATCGGTGACGCCGTCGGAGTGCAGCACGATGACGTCGCCCGGCTGCGCGTCAAAATTCTGCTCTTCGTATTCGCGATCGTCCAGCAGTCCGGCCGGGACGCCTTCGACACGGGGCTTGATGATTTCGGCGTTGCGGCAAATGAGCGGCGGCTCGGCGCCTGCGTTGGCCATGACGAAGCGGCGTTGGGCATGCTCCCAGACCAGCACCATGAGGGTGACGTAGCGGGCTTCGACGGCGCGCTCGCGCAGCACGTTGTTGAGCAGACGCAGCAGCGCGGCGGGACTTCGACGGCGATGGGCGAGCGTGCGCAGCAGCCCGCTGACCATGGCGCCATAGAGTGCCGCAGCCGCGCCCTTGCCACTCACGTCGCCGAATATAAACACTCCGCCGTCGCCGTGCTGGAAGATGTCGTACACGTCGCCGGTGATTTCGCGCGCGGGGCGCGAACGGATCGCGATCTCGAGCCCTTCGATTTCCGGCGCGTCGCACAGCAACAGAACGGACTGGAGGTTGCGCGCGGCCTTGAGATCCTGGTCCATGCGCTGCTCGCGCTGGGCCAGTTCTTCGTACAGACGCGCGTTTTCCACCGAGCTGGCAATCTGCGGCGCCAGCAGCGCCAGCAGGCGCGAATGGTCTTCGGTGAAGTAACCGATTCTTTCGCTTTCGAGATCCATCACGCCGACCACCCGGTCCTGGAGGATCAGAGGCACTGCGATTTCCGAGCGGATATCGGGGTGGGAAGCGATGTAGCGCGGATCGGCCAAAGTATCAACGACGCGGACAAGGTCGCGCGTCTCGGCGGCCGCGCCGGTGAGTCCCTTGCCGAGCGGGATGTTGTCGAGATTCACGCGCTGGTCGTAGCGCACGCTGAAACGATGGCGCAGCACCTTCTGTTCCGGGTCGACCAGCAGGATGCTGAAAGCATCGAATGCCACCAGCGCGTGCACGATCTTGGCGATTTTGCCGAGCAGCTCGTCGAGATCGAGAATCGAGCTGAATTCCTGGGAGAGATGCGACAGAGTTTTGAGCGTGCGGTTCTGCCGGTCGACGCGGCGGTACAGGCGCGCATTGTCGATGGACACGGCCACGCGCGTGGCAATCAATTGCAGCAGCGACCGATCCTGCTCCCGATAGGCGTGCAGGCGCGTGGATTGCAGATCGATGACGCCCACCAGTTTTCCGCGCGCCAGCATGGGCACTGCCAGCTCGGACTGCACGGCGTCCAGTGCCGAAAGATAGCGCGGATCGCTGCGGACATCGCCCACCAGGATCGGCTGGCGAGTTGCGGCGGCCGCGCCGGTGACGCCTTCGCCGAGCGGGAGCACCAGGTTGCGGACGATTTCGTCGCGATGGCCGATGGCGTGGCGAATGGTGAGGCCGCCGCGGCGCTCGCTGTAAAGCAGGATGGCGAAGAGGTCGTAGGGGACAACTTCTTTGACGAAGGACGCGACGTTGGCCAGGATGCGATCGAGATCCAGCGTTTCGGACGTGGCGGCGGCGACTTCGAGCAGGAAATCGAGCAGCTCGGCGCGCTCCTGGAAGCGGATGGCGGATTTGCGAGGGGCGGCGGGCATTAGGAAGTGCGAAACTCCTGGTGGTTGCGGCGGGGGATGACCAGCGGCGCGGAGGACGAAAACGCCCGGCGTTCGCATGAGTGCGAACGTGGCACGCAGGAGTGCGTGCGCCACGGAGTCCTGGGCATATCAATATGCTGTGGCCGGCTCATGCGGGATCCCTGTGGTTGCTTCGACGATTCTTACGCTGGCACTGGCGCCGATCCGGGTGGCGCCGGCGGCGGCCATTTTTTTCAGGTCCTCCAGCGTGCGGATGCCGCCCGAGGCCTTGACGCCCATCTCGGGTCCTACGGCCAGGCGCATCAGCTCGACATCGTGGGCGTTGGCGCCGGACGGGCCGAAGCCGGTGGACGTTTTGACGAAATCCGCCCTGGCCATCCTGGCCAGCATGCAGGCCATGGCTTTTTGATTGTCGTCCAGCAGCGCGGTTTCAAGAATTACCTTGACGATGGCGCCGGCGCGGTGCGCGACTTCGACCACGGCGGCGATGTCGGCCTTCACGGCATCGTGATCGCCGCTGCGCAGCGCGCCGATGTTCTGCACCATGTCGATCTCCTGAGCGCCGACGCGCAGAGCGGCTGCAGTTTCGGCCACTTTCGCTTCCGTTGAGGTCGCGCCCAAGGGGAAGCCGATCACCGTGCAGACCTTGACCGGCGATCCGGCGAGTTCCGCGGCCACCACCGGCACCCAGTAGGGATTGATGCATACGCTGGCGAAGCCGTAGCGGCAGGCTTCGCGGCAGACCTTCAGGATGTCATCGCGGGTGGCGTCCGGCCGCAACAGCGTGTGATCGATCAGCGAGGCGATGGAAGGATCGATCGCGGTGGACTGGTCGCTGACCGATAGGCGGCACGCTCCGGCTCGAACGATTTCGTTGGCCTTGTGCTCGCAGAACGGCGGGCAGCGCGGTGTGCAATCCGGACACATGAGATCGGGAGTGTTGGACTCTTTCGCACCTGGCGGTGCAACACCCTGAGCGAGGCGCACGAGGATCTCCTCACCGATTTGTTCGACGAGACGATCTAGCTCCGCGGCGTCCAATTTCTTGTGGCCTTTTCGATTTCGGCGATCTTCTCGACTCGCGCGGCATGCCGTCCGCCGGCGAACGGGGTGGCGAGCCAGACGCGCAGCACATCCTCGGCTTGGGATGCAGTCAGCAGCCGGCCTCCGAGCGTAAGTACATTAGAATCATTATGTTCCCGGCTATTTCGCGCTGAAGCTTTATCATAGCACAGGGCCGCGCGGATACCTGGAAACTTGTTGGCGACGATGGCGGAACCGATGCCCGCGCCATCGATAATCACGCCGCGCGCGGCTCGGCCGGAAGCGACCAGTTCGGCGACCTGGCGCGCGATGTCGGGGTAGTCGACCGGCTTTTCATCGTGCGTGCCGATGTCGTGGACGTGCAGGCCGAACTCGTGGAAGATCGGCTTGAGCTTTTCCTTGAGCTGGAAGCCGCCGTGGTCGGAACCGAGCGCGATGGTTTTCTCCGGGGGCGCGGTGACGTCGATCTGGTTGGCGGGGACTTCGACGATTTTTACGCCGCGGTCTTTGGCGAGATCGCGCGCCGAAGGCGTGACGATGCTGCCGGCGGCGATCTTCAATTCGCCGGAGAGCGGGATCTCAGCCTGGGTGATGACTGGCTTCACTGATCAGACCAGGATAGCGCGTGTCTGGACCTCACCGGCATTCGCAGGAGTCCGAACTGGCGCACTTGCTTCACGCAGTTGTCCAGCGGCGCAAGGCCGTCACAGCACGAGCTGCGTTTGCGTGACAATCGCGAGCAGGCGTCCCTCGCGTGTGGTGATTCGTGTCTGCCACACCATGGTGCGTTTTCCGCGATGGAGCGGCGTGCATTCGGCTTGGACCGTTGAGCCGGCCGGAGCAGCGGCTATGAAATTTGTTTTGCTTTCGATGGTGGTGGTGCCGGCCCCCCTGCGGCAGATTCAGAATCGTGGCGACGGCGCCGAGCGTGTCGGCCAGGGCCATCGCCGCGCCACCTTGCAGCACGGCTGGGCGTGTGCAGAGCTCGTCGCGCACCCGCATTTCGGCTCGCACCCGGTCCGGCGACGTCTCCAGCATCTCAATACCAGGCAGTTGGGCGAACGGCAGCGTGGGTGTCACGATTCGAGATTACAACTTCGCGCGAAGCGTGGTGTGCGCGCGCAGCGATCTGTGGCTTAATGAAATGCATGGACCTGCACGCGATCCGGATCGAGATTCCCGCCGACGGCAACATCATCGTCGGGCACAGTCACTTCATCAAGACCGTGGAAGATGTTTACGAGGCCATCGTCAACACGGTGCCGCAAATGAAGTTTGGCCTCGCCTTCAATGAGGCTTCGGGCGCGTGCCTGACGCGCGTCGATGGCAACGACGATGAGCTGAAGGCCATGGCTGCGCGAAACGCAACGGCGATCGGCGCCGGGCATCTGTTTGTGGTCGCGCTGCGCGGCGGATTTCCGATCAACGTGAAGAACCGGATTCTCGAGACGCCCGAGGTGTGCACTATTTTTTGCGCGACGGCGAATCCGGTGGAGGTGATCGTGGCCGAGACTGCGCAGGGCCGGGGAGTTTTGGGCGTCATCGACGGATCGTCGCCCAAGGGCGTGGAGGATGCCTCGGGCGTGGAGTGGCGGCAGGGATTCTTGCGGAAGATCGGATATAAGAAGTAGACGCGGAAACCGCGCGCGGGTGTGGGCGTCGCGGCTGCGGCGCTGGCGACCCTGATTCCAGCCTGGCGCGCGGCGAAGACCGATCCGGCCCGAACGTTGCGCTAGTTGGAGCCGGCCCGACGCAGGCGCCGGACCAACATTCCCGCCATCCCCAGGCCCACGAGAACCACATTGGACGGCTCCGGAACTGCGCTGGTGCCGTTGCCCTCCACTGTGAAGGCGGTTTCCCCCAACAAATTGAACCGATCCTGCCCCAACCCGCTGCCGCCATCGTTGGTAGGGCCGCTCCACTGCTTGTAATCCCCGGTGTCACTCGACAACGCCCGTGACCAGATCGCACCATTCGCTTCCTGAGTTTCGATCCCAAGCCAGTAGGTCCCGGGGCTCAGAAGGACGTTCAGCCCAGTGATGCTGATCAGCTCCGTGCCCGCCAACCCCGCGCTTGTGGCACCGGTGGTCGAGCCACTCGCGACCACCGTTCCGCCGCTAAACGGGTTACCGTTCCAGATGTTCCACGCGGTGCCAGTATAGTCTGATGCGCTCGAACCGCCTGTAAAGAAATCGTTGTAAGTGAAGCCGGTAATGGTGGCACCACTCGACAGTGTGAAATCGTCGCCTACCGTCCATCCCGGGATAACGCAGGAGTTATTGGTATCGCAGGCAAAGGAATTTAGCGTAGGCGCTCCGTTATTCCAGAGCACCGGGTCGGCATAAACCGCCGCGGAGAGCGCCAACAGAGCTGTACAGTTGATCAATGTTCGCATCGCAATTGTCCCCCATCGGTGTCCCACTCCCCGCTGATGCGAACACCAGGACCTTTGGGCAGTCCCGCAAAAATTATGATCGGAGGCGTTGAGGGGTGTCAAGAAGAAGTTTGGTACTTCCATGAAAACCAGTACTAGTGCGGTCTAGTACTTGATATGGACTTGCTGAAGAAGGAAGGGCAGGTCCGTACGCTGCCGGAGGCTGGGGTTCACGATGTGACGTACCCTATTGGCAGGGGGCAACATGCCTGATCCGCGAATCATAAATGGTCTGGATGAACTGCGCGCGCTGATCGGCCAGGAAATTGGCGTGAGCGACTGGCTCCAGGTGACGCAGGACATGATCAACCGCTTCGCCGACGTGACGGGCGACCATCAGTGGATCCATGTGGACGTCGAGCGCGCCAGGCGCGAGACTCCGTTCGGCTCAACCATCGCCCACGGCTTTTTGACGGTGTCGCTGCTGAGCGAATTGTCGCGGCGGACGCTGGAAGTGCGGGGCAATTTCAAGATGCGCATCAATTATGGGTTCAACCGGCTGCGCTTCGTTTCGCCGGTGCCGGCGGGCGCCAGGATTCGCGCGCGGTTCGCGCCACTGAAAGTCACTGAGAACGAGGTGACCTGGCAAGTCACGGTAGAAGTGGAGGGACAGGGAAAGCCCGCGCTGGTAGCCGAGTGGATGGGACGGTTTTACTAGACGCGCCTGCGAGTCAGTTCTATTGGGTTGGAAATCGTACGTCGTGTCTCACCGGCAGCGGCGAGGCCATGTGAGCGCCGGGTTGAGTCATCCACTTCGAAAGGGCCTTCGCGGCGCAAGACTCCGAGCAGATGTGCTCATAGCCTTCCACATCCGCCAGGGAAGCGTCCCAGCGCAGGAGTATGAAATGTTCGCGGTCCGGTCGGCGCAGCCACCAATGATTGCTTTCGCCCTTCAGGTTCAAACAGTAGTCGCATCGGTATGGCGAGTGGACTTTCATGCTTTCTCCTCCTTACGTTCCGACAGGAGCAGACCAGCCACCTTAGCCGGTATTTACCTCTCTTGTGCGTCTCTTGGATTAGATCACTCTAAGGCGTTTCAGGTTACCGATCTAAGGTAACGGTACGGCATGGCCGGAAGGGGCTACTTCTTAGCAGATCATTTGGTTTCTACAGCTTACGCGGCGGTGCGTACTGCCTCAGCGGTTTCCGTCGGGGCCGGATGGGCGCTATCGGGGATCAGCCAGTGCACGATGGCGTAGGAACACAGCGGCAGGAAGGAAAACGCAATGCAGACCGGCTTAAAACCGTAGCGGTCTGTAATCCAAGCCAGCGGGCTGGAAATGACGAATTGCATCAGGCCGTAGGCGAGAATCAGGCTGCTGACGCCGAAGGCGGAACGGCTGGCGCCGTAAATATCGATCGGGAGCGTGTAATGATTCGTGCTCCAGGCGGCGATCAGGAAAAAGCTCAGCGACATTCCGGCGGTGGCGAGTGCGGGCGTGGGCAGCCACGGGATCGTCATGGTGCCGAGAAGAAGCACCGCCGCGAGCATGCAGGCTCGCTTACGGGCAGCCACGGGCGTAGCGCCGCGTTGAATGAGACGCCAGGAAATGCTGCCACCCGCCATTGCGCCCAAATATCCGCAGACGGGAATGATCCAAGTGTATTTCGCGGTCTCGGCCGGCGTCAGGTGATGCATGTTCACCAGGAATCTGGGCGGCCAATTGGTCCAAAGGCTGTAGACGGTCATGCTGAGGAAATTGCCGATGATCAGCGCCCACAGCTTTGGGTCGGCGAGCAGGCCGAAAGAATGCTGGTGCGTTTCCGGGACGCGCGCGGCCGCCGGCGGGATGAGGCGCGCCGTCACCAGCCACACCGGAATCCAGGCCAGGCCGATGATGCCGACCGCGTAGAAAGTCCAGCGCCAATCGTGGCTGTAGGCGAAGTACACGGCAAAGCCGGGCGCCAGCCCCGCGCCCAGGCTCAGCCCCAGTTGTCCCATCGCGGTTCCCACGGCTTGCTCTTTGGGGTAAAGATAGAGACTCACCGCTTTGCCGACCGCCGTCACGCCGCTGGCTTCGGCCGCACCCAGCAGCACCCGCCACAGCAGCAGTTGAGACACGCTGTGCGACATGCCCGTACCGAAGCTGGCGATGGACCAGATCGCCACTGAGATGGTGGCGCCGCGATTCAGGCCGACGCGATCGATGAAGTCTCCTACAAACAGCGCCGCCACCGCGTAGGCGATCGAGAAAACCGTCACCAAGAGGCCGTAATCCGTGGGCGTGAACGAGAAGTCGTGCCGCGTGGTCCAGATCTCGGCCATGGTGGCCAGAACCTGCCGGTCGAGATAGTTCAGCACCGCCGAGAACACGAACACGGTGATCGCGATCCATCGGACGGGCAGGGGCGAGCGCATTTGTGTTGATTGTAACAGCGATTCAAGTGGCGGCAGGCACAGGTGGGAAGCGGGCGGGTACGAGACTCCAAAAGACGTTTTACACTGTGCTAGTTTGAAAACTGGAATGCAACTTTCCTCTGCCTTACGAACTATGTGCTTGATGATTGCGGTCCTGGACGGCGCGCTGTGGGTGCGCGTGCCCGGGCAAGACACACCAGGCCAAACCGCGTCGACCATCAAGTCCGCGTCAGGCAAGGACGTGCTCGGCGAATCAAAGGGACTGCCGCCGCGCGCGGGGCCGGCAGAATATGCGGCCCAGGCCAAGGCGGGCGCTGTGACGGTAGCGGCCGAATTCATGGGACATTCGGTTCCGACGCCCGACGCAACTTACACCACGGAAGACTTTGTGGTGGTCGAGGCAGGCTTCTTCGGTCCGGCGGGAGCCCGGATCACGTTGTCGCAGGGCGATTTCTCGCTGCGTATCAACGGCAAGAAAACGGCCTCGTCCAGCCAGCCTTACGAACTGGCGTTCAAGTCTCTCAAAGATCCTGAATGGGAGCCGCCGTCCAAGCAGAAATCGAAGACCAGTCTCGGCACGGGCGGAGGCGACACCGACTCCACGCCCGCTCCGGTTCATATGCCCATCGAGCTTCGGCGCACCATGGAACAGCGCGTTCAACGAGCCGCCATGTTGGAAGGAGACCGCGCGCTGCCGCAGGCTGGTCTGCTTTTCTTCGAGTACAGAGGCAAGACCCAGAACATCCGATCGCTGGAATTGATCTACAGCGGGTCCGCGGGAACCGCAACGCTGGCGCTGCAGCCCTAGGGCTGCTGCAACTGCGTCAGATGATTTTCGAGTAACTGCAGGACTTTTCCCGCATTGCTTGCGCCATCCACTGGCAGCCGGAGCACGCCGGCGGGCGTGAACTGAGCGCCTTCAGTGTTAGTGACCAGGTTCATGAGCCGCTTCGGATCGATACGCGCGTCCTTGTGAAACTTGACGTTGAGCGCCCCCTGCTTGCGGTCGATGGCCTCGATGCCCAGCTTCTGCGCGGTGCTCTTGAGGACTGAAAACTTCAGCAGGCTGCGCACCGCATCCGGCGCGGCGCCGTAGCGATCTTCGAGTTCCGCCAGCGCCTCCGCGGCGTCCTCGCTGCTCGAGGCGTCCGCGATGCGTTTGTACGCGCGCAGGCGCTGGTGTTCGTCGGCGATGTACTCGGACGGAATGCGGACGTCCAGCCCGAGATTCAACGTGGAGTGCACCTCGAGCGGCGCTTCTTCGCCCTTCAGCTCGTGCACGGTTTCTTCCAGCAGGCGCACGTACATGTCGAAGCCCACCGCGCCGATGTGGCCATGCTGCTCGCCGCCCAGAATGTTGCCGGCCCCGCGCAGTTCCAGATCGAGTGCGGCGATTTTGAATCCCGCGCCCAGGTCGCTGAACTCCTTGAGGGCCGCCAGCCGCTTGCGCGCCACTTCGCTCAGCTCTGTATCGGCTGGAACCAGCAGATAGGCGTACGCGCGGCGATTGGACCGGCCGACACGCCCGCGCAACTGGTACAGCTCGGAAAGCCCATAGCGCTCGGCGTGCTCGATAATCATGGTGTTGGCAAGCGGGATATCCAGCCCGTTCTCGGCGATGGTGGTGCACACGAATACGTCATAGTCGTGCCGCATGAAGCCGAGCAGCGACCGCTCCAGTTCCGCTTCGCCCATCTGGCCATGGCCCACGCCGATGCGGCAGCTGGGCACCAGCTCCTGGATAGACGCCGCGCGCGAGAAGATGCTGTCCACGCGGTTGTGGATGAAGTAAACCTGGCCGCCGCGGCTCAGCTCCTGCTCGATGGCGCTGCGGACCAGCCCGGGATCGAAGTGCGCCACCACGGTCTGGATCGCCAGGCGGTCCTTGGGCGGCGTCTCGATCACGGACATGTCCCGCAGGCCTAGCAGCGACATGTGCAGCGTGCGCGGAATGGGCGTAGCTGACATCGTCAGGACGTCGACGTTGTGCTTCAACTGCTTGATGCGCTCCTTGTGACGGACGCCGAAACGCTGCTCTTCGTCGACGACCAGGAGCCCGAGATCGTGGAACTGCACGTCTTTGGAAAGCAGGCGATGCGTCCCGATCACGACGTCGACTCTGCCCGAGGCCAACCCGTCGATCACGCCCGCGATCTCGCGTTTGTCGCGAAAGCGGCTGAGCATCTCGACGTGCACCGGAAAAGGAGCGAAGCGCCGCTTGAAGGTTTCGAAATGCTGGTAAGTCAGCACGGTGGTGGGCGCGAGAATTGCAACCTGCTTGCCATCGCCCAGCGCTTTGAAGGCTGCCCGCATGGCCACTTCGGTCTTGCCATAGCCGACGTCGCCGCACAGCAGCCGGTCCATGGGATGGCCGTTCTCCATGTCCTTTTTGATTTGCTTGATAGCCGCGAACTGATCCTTGGTCTCGGAGAATTCGAAGGCGTCCTCGAATTCACGCTGCCAGTTGCTGTCGGCTGAAAAGGCGAAACCTTGCGACATCTGGCGCTGCGCGTAGAGTTTCAACAACTCGTCGGCCATATCGCGCATTTTGGCCTTGACGCGCGACTTGGTGCGCGACCAGGTGGCGCCGCCCAGGCGGTCGAGTGACGGCGCCGCGCCTTCGCCCGCACCGCGATATTTCTGGATCAGATCCAGGCGCGTGAGCGGCACGTACAGCTTGGCTTCGGCGGCGTACTCGATCAGCATGAAGTCGCCCTTGTTCTCGCCGTGCGCGATTTCGCGAGTCCCCAGGAAGCGGCCGATGCCGTGCTGGACGTGCACCACGTAGTCGCCCGGCTTCAGATCCGCGATGTCGGCGGTGAAGGCGGCCAGTTGTGACTTCGCCGGACCCGGCTTGGCGATCAGATCGGAAGCGTCGAACAGGTCTTCCGATCCAAGCAGCGCCACACGCGCATCCGGAAACACGACGCCGCGCCGCACGAGACCCTTCACCAGCAGCGTGCTGGCGGCTGCGCCTGCGATGTAGGAACGCTCGGCGAGATAGGGCCGCGTCGCATCGGCGGGATCGAGCCCGAGTTGGAACGGTACGGAGTACTCCTGGAAAATGTCGGCCAGCCGTTCCAATTCGCCGCTGGACTGCGCGAAGAAGATCACGCGATAGCCTTGTTCCACCAGGTTGCGCGCTTCGGCGATCGCCGCTTGCACATTGCCGTGGAAGGCCAGCGAAGGCCTGGAGGCAAGCGTCAGGTTCGCTTCTGTCGCCGGAACGCCCGTCAGCAGTTCGAGTTCGCGCAGCGCCAGCTCAGCCTTCGATTCCAGGCCGGCGTGCAATTCCGGCCAGGTGTAGAAATTCGTTTCCGGAGGGCACGGAGACGCCCTGTCAGTCTCCTCCAGGCGCTTCCAGAGACGGCCCGCGGCGGCCGCAATCTGCTCGGGCTCGTCCAGCACCACCAGGGGATTCTCGGCCACCGTGAACAACGACTCTCTGCGCGGGCGCACCAGCGGCGTCAGAAATTCCCAGCCGGGAAACGGATCGCCGGGACTCGGCACCTCGACCTGCTCGGCGATGGCCCGCAGCACTTCGCGCGACTTCGGATACTCGGCCAGCGGCAGCAGCGTGGCTTCGGCGATTTTCATGACCGAGCGCTGCGTCTCGACGTCGAAGCGGCGGATGGATTCGATCAGGTCGCCGAACAGCTCGATGCGGATGGGCTTGGAGGCTTCCGCCGGAAAAATGTCGAGAATGCCGCCGCGCAGCGAGTACTCGCCCACCATCTCCACCGGATCGCGCTTCTCGTAGCCGATGCTCTCCAGATGCGCCAGCAGTTCTTCCAGCGGAATCTCTTCGCCCACATGCAGCGTGAGCGCGAGCTGCCGGTAAAATTCGGCCGGCTCGGTGCGGAGCAGCGCCGAGGCGACCGGCGTGATGGTGATGGTGGTCTTGTGGGACGCCAGCCGCCACAGCCCGACCGCGCGCTGCTCGCTGATCTCGCTGTGCGGCGACTGGCGCTGCGACGGCAGCACATCCAGCGACGGAATGGTCTGCGGGCCCGGGACGTCGGAAGTCACCAGCAGGTCGAAGAAGGTCTGCACCAGCTCGCCCAGGGTGTCGGCCTCTTTATTGCCATCCACCACGGCGATCAGGTTGCGTTCGGTTAGTTGCCACAGCAGCACCAGGTACAGAGCCTTGGCGGTGGTAGTGAGGCCGGAAAGCGAAAGCCGTGCGGACGGGTGGCGCGTCAACCGGCTGACGGCCTCCTGAAAAGCCGGGTCGCGGTTGAGGGACTGCAGCAGGTCGCGAATCGCGGGATGGGTCACGAGTGGGGACGCAGCAACGCGCCGTCGAATAAAGCGCGTTTCAATTCCTATTTTAGCGTGGCGCTAGCGCTGAGGTCCGCGAAAATCGCTGGCCGGCAGATCCGCAGCCGCTCAGCTTGCCCCAGGCATCAAGCTTTACCCAACCGTGTGGTGGCCGGAGCTGATCCTTCGATGTGCCTATACTGGAGTTCGGTTGCCGAGGCGACATGCTGCGAACTGCGATTTGCGATCTGCTCGACATCGAGCATCCGATTTTTTGCGCGCCCATGGGCTTCGTCACGGGCGCCGAGCTTGCGGCCGCGGTCAGCGAGGCCGGAGGCTTCGGAATTTTACAGGCGGGACTGAGGACCCCCGACGCGCTGCGCGCCGAGATCCAGCGCATCCGCGGCGCCACGCGAAAACCTTTCGGCGTGAATTTCATTCAACATTTTCCGCATCAAGCCGGAGTGGATGTGTGTTTAGAGGAGCGCGTGGCGGCGGTATCGTTCTTCTGGGGCGATCCGCGGCCGTTTGTCGAGCGGGCGCACGCGGCCGGCGTTCGAGTGATCGACCAGGTGGGATCGGTCGCGGATGCCCGGCGCGACGCCGATGCCGGCGTGGACATCGTGATCGCGCAAGGCGTGGAAGGCGGCGGGCACATCGCGGGCATGATTTCCACGCTGGCGCTGGTGCCGCGCGTGGTGGACGCGATTGCTCCAAGACCAGTGGCGGCGGCCGGCGCCATCAGCGACTCCCGCGGCATCGTGGCCGTGCTCGCGCTGGGAGCGCAGGCCGCGGTGCTCGGCACGCGTTTCCTGGCGTCCGCGGAATCCGACGCGCATCCCGAATACAAACAGCGAATCGTCGCCGCCCGCGAGAGCGATACCATCCGGACCACGTTGTTCGGACGCGACTGGCCGGACGCGCCGCACCGGGTCTTGCGCACTCCGTTCGTCGAACGCGGCGATGTGAGCGGCTCGACGCCCGTGGGAATGCTGCATCTGGGGCCCGGTCCGATTCCCATCCTGCCCGGTGCGCCAGTTCCGCCCTCGCGCGCTACGTCCGGAGACATCGCGTCCATGCCGCTCTACGCCGGGCAGGGAGCGGGCTTAGTCAATCAGGTTGAGCCGGTCGCCGAGATCATGCGCAAGCTGGTTGCGGGCGCCGAGCAGATCGTTGCCCGGATGGCGCTCGAAGCTTGACGCCGCGTACTTTGGTTAGGCCGTGCGGCTTTCGAAACGGACCGCACAAGCAGGTCAAAGACTCGATTCAGTGGTTGCAGCACTTGTCCGGCATCGAGCATTTGGTGTCCGCCGAAGCCACTAGTTTCGCTTTGGCAGCCGGTGCAGCGGTTTCCGGCGCCGGCAAGCGGCCGAACCGGGCTTGGGTGCGAGCTACTGCGCCGACCGAGCGTCGCGGAGCAGCAGCCGATGCCTTGGTCGACATCGCGGCGTGGTCATGCTTACCGCACATGCCTTCCTCGCCGCAGCATCCGCCTTTGGCGGCAGCTTTCGTCATATCGCACTTACAATCGCCCGGGGAGCACTCCGGCATGCCGCAAGCACACTTGCTTTGATCTGTGGTCTGCTTTTCCCCTGCGGCCGATTTCCTGGTCGACATCGCGGCGTGGTCATGCTTAGCGCACATGCCTTCCTCGCCGCAGCAACCGCCTTTGGCGGCAGCTTTGGTCATGTCGCACTTGCAATCGCCCTGGGAGCACTCCGGCATGCCGCAAGCACACTTGCTTTGATCGGCGGCCTGCTTTTCCGATCCAGCCGAGTTGTGTCCGCACATCATGTGTGTGCCCGCGCCGGCGCTCGGGTTGTCCTTTTGAGCGAATCCGGTGGAAGCGGCCAGCGCTCCTATGAAAAGTAAGGTAATAAAGTCTTTCATGATAAAACATCTCCTGATCCATCAGAATCGGCAGACTTGGTATGCCGTTCATCCTTATGCGAGTGCCTCGTGCACTACTCGCCAGCCACGACTGGAGCCGGCGCTTTGACACCGGCTCAAATCTTCAGGCAAGGCGATATTCAAATCCTGAGTTGGTGAAACGCCACGAAGCGATCCCACGCATTGAGCCCCACGGCGTCCAGCGGCGGGCGTGCCGCGGTTGTGTCCCCAGATCCGAAGGGGCCTGGAGCAACCACCGCGCAGTCCTGGTTGATCGCTTCGAGGAACGTGGACGGAGGGGCGGAATCGCTCAGGACGCAGCCCAGCTTGTTACAATTCGCCGGGTTGGGGCCGCGTGGCGCCGGGCAGCAAGCATGAACAGGTGCAGCCGGAGCCGGCTGGATAGCGGCGCAAGCGATCGCCGCATTCACGACCGTAAGAAAGCTGAAGAGCGCGACCAACAAGACGCTTCCGTTGTGCTGAATGCGCGTCGCTCGAGTCATGCTACCGGCTGACGGGCACGCGGGGGACCAAAAGTGCCAGGCGCGCCAAGTTCTTCTAGCTCTGAATGAAACCGCCAGGAAAGGCTTCGGCTCCGTGCGCGTTGACCCACGGGAAGGCCGTCTTTGGGCCATTTGCCTCAGAAGTCTGGTAGTTGAAAATCGGCCTGAGGAGCAAGATCACCGGCGCACTGGCTCGTTACCGGAGTAACAAAATGTAGCGGCGGCGTGGCGCCGGTTCGCTTCGGCGGCGTTCCAGATCAGGTCGCTCGCCGGACGGCCAGTCATGAGCTGGAGCGCGGCTTCTGCGACCAGAGGCGGTCGCGGGAAGCACTCCACGTAGATGGGGCCTTGGGTGGCGCGGGCGACGGCGATCAATTGTTCGGTGGGCGCCGCGCGCGCCAGGAACTGAGATCGCTTCTTGGTCCACAGATAACCGACATTGTGAATGACGACGGCCGCGCAAACCAGCGTGACCAGTGCTCGATGGTTCGTCCAGTATCGATCATAGAGCGCTGCGAGCGCGAGCCCCACCACCAGGGCCAGCCCCACGCTCGCCAGATGCGTCTGGCGGCTCGGAATACGAGTCAGGTACGTGAGGAAGCTGTAGGGCGCCAGGCTGATGCCGACCCAGGCCAGCGCGATCGCCAGGATGCGGCCATAATGATTCGGCTTCCACACCAGGATCGCGAGCAGGCTGAGCAGGCCCCAGAACCAGAACAGCCGCGCGTAGCTGTTTGGCCAGGTCAGCCAGAACGGCGCGTGGAGCGAGAAGCTGCCGTCCTGGAAGCGAAAGGAGTACCCGCGCGTAAGCGCTATCGAGAGCACCACCATGCCCGCCAGCGCAGCGTGTGGGATCAGAAACAAGGTGACCCGCCACGGCCTGCGATCCGCGGCGACCGGCAAGAGCAGCAAAGCCAGCAGGACTACCGCGGATTCCTTGGAAAGCAGCGCGCCGCAGAATGCCAGGATGGAAGCCGCGTACCACCCCGGACGCCGGCCCTCCAGGAACAGGATCCAGGAAAGCAAAGAGATCAAACCGAACAACAGCAGCAACGGCTCGGTGGATCCGGACAGCCACATGACGGCTTCCTGGTGACCTTCATGCACAGCGAAAAAGGCCGCTGCCCAGGCTGTCAGAGTGTAGCTCAAAGTTCGCCAGGCGCCCAATAAGTAAAGCAGCCACGTGTTTATCACTTGCAGCAGAATGGTGGCGCTGTAGTAAGCCGAAGCGTGCATGCCAAACATCCGGTTCACGCTGTACATGAGCAGCCAAGTGGTGGTGCGCACACGGAACACGGGATTGTGGAACAGGTCGGGCCAACCGGAGGGGGGGCCATAACCCTGCGCCAGGATGATATTCGGGTAGTCGTCTTCCATCAGCGGCTGGTTGAGCGCGGGCAAATAGGCCAGTAGCACCAGGGCCGCCAGGATCGGGAACAAGATCAGCGAGGGCCGCGAATTCGCTGCCGGAAGCGTTTCCATGGGCACAACTATTTTTTCATACAGCGCGCCGCTTGTGGCATCCTGAACAGAAGGCCGACAATATGCGCTCAACATTGATTCCGGTCGCCGCTCTCTGCGGCCTCTTCCTGGTGCCCTTGGCTTGGGGACGAACTCGCGTCGATCTCTCCCGGCTTGGCCCGCAGCGCGGCCAGCGCGTGCCGGATTTCAATTTGAAGGACCAGAACGGCCAGTCCTGGACCCGCGATTCCATCCTGGGGCCGAACGGCGCGATGCTGGTCTTCTACCGTTCCGCCGACTGGTGACCCTATTGCAAGTCGCAGCTGGTCGAGCTGCAGGGTAGAGTAGCCGAACTTCGCGCGCGAGGCCTGGGGCTCGCGGCCATCAGTTACGACTCGCCCGAGATTCTGGCCGAATTCAGCCGCCGCCACGGAATCACGTTTCCGCTCCTGTCGGACACCGGTTCGGCGACCATCAAGGCGTTTGGAATTCTGAACACGGTCGCCGAAGAAGTCCTCGGCCCCGGCAAAGACGACCCGGATGTGATCGCGGATTTCAATCTGCACGCCTCGATCCTGGGCCTCAACTCGGCGGGTCTCATCAAAGGCACGCCCTATCCCGGCACCTTCATGCTGGACCGGCAAGGCCGCGTCACCCAGCGCTTCTTTGAAGACTTCTATCGCGAGCGCATCACCGCGTCGACCATCCTGATGAAAGTCGGAACGGCCTCCGCGCCGGTGGAGGCGGCCAAAATTTCCGCGGGCCATATCGAGATCACGACCTATCCGAGCGACGCGGTGATCGCGCCCGGGAATCGTTTCGCGCTTGCGATTCACGTTACGCCGGCGCCGCACGTGCATGTCTACGCTCCCGGAGCGCAGAGCTATCGGATCGTGAAACTGGACATAGCGCAGCAACCGTACCTGCGCATTCTGCCCATGGCTTATCCGCCTTCGGAGACCTACTTCTTTAAACCCCTGAAAGAGCGCGTGCCGGTTTATCAAAAGCCGTTTACGCTCTTGCAGGAAGCCGTGCTGGAGGTTTCTCCGGAGGCCATCAAAGCGCTGGCCGAACGAACCGAGCTCAAGCTCTCCGGCACGCTGGAATATCAGGCCTGCGACGACCAGCAATGCTTCAACCCGGCGAGCGCGCCGCTGTCATGGACGTTCAAGCTGACGCCCAACATCACGGAAAGGATCACGACGCCGCGCTGAGTACGATTTATTCCTGGCGCAACACCACGGCCGGATCGATCCCCATCGACCGCCGCGCCGGCAGATAGCAGGCCGCCAGCGCCAACGCCGCCAGCAGCAATGGCGCTCCGAACAGCACCACCGGATCCGAGGTGCTGGTGCTGTTCACCCGTCCCGCAGTGGATGAGATCGCCGCTAACATCCGCGATCCCGCCCAAGCGCCCGCCAGGCCCAGTAGCGTGCCCGCCGCCACCAGCGCTAATCCTTCGCGCATCACGAGTGCGAGCACGTTGCCCGGCCGCGCGCCCAGGGCCATTCTGATGCCGATCTCCCGCGCGCGCTGCGTCACTGAATACGCAGTCACGCCCGCCAATCCGACCGACGCCAGAATCAATCCGAACACGCCAACGACGCCGTACGTCCAGGCCGCCATTCGCAGCACTCCCATGAACTGTTCGATCTGCTCCGGCATGCTGCGGGCGTGGAATGGCGTGACCTGTTGGCTCATGGCCGCAATCTCGCGGCGGACCGAGCCAATCGCATCCGCGCCCGGCACGCCCCGGATCATCAGCGTCACGCCTTCGAGCGAGGGCCGCGCGTAATCGGCCGTCCGCAGCGGAAAATAAATCACCGGCGGCGGCTTCTGCACGATCAGGCCTTCCCCCACGTCGCCTGCGACTCCAACGACTTCGAATGCCAGGCGCCGCTTCTCGATGATCTGCGGCCGGAAGTCGAAGGACCCGGGAAGAACTAACGGCGGCGCGAGATCCACGTTTTCAATTTCGATCCGGCGGCCCAACGGATCCTCGCCGGGCCACACCTGGCGTACCAGCGCCTCGCTCACGATCACCGCGCGTGGCGGGCCAGTCTCGTCTTCCCTCCGGAAACTGCGCCCCGCCAGAATCGGAATACCGGTTGTATCGAAGTAGTCTTTACCGACCACGTGGCGGCCAGCGCTCTGCATCTGCCGCACGCCTCCGCCGCCGGTTCCCACCGCGGCAAAGGTCACGCCGGCGCCGGCCATCGAGACCGGCACCGTTTCAGTCAGGCTCGCCGACGCAATCGAGGGGAGCCGGTGCACGCGATCCAGGAGTTTCTCGAAGAAGTCGGCCGCTTCACGGGCCGAATATCCATCCCGAACCGGATCGAGCGAGATCAAGTACAGGCCGTGCGGATCGAATCCGGCCTGAATCCCTAAGGTGGTCTGGATCCCCAACGCCAGGATTCCTAGAATCACCAGCAGCGCCAGCGACCCGGCGAGCTGAGACACCATCAACACATTTCGCAAGCTCAAAGCGCGATGCCGTCCCAGCAGCACGTTGCCGCCTCGCTTCAGGGCGGGCGCCAGATCGGCTCTGGTCGCTTCGAGCGCGGGCGCCAAGCCGAACACCAGCCCCGTGAGCATGGTCAGCGCCATGGTGAATAACAGCACTCGCCCGTCCGGCCGAAAATCGTACCTCAGCGGCATCGGAAGCGGCATACGGACTTGAAGGCTGAGCGAAAGCAGCCATGCCGAGGCGAGAAATCCGAGAACGCCCGCGCCCGCCGACACGATCAAGCTTTCAGTGAGCAACTGCCGGATGAGCCGCGCGCGGCTCGCGCCCAGCGATAACCGTACGGCGATCTCCCTGCGCCTTCCGGCCGCGCGGGCGAGCATCATATTGGCGACGTTCGCGCACGCGATCAACATCACCAGCCCCGCCATCACCAGGAAAAACGAGCTGAAGAACGGCACGTCCTGTTTACGCAGCGGCAGCACCTTGCCACCTTGCACCAGCCGCACGCGCCGGCCCTTGCGATTTCGGTTCGCATCACCGTTCTCCTGCTCGATTTGCCGCGCCACGGCATCGAGGGCGGCTTCAGCGCTGGCCGCGGCGACGCCCTTTTGCAGGCGTCCGACGACGCGAAACATGCTCAAGTCCCACCGCTCCAGCGCATCCCCCGCCAGTTCGGGCGCCACGCGTCCGCCCACCGAAACGGGAATCCACAAATCGGCCGGAAAGAACAATGGCGACGCTCCCAGAAAATCCAGCGGCGCGACGCCGATCACCGTGACTGGTTGCCCATTGATGCGCACGGACTTTCCTACGAATGATGCGTCCGCGCCCAGGCGCTGCTGCCAAAATCGGTAACTCACCACCACGCTCGCTGCCTGGCCAGGCTGTTCCTGCGCGGGATCGAAAAACCGGCCCAAGACCGGACGCACGCCTAACGTTGCGAAGTACGACGCGGTCACCAGATGCCCCCACATTCTCTCGGCGCCGCCATTTACGGAAACACTGAATGGCGCCGGCGCGACGTAGGCGGCCGTCGATGAGAAAAGGTCGCGCTGTTCCCGAAATCTCCGGTAGCTGGGGAACGACACGGGCAGTTGCAGCGCCACCAGTTCGTCGGGCCGCGGCACTTCCGGAAGATTGCGCAGCGCCACCTCGTTCAGCTCGCTGAACGCGCAGGTGGCGATCGCGATGCCGAGGCTGAGCGAGATCAACGCCACCGCCGTGAAGCCGGGCGAAGCGGCCAGCGCGCGCAGCCCGTACCGGACATCCTGCTTCAGCTCGGCGAGGTGCTCCGCCGGAACCCGCACGGCGATGTCCGCGAGCAGTCGCAACAACCCGCGCGCGCCGTGCTTCCGCCAGATTTCCTCGATCGCGTCTTCGGTCACTTGCAGCAGCTCCTCGCCGTAGACGTTCTTGAATTCGTACGGAAACGCGCCGGCCAGCGCGCGGTAGAGCCGCAGGCTGATCGCGACCGGCCGGGGACCGCGATGGCTCATGATTCCGCCTCCCGCCCCGCCAGGCGGCGCTTGGCTCGAATGACGCGCACCAGGTCCTCCAGCCGCTCGCTCTCGGCGGCCAGCACCCGCCGTCCCAGCGCCGTCAGCCGATAATAGCGCCGGCGGGCATCGTCTCGTTCCGGCGCGGGCCGCTGGTCCGATTCTTCGATGAGATCTGCCTCGATCAGACGCTTGAGGGTGCCGTACAGTGTCGGCGGCCACAGCCGGATCTTGCCCTGCGTGCGGTCGAGGACTTCCTGCATGATGCCGTAGCCGTGCTGTTCCTGGTTGGCGAGCGACAGCATCACATGAAACCAGTGCGGCTTCAAGGGCAAGAACTTCTCGGGTTTCATATATATACTCTACAGTATATATATCAAACGTGACTGATAGCGCGCCGGGAACAGTGCGCCCGGCTACCGGCCGCCGCGTTTTTTGTCTGGCGTTTTGCTCTTCGGATTCGCCTTGGTCCGGACAGGCTTCCGCGTCCGCTCCACTTTCCAGGTTCGAATGACGTTGGGATGGCTCGGTCGATCCATGCCTTCAATTGTCCCAACACCAGCCGCCCCGTGGAGGTATCGCAATTTGATCCGGGTTCGTGGCGCACGCACTCTTGCGTGCCGCGTTCACACTCGTGTGAACGCCCGGGCGACGTTCAGCGCAGACCAGGCGTCAGCACGAGCGCTGGCGCGGCACGCACGAGTGCGTACGCGACGACTCGCCCGAGTCACGCGCCACACGAGTCACGCGCCACACGTGAGCCAGCGACCTCTACCGGACGTATAATGGTTCACCGTGACGATTGATCGACGTACCCTGTTGCGGCTCGTGCCCGCATCGCTCAGCCTACCGCTTATGTCCGAACCTAACGAATCCGCCCCGCGGCCGTTTCGCATCGCGATCCCACAAAAGACTATCGACCATATCCTCGCCCGAGTCCGCGAAGCGCGCTGGCCGGACCGGCTGGAGGCCGACGACTGGCGCTATGGCGCCAACTGGGATTACATGCACGAGCTGGCCGCCTACTGGACCACGCGCTTCGACTGGCGCAAGGCCGAAGCTCGCCTGAACAGCTTTCCGCAATTCAAAGCGCGCGTCGAGGACTTCGACATCCACTTCTATCACGTGCGTGGAACCGGACCCCGGCCGCTGCCCATAGTTCTCACGCACGGCTGGCCCGGCTCGGTGCTGGAATTTCTGGACGCGATCGGGCCGCTCACCGATCCCGCCAAATTCGGCGGCTCGGCTCAGGATGCCTTCGACGTGGTGGTGCCGTCGCTGCCCGGCTACGGGTTCTCGTCCAAGCCGCACGGCAAGCCGGTGGGCCCGATGACTACGGCCCGCCTCTGGCACAAGCTGATGCGCGAGGTGCTCGGCTACTCGCGCTACGGCGCGCAGGGCGGCGACTGGGGCGCGTTCGTCACCATCCAACTGGCACGTCAATTTCCGGACGACCTGGCGGGAATCCATCTCAACGCCGCCACCGTTCGGCCCGTTCCCGAAGCGCAGCAGACCGAGGAAGAGCGCGCCTGGAGCCGGGCCGCGGCGGCTTACAGCAACGTGGAAATGGACTACGCGCGCGAGCACAACCGCAAGGCGCAGACCGTGGCCTTCGCGCTGTCCGACAATCCGCTCGGCGCGGCGGCCTGGATCATCGAGAAATTCAAGGTGTGGAGCGATTCGGACAACAACATCGAGCTGGCGTTCACCAAGGACCAGCTCCTCACCAACGTCATGATCTACCTCGTCACCGAAACCGAGGGCACGGGCATCTGGTACTATCGCGGCTCGGGCGATGAAGCGCGCACCGCGCCAGGCCAGGCCGCGGCCGCGAAGATCCAGGTTCCCACCGGCTTCGCGGCTTTTCCGAAAGAGATGACCGCGCTCGAACCGCCGCGCAGCATGCTGGAGCGGGACTTCAATCTGACGCACTACACTAAAATGCCGCGCGGCGGGCACTTCGCGTGTCTCGAGCAGCCGCAATTGCTGGTCGGCGACATTCGCGACTTTTTCCGGCCCATGCGCGGCTAGCTTACTTCTTCAGCAGCGCTGTCCAATTCCGAACCAACGTCAGCGGCTCGTCGGACGGCTGCGCCTCCATACGCACGAGGAATCGTTGCCCATCCGCGGAAACGTCATAGCTGTGGCCAAGAGGGGGAGGAATTGGGCCGAAAAGCGACCGTACAACGCCTACTTCCAGCGAGCCGCCCTTGGAACTCACCTCCGCCGCCATCATCTCACCGTTCGGTGCAGCGTAAAAGATCTCTTTGCCATCGTGGCGCCATAGCGGTTGGTCGCCGCCGGCCGTCGAGATCTGTTTCTTGCCGCCAGGCCCAGGGAACGGGGCCACGTAGATCTCGTTTCGCTGCGACTCGTCGGAAGCATAGGCGATCCAGCGGCCATCCGGCGAAAACTGGCCCCAGGACGAATTGAACGCCGTCCCCTGGAAAGGAACCGGCTTTTGCCCACTGGCCGGCGCACCCTGCATCGGCAGGATCCACAATTGGTTCTTGCTGGCTCCGTCAGCGTACACCATATAGAGGAGCCATTTTCCGTCGGGAGAAAAACTAGTGGGATATTTTTGGCGGTTGTTAGTGTAGAGAAGCTCCTCGGCGCTCGCGCCATTGGAAGCTTTCCGATAAAGGTCGAGGTGTCCGTTCTGAGAACGGTTGAAAACGATCCAGCGGCCATCAGGCGACCAAATCGCCTCCCGTTCCTCACCGGCGTAGAACGTGAATCGGGTCTTTAGCCCTCGGTCGACATCGTAAATCCAGAGATTCTTGTTGCGTGTCGAGGCGTCGAGGATGTTGATGACGACGCTCTTTCCATCGGGCGAGAATCGGACCCCGTTCAAGTTTTCCGGCTGGCCCAGTGTCCCGGTCTGCTTGCCGCCGCGGTCAAACCAGACCAGTTGCGTAATGTCGCCGGTAGGTCCGCTCTTGTAGACCAGGATCCCATTTGCGGAGACGCCTAGAGCGGCATGACCTACGAGGACCGTCTTCTGGACCCGCTCTGCCACCGGCACAGCGTCCGCCGTCGTGGCCAGACGCTTGGCGTCGAATGGCTGGGCCATCAGTGTGTTTCCGCGTACGAAGAGCAGGTATCCCTGAGAATAGGCTACATTGTTCGCGTTTAACGGCGGCGGGATGATGACGCGGGACTCGCTCGCCGGAGAGTCGATGGATCCGGTGCGAAGTGCGCCGCCGCCGCCTCCTCCAGCCGTGTACAGGAAATGCCGCCCATCAGGCAGGAACCACGGCCAACGGTGGACCATTTCGTGCTGTGTGGAATCGGGCGCCGTCACCGGGCTCGGCGTGCCCCCGGACGCCGAAATCCGGTACAGTGGGCCGGGATTTTTCGGCCCAAAGACAATCACGCCCTCCCGGTTCCACGTGCCGCCCAATCCATTGGGTGCTTCGCACAGCGTGACCGGAGGTCCACCGGAGGCTGGGATGCGTTTGAGCTTGCCATCGGCGAAGAAACCGATATTCTCGCTGTCGGCGGACCAGAACGGGAAGGTCGCGCCCTCGGTTCCGGCCAGCAGCACGGGATTTATAGAGGTGAGTGCGCGAACCCAAAGTTGGATCTTCCCCTCCGACGCCGCACTGAACACCACACGGCGGCCGTCCGGAGACACGTCCAGCGATCCTCCCAGCATGGATGTGAATCCGAAGGCGGTCTTCTCCGGCGCGGGAATCGAAAACCGCTCCACCGGCGCGTCCGGCGGTTTCTCGCGCAGCAGCAGGAATCCCAGCGCGGCTGCAACCAGGGCCAGAACTGCGGCCGCGGCCCACGGGATTGCACCGAACACGGCCTTGGACGGGGGCACCTCCGCGGTCCCAGCCTTCGGGCCGACTAGGTATTTGCCAATCGCCACCCGCGCCTCGCCGATATCGCGGAGCCTCATCTTGATGTCCCGATCCAGGCATCTGGCGATGAGATCGCGAATCGTCGCCGGGATCTCAGCGGGAAGCTTCGCGAAATCGATCGGTCCAGTGAGCACGCCGGCCAGCGTGTGCGAGACCGTTTCGCCTGTGAAAAGCCGCTGGCCACTCAGCATCTCGTATAGCACTACGCCGAACGACCAGATGTCGCTGCGCTTGTCCAATGGTTTGCCTGCCGCCTGCTCGGGACTCATGTAGGCCGGCGTGCCCAGGATCAACCCGGGCTCGGTGGGGCGGGTCAGCGTGGGCGAATGCGAGGCATCCGCCGTGGCCGCCGCCTGGGCGGTTTTCGCCAGTCCGAAGTCGAGCACCTTGACGACGCCGTCGGGCGTGATCTTGACGTTGCCGGGTTTCAAATCGCGATGGATGATTCCCTTTTCGTGCGCCGCTTCGAGCGCTTCGGCGATCTGCCGCGCGATCGACAGCGCTTCCTCCAGCGGGAGCGGCCCTTCGGCGATGCGCTCGGCCAGCGTTGGACCTTCCACCAGCTCCATGACGATGGCGTGGTCTTCAAGTCCGTGGATGACGGCGATGTTGGGGTGATTCAGCGCGGCCAACACCTGCGCCTCGCGCCGGAAACGCGCCATGTAGCGGGCGTCCGAGGCGAGCGCTGCGGGCAGAACTTTGATCGCGACGTCGCGATTGAGCTTGGGGTCGCGCGCGCGGTACACCTCGCCCATGCCGCCCTTACCCAGCAGCGCCACGATCTGATAGGGTCCCAGCTGAGTGCCCGCGGGAATCGGCGCGGCCGTGCGGTCCATCAGGGGCCGTTCCAGGATGGACGCGGGTTGATCCGCTCTCGCGAGCAGCGAGTCCACCTCGTGCCTCAATTCGGCGTCTCCGGTGCAAGCGCCGTCGAGAAAAGCCTGCCGCAGCTCCGGCGTGCGCTCCAGCGCGGCAAAAAAAATACCCTCTACTCTTCGCCAGCGCTCCGCGTCCACCGATGGTCTCTTCTCCGCTTCTCTCAAGATCTTATTCTAAGCGCCCTGTCGCTGGAACTTTCCTACGCGCACGGAACCCAATCCAACGCGGGCGAACACTTCGGATCGAACCCCAACATGGCGGGCGGCGGAAGAGTCGCCCTGAATTGCGGCTGTCCTTTTATATCCGCTTCTTTAGATCCGTTTCAGCGGCAGGGCTGGTCAGCGGCAGGGGCTGCAGCAAGGCTTGTTCGCCGTTGCCGGGCGTGGTATAAATTCCAATGGCCAGCTTCGGTCTGTGAGCGCGGTTGCGCTTTCCGTCCATCCAACAAGCTGGCCTTTTTCATCAGGCCTGGATCACCTGGAACTTCTGGCCGTTTGCCAGCGAGGTGAAGCTGGATACTCCCAACTGATTCTTCAATTCGATCACCAGCCGGTGCTTCGTTTTCGTGGCATCGGGGTCGACGGGATTGCCGAGATCGGCGTGGACGCAGCCGGTGAAGAAGCTCGCCAGTTGGATGAGGTCGTTTTCCCATTGGTGGAGCAGATAGAAACCAACCAGGTTGGGAAAGAGCGGGGCGGCGAAGTCTAAGAAGTAATGGTCGGCGCCGCGGCTGGTGCGATTGATGTCGTGGACGACCACCTTCTGCTGGAGTGAGAGACTGCGCTGGAACAGGTCCTGGTAGGCAAGCTGATAGGGATAGCTGTCGCCCACCTTGGTCGCACGGAAGACCGAATCAAAGGCGCGTTGCACGCGGACGGCGAAGCGGGTGCTGGGATCGTTCAGCTCGGCGGTGATTACGTCGCGCACGAAGGGGAAGCGGAAACGGTCGTTGACTCCGAAGCGGAAGTTGTTGAAGTAGTTGTGCTGTTTACGAAGCTGGTGGATGCGTTTGAGGTGCGCTTCAGGATTGGTGACGAGCAGGATGCCGGTGGAAAAGTTGAAATCATTGCCGAACGTGCCGCTTTCGGCAACGTAACCGTTGAGCGGGCTCGTCGGCAGATGGTGCCGGCCAAGTGCGATGGACGCCGTGCAGGCGCCCGCGGCTCCGTACAGAAACGCGCGGCGGCTCCACGTGCTGGATTCGGAAGTCATGGGTCTTGGTTGCCTCCGGTAGTGGCGATTCATAGAGTTTATCATCGACGGATACCGTGCCCGCTCCCTTGGGCAGCCACGTGCGCGGCGAGCCGGTGACCGCCCCAAGGTCAGAAGCGTTCCGAGCCCGTGTGGCGAAAGCTCGGGCAGGATCGCGCGAGCCGCGCTGGCAGGGCTTCAGAACGCTGCGATTGTGTTAAGATCCGTGATTGGCATCCCACCTGGAGTGAAAACAGCGTGAAAGTATACGAAGGCAGCGACGTCAGAAATGTGGCGCTGATTGGTCATGGACACTCGGGCAAGACCACGCTCGTGGCCGGATTTCTTTACGCTTCCGGCGCGACCAACCGGCTCACGCGAGTGGACGAAGGCAACACGGTCACGGATTTTGACGACGATGAGATCCAGCGCAAGTTGACCATCTCGACCGCGTTGGCAGTCGCGGAATGGGCCAAGAAGAAGATCAACCTGATCGACACGCCCGGCTTCAATATCTTTATCAACGACACCAAGGCGGCCATGGCGGCGGCCGATGCGGCGCTGGTTGTAGTGGATGGAGTCGCGGGCGTCGAGGTGCAGACCGAAAAAGTCTGGAGCTTCGCCGACGAGTTTCAGTTGCCGCGCGCCATTGTGATCGACAAGCTGGATCGCGAGCGCTCGGACTTCGAGCGCGCCTTGGCGAGCGTCCACGAGATCTTCGGGCGCACCGCCGTGCCGGTTCAGTTGCCGCTGGGCTCGGAGAAGGATTTCAGAGGCGTCATCGATCTGGTGCGCATGAAGGCTTACACCTACGCTAACGATGGCGACGGCAAGGGCAAGGAAGGCGAGATTCCCGCCGATCGCGCCGAGGCCGCGCAGAAGGCGCACGAGGCGCTCATCGAGATGGTGGCCGAGGGAAACGACACGCTCATGGAGCAGTACTTCGACAAGGGGACGCTGGAGCCGGAGCAGATCCAGAGCGGCCTGCAGCAGGCCATTCGCGAGCGGCGAATCTATCCGGTGCTGTGCGCTTCCGGGTTGCACAACGTGGGCACGGATCTGCTCCTGAACTTCATCGTGGAGAACTTCCCGGCCCCCACCGAGCATGAGCCGGTGGCAGGAAAGGTGAACGAACAGGATGCGCAGCGCGCCATCAAAGACGGCGAACCGGTGTCCACGTTCGTTTTTAAAACCGTCGCCGATCCGTTCGCCGGGCGCGTGACATATTTCAAGGTGATCTCGGGCGTGGTAAAGAACGACGCCAACCTGGTGAATGCGAGAACGTCTGCAACTGAGCGGCTGGCACACATCGGGAGCCTGATGGGCAAGGCGATTCAACCGGTCACGGAGTTGCACGCCGGCGACCTCGGCGCGGTAGCGAAGCTACGGGAAACGCTCACCGGCGATACGCTGGCCGAAAAGGCTTCGCTGATCAGCTATCCACCGGTACAGTTGCCCGAGCCGTCCATCGCGTTCGCGATCTCCGCCAAGAGCCGGCAGGACGAAGACCGGTTGGGCAACGCGGTGCAGCGCATTCTTGAAGAGGATCAGTCGCTGCGCTTTTATCGCGATGCGCAGACCAAGGAGTTCCTGTTGGCCGGGAGCGGGCAGCAGCACGTCGAAGTGATCGTCAGCCGGCTGAAGAAGCGCTACGGCGTGGACGTCGAGCTGAAGGCGCCGAAGATCCCTTACCGCGAGACCATCCGCGGCAAAGCCGATGTGCAGGGGCGGCACAAGAAGCAGACCGGCGGCCACGGCCAGTTCGGCGATTGCTGGATTCGCATGGAACCGCTGCCGCGCGGCGGGAAGTTTGAGTTCGCCAACGAAATTTTCGGCGGCTCCATTCCGCGCCAGTATATACCGGCGGTCGAGAAGGGAATTGTGGAGGCGGCCGCCAACGGTTTCCTGGCTGGATATCCGGTGGTGGACTTCAAAGTCACGGTTTATGACGGCTCGTATCACGACGTCGACTCGTCGGAAATGGCGTTCAAGCTGGCAGCGCGCAAGGCGTTTAAGGCGGCGATGCAGCAGGCTAAGCCGGCCATACTCGAGCCGATCATGAACGTCGAGGTGCAGGCGCCGGTGGAATACGCCGGCGACCTGATGGGCGATTTGAACGGCCGGCGCGGCCGCATCCAGGGCATGGACACCAAGGGCAGCACGCAGATCATTCGCGCCCAGGTCCCGATGGCCGAAATGCTCAGCTATCAGAACGACCTGATCTCGATGACGCAAGGGCGCGCATCTTATCAGATGGAGTTTTCGCACTACGATTACGTTCCCGCCCTTCAGGCCGAGAAAATCATCGCCGCGGCCAAGGCGGCCAAGACCGGCGAGGAAGAGGAAGAAGAGTAGTTTTCTTGGAACCTCTCGCGTAGAGACCGCGTAGTTCAGGCAGGAGGATCAGTGTGGCTTTTTTATCCTCTGGCGTCTCCACCGATTCCGCCGGGCTCACCCGGCCCATGGTCAAGGCTCTGTTCGTCGCCAGTTGCCTGCTGGCCATCGTTTCCTGGTACACCACCTTCGAGGGGATGCGGCTGTACCTCTCGATCTGGTTTTCGGCGCTGGCCTCGATCGGCGTGCAGACCGCGCTGGTGCTGGTGGCGTGGCTGATCGGGTTCAGCACGCCGGCTCGCGATATCGGGCGGCGTTCGTTGCTGATCGGCGTGTATGTCATCACCGCCATCATTTCGATTGCGTTTTCCTATAGCAGCCTGTACACCTGGTTCAGCTCGCGCGAGCGTCCTGCGGCGATCGAGCGAAAACTGTACGACGTTCTGAACGATTCGGCGGGGCAGACCCAGAAGCTGCTGACTTCCGCCATCGCCGAGCAGCAGAAACACGTGGTGGCGCTTCAGGAGATGACCGAAGCGGAGAAAACGCACGGGCATATTTCGCGCGCGCAGGATGCCGATCCGTATCTGGACTCCGTTCGCGGGGCCGTTGCGCGCGAAGGGCAGACCTACGCGGAGGGCTACAAAGAAGGCTCGGGCGAGGGCGTGCGGTATTCCGCGTTCGACCGCTATACCAAGCTGGGCGAGCAGTCGCTCAGCCAGATGCAGCGCTCGCAGAGCCAGCTCGCCGATTTTACAGCCAAGGCTAAGCCGCTCGATCCCACTGACAAACAACTGCAGGCTTACCGGCAGGTCTACGACAGCGTGCCCTGGCCGGACGTCGAGCAGGCGCTGCATGCGGGCAAGCTCGAAAAACCAGCCGTGCCGGCCTACAGCGATTTTGTGGATCGCACGGTGTCCGGGCAGGAAGATTTGCTGGTGGCTTTCGAGGAACTTTTCAGCGCGCCCACGCCCCGTCACGTATTCGCGCTGGCCTTGGCGGCGTTCATCGACGTGATCGTGTTCCTGCTGGCGTTCGCGTCGGGTCCATATTTTTTCGGTGCGGCCGAGCATCGCTGGGTATCGGCCGGAGCCGCGCTGGAGGGCATCGACTACCAGGTGTTCACGCGCGATCTGCTGCGAAAACTGACGCCCGGGCCGCGCGGTACCGCCCGCGTCGATGCGGCCGCTCTGACGCCGGGCGAACAGCAGTTCTGCCTGCTGCTGGTGGCCAAGAAGCTGGCGGTGCTGGTGGAAGACAGCGGCGGAAAATACTACATGCTGGAACAGGGGATTCACGAACATTTGATCGAATCCCTGGCGTCGCAGAACTTTCCGCTGCGCGCTGCTTCGGCGGGCGCGGGGCGTTAGTGGCGCACGCGCTCGTGCGTGCCGCGTTCGCACTCATGCGAACGCTTTGTCCTTTCGAGCACACCAGCTAAGCACCGGCACGATGGCTGGTGCCGCACGCACGCGTGTGCGGGCGCCACGCTAGCGCGGCCGCTTTTTCCTCGGCCGCTCCGGCGCCACCAGCGAGAATTGGAGCTTTCGCTCCAGCGGATCCACGCGATCCAGCAAGACCTCGACCGTGTCGCCGATGCTGAACTGACGGCGCGTGCGCTGGCCGATGATCTTGCGCGTGTTTTCGTGATACGTGTAGCGGTCGTCCGGCAGCGAGTCGATCGGGACCAGGCCTTCGATGAAAAGAGTCTCCAGCTCGACGAAAAATCCGAAGCGCGTGGTGCTGATGATGAGCGCTCGGAACTGCTCGCCCACCCGCTCTTCCATGAACTTGGCCTTTTTCCACTCCACCAGCTCGCGCTCGGCTTCGGCCGCCCGGCGCTCGGTGTCGGAGCAATCGTCCGCGATGAGCTTCAAGCTCTCGGAAGCCAGGATGCCGCGCTTCCCGTCCAGCGCCGCGCTCAGGATGCGGTGCACGATCAGATCCGGGTAACGGCGGATCGGCGAGGTGAAGTGCGTGTAGCTCGACGCCGCCAGAGCAAAATGGCCGCTGTTCTCTTCGCTGTAGCGCGCCTGCTTCAGCGACCGCAGCATCAGGTAGCTCAAAATGCGCTCTTCGGGCTTGCCTTCGATCTTGGCCACCAGCTTCTGATAGTTGCGCGGCGAGATGGCCACGCTGCCGGAGGCGATCTCGATGTCGCTCCTGGTGGTTCGGCCATCGCGGCCGCGCCCGACTGCGCGAAACCGCTTCACCGGGATCGCGCCGATTCCGAGCGAATATCCAAAATGCGCCGCGATCTCCTCGAATTCCAGCACGCGCTTGGGGTCGGGCTGCTCGTGAATCCGGAACACCGACGCCCCCAATTGTTCCAGGTGCGAAGCCACGGCTTCGTTGGCCGCCAGCATGAACTCTTCGATCAGCCGGTGCGCGATGTTGCGCGGGCTGCGGGTGACGCCGGTCATTTCGCCGAACTCGTCGAACTCAATCAGCGGCTCAGGCATGTCGAAATCGATGGCTCCGCGCTGCACGCGCTTGCGATTCAGCACCAGCGCCAGCTCGCGCATCAGCTCGAACCGGGGGACCAGCCGCTGGTAGCGTGTTCTCAAACCGGTGTCGCCTTCGAGCAGCGCATGAACGTCGGTGTAAGTCATGCGCTCCACGCTGCGGATCACGCCGCGCGCGAAGTCTTGCGACAAAACATCGCCGCGGTGGTCGATTTCGAGCAGCACCGAAAGCGCCAGGCGATCCACGCCCGGCTGGAGCGAGCAGATCTCGGTGGAGAGCTCGAGCGGGAGCATGGGCACCGCGCGGTCCGGAAAATACACGCTGGTGCCGCGCAGAAACGCTTCCTCGTCGATGGGCGTGCCGGGCTGGACGTAATGGCTGACGTCGGCGATGTGTACTTGCAGGGCGTAGTTGCCATTCGCGAGGCGGTCCGCCCAGACCGCGTCGTCGAAGTCGCGCGCCGTTTCGCCGTCGATGGTGACGATGTCCAGCGCGCGGAAATCCCGGCGCCGCGTGAGTTCGTCCAGCCGGATGACACCCGGAATGCGCTGCGCCTGCGCCAGCGCCTCGGGCGGGAACTGGTGTGGGATATGGTGCTTGCGGATGATGATTTCGACGTCCACGCCGAAATCGTCCGGGTAGCCCAGGATCTCGATGACGCGTCCCACCGCGTGCTCGCCTTCGTCAGGGAACTCGAGAATCTCGACGTCGACGATCATGCCGTCCAGGTCCTGCGGGCCGGCCACCTGGACGGGCGCGACCCCGACGCGGTCCCGGCTCGCGTCGCGCGGCCGCTCCAGGCCTTCCGGAATCCGGATCCATTGCTGGATGCGCTCGTCATGCGGCGCCACGAAGCAGCCGCGCGGGCGCACCCGAAACTCGCCGACCACGGTCTGGTGCGCGCGGCGGAGGATTTTGACGATCGCGCCGTCGGCGCGCCCGTCGCTCTCGATGCGCGCGATGCGGACCACCACGCGGTCGCCGTGCATGGCCGTTTGCGCGGAGTCGCGCGGAATGTAGACGTCGCCGCGCACGCCCTCCAGCGGATGATCCGGGATCAGAAAGCCATATCCCTCGCGATGCATGTTCAGCCGTCCCGCGGCGTATTCCCGGCTGAAGCGCGTGGCGATGAAATGGCCGGACCGAACCTCTACCAGGTCGCCGCGCGCGGACAGGCGCTCGAGCGCGGCTTCCAGTTCCGCGCGGGAGGTTCCGCGCGCGCCCAGTTCGCGAACCAGTTGCTTGAACGTGGCGCGGGCGTGAGGAAGGCGCGCGATGTGATCCAGGAGGGAGGCGTCGGTCACCTGCCCTAATTATACGGGCCAGGGAGATTGACCTGTACCGGTGGCGGGTCTGCGAAAATTCCTCTTGACGCGCCCTGTTCGTAGTGCTAATATTTTGGCATTGTGCTAAACAGTAAGCAGGAACGCCGCTCGTGAGCGCACTGGCCGGATTGAGCCGCCGCGAGCGCCAGATCATGGAGATTCTGTTCGAGCGCGGCAAGGCCTCGGCTTCCGAGGTCCGCGCGGCTATGGCGGACGCCCCCAGTTACTCCGCCGTCCGCACGCTGTTGCGCGTGCTCGAGGAGAAGGGACACGTGCGCCACCGCGCCGAAGGCCTGCGCTACGTCTACCTTCCCACGGTAGGGCGAGAAAAGGCCAAGCGCACTGCGGTGAAGCACCTGCTGAAGACCTATTTCAACGGCTCGCCGGAGCAGATTGTCGCGGCACTGCTGGACGTCTCCTCCACCGAGCTGACGCGCGAGGAACTGGATCGCATGGCGGAGATGATCGACAAGGCGAAGCGGGAGGGCCAGTAAATGGTGATCGAATCGGTGTGGTTTGCGATAGGCGTGAGCGCGGCCGTAAAGAGTACGTTGGTGCTGGCTGTGGCGCGGCTCATGACGTCGGCCTTGCGTGGCCGTTCGGCCGCCCTGCGGCATCTGGTCTGGACCGCCGCGGCCGTGGCCGTGCTGGCGCTGCCCTTCTTCGTGGTCTCTCTGCCGGCTTTACGGATTCCCTCCCTGGGGACTGTAGCACCCGGAGTCGCCGCGCTGTTCGAAACTACGGCCACGGCAGGCGCGGACGCAGCCACGCCGAGAACGCCCGTGCCATCCGGCGCAGCCAATGCGCAACGGCCGGCGCACGGACCGCTCGACTGGCGTCTGCTGCTGCTATCGCTTTGGGCCGCCGGAGCTGCTGCGGCATTCGCTCAGATGCTGTTCGCTTTCGCCGCCATGTCGCGCGTGCGTCGCGCGGCCAGGTCTTCGCCGGACCGGACACTCGCGGCTGAATTGGCAACCCAACTGGGAATTTCGCGCGTGGTGCGCATCCTAGAAACTTCGGAAGGAAGCATGCCCATGACGTTTGGTGTCCTGCGGCCCGCCATTTTCCTGCCGCGTGACGCGGCCGGCTGGACCGAAGAGCGGAGACGCGTCGTGCTGCTGCATGAGCTGGCGCACGTGCGTCGCGGCGATGTTGCGACACACCTCATCGCGCGCCTGGCGCTGATCCTGAACTGGTGCAATCCGCTGGCCTGGGTGGCCTGGCGCGAGTTTCTGAAGGAGCGCGAGCGAGCGACCGACGATCTGGTGCTCGGCTGCGGCGCGCGCGCCTCCGAATATGCCGGTCATTTGCTGGAAGTCGCTCGCGGGATGCAGCCGTCGCCCGGGCTGGCCTGGGCCGCGGTCGCCATGGCGCGACGCTCGCAGCTCGAAGGACGTCTGGTAGCGATTCTCGATTCCAAGGTGAATCGAAAGGCCGCTGGACGCGCCTCCGCGTGGGCCGCAGTTCTGGTAGCGATTGCGCTGGCCGCGCCTTTCGCCGCCGTGCGCGCCCAGGATCCGGCATCCACGGCCCTGCCCGCCGACATCGACGCCACCATTCGCGCGGCCGACGCGCAGAAGAATCACGAGATGCTCGAAAAACCCGCCGAGGTCTTCGAGTCGCGGCGCCAGTACGACAATGCGAAGAAGCTTCTGGACGCGGCGGTCACCATCCGCGAGCAGGAGTCCGGCAGCCAGAGCGTGGCTTACGGCGTCGGCCTCATGAAGCTGGGCGATCTCGAAAAAAAGCGCAACCGGCCCGAGGAGGCTGCAGCCTTCTATTCCAAGGCCGCCGCCTTGGTGGGAGACCGTCCCGAAGCGGCGCCCGCGTTGATGTACCTGGGCGAACACATGCTTTTCAATATGAACTATCTGCAGGCCATCGAGTATTTCCAAAAGGCGAAGAACCTTGATCCGGCGCAGGCCGGTCCCGCACAAATGTGGATGGCTGTGGTACGCGAGCACGAGCAGAATTCCGCCGGGGCCGAGAGCTTGTTTCGATCGGCGCTGGCGGTTGAGGACGCCAACTCGGCCGATGCCGCCACCACCATGGAGCTATACGCCTTTTTTCTGAAGGACCAGGGACGCGGTGACGAAGCGGCTCAGATGTCCGCTCGCGCCGCCGCACTTCGAGGCGCGACGCCACGAGAACAACTCCCGGTCTTCCGCAGCGGCGGCCGCCTCACTCCGGCCTCGGAAACGCAACAACTCCCCGGCAACGTTTACCGCATCGGCAACGGCGTCACGCCGCCAAAACTCCTCTCCAAGGTCGAACCGGAATACACCGAAGAAGCGCGCGCGGCCAAGTATCAAGGCACTGCGGCGCTCTCAGTTGAGATCCGTCCGGACGGTTTCGCCGACAACATTCGAGTCATCAAGGGCCTCGGCCTCGGGCTTGACCAGAACGCGGTCAACGCGGTGCTGCAATGGCAATTCCAGCCGGGCACCAAAGATGGCGCACCAGTCCCGGTTCAAGCGACGATCGAAGTGAATTTCCGGTTGCAGTGATCGTTGCTCGGCAAACTTGCAAATGATTTGTCGGTGTAGTGGCTCCGCTCCAGGAACGGCTTGTAGCCCGCCCGGCCGCACGTAGACTTCAGTCCTGGCGGACGCCACCCGATATCCTTCCCTGATATCCTCCCTTTGACACCGCCAATCGCTTCAGACATACCGTTTTTGACGCTTTAGATTGTTTTGGGGAACCCGTCTGAGGTAGGGGAACCTGCATAATGTTGGCGAACCGGTTCATTACCAGATCGCCCTTCTTTGTTCGGGGGCCCGGTTACAGCCGGGCAACTAGTTGATCTTCTGGGGAAGGTGAGATGCAATGGCAAGGGAGACCCGCCCAACAATCCGGCCAACCCCGATCCCACGAAGAAAGTCGCCTGGGGCGAGCAGAGCTGGGAAGAAATGCTGGTCGGTTTCTTCGACGTAGCCGTCGATCCTAAGCTCGCGCCCCGCACCACCCACATCGAGCGAGCGGCGGTCAACAACAATTAGGAAGCGAAGCGCCTAGCGCACCGGAACGCGCTGCTTCAGATCCTCGAACCAGGTCAGCACTACCTGGATCTGAGGCGCGCCTCCACCCGCCTGTGCCTGTCCGGCCAGAATGACTCCAGGAATCGGCCGTCGGGAAGAATGTCGTAATTCCTCGAACCGCCCACCGTTCCGATACGTGCTCCTCTCGGCACCGGCGCCGGACTGCTGAAGGTGAAACCCGCCTTGGTCGTAACGTTGACAGCGTCGAATGTACCTGGTCCAGTGCTGAAGGAAAGTTCCTTGCCGTCGCCTGACCAGAGAGGATGGACATCGCCACTCGCGCCCCCGGCTCTGGATTTGATACTTGGGCGCTCGCCGGGAACGGCCGGACATAAATCTCATTGATCCCAGTCTCGTTGGACTGGTACGCCAGCCAGCGGCCATCCGGCGAGAACATGGACGCCTGGGAAGATGACGACGGAGATTCCGCAAAAGGCGTGGCTTTCCGCGGATTCATCCGCCGCCTTGGCCAGCCCGAAGGCGAGCACCTTCACGACTCCCGCCGCCTTGATCATGATGTTGGCCGGCTCCAGATCGCGGTGGATGATGTTTTTCTCATGCGCGGCTTCGAACGCGTCCCCGATCTGCCGGGCGTGGCCGCCGATCGGCGCAAGAATATCGTACTGCCCAACGCGCGCCCATCAACCCCAACGACCGATCTTGGCAAGCTTCGCAAACGATGGGCGCCCTAAGCCAACCTTGGGTGCGTGATTCGACACAACCGCCGCCGCGCCGCCTCGCCCGCAAATCTGGCCGCTCGCCCACAACCGCCTATGAAGCGTGCCCTCGCTTGGCGCGCCTGCCCAAGCGACTCGCTCCCGACGCGCTTGGCGCATCAATTGCTTCTCTTTCTTACAGATTCAGGAAGCCCAGCCCTCCCTGTCACCGGACCGGGCTAAGAAGGAGCAAGTTATGTCCAGAATCGGCATTTCCCTTCGCAGCGTATTGATTCCCGTAGGCCTCGCGATGCTGCTCCTGCCAAGCAGCGCCGCAAAAAAAATCCCGGCCGCCGGCCCGAGTGGCCGCGACATCTACATGGACCGCTGTGGCGCCTGTCACGGAGAGGATGGCAAAGGCGCCGGCCCCGCCGTCGGCGCGCTCAAGAACATACCCTCAGATCTGACTCTGCTCGCCAAGCGGAATGGAGGCGCCTTCCCGGCCGAGCACGTCCAGAAAATTGTTGGCGGCTGGGCGGACATCGGCGCTCACGGCTCCAGCGAGATGCCCATCTGGGGCGAC
>DASQHQ010000006.1:0-12282 GCA_035632015.1 Bryobacteraceae bacterium
CAAGCTGCGCCTGAAATCCACCAGCAAGATCCAGACCGTCTTCAACATTTTTCACAATCCGCACATGCCGACCATGGACGATTACTACGAGCCATGGACCTATGACTATCAGGAGCTCTTCAATGCGCCGCAAGGCGACGACCAGCCAGTGGCGCGGCCGATTTCGATGGTCACGGGAGAGCTGATCCAGATCCAGTCCGGACCCAACTGGGATGACGATCTGGGTGGATCGCCCATCTATGCGGCCAACGATCCCAATCTGAAAAGCCTGCCGCCGGAAACGCGCGATCAGCTTTTCGCGGTCGAACAACTGGTGATGTTTTACTTGCCGCGGATCTGCAATCACTGCCTGAATCCGTCCTGCGTGGCTTCCTGCCCCTCGGGAGCTCTGTACAAGCGCGGAGAGGACGGGATCGTATTAGTGGACCAGAACCGCTGCCGGGGCTGGCGCGCCTGCGTGGCGGCTTGTCCCTACAAGAAAGTTTTCTACAACTGGAACACGGGCAAATCGGAGAAATGCATCCTGTGCTATCCGCGCCTGGAAAGCGGTCAGGCGCCGGCCTGCTTCCATTCCTGCGTGGGGCGCATCCGGTACCTCGGCATCGTGCTATACGATGCCGCCCGCATCGAGCAGACTGCTTCGCTTCCGGTGGAGCAACTGGTCGAGGCCCAGCGCGAGCTGATTCTGGACCCGCATGATCCGGAAGTCATCGCCGGCGCGCGAGCGAACGGGATTCACGAATCGGTGATCGAATCCGCCCAGCGCTCGCCCGTGTACCAGTTCGTAAAGCTATGGAAGCTCGCCCTGCCTCCCCACATCGAGTACCGCACCATGCCGATGCTGTTCTACGTTCCTCCCATGGCGCCCGTAATGTCGGCGCGGGAGGGGCAGACGCTCAACAGCGTTTCCCAAGACCTGTTCCACGATATCGATGCTGCCCGCGTGCCGATGGAGTATCTGGCCAGCTTGTTCAGCGGGGGCCGGCTCGATCTGGTGCGCTACGCGCTCCGAAAGCAGAAGGCAGTGCGATGGTACCGGCGCGCGATCACGGTGGGCGACGTGACGATCGAGACCGCCGAAAAGATGCTGCACGAAGCGGATTGCTCGCCCGCGGAAGCCGAGGCCATCTACCGGCTGACGTCGCTGTGCACCTTCGAAGAGCGTTTCGTGATCCCGCCCATGCACCGCGAAGAGGCCATCGAGATGCTGGAGGACCCGCAGGACCACAAGCAGGGCGCCGGTTTCGGATTTCTTTCCGCGCCCCGGAGGGCCATGTGACAACTCTCAATCAACCGCGCACAACGGAACGCCGCGACGGCGCTTGCTCACCTGCGCCAGATTGCCGCGGCGCCCTGTGCGCTCCATACGACCTGCTGGCGCGCCTGTTCGAGTATCCGAACGAATCCTATGCGCAGCGCTGCCGGGAAGCGGGCCTCGATGAGTTCGCCTCCGAAATGGAAAAGCTCTCGCCTTCGCAGATCCAGGAGCAGTTCGTCGCGACGTTCGACTGGAACCCGGCCACCGCGCTCGATCTGGGCTGGCATTTATATGGCGAGCAATACGCCCGCGGGGAGTTTCTGGTGCGAGTCCGCAAGGAACTGCGGAAGCACGGCATTCAGGAATCGTCCGAATTGCCGGATCACTTGACGCACATTCTGCCGCTGCTGGCCCGCATGGATTCCGCCGACGCCGTTCAGTTTGTCCGCGAGTTCGTCGCGCCGGCGGTGGCGAAGCTGGTCGCGGCGCTCGACCGGAAACAGACGCCCTTCGCGCTGCTCATGCGAGCCGTGCGGGAAGCGCTGCCAGTGCAGGTCGAGATTCCACCCCCCAAGGTTGAATTGCCCGTCCTGCCAGGAGTGGACTGATGTGACCAGCCTCTGGACCTATCTCGATCCGTTATTTTTCGCGATTCTGCCTTACGTCGCGTTCTTCGTGTTCTTCATGGTGACCATCCAGCGCTACCGGTCGCGCAGTTTCAGCTATACCAGCCTGTCGTCGCAATTTCTCGAGAACCGGCTGCATTTCTGGGCGGTGGTGCCGTTCCACTACGGCATTCTGGCGGTGCTCGCGGGTCACGCGCTGGCGTTCCTGATCCCGCGCGAGCTATTGCTGTGGAACAGCCATCCTCTACGGTTGTACGTTCTGGAACTCACCGGTTTGATCTTCGGGATTCTGACCATCGTCGGCGTGGTGGCATCAGTGATCCGGCGTCTGACCGTGGCCCCGGTAGGGCGCGTGACCACGGGCCGCGACTGGATTCTGTACGCTATGCTTCTGTTCCAGATGGCCACCGGCGTGGCGATCGCGCTCGCGCTGCCCTGGGGTTCTTCGTGGTTTGCGGCGGTTGTAACTCCCTATATCTGGTCCCTGTTGAGACTGAATCCGCAGGTCGACTTCATTGCCCCGCTGCCGTGGCTGATCAAACTGCACATCATCAACGCGTACCTGGTGATCGGGTATTTTCCGTTTACGCGCCTGGTGCATGTGCTGGTGATTCCCAATCCGTATCTGTGGCGCAAGCCGCAGGTGACCCGCTGGTATGCGAGAGCTGGAAGGAGCGTGTCATGAAAGAACTGAAAGGATCCCCCACGCAGGGCCTCTTCGGCGCCACACTCGGATTCTTCATTGGATTTGCCGCGGTGGCGTTGTTCGGGCCGACCGCAAGCCGTTTTCAAGAAGCCATGCACCTCGGCCCCATGGCTGTCGGATTCCTGGTGGCTATGCCTTCGCTATCCGGTTCTCTTCTGCGCATTCCGTTCTCCGCCTGGGTGGACACCAATGGCGGCCGCAAGCCGTTCCTGGCGCTGTTGGGTCTGTCGATCGCCGGCATGAGCGGGCTTTCCGCAGTGGTCGGCTTCTTTTATCCCAGCCATCTCACACCGGGCATGTACCCGCTGCTGCTGCTGCTCGGACTGCTGTGTGGATGCGGCATCGCCGGATTCTCGGTCGGCATCAGCCAGGTGTCTTATTGGTATCCGCAAAATCAGCAAGGCCGGGCGCTGGCCCTCTTCGGCGGCATCGGCAACCTCGCGCCCGGAATGTTCTCGCTGGTTCTTCCGATAGCGCTGGCGGGGCTCGGGCTGGCGGGATCTTACTTGGTCTGGCTGGGATTGCTGGTAACGGGCACTATCCTCTACGCCCTGTGGGGCCGCAACGCATGGTATTTCCAACTGCTCGCTCAAGGCTTGCCGCCGGAGCAGGCTCATCATGAGGCCCAACAGCACGGACAGACGTTGTTTCCAGCGCGCAGCTTGCGCGAGAGCCTGCGCGTTTCCGCCCGGGTGTGGCGGACCTGGGCGATGGTGTGGATCTACTTCACCACTTTCGGCGGCTTCATCGCTCTCACGGCCTGGTTCCCGACTTATTGGAGGTCCTATTTCGGAGTGAGCATTATCACCGCTGGTTTGCTGACGGGCGCCTACTCGATCCTTACTTCGCTGGTGCGCATTGTAGGCGGCCTGCTCTCTGACAAATTGGAGCAGGGAGGCGAAAACACTGCGAGCCTGGCGCTGCTGATTCTTCTGGCGGGCTCGCTGGTGATGGTCGGCTCCCAACAATTCGAACTGGCGGTACCCGGATTCGTTCTGCTGGCCGTGGGCATGGGGCTGTGCAACGCGGCGGTGTTCAAGATGGTGCCGCAAGCGGTGCCGCAGGCGGTGGGAGGCGCCGCCGGTTGGGTCGGCGGACTGGGCGCGCTGGGTGGATTCTTGATTCCGCCCGTTCTTGGCTTCGCGGTCCGCAATCTGGGAAAGAACGGCTACGCCATCGGATTCATCGTGTTCGTGTTTCTGGCGCTCTTTTCGCTCTCGATGGCCTGGATCCTGAAGTACGCGCGCGAGACGCCTGTCTCCGAAACGGCGAGCTCGCCGCTCGGTCTGCCGCAAGCCGCGCAGCGCTGATCGCGTCTCCGGGCGAGCGCGCCCGCCGACGATTCCGGCACGCCTTCAAGCATCCATGCGAAAGAACCCACCGCCTCTGCGGTCCGTCATGGACTTTGCCGCGCCGCAGATATAAACTGTCTTGAGCCGGCCGATCGCTATGAAAATCCGTCGATGCGCTCTGATCGGTGAAATGCAACGGCGCGGAAGGAGTCCTCATGAATGATCCACTGAGCCGCAGGCAGGCTCTGAAAATGCTTGGTGCGGGCGCCGCCGCGGCAGCGGTGCCGGTGGCCGGGGCGAAGGCGCCGGCATTTCCAAGAGGCGCGATCGTCAGAACGATACTCAAGGACGTGCCGCCCTCGGCGCTCGAAAAGGGAGGCACTCTGTTTCACGAGCACCTGTCCATTTCGACTCCGTACCCCTACCAGCCGGCGCCGCCGCGCCAGCTTCCTCCGAATTTCACGCACGACGTCGACAGGATGGTCGAGGAGGTCCGGGCCGCCGGCAAGGATGGCCTAAGCTGCATCGTCGATGGCGGACACCCGGATATGGGACGAAGCCTGGATGCTTTGAAACGGATCGCGACCGAATCCGGCGTGCACATCGTGGCCAGCGGCGGCTACTACACGCAGTTCGCCTATCCGCCGGAAGTTGCTCGAATGAGCGAAGACGAGATCGCCAACGAGCTGGTGAGACAGGCCAGGGAGCAGAGATTGGGCGCGTTCGGCGAGATCGGCAGTTCTGCCAAGATGAGCGACGACGAGCGCAAAGTGTTCCGGGCCGTCGGCAAGGCTCATCTGCGAACCGGCCTGCCGATTTTCACGCACAATGCGTACGCGGGCCCGCGCGCCAGAAATGGCCCGCCCCAGAACGCGCTGGATCAGGTCGACATCTTCGAATCACTTGGTGTGAAGCTCGATCACGTAGTCATTGGGCACCTGTGTTGCCTGGAGGATCTGGAACTGCACAAGGCTGTAGCCAAACGCGGCGCCTATGTGGGCATCGACCGGATCGGCGGCGAGATAATGATGCCCGACGCGACGCGCGTCAAAATGGTAATGTCCCTGATCGATGCCGGCTACGCGAATCGGGTGCTGTTGTCCTCGGACTTTTTCCAGGAATCGATGCTCAAGAGCAAAGGTGGCGCGGGAATCGCGTTCGTGGTGACACAATTCCTGCCGAAGCTGCGTGCGGCCGGCGTGAAGGAGGAAACGGTGCACTCGATTATCACGGACAATCCGCGCCGCTGGCTCGCCTTCGTTCCAAAGAAAGAAGACCAGCGGACTTCGTGACTCCGGGCGCCGGAGCAGATCAGCGCGAGAACGCCCCGACGCTCGTCATTACGCCAGGCGGATCGCCCGCGCCGAGGTGAGCTCCGCTTTGGGTTGCGGTTGCGCGGCGGCCGCAACCGGTTTGGTGTAAAATTCCCGGTGCCCTCGGAAACGCCAACAGCATCGGCAGAGGAGGAAATCGGCGATGAATCAATCCATAGGCGGTATGTTGCGGAGAAAATTCCTGTATGGCTGCGCGCTGGCTCCCGCTGGATTCCTGGAGGCCCAGCAGAATGCCGCCCCCGCGCTGCCCGGGCGGCCTCAACTGGTGCCGATCGCGCCCGACAAAGGCAGAGTTGTGCACTGGCGCGCCGACGACCTGAGGAAGGTTCACGCCACGCTCGCCGCGGCCGCCGCCTCTAAAGGCCAGATGGTGCCTCCGGTGGGAGATTTGGTGGAGTTGCCGATCACCCATACCCACCTCTTCAATTTCGTAGGGCGCTTTCCGGTTGCCAACGTTGAGCCGCGCGCCGAGTTCCACGAAGGCGTCAGCGACGTCTACTTCATCGTGGCCGGCGGCGGCACGATCACGGTCGGCGGAGAGCTGGAAAGCCGCGTGCAGGTCTCGAACATGCCGGGCGAGTACCAGGGCTCGGCCGTCCGAGGCGGACGTGACTACCATGTCAAGGCCGGCGACGTCCTCAATATCCCTCCGGCCACCGCGCACCTGACTCATCCGGAGCCCGGCGGATTGACTTACATGCTGCTCAAGGTCAACGTGGGTATGTATCCCTGGAACATCGTGGCGGGGGCGCAGAGCGCGGCCCAGCGCTCCAGAATCCCGCTCGCGCCTGACCAGGGAGAGGTTGTCCACTGGCAGGGCGATGACTTGAAGAAGGCTCACGCTACCCTGACCGCGGCCGCCGCTGCAAAAAATCAGATTGCGCCCTCTCCGGCGGGCTTGGTGGAGCTGCCCATCACTCACACGCATCTCTTCAACTTTGTGTGCCGCTACCCGGTTGAGAACCCCCGCCCGTTCGCGGAGTTCCACGAAGGCTGTAGCGACGTTTACTTTATCGTGGGCGGCGGCGCCACCCTGACCATCGGCGGCGAAGTGGAGAATCCGCGGCAGCTTGCGAATATGCCGGGCGAGTTCCAGGGGTCCGGCGTAAAGGGCGGCCGAAGCTATCACGTCACGGCCGGCGACATTCTCGACATTCCGCCAGCCACCCCGCACCTGGCGAATCCGGACGCTGGTGGAGTCTCCTACATGCTGGTCAAAGTCAACGTGGGCCTGTATCCCTGGAACATGATCGCGAAGCAACAGCGGAATCCGGGTTGAAGGCCGGCGCGCGGCGCGCTCAACGCCGGCTCACGGGCAAGCCGTGCTCCACCGGCCGCAGTCCTTCGGTTCCGTCCCTTTGAGCTCGATGAAGATGGTCCTGGGGATGCTATTCGGATCCGGCGCCACTTCGGCATGCGGGCCCAGGCCGGCCTTGGTGTACTGGACAGATCCAACGCCGCCGTTCCCGGGATAGATCCGCGCGGTCGCGTCTCTTTCCGCTTTGCCATCGTTTTTCTTTCCGTCCACGGCGAGCGTATCGACGCGTCCTCCCTGGAGCCCAAATACGATGGTGTCGCGAACGTGCCTGTGCATAAATGCGTCCTTGGGCCGGCCCACTTGTTCCCACACAATGATGCGGTCGTTCTCGAAGAGCTTGGTGGCCCCTTCACGAGGAAACTGTGGCGGCCACTTCTGGGTTGCTGCTTTGTCGCCTTGCCCGGCGGCGCCGGTCGCAAGGCAGACCACGACTGCGAGTGCAGAGACGCTCAACACGGCAATATGACGTAGATTCAAGGGTTCCACGGCGGACCTCCTCGAGACAGGATGACAGGGGAATCGAAGAGGGTCAAGCGCCGGTGCGGCAACTCGACTTGTTTCGCCGGGTCCTCGCGTTGAAAAAAACGGGCTTACTTCCGCCCTGCTTCGGCCGCCTTCTCTTCGGCTCGCGCTCCTCTTAGAATTCCGAGCATCCCGTAGTTACCTTCGTGGCAGGCGTACTCGTACATCGGCTCGTCGCTCTTGGTCATGGGCACCGATGCGGTCCAAGGCCTGGTCTGAATGGTGGGATCGTCGGCCGTGAACTCGTAGATCAGCGTGTTCGCGTCGCGCCGCGTGAAGCGTTCGATCAGATGGAAGTTCTCGTCGACCGGGATCCTGAACGTGGTCCCTTCGTTGGTGAAATTGATGGTGTCGACCACCAGCGTGTTGCCTTCCCAATGCCCGCGCGAGTCTCCCACCCATTGCCGGACCGTGCCGTGCGGCCGTCCATCGAGCGGGATGATGCGCGCGTTGTGGACCATTTCGTTCAACAGGACCACAGTATCCTTGGTCTGGAAAATCTGAACGTTATTGTTGTACGCGCTGGGGAGCATCGGCGGCCCTGAATTGAAGCCCAAAATGCATCGTTCCCCCAAATTCCGGTCCTCCGGGCCCCGGGCGGGACGACTTAAGGCCGCGCCGCGAGCTTGCGCTCTCTTTTGGCCTTCCGGAGTCAATGGGGGAAGTTTCCCATCCGGTGGATCGATGATAAGCGAAGTCTGCGTGGAGGCGCTTTTTCCGTAGTCATACCAGGATTCGTTGTAGGCGCGGGCGACGTCGGCGGCGGCTCCCCCGTCCCGGCGGTCCGCATTTCTGCGCTCTTGGAGTCGCTTGACATATTCGGCCGCCTCCTGTTGGGTAAGATTCGCCTTCCCAGCGAATTCCGCGGGACGCTCCAACGGCGTCAGCATGGCGAAGCTCCAGACGCCCTGCAGATCGGGCTGTCCATCGATGGTGCGGAGCGGGACGCGCGTCTGCGCTTTTGCCGTTCCGGCAGTTTTAGCAGAGGGGACTTGTCCAAACAAGGGCGCAGCGATAAGAATCGCCAAGAAAACAGTGAAGGTCAACCATTGGAAACGCATCTCGAACCTCCTCGACTCTCATCCGTCTGCTAATACGATAGGGACGGTAAACAACAAGCTAATGTTACTCTACCGCGGCCGGTTGGCAGCCATCGCGGATGGATGGAATGGACTACTTCTGCGGCAGCTTCTGCCAGGTCACGTGCGCCGTGGTATCCTTGCGGGCCAGTCGCCCGCCCTTGCCATCGTTTCCGACGCTGAGGATCAGGCGATTGCCCTTGAATTCGAAGTAGCGGATGTTGTCCTGACCCATCTGACCCGGCGTGGTCGACCCTTCCAGATGGTGAACGACCACGCCGTTCTCGGGTTCGATGGTGTAGGTCCCGTAGTAGGCGATGTAAGAATCGAAGGCGCCGGCCTTCTCCTTGTCGGTCGCCCGAGCACGGCCATTGGGGAAAGCGGGCCGGTCGCCGGTGGCGATTTGTACGGACATGTACCCGGAGTTGTCGTACGTGATGATTCCGACCCGTGCGATCTGGCGCGTTTGATTGGGGCCTTCCATGGAGATCAGCTTCCACGTGCCGACGAATTTCTTTTGGAGCTCGGCAGCCGATTCCGCGGCGCAAACCGCGGGGACCAGCAAGGCGATCGAAAGCGTGAAGAGTTTCATGATGTGATCCTCCCTTTCAAAAACTCGCAGGAATTGCCTGATCTCATTTTGTGCCGCCGGTCGCCGACGACTTCGCGCCGGCCGGCGATTTCTTTACGAACTTCTGCAGACATCCGCCGGAAGGACTCTGGTCGCATCCGCCGGTCAGCCCGCCGAAGATATTGCCCAGTTCGTCCGCGGCGAGGCCCTCTGGGCGTGTGCCTTCGATGAAGTACTTGAGGGAACCATCTTTGGCGCTGCCGATCCGGATGCCGTTCTTCCAGCCCGGGTTCCGAATGGCGTTGCCTCCCCCTTCGGGCGCATCCTGGGCGCCGCCGATTCGCTGGTTGGATTCCGAGTCAGACACCAATAACGTGTCGTCCTTCAGGATCCAAACGTTGCTCGGACGGCCAAAGTGCCTCCATTCGTCGACGACATGCATGTCCTTGTCGAAGATCTGGATGCGATTGTTGGAGCGGTCCGCCACAAACAGACGGCCCTTGGAGTCGAAGGCCAGACCATGCGGGCCCATGAACTCTCCCGGCTTTCGGCCATGCTTGCCGAACTCTTTGATGAACTTCCCGTCCCGGGTATACCAGACCAGCCGGTCGCCATCCTGCGGCGCGGCCGATGGGCGCGGCCAGTGGCCGTCTGCGATGAGGATGTTGCCATCGGGAGTCGAGGTGCAAGCTACAGGTTGCAGGAACGTGTCCGGGCCGGCCTTGGACACTCCCGCTTGGCCGAGCGTCAGAAGAAGCTTGCCATCCGGGCTGAACTTGAACACTTGATTCCCCTTGACGCCCGCGTCGGGCGCGTCTCCGAAAGGTCCGCTGTCGAGAGCCCAGAAGTTGCCGTCGCGATCCCGGCACATCCCATGCGACGAGGAGAACGTCACATCGAATCGCTTGACGATATTGCCGGATGAATCGATGTGCAGGATCGCAGGCACCGAGCGATGCTGCAGCCATACGCCGCCTTTGCCGTCCGGTACGATCCCGATCGCGGCTCCGGGCTTGATATCCCCGAGATGCGGCCATTGTTCGAGCATCCTATAAGGATTCGTCATGGCATTGTTGGGCGCCAATTCGATGGCCGGGGGAAGGTTCTGAATTCCGCGGCCGCTTTGGGCGGACAGGGGCGCGCTGGCCAACACCATGACGGTGGCGAGCGCCGCGCCCAGCGACACCCTGACTCGGGTTGCATGTGTCACGACAAACCTCCAATCCAAAAGCGTAAATTCGCGCGCGGGCTGAATCTGGCGGAAGCCATCCACGGTCCGATGCTGCGAGGGATTATACACTCGGGGAACCTGACAAGCAACCGCTGTGAGCAATGTGTGTGAGCAATGTGCTGTGAGCAATGTGAGGGGGCAAAAGACAGAAAGACAGATTTTCACCCTGGGGGGCGGTCGCCGACTCCGCGGGCGTCTGAGCGAATTTGGGCGTACGCGGCTGCGTTCTCGCGCCCTGCGTCACATTAGCGGGATGGCGACGTTCCGTCATGTTGCGTGGCTTCTCCGGTTTACGGTAAAAGCGTGTCACAGCAACTAGCGCGGTGATACCCTAAGGGCGTGATTGTTAATGTGATCTTCGAGTGCCACTGAGGCTCTAATTTCTGATTGCGATTGTGTCCAGATAGCTGTGGGAACCTGACGAAAGGGCGCGGAGTCTAAACGAGCGTGCGGCTAGTGTTGACAGCGTCGTTATCGGTCTTGTCAATGAGTTCGGTGGCGTTCTCCTGCAGTTGCATCCCGTCCGGTGGATGTCCGGGATTGGGCGGCAAGGCAGGCCCTGTTTTTCTGGGGACGGTTCTCGCGGTGACAGACCTACCTCGTACCGGCGTTGACGTGTTTCTGTCCCGCCGTAGAACGCGCATTCAGGTGGACGAGTCTTTCGGGGGACTCTCTCCTGATGTGCACGAGGTTGATGTATTAACAGGGGCTGGCGGTGGCGATTGCGGGATTCCGTTTAGAGCCGGCGAAGTGTACCTTGTCGATGCGTTTGTTGGGAAGGATGGGCTCGTTCATGCCGGTATATGCAGCTCTACACGAAGGATTGATGCTGCCGGTGTTGCACTTCGAATACTCAGGCAACGACGCGATGGCCAGCAAGTGCCATCGCTAGCTGGCCAAATTGCGCGACACGACCGCAGTTTCGAGGGTACCCTGGGGACGCACGACCCAAAACCTCTAGCGAACGTGCTGGTCCGAGTGAAAGCCGACGGGAGGGTATACGAGACCCGGGCTGATAGTGAGGGCCTTTACGCGTTCTATAGTCTGCCGCCGGGACGGTACGAGTTCGCTCCGGATTTACCGCCGGGCACCACCCTCTCTTGGTACATCGGGAGTGACAGGCCGCTGGTCCCTTTTGAGCTCAACGCAGGTGGGTGTCAGGAGCGTAACATCGATATTTTCGCAAGTGGATCAATTCAGGGCCGAATTCTCGACTCATCGAACAAGCTGCTGCCTCATGCATTCGTGTACATCGTTCCGGCTGACGAGAAGGTGCTCCCGAAGGAACGTCAACTGTACTGGGAGAGCCAGGGCAAGGAAGGTTTCTTCAAATTCGTCCATATCCCGCCAGGTCAGTATTTGATTCTCGTGAATCCCGAAGACTCGCGAAATCCCGAGTTTCCCTACAGGAGGACGTTCTATCCAGGCGTCCATGACCGCCCATCGGCCGCGATCATCACCCTTCGCGGAGGCGAGCAGATCAAGGATGCGGACATCCGGCTTGAGCAGCAGTTCGCACTACGCCATCTCACTGTTCGCGTTACATGGGCAGATGGGCGGTTGATCAGGGACTTTGTATTCGTCGCGGCAAAGGGAACCGTTAACCCGGCCGCCATGTCTCACACGATTCAACCGGACATGAAAGCGAGCGTCGTCGATCTGAGTATTCTCTCAAATGAGCCGTACGAGGTCGAAGGTAAACTGACTTGCCGGTATGCAAATGAGCGAAGCATCGGACCAGGCGCAACGCTGAAGTCAAATAAGGTTTATCTCGGGCCTGAGGACTATCGGACGGAACTATTCTTGACTATCCATGCTACGGCCTGCCCGGAGATACATGGAAAAACGCTACTGACCGATCAGTAGCCGCGTAGTCATAGACCGAAATGTGACGCCGACAGTCAGTGAACCGATGTGCCGTCCGACCGCGTCGCATCCCCAGTAATCGCATGCCCAGCGGGAGTACCGCTCATCACGCTCTTCGCATTTATGGTGTTTACCAGTCCAGTTGGTCGTGTAGTCGACATTCCGCCAATGTGACGCAGCGTCACGATAAACACAACCCTACGGCCAAATCTAAGCAGGCGCCGGCCATCGCACCCGCCCCCCTGGGCGAAAATCTGTCTGTCTCTCTCTTACCCCCTGCGAGCGCTGTGAGCAACGCTGAACCGGGGGGTATACTACGCTCTGGAAGGCAACCATGTCCAGCGAATCAAAATGGAAGTCCTGGATGAAGCCCAGGGGCCTCCTCGCTGTCGCCATCGTTGCCGCCGCGGCGGGCGCTCTCGCTGTAACCCTATTCGCCCAGGCCCTGGAAGACACCTTATACATCCCGCTCGATCACC
>DASQHQ010000007.1:0-28697 GCA_035632015.1 Bryobacteraceae bacterium
TTGGCCTGGTCGTCAAAGACGCTGGTGGCGGTCTGGTCGCGGCGGCAGATGGTGTTCCGGAACACGCCGCGCAGTTGCAGGATATATTTTTGGCCGGCCACGCCGTAGGCCTGCGCCTCCATGATGAGCGGCAGCGTTCGGCTGAACGCCTCCATGGCTTCTTCCTGCTGGCCGGCGGTCCAGGCCTTCCAGGCGGCGACGTACAGGTCGGCGAAACCCGAAGCGGGCATGTTGCCGACCGCTCCGCGCGCCAGGTCGTCCAGAAAAGTCGGGCCGTGCTTGCCGGTGAAAACGCCGCGCAGGATTTGTCCGCGCTTGGCGTATTCGGTAAGCCGCGGCAGCGTGACGCCCGCCTCGTCCTTGGCGTAGCGCAGCGTCGGAATGCGGTTGGCCATGCGCAGCACCAGGTCGACGCTCATCTGGCCGACCGTCTGCACGATCAGCGGGCGGCTGCACGCTTCGCCGATGGCAGAATAGTATTCCATCTGCTTGGCCTCGTCCCTGCCCTGGTCGAGCGGGATGGCGATGATGGCGTCGGGGCCGAGTTTCTCAGCGTGGCGCGCGTACTTCACGGCGGTCTCGATGTCGTTGGCCTGGACGCCGAGCACGACGGCCGGACGGGTGGCTTCATCCAGCGTCTTGCCGGCGCGCATCAGGCTCTCGGCTCCGGCCAGGCGCTCGTCGAATTTCAACTCGGGCCACTCGCTCGCCATCTGCGGCCAGGTCATGCCCTGCACGCCGGCGCGATGCAGGAACTGCACCTCGTGCGCGAGCGTTTCCGAGTCGAGCGCGCCCGACTCGGTAAACGGAGTTTGCATGATCGGAAAGATCCCTTGCAGCTTGCGTTCCGGCGCTCCGAAGGCCTTGGGGAGAAGAATGGCGGAGCCGGTTGCGGCCGCGGCCGCGAGAAATGCGCGGCGGGAAGCGACGCTCGGGATGTTATTGGCCATGGCGAAATTTTACTCCTATTTTCCATCCACCGACAGGGCCAGCAGGACGTTGCCGCCCATGCCGGTGAGCTGGCTGTAGCCGGAGTTGACGAACATCATTCCGCCGGCGATGGTCGGGCCGGTGGCGTTGAGCGACCCGCCGTGCGCGGCAACGCCGTTGACAGTTTCAAAATCGCGCAGCGTGTCCAGATCCCAGACCACCGTGCCGTCCTGAGTGGAATAGGCGCGCAGGTGGCCGTCGAGCGATCCCGAGAATACGACGCCAGGAATCAGCGTGGCGGGCGCCATTTGTGCAGAACTGCAGCCCGCCTTTCCTTTGCAGGCCGGCTCAACGGGCGCAGCGTACCAGGCCCTTTCGCCGGTCGCGATCTTCAGCGCGAACAGCCCCCCGCCCGGCCCCGGGATCACATCGGACAGCGGCGCGTAAACTTTCTCATCATCCGCAGCCAGGCCCCACAGAATTCCGCCCAGCGCGCTGCCCTGGCCGATTTGCACTTTCCACACGATTTCCCCGCGCCGGTCCGGATCGACGCCGTAGACGAAGCCCGCTTTGTCCGCAACCAGCAGAATATCCTTGCCGCCCGGAAGCGTTCGCAGAATGGGTGACGTTCCGATGTCGGTGTCGCGGTCCGGATCCGGCGGACAGTTTATTTTGTTGGGCTGGGAACAACTGTAATTCCAGACGTCCTGCGTCATCTGCTTTGACCAGCGCAGCGAGCCGGTGTCGAGATCGAAAGCGAGCACGGCGTCCGAATAGCGCGTGGCGGGCGGGGAGTAATTGTTGCCGGTGCCGACATAAATGGCCTTGCGTTTCACGTCGATGGTGGGCGACGACCAAATCGCCACGCCGGAAGGCCCGAACAGATCCGTGCCCGCGGAGTTCTTGCCCGTGGTGGCTGGCGGATCGGGAATGGTGAAGGTCTTCCACGCGAGCTTCCCCGTCGCGGCATCGAGCGATGCCAAACTTCCGCGGAAGGTGCAACAGGAATATTTCGGCCCAGCCGCGAGCATCTCTTCGGCGCCCGAGCGAACGCCCACGTAGACGCGGCCGTTATAGATCCTGGGCCCGCCAGTAATTCCGGCGAGCGGGTGGTCGTCGATCTTGGTTTTCCAGAGCAGCTCGCCGGTTTGCGCGTTCAGAGCGAAGACATTGGTGCGGCCGTCTCCGAAGTAAGCGGCGTATCGGCCGTTGCCGAACGGCGCGACCGTGATCGGCGAGCGTACCTGCATGCCGGCTTCGAATTTCCAGTACAGGCAGCCGCTGCGTGCGTCCAGCGAGTAGATGGTTCCGCGCGCGCTCCCGAAAAAGAGGCGGCCGCCCACCGCGGTCGGCTGGCCGAAGACGGTGGTGGTGTTGGGGAATCCGAAGGCCCATTTCACTTTGAGCTTCGGAACGTCCTCGGCGCGCACGCCGCCGTCTCTGGCGGGCTGCATCCGGCTGTTGACCAGATCCACGCCCCAACCGTTCCAGCCGTTGAGATTCGAAAGCGGCGGCGCACTGGCCGGGCAATTATTCTCGCGCGCTGTTTCGGCGGACGCGGGGGCTCGGGGCGAAATGAAGTTGGCGACGGCCTGACGTTCCGCGGCGCTCAGAGACCCGCCCTGCGCCTTCATGGAACCGGTTTCGAGAGCGCCCAGGATGGCCTGGTTCGGCAAGCGCTTGAGCGCGTCCGCGGTGGGAGTGCGATTATCGGCGTTGGGATTGTGGCAGAGCGCGCAGTTTTTGTCGAACAGCGCCCTGCCATCGGGCGCTGTCGACGCGGCGGGCTGGGGCGCCGCAGCGCAGATCGAGACAGCAAACAGCGCGGTCGCGGCGATTCGAAACAAGCGTGAATAAGGCATTTGGAAATATTATAGCCGTGCACTTTTGTCGCGCGGCCGAGAACGCCGCTGGAGCGACCCGGGTTCCCCGAAACACAAGTGTTCGCACGAGTGCGAACACGGCACGCTGAAGCGTGCGCCACGCGGCTCCGCGCTTATTGCATGTAGAGCTTGGCTTCGGACGTATACGCGTCGGGCGTTCCGACGTTCACCCACGCCAGGCCCGACGGCACGCCGCTCGGCACCGTGAATTGCAACTGGTACATGCCGGCAGTACCGGGCAGGAGGCTTTGCAGCGTTACGGGAGCCTCGTAGATGTTGTTGTTCTGATCTTGAATCTCGACGAGGATGTTGGCCGTCACGACGCTCAATGGGGCGGCCGGCGCAGCGGCTCCATCGGCAACCGGCGGATTCACCGCGCCCAGGCCGGTGACGATGAGCGTCAGGGTCTCGTTGGCTTGGGCTGGATTGTCCGCGGTCACCAGGCTGCCGTCGGCGTGCGTAACGTTGGCGGGACCGACGCCGGGCGCGAAGGCTCCGTTCTCGGTGAACGCGAACACGCCCGGCGCCGTCAGGTTCGTGTAGACCGTTACCGGGTTGGACGCGACTCCGTTGTTGATGACCTGGAAAGTCGCGTAGGGCGTGGTGGTGGGATCCAGGGCGTTGGGAACGATGAGATCGATCTCGGTGGGGCTGACGGCGGTGAGCGGGGCGAACAGGCCATTCACGGTTACCTGCACGCCTCCCAGATTGTTCAACAGCGGATAACCGGCGGCTTGCAGTGCCGTGGGGGACAGGCCGGACCCAAACAGCGAAAGATATTCGCCGGGCGCGACGGAATTGGTGATGGGAGCAAAACTGGCGCCGTTCCAGATTCTAACCGGATCCAGGAACACGTTCGTCGCCGGGTATTGCGGGGCCCGCAAACCGACCGTGAGGCTGTAGAGCGAAGAGGTGCCCACTTCGAGGATCGCCTGTCCGTTGGCGCCCAGCAGATCTTCGAAAAAACTAGTCTGGCTGAAGCCGTCGGGCGTAAAGTTGTAGCCGCCATCGGTGGTGAAGTCGTAGGCATTGACGTTGAAGAAGGCCAGGCGCAGATGGGCGATGTCGGCTCCCTGGCCGGCCGCCAGCGTGGAGCCGTAAAAGGAATCGACATTGTTGTTGCCGTTCGCGAGATCGGATGCATCGTTCTCCAACGCCGCCGTGAAGTAGGTGCCTTGGTAAGTGGCGTTGGAGACTCCGGACGCGGCGCTGATTCCAACCATCAGATCGAAGCCGCCCGGGCTTCCACCCAACAAAATGTTGCCGTCGGCGGAAACAAAAAACGTTTTCTGGCCCGTGATGAGACTGAACAGCGCGTTCGGGGTAGCGGGGAAGCTGATGGCGCCGCTGCCGTCCGCGGAATTGATGAAATAGGTCACGTTGGACAGGTTCTGGCTGACCGGAGCGCTGCCCTGGTTGGCCATGGCGCCGGTCACCGTGACGTTCCCGAAGTTGCCGTTTCCATCCGAGTTCAGCGTGAAGAAGCCGTCGCGCACCAGGGACGCGTTGCCTAGGAGGAAATCGATAAACCCGGTCCGGAAGCTGCCCTGTACGCTGGCGTTGGAGGCGCCCGGTCCGGTGATGGGGATGGCGACCAAGACATCGTCGCACAAGCCTTCGGTGGCGCTGGCCACGATGGCTGAAGGCCCAATGGCGCCGGCCGCGCCGTAATCAATGTCCGCTCCCGCCGGTTGCGTGGGCCTGCAAACCGATGTCTGCCCGTCGATTCCGTCAATGGGATTTTGAATCTGCAAAAGGCCGTTGGACTGGACCGCATATTGCCCGCTGATCGCGTAGGCCTGCGGACCGCCGGGCGACTTGGTGTCCATGACCTGGCCGGAGAATGAGAAGTTCCCGTTTCCGTCAAATGTCATGATCCCGGTGAGGCTGATCGCGCGGCCGATGGCGCTGGTGTTTGGATCGAGGTTCGCCAGCAGGACTTGGCGGACGAAATAGGGGCCCTGCAAGGTGGCGTTTCCACTGGTGTCGAAATTTTGCGCCGCCATCGAGGGGGCGAAGCCCAAGCTAAGTACGGTTAGAAAGAGGGTGGTGATTCGAGTACGAGCAGTATCCATCGCGGTGTTGACGTCACTCTAAACGTAACAGTTTTCCGCGGCGTGGGGCCAGCAAGCGCGCTAAATTTGACGGACTACCGGCCAGCGAAGCAGCGGCGCGGAGAGGCGTTGCGGAATAGCATAGGATTCGGATATGACGACAGATCCGTATCTTCGCGCGGCGATCGAGCAGGCCAGGAAGAGCTTCACCGAGGGCGGCATCCCGATCGGCGCGGTGCTGGTGCACGAGGGCAAGATCATCGGTCGCGGTCACAACTGCCGGGTCCAGACCGGGAGCCCGATCGATCACGGCGAGACAAACTGTCTGCGAAACGCGGGCCGCTTGCCGGGCCAGGTCTACCGGAACAGCACGCTCTACTCGACGCTGTCGCCTTGCCCGATGTGCAGCGGCGCGATCGTGTTGTACAAGATTCCGCGCGTGGTGGCCGGCGAGAACCAGACCTTCCTGGGAGCCGAGGATTACCTGCGGAGCCAGGGGGTCGAGGTGCGAGTCGTGCAGGACGCAGAATGCATCCAGCTCATGACCGATTTCATTCGGGCTAACCCGGCGCTGTGGAACGAAGACATCGGCGTGTAGCGCAACCCGCGAGCCGGCGCGTCCGGCGCCGATCAAGCGGATGAAAGGAATGTGGCATCCTGGAAATATACCAGTAGATGCGTACCACGAAAAGTTTTTTGGCACGTCTAACAGACGTGAGTTGGCGGCGCCTGGCGGTCATGATGGCTTGCGGCGCCACGCTGTTGTTGTGCGTGGCCTTCGGGCAGCGTCCGTTCCGCGATTATCCGGGCTGGGAATACGAGGACTTCCCGAAGCCTCCGGACTGGCAGGTGCCCGGAGAATGGACCTTCGCGCGGTTGATGTATCCTTCTTCGCGCCGCATTTTTGACCGGCCGCGCGACAACTGGCTTTATGGAGCTGCCAACTGGACCATCGACTACCCAAGGTCGGACCGGCACCTCTCGGAAGCGGTGCGGCGGCTGACGCGCATCCATGCGCGCTCCATCGAGCAGCCGGTGAACCTGGACGACGCTGACGATGTCTACAACTGGCCGTGGCTCTACGGCGTCGAAGTCGGGCATTGGGATCTCACGGATTCGCAGGCCGCCAAGCTGCGCGATTTTCTGCTGCGCGGCGGATTTTTCATGTGCGATGATTTCCATGGCACCGAAGAGTGGGCGATTTTCGTGGCCAGCATGAGCCGCGTGTTTCCAGACCGGCCCATCGTAGACATCGACAATGCGGACCCGATCTTCCATACCATCTTCGATCTGGACGATCGATACCAGGTGCCGGGCGAGCAGTTCGTCTACACGCATCGCATGTGGGAGAAGGACGGCGTCGATGCGCACTGGCGCGGGATCTACGACGACAAGGGCCGCCTGATGGTGGCCATCTGCCACGACATGGATTTGGGCGACTCCTGGGAGCACGCCGACAATCCGCGCTATCCGGAGCGATTCTCGGCGCTGGGCATCCGCATCGGAGTGAATTACATCACGTACGCGATGACCCACTGAGCGGGTGCCGACGCCGTGCGACACGGAAAGCGAAACGGGTTTTCGGACGCCTGATCCGGCGGGCGTGTCTGTCTCCCGCGAGCGCGCGGTGGACGGCGGCGACTCTAGAGTGTATTCGCGGGCGCCCATAACGACCTGATCCATCGCGCCCTGGCGTAAAATAGTCGCGGAGGCCTGCGCATGATCCGCACCATCACCGTGGAGCGCGAATTCGGGGCCGGCGGCGCGGCCATCGCGCAGAAACTCGCGGAACGGCTGGGATGGAAGCTGTGGGACCAGAACCTTACCGCCGAGATCGCCAAGCTGGCGCACGTGGACCGCGCGTCGGTGGAGCGTATGGACGAGCGCTGCGATTCGCTGTTCTACCGCCTCATGAAGGTCTACATGCGGGGCAGCTTCGAGCGCAGCCTGCCCGTCGCGGGCCTGGGCCATTTCGACGCCGACAGCATGGTGTCGCTCATGCAACCGGTGATCGAGCGGGCGGCCGACGAGGGCAACTCGGTGATCGTGGGCCGCGGCTCGACCTACTTTCTGCGCCATCGCGAAGACGCGTTTCACGTCTTTATCTATGCGCCGCTGGAGGAAAAAATCCGCCGCGTGCGAGCTTTGGGCAAGAGCGAGACTGAGGCCATCGAATTGATTTCCGAGATCGATCGCGAGCGCTCGATGTTCATCCAAAAATACTTCAGCAAGGAATGGCCCTCGCGGCAGCTCTACCATTTGATGGTCAATTCCAAGGTAGGCGACGACGTGGTAGTGCGCGTGATCCTGGACGAAGTGCACGACCTGGATGCGCGATCGGTCACCGAGCCAGCCCGGCAGGAGACCAGATAAAGGGCGCCTTGCGGAAAGACCAGAATGTCCGCGAGCGTTGACAGTCCCAGCAGCCCTGCTCCCAACGACGGCGTACCAGCGGCGGCCTGGCGCTCGCCCGTCAATCCGTTCCTGATTGCCGCAACGGTGATGCTGGCGACTTTCATGGAGGTGCTCGACACCAGCATCGCCAACGTTGCGCTGCCGCACATCGCCGGAAATCTCTCGGCCACCATCGACGAGAGCACCTGGGTGCTCACCTCCTACCTGATTTCGAACGCGATCGTGCTGCCGCTCACGGGCTGGCTGCACACGCTGTTCGGGCGCAAGCGCTTCTACATGGTCTGCGTCGCGATCTTCACCCTCAGCTCGCTGATGTGCGGCCTGGCGCCCAGCCTGTTCCTGCTGATTCTGTTTCGCATCTTGCAAGGCGTGGGCGGCGGCGGGCTGCAACCGACCTCGCAGGCCATCCTGGTGGAGAGCTTCGACCAGCGCCAGCAGGGAATGGCGATGGCCGTGTACGGCATGGGCGTGGTGGTGGCGCCCATCATCGGCCCGACGCTGGGCGGATGGATCACCGACAATTTTTCCTGGCGCTGGATTTTCTTCATCAACGTCCCGATCGGCATGCTGTCGATGGCCATGACCTCGGCGCTGATTCACGATCCGCCGTATCTGGTTCGCAAAGGTTTCAAGCAGGGACTCAAGATCGATTTCATCGGGCTCGGCCTGCTATGCGTCGGCCTGGGGTTCTTGCAGGTGGTGCTGGACAAGGGGCAGAGCGACGACTGGTTCGGATCGCGCTTCATTCTCTGGAGCACCATCATCGGCGCGGCGGGGCTGATCGGCGCCATCGTCTGGGAACTGCGCCAGGATCAGCCCATGATCAATTTGCGGCTGTTCAAGAACCGCAACTTCGCGATGGCGACCTTCATGATGTTTGCGCTCGGCGTGGTGCTGTACGGAACCACGGTGCTGCTTCCCGTGATGGTGCAAAGCTTGATGGGCTACACCGCGCAATTGGCCGGGATGGTGCTTTCGCCGGGCGCGATCCTGACCTTGTTCGCGATGCCGATCGTGGGGCGATTGCTCAACAAGGTGGAACCGCGCTGGCTGGTGATCACCGGCCTGATCATTCTCGGCGCCGGGATGTTTCGCCTGTCGCTGCTGAACCTCCAAACCGGTTTTGCGGCCTTCGTTTTGACCTGGGCCATCTCGCGCGGCGGCTTGCCGTTCCTGTTCGTGCCGATCAACGTGACCGCGTTCTCGCATATCGAAAGGGAGAAGGTGAGCAGCGCTACTGGGCTGATCAACCTGACGCGCAACATGGGCGGCAGCGTCGGGATCTCAGTGGTGACGACGCTGCAGAGCCGCCTGACGCAGGCGCATCAAAACGCGCTGGCCGGACATCTGACGCCGCTCGATCCGAGCTACACATCCAGGCTGAGCCATCTCGAGGCGGCGCTGCGGGCAGCCGGGGCCGGTCCTGCGCAGGCGGCCGGGCAGGCGCAGGGAATCATTTATGGCGAGCTGGTGCGGCAGTCGTCCATGCTGGCGTACATCGATGTGTTCCGGATGTTGAGCTGGCTGTGCATCGGAATGATCCCGCTGATGTTCCTGATGAAGCGCGCCAAGCCGCGCGGTTAGGCCCCGAGGGCCAGCTCGGCCACCAGCGGGAGATGGTCCGAGGCGATCAGGGAGAGCCGGTCCCGGTGGAAGCGGGCGCGGACGATTCTCAGATGATGGTCGCAGTAGATGTGATCCAGGTGCAGCAGCGGCAGGATGGCGGGATAGCTGCGCGTGCGGGGAAGGTGAGCGGCGATATCGCGGAAGTGAAACTCGCCCGAGAGCGTGCGCGTGACCAGGCCGTGCGTCCAGTCGTTGAAATCGCCCAGCACGATGCGCGGTCCGGAGATGTCGACGGCCCGCAGCAGGTCCTGATCGAGCAGCCGCGCGGCCTGTTGTCGCCGCTCGCGATGCGCGGTGCCGAGGTGCACGTTGAAGACGTGCAGCAGGTGGCGGCCGGCGCGGATATCGGTGCGCAGCGTTCCGCGCTCTTCGCGGCCGGCCACGGTCAGATCGATCTGGCGGACGAGTTCGAATCCGAAGCGGCTCAGCGTCACGTTTCCGTACGCCCCGCCGCGATGTTTTCGGGTTTCACCGATAGCGTAATCCAGGCCGAGCTGCCGGGCGAGGTAGGCGGCCTGATGGTCCTCGGTGGAAGGGCCCTCGTGATTGACCACTTCCTGCAGCGCGACGATGTCGGGGGCCAGTTTTTCAAGCACGCGGGCAATGCGCTCCACACGGCGCCGGCCGTCGAGCCCGCGGCCTTTGTGGATGTTGTAAGTCGCGATGCGGAGCGTTGGCATGATGGGCGGGCTAAACCTGGTCTTCGATCAGGGAAGCGAACAGCTCCTTAGTCCGTTGCCAGGCGCCTCGTGCGCGCCAATCCGGCAGTTCGATTTTTTGACAACGCGCGAGGTCTGAGAGGAACGTGGTTTGCAGATTCTCGACCAGGGCGCGGTCGTGCAAACACACGTTGGTTTCTTCGCTCAATGCGAAGGAGCGGTTGTCGAAATTCGTGGTGCCCACGGTGGCCCAGGCTCCGTCCACCACCATAGTTTTCTGATGCAGCATGGTGGGCTGATATTCGTAAATCTCGACGCCGGCTCCGAGCAGCTTGCCGTACAGGCGCAGGCTGTTCTGGCGCGCCCACCAGGTGTCGTTGTGTCTGCCGGCGACCATGAGACGAACCGTCACGCCGCGGCGGCAGGCGCGCGCCAGCATCTCGATGAGACGCGGGCCGGGGATGAAGTACGGGTTGGCGATATACAGGTAGCGCCGGGCGGATTGAACGGCGATCAGGTACATGGTGGCTGCGGCGCCGGCGCCAGAGGTCGGCGAGCTGAGAATGGTCTGGACTTCCATGTGCCCCACTGGTTCGGGGGCGGGAAAGAACTCGGGCCCGCTCAGGATCTCGCCGGTCGAGAGCAGCCAGTTCTGTGCGAAGCCTGCCTGCTGGGCCGCGACCGCGGGGCCCCGGACGCAAATCTCCACGTCGCGCCATTCGTATTCGTTGGCGGCATCGCCGAGCCAGTGATCCGCCAGCCCGGCGCCGCCCGTAAAGGCGATGCGTCCGTCGACGATCAACGACTTGCGGTGCGTGCGCAGATTGGCTCGATTGAGCGTGTACCAATGAATGGGCCGGAACCAGGCGAGCTGGCAGCCTCCCGCCTGGAGGATGCTCAGGATCTCTTCGCCCAGCGTGGATGAGCCGATCGCGTCCACCAGCAGTTTTACCTGAATACCCTCGCGTCCTTTCTCAGCGAAGGCTTCGGCGAAGCGGCGGCCCACCAGGCCGTCCCAGAAAATGAACTGCTCCATGGTGATGGAGTGTTGCGCGGACTCGATGGCGTCCAGCATCGCCGGATAGAATTCGTCACCGTTATTGTAGATTTCGACGCGATTGCCTTCTACCAGCGGCATGCCGGTCATCCCGGCGATGGTATTGCGGAATTCGGCGGAGTCCGCCTCGAGATTCGGCTCCAGCGGGTACACAGCGGGATGCACGTTGGCTTCGGTGTGATAGAAGACGAAGGCCAGCGCTCCAGCCAAGATCGCAACGTACCAAAGTCCGGCCTGGTACAGCACGAGCGCCGCCGCCAGCCAGATCCACCAGGCCCGAATCAGGCGGCGCGCACGATCCCAATAGTCGAGCACGCCTAAGGGTTGAGGCTTGGGCCGTGGAGGCGCGAGACGATGAATCTGTTCCCTCGGGACGCGCGGCTTCAGCCAGCGGCGTGACTCCTTCGGTTTGGATGCCGTTGATAAAGCCGACCCAATATCGGGACTAGACAAGATGGGGCTCCGGGATTCTCATCTGCAAGATTGCAGCCGATCTGGAGGGCGTGGCGATGATTCGCCTTCGGAGCCTGGCAGCCTGCCCGGTTGGAATGGGACGTGCTTAGGTCGCAGAAGGAGCCAATGTTGAGTGGCAAGCGTTTGGAGAGCACGCCTGAGAACGCTGTTCGAGGGAGAAGTTTATCCGGCTTACAGAGGATAACGATGCTTTCGTGCGTACGGTAAAGTACGGCCGCTTCTTTTCCAAATCGACGCCCTTCCCAATCCAGGACCGGGGCGCGACGGAGCCGTCGGCCGATAGCATTGCACTGCTCGCTAACCGCCGGCCAAGGCGTCGCGCGGGTTCGGAAGAGTCATAATTCCGCACGCCACTCACTTCCGCCATTATGAAACGGATGGCTGGCTTTATCGTGGTCTTTGATCGGTAGCGGATTTGGCCTATTTAATCGTCATGGCCAGAGGAATGGCGATCGCAAGCAGAAGCAGGAGAAATAAAAACAGATACTTCAGCCAATGCATAGGCACCTCCTGGTCTTCGCCGGCTGAATTGGCAGGCCGGCACCAACGTATCTGAAGCTTGCACGTCGTGGACCAGGACGCCGATAGGCGCGATGTGGCCCGGCAACTCTTGCCGGGGCCCTTTCTGATGCGGTACAATTGCGGCCTGCGAAATATCCCCCAGATAAGGGTGTGTCATGCCGCACGAGCTGATGGACCTAGTGCAAGTACTAGGACCTAGCTCTGGCAATTTTCGTGCGAAGAGTGTCAGCGGCGTTGCCGGGCCGCGTTCCTGGGTGGCGTTCCCGGGCGGCGATCAGGTTGGTGGTCGGGCCGTCCCAAGAGGAGGTCGTTCGGATGCTACCCACAACACGCGGTCGGGGGGCCGCGACAGCTTCGGAAATTGCTAACGAACGTCGCACTACCAAACGTTTTCCGATCGAATTGGCAGTTTTCTACCACACGCTCTCCAGTCGGGCGATCTCTGGAGCTGGGCTTACGCGGGACATGAGCAGCCACGGCCTGTTGATCGCTTCCGGAGACGGCATCGATTGCGGCACAACTCTGGAGATCAGAATGGCTTGGCCCGGGGAGCTAGATGGCGGCGCTCGCCTTCAACTGGTCGTTACCGGCAGGGTGGTGCGCTGCGAGCCGGGTGCTTTCGCGCTGACGTTCAAGAAGTATGAATTCCGGACTCGCGGGCGCGCTCCCGACAAGTGAGCCGCGGGTGTTTCACAGGGCTCGGGTGACGGTCCTCCGGCCCGATGTTCTGGGAGGCTTCTCGCCCAACTAATCGTCATCCCAGGCCGCCAACCTGGCCAACCAGTCGAGCAGCGCGTTTCTGCGACGCCAGTGCAGAAGGTGATACCACCACGGGCTCTTCATAGGGACTCCATTCACTCGTTTGCCGTCAGTGTGCGATTCCGCTGCACGGCGGCAGACTGGTTCTGGTTCCCCGAGGCCCGGAGTTCCAAAGCCGCGTTGACGCGGGTTTACTTTTCCAAGGCCAGGCTTTGCTGCCAGGTGATGTACATCGAGATCGCCGCCAGGACGATACCGAAGGCGATATCGATCACGGTTAAGGTTTTCCCCCAGTGATCGATTTTGTCGAGCTTCTCGGCGACGTCGAACTGCTGGGAGATGACGGGGTCAGCCTCCCCTGTAAGATGCACCAGGTCGTCTTCTCTGCGCGCCGTGAATTTTCTGAAGACGGCCAGAGAAATTACAAACAGCGTCAGGGCCGACCATACGATCCAAAGCGTAAACATGGTAGTTAGTCTCCTTGTATACTGTTGTTGATTCCACAAAACTCTTTGAGCCGGAGAACCTGGAGCGCCCAAGCGGGGGGCTCTCAGGTTCCGCTCGGCCCGATCGAGCCATTCCGCTCAGCCTATTTCTTGTCGCAACCTTCCAGCGAATGATTATGTTCGGCGTAGCACTTGCCCACGTCGTTCAAGTCCTTCTTGCCGGCTGCCGTATGACAGTAGGCGCAGCCCTTGCCTTCCTTCTTGGTGTATTCGGCCTTGCCAAAGGAAAACGGCGAATAGACAATGAGGCAACCCAAAAAGACGATGGAGGGCACGCCGATTTTTGTGAGTAGCTTTGACATAAGATCTTAAGAATCTCCGCCGTGGCCTATTGCAATCGGGACGCCGTTCCTCGCGAGCGAACACACACAGGCCAAAAGCTTTAGGAATCAATTGGTTAAGCTCGTACGCCAATGTTTGATAGCTCACTTTGGCGCGAACTGGGTGAAGATCCGCAGACTCAAAGGTGCTTCGGGGTGGGTCGCCGAGGCGCCGCCAGACTATGCCCGCCCCGCCTTCTTGAGCAGTTCCACAAAACGCGAGTCGCTGCGGAGAGAATCGAAGAAGGGGTGTACCTAAAGAAACCAGATGATGCGCTGTTCATAGGCGCGGTCGAGCCACTGGAACGCCAGGTCGCGTTTCGCCGAGCCTCCCGGGGCCGGACTCGCTGAGACTGCCCTCAGTTCCCTGCTGGTGGTCGGCGTCGTAGATTCGTACCGCAATCCGGTGTTTGGCGTCACGGTCAATTTCACCGCAACCAACGCGACGGTGAATCCGGCTTCGGCGCAGACGATTCGACCGGGCGCGCCCAGCACGCCGGTGACGCTGGGAAATACTGCCGGGCCCGCTTCCGTTACAGCCAGCGCCGGCGCCTTGCCGGTGGTCGTGGTTCAAGCGACTGTGAATACCAATCCGCCGCTGCCGAATATTTCGGCCGTGGTGAGCGAGCATGTTTGGGTGATCCTTCAAGGGACTGATCTTTCCGAAACCAGCTGGAGCTGGGGCAACTCCGACTTCGTCAATGGGATGCTGCCGGTAATGCTGGACGACGTCTCAGTGGCGATCCATGGCCACGCGGCGTTCGTTTACTGCCTCGACCCGCCTTGGCCCAGCCAGTCACGGCGACTATCGGCGGAGTACCGGCGCCGGTGTCGGCAGCAATGGTCTCGCCGAGCCTTTATCAGTTCAGTGTCCCGATTCCGCCGCTTCCGGATGGCGACAATGCCATAATGCTCAGCGACCGGGGGCATTCCGCCGGGGCCCGCCGGCTGGGCAACGACGAAAACAGAGCAGCTCCGTGGCCACGCATTCGACGGGTGCGTGCTAGCGATTTATCGCGGAACGCGATGAGCCGTGGACTTGCCTCGCATCAAGAGCGAGTTCGCTCACGACGCGATCCACCGCAGCCAGCACTTCGCTCCCCGGCGCGGCCCCGTGCTCGAATTGCGCGGCTTCGATTCCGTAGATTCGGATCCGGCGGGGCAATCGATCCAGCGCGCGTCCCAGTTCGATCGCCTCGGCGGGGCCGAACATGTGGCTCGAACAGCGGAAGCTCGCGCAGACCGGAATACTACCGTCCCAAACCGAAACTGTTCCCGGCGGCGCGCCGCTCACCATGGCGTCCACCAGCACGACGTCGTCCGAGCCATGCCAGAGGTCCAGCAGGGCAAAGCCGTCGCCCGAGTGCTCGATGGCGTCCAGGCCCAGTTCGCGGAGGCGCTGCGCGACCAGAAGGCCGGCCGCGTCGTCAGCACGGTCCGTATTGCCGCAGCCGATGATGCGCATCCTGTCTCCTTCACTCGCGCTCGAGCGTCACCTTCAGGAAATGCGTGGCGCAGGAGATGCACGGGTCGTAATTGCGGACCGCCTGCTCGCAGCGGCGCGTGATTTCTTCTATCGGGAGCGCCACGATCCCAGGCACGAAGTTTTTGAGATCCTCTTCGATCCGTTTCTGGTTCTGCGAAGTCGGCGGAACGATCTTGACCGATTGAATGAGGCCCTGCTCGTCGAAAGTGTAGCGATTAAACTGGATGCCGCGCGGCGCTTCGGTGATCGCGTTCCCCGCGGCGGCCCGGATTTCAAACGGAACCCGCGGCACCGGCGGCGGCTCGTAAATTTGAATGATGCGCAGCGATTCCTGGAGCGCGAACACAACTTCCACCGCCCGCGCCAGGATGCTCTTGAACGGATTCAGGCACGGCACGCGCAGCCCGCAATGCTCGGCCGCCTGCCGCGCTACTTCTGGAAGTTTGGAATAGTTGAGATTGAAGCGCGCCAGCGGGCCGGTCTGGTAGCAGTCGCGTCCTCGGATCACGGAGTGCAGCGCGTTGGAATGCTTCACGTGATGCTCGGTGAAATAGTCTTCGTACTGGCTGGCGTCTATGTTCAGCCCTTTGCTCGAAACCAGCCGGCCCTCGTTCAGCGGATATTCGGAGGGATGCGACAGCGCGACAAACTCGTAAGTCTGCTCGAAGTCGGGATAGTCGAATCCGGCTAAGAATTTCGCTTTGTCGAAGACGATGTCCAGCGCGCGCTTCAGCTCGTCCGCCAGCGGCTCCAGTTCGGATTTGGATGGCGTCTTGTAGAAGCCGCCCACGGCGACCGAGACCGGATGAATCTCGCGGCCGCCCAGCAGCGTCATGATCTGGTTGCCGAGTTTTTTCAGCCGCAGCGCTTCCCGGGCCTCGGCCGGATGATCCCGGGCCAGCTCCACGAAGTCGCGGTAGCCCATGAAATCCGGGGCGTGCAGCATGTACATGTGCAGCACGTGGCTCTCGATCCATTCGCCGGCATAGAGCAGTCGCCGCAGCAGCCGCACCATGGGATGCACGGTGATCCCGAGCGCGCGCTCGATGGAATGCACCGCGGTCATCTGGTAGGCCACCGGGCAGATGCCGCAAATGCGAGCCGTGATGTCGGGCGCTTCGCTGAAGTGGCGGCCGCGCAGCAAAGCCTCGAACAGGCGCGGCGGTTCGAACAGCTTCAGCTTCACGTCCTGCACCTGATCGTTCTTGAGCTTGATGAACAGCGCGCCTTCGCCTTCGACGCGCGCCATGTAGTCGACTCGGATGGTGCCGTTCTTCTTGCGCGGCTCGATGACCCTGCTCACAACGACCTCGCTTTTTCGCTGGCCTGGCGGTACGGCCAGGCCCAGGCGTTGAAGGATCGAAAATCGCGGACCACGGTCTGCTGGGCGCGCCCTTCGCGCAATAACTGATCGGCGAGGATCACGGTGTTGGGCGTCTCGGCGGGTCCAAAGCAGCCATAGCAGCCGCGGCCGAAGCTCGGGCAAATGGCTCCGCAACCGGCTTGCGTGGCCGGTCCCAGGCAGGCCACATGCTGCGCCACCGCCACGCACACGTTGCCCTTGCGCTTGCACTCCATGCACACGCTGTAGGTGGGAATGTTGGGGCGGCGGCCGGCCAGCGTCGCGCTCAGCAGCTCCAGCAGTTGATGCTTGCTCACCGGGCAACCGCGCAGCTCGAAGTCGATGGGGACGTGCTCGGAAATCGGAGTGGACATGCCCAGCGTCTGGATGTATTCCGGATGCGCGTAAACGTGCGAGACCCATTGCTTGGAATCGTGCCAGTTGCGCAGCGCCTGAATGCCGCCCGCCGTGGCGCAGGCGCCGATCGCCACCAGCGTCTTGCATTGCTTTCTGATTTCGTGGATGCGGCTGGCGTCGTGGTGCGTGGTGACGGACCCTTCCACCAGCCCGATGTCGTACGGACCCTTGCGCATGTGGCTGGACATCTCGGGGAAGAAGGCGAGGTCGACCGCGCCCGCCAGCGCGATCAGTTCGTCTTCCAGATCCAGCAGACTGAGCTGGCAGCCGTCGCAGGAGGCGAATTTGAAGACTCCGATGCGCGGTTTGGTTTTCGTCATGCCGGGCCCTCCTGGTCGTGCGCGCATTCCGGAGAGATCGAAGTGGCGCACGCTGCTGCGTGCCGTGTTCGCACTCTTGCGAACACCGTTCCTGGGGCATCCGCCGGGAGTTCACACGAGTGTGAACGCTGCACGCAGGAGTGCGTTCGCCACGCGTCCCGCTTAGAGTTCACGGCGTCCCATCCAGCGGCGCATCTGCGCATAGTTGAATACCGTCCCGTCTTTGCACAGGAAATATGGCCCCATCTGGCAATGCCCGCAGAAGCCGACGGCGCATTTCATGTTGAGCTCCATCGAAAGGTAAATCCGTTCATCCGTTATGTGCTGGGCTTCGAGCTGGCGCACGACAAAGCGCATCATGATCTCCGGGCCGCAGGTCATGGCGACGATTCGCTCCGGGCGCAGCTTGAGGAAGTCGAACAGCGTGGTAACCACGCCGACGTGGCCGTGCCAGTTGGCGCCGCCGCCGGTATCGACGGTGGTGAGCACCTGCAGGTCGCGTTGCGCGTTCCAGTGCTTCAGCTCTTTGGTAAACAGCAGCTCCCTGGGGCTGCGGGCGCCGTACAGCAGGATCAAGCGGCCATAGTCGGTGCGATGCCGCAGGATGTGGTAGATCACCGGGCGCAGCGGCGCCAGCCCGATGCCACCAGCGACGATGAGCACGTCTTTGCCCTGGGCTTCCTGCACCGGCCACGAGGCGCCAAACGGCCCGCGCATCCCGATTAAATCGCCGGGACGCCGGTTTATCAAAGCTCCGCTGACCGCTCCGACCGCGCGGATGGTGTACACCAGGCGATCCGCAACGCCTGGATCGCCGCTGATCGAAATGGGCACTTCGCCCACGCCGTAGTGATACAGCATGCTGAATTGTCCGGGCGTGAAGCCGGGAAGGGCACCGCCGGCCGGCTCGGTGACCACGGTGCAGGTGTCATAGGTTTCGCGATGCACGCTGGCGACACGTACGGCGACCGGCAGCATCGGGTCGAGCGCGTCCCTGTGAGCGGAAAGCGTCATGCCCGCACATCCCCTGGCGTGGCGTACATATCCAGCAACTGCATGCGAGTGACGTCAAGGCGTTCGGTGAGCAAGGCCAGCAGCGCTTTCATCATGCGGTAACCGAACGCGGGATCCTGTTCGCAGGTCTCGCGCAGCCTGGCTCCGTTGAACGCCAGCGCGCGAGTGGGCGTCAGCGCACGCGCCTCGAAGTGTGTGCCGCCGGCGTCGAGCAGCGCGGACCAGCCCATGGCGTCGCCGGCGTGCAGGGTCTGCAGCAGCACCGGATGCCGGGCCGTGATGATCTCCAGCGCCACGCTGCCGTCCAGAATCAAATAGAAGACACCGTGGCGTTCGCCTTCGCGAAAAATGATTTCGTCGCGGCGGAAGTCCACTTCCTTCGCCAGCGTAGCCAGACGTTCCAGATGCTGTGGCCCGAAGGACTTCAAGACCTCCTGGTCTTTGGTGAGTTGGATGAATTCTTGTGTCGAGATCATGTCTTACCCTCTGTCTCATGGTTGGAAGCTCGAAAGGCTGGAACTTCCTGGGTGAGATCGATTCCGGCCGGGCACCAGGCGATGCAGCGCCCGCAACCTACGCAGCCGGAGGAGCCGAACTGGTCGTGCCAATACGACAGCTTGTGAGTGAGCCACTGCCGGTAGCGCGACTTGGTGGAGACGCGGACGCTTCCACCGTGAATGTAGGAGAACGCGAGCGTGAAACACGAGTCCCAGCGGCGCCAGCGCTCGGCCGTCTCGCCGCTGACCGAAGTCGAGTCCTCCACCGTCACGCAGAAACACGTCGGACACACATTCGTGCAATTGCCGCAAGCCAGACACCGCTGCGCGATGTCGTCCCAACGCGGATGATCGAAGTTGTCGCGCAGCAGCTCGCGTAAGCCTGTGGTGTCCAGCCGCCGCTGGATGGCTGCTTCGGCCGCACGCGACGCTTCCCGCGCCTGATCGCGCAGTTCATCGGATGCGTCCGAAAACTCGATCTCGGAAAGCAGCTCCGCGCCGAGCTGGGTTCCAACTTCGACCACAAATTGGTGCGCGCCGGCGCCAATCAGCTCCGTAAGCGCCAGGTCGAATCCGCTTTCGGCTCGCGGACCGGCTCCCATCGACGTGCAGAAGCAAACACCAGAAGGCGCCGTGCACTGCACCGCGATGATGATCGAGTTGCCGCGGCGCGCCCGATAAACCGGATCGCCGTAGCGGCCTTCCATCAACACGCGATCCTGCACGCCGGCCGCGGCCAGTTCGCAGGCGCGAACTCCCAGGAACGCATAACGCGGCGACGGCGCATCGTTGGGAAGAATCCGAAAGGCGCCTTCCGGCCGCTCGGCGGTCAACAGCTTGATCTCCGAAGGATGGATGAAATCCTTCAAGCTGTTGGGGCCAGTGGCGTATTGAAACATGGCGGCGTCGGATCTCCGCTTGAGCCGGTAGGACGCCGGCTCCTGCTCGGAAGTCCAGCCGATCGGGAGGGCGTCTATTCCTTGAATTGGGCCATATAAAATGGCGCCGTCTTTGACTTGCGGGCCGATGACTTCATAGCCGCGACGCCGGATGGCCGCGATCAACGATGCAAGGCCCTGACGGTCAAGTCGAACGGCGGAACGGATGTCCGGTAGGCAGGCATTCATTCACTGGGAATGGGAGCAGGTCCGCTTCCATGAGTCCTGGCGCCTAAGCTGATGTTTTGGGAAGCGCCATTCGATGGAATCGGCCAAAATGCCTCAAACCGGCTTTTCGCTGGGTGAAATGCCCCAATAAAAGGGCTGCCGGGCTTGGCGGTGGCCCAAGCCCGGCTTGGTCGTCCGAAATGGGAAGCTTGGAGGAGGAAGCTCCCTTCCGAACGCGCTGTTAACCCGTCACCAGAACCGCGCGATGCGATGCGCAATCCTTACGCTTGCTTTCGAGCCACGAAAGCCAGTCCGTCAGCCCGGTGCCGGTGGTAGAAGAAACGTCCAGGATCTCGGCTTCCGGGTGGACTTTTCGGACGTTTTCCTTGGCCAGCGCGAGATCGAAGGAGACATACGGGAGTAGATCGATCTTGTTGATAATCACCAGCCCGGCGCGCGAGAACGTGGCGGGATACTTAAGCGGCTTATCCTCGCCTTCGGTGACGCTCAGAATGACGATCTTATTATTCTCGCCTAGGTCGTAACTGGAAGGGCAGACGAGATTTCCGACATTTTCGATGAACAGGTAGTCGAGCGATTCCAGGTTCCAGTCTTCGAGCGCCCGCTCCACCATGCGCGCATCCAGATGGCAGCAGCCGCCGGTGGTAATTTGCCGAACCGGGAAACCGTACTTGGCCAGGCGGATGGCGTCGTTATCGGTTTGAATGTCGCCGGTGAGGACCGCGACGCGCGTTTCGCGGGGAAAACTCGCCAGAGTCCGTTCCAGCAATAAGGTTTTACCGGCGCCCGGTGAACTGATGAAATTGGGGCAGTAAACGCCGTTGGCGCGCAAGGTTTCACGAAGCGTGGCCGCGATCCGGTCGTTCTCGCTTAGTACCTTTTGCTCGACATTCACACGAGTCACGGTTCCTCCAGTTCCACGTACGCCAGTTCCAGTTCTGTGCCGCTCACCGGCTTGGTAATTTCAGCGCCGCAGCCGGGGCAATCGATCTGATAATCCTTGAGAGCAAATATGATGCCACAGCGCGTACAGCGGTTTTGGCGGGGCCGGAAATCGATGTCGAGCGACGGCGGCTCCGGTTCGGTCCCGGCCAGCAGGGCGTCGAAGCAGAAGCGCAGGGACTCCGGATCCACGCCCGCCCATTCGCCGATGCGCACCCCAACCTTCGACACGCGCGCTCCCGGATGACGCTGCGCCTCACCGTAGGCGGCCTCCAGAAGCGAAGTGGCGATGCTCATCTCGTGCATGGCGAAATCCTCAACAGATTCGCGGCAACTGGTCTCCAGCCAGCATGTCCACGATGCGCGTTGTGCCAAATCTGGTTCTGAGCGTCACCCAACCCGGATCGGAAGCGTGGACGGTTCCGATGCGGCGGGCTTCGCGGCCGAGCGGATGCCGCCGCATGACGGTCACCAGTTGGTCGGCTACATCCGGATCGACGATGGCCAGCAGCTTTCCTTCGTTGGCCACATAAAGCGGATCCAGGCCCAGCATCTCGCAAGCGCCTTGGACCTCCTCGCGGACCAGGATCGCCTCCTCTTCGAGCAGGATGCCGACGCGGGATTGCCCGGCGATTTCATTCAGGGAGCTGGAGATGCCGCCGCGTGTGGGGTCGCGCAGGCAGTGGATTCTGTGCGTGGCCGCGAGCATGTCGGCCACCAGGGTATGGAGCGGCGCCGAATCGCTTTCCACCTGGCTCTCAAACTCCAATCCTTCGCGCTCGGCCAAAATGGCGATGCCGTGATCCCCTATTGCACCGCTTAAGATCACGGCATCGCCCGGACGGGCCATACCCGCTGAAAGGTGTACACCTTCTGGCATCACCCCTAGGCCCGTCGTATTGATAAAAACGCCGTCGCCGCTGCCCTTGTCCACAACTTTGGTGTCGCCGGTGACCACCTGGACACCACAGGCCGAAGCCGCGCGGCCGAGCGAGTTGGTAATCCGCCGCAGCGTTTCCATCGGAAGGCCCTCTTCGATGATGAAGGCGACGCTCAGGAACAGGGGCGTCGCTCCCCCCATGGCCAGATCGTTCACGGTCCCGTGCACGGCCAGCGAGCCGATGTCGCCGCCGGGAAAAAACAGCGGCTTGACCACGAAAGAGTCGGTGGTCAGCGCGATGCGCATATCGCCCAGCGACAGTGTGGCCTGATCTTCCAGCCGCTCCAGCGTTTCATTACGAAAAGCAGGCAGGAAGATGTCGCGCATCAGCTCGGCCGAAAGCTTTCCACCGCTGCCATGGCCCAGCGAGACGTGATCGCGGGCAACGGCGGGAACCGGGCAATTGAGTGTCAAGGTGCTCATGGGACGCACACCAGATCCAACGCGTGCCGCCGGTATTGGTAATACGCCGCGCAGGCGCCTTCGGCTGAAACCATGGGAGCGCCGAGCGGGTGCTCGGGCGTGCAGCGCGTGGCGAAGGCGGAGCAATCCACCGGCTTCTTCAGCCCCTGCAAGACCTGCGCGGCGATGCATTCGGCCGGTTCATCCGCTTGCATCGTTTCGACACCGAAAATCTTCTCGGCGTCATAGGCGGCGAACTCGGGCCGCAGCCGCAGCCCGCTCATAGGAATGTTGCCGATGCCGCGCCACTTGCGGTCGGCGGTCTCGAATACCTCTTGCATGATCAATTGGGCCGGCCCGTTTCCGTCGTAGTCAACCGAACGGCCGTATTGATTCTCCACCTCGGCCTGGCCGTTTTCGAGCTGGGTGACCAGCATCAGGATGGCTTCCAGCAGATCCACCGGCTCGAATCCGCCCACTACGATGGGCACCTGGAATTCCTCCACCAGGGCCTTGTATTCCCAGTAGCCCATCACCGTGCAGACGTGGCCCGGCGCGATGAATCCCTGCACGCGGTTCTCCGGCGAATTGAGCAGCAGCCGGATGGCGGGTGGCACCAATACGTGCGAAACCAGCTCGGAGAAATTGGTCAGGCCTTCCTGGTGCGCCTTCCAGACTGCCATGGCGTTGGCCGGCGCCGTGGTTTCAAATCCGATGCCGAAGAAGACTACTTTCCGATCGGGGTTATTGCGCGCGATCTTGACCGCCTCCATGGGCGAATAGGCGATGCGCACGTCGCCGCCGCTGGCCTTGACTCGGAACAGGTCCGATTTCGTGCCGGGCACGCGCAGCATGTCGCCGTAGGAGACGAAAATCACATCCGGACGGGAGGCGATCTCGACCGCTTTGTCGACCACCTCGATGGGCGTGACGCACACCGGGCAGCCCGGGCCATGCACCAACTCGACTTGTTTCGGAATCAGCTCATCGATGCCGTAGCGCATCAACGTGTGGGTCTGGCCGCCGCAAATCTCCATGAGGACCCAAGGGCGGGTGACGGTGGCGTGGATGCGGTCCACCAGTGCTTGCGCGATCTTGGGGTCGCGGTACTCGTCAACGTATCGCATCGTCACCCCTGATCGCGGAGAGCGCTGTCGCGGCGTCCGGGTCGCCCGCGAATGCCGGATCTTCGGTTTCGAGCATCCCGATATGTTCCAGCAACTCGTAAGTGCGGCGCGCTTCTTCTTCATCCAGGCGGCTGATGGCAAAGCCGACATGGACCAGCACGTAGTCGCCGACCTGGGCCTCGGGCACGAAGTCCAGAAAGACTGAACGCTTGATGCCGCCGAATTGGACCACCCCCAGGCGGCTGTCGCTGATCAACTGGGTCTCGACCAGCTTTCCCGGCACTGCCAGACACATAGTTGCCTCCTACTTAGATCGCAGAAAGAACTTTCAGACTGCTCCTCCGCAGGCTGGGCCTGGGAAACTACCGGACCGCGGCCGCCACAAAGCGGTTCACCGTCATCCGCGCAAGGCCAGCGGCCAGCCCGATGCTCCCCTCGACGCCTGGCGACAGCCCGATCCCGGTTTGGAGTTTTTCGGGCTCAATCCCGACCAAAGCTATCTCCGCTGGAGTATCTCCAAGCAATTCGAGGGCCCTCAGAATGTCAGGCGCGCTGCCCTCATGCGCCGTGGTGGCGCGGCCGCCCATTTTCATCAATTCGTCACCGTGCAGAAGATGAACCGCGCCGGCCTTTTCGCCGAGCCGGATGGCGTCCAGGAACAGAACCGCCTTGCGTCCTTCAAATTTACCCAACAAGGCTAAGCCCTGCGTGCCGCCATCGACGAACTCGACGCGCGGGCCCCACTCCGCGGCTTCCGACTCGAGCCTGGCCAGAATCTTCTGGCCGGCGCCATCGTCCGCCATGAGTGGATTGCCTAAGCCCAGCAATAGGACCGGCGCGGTTTCCTCGCCCGCGCGCGGTTGCGAGCAACGACAGTCCTGGCTGCCGCACCGCGCGCGTTCGATGGACTCAACTAATCCATTTGTCTGCATCGTGGTCCCCTGGTTCGTAGAACTTCGGACCAGCAATGATGGAATCCACCAGCCCGTTTTTGTAGAGCTGCGTGTCGTACAGCACGATGTAAATGTGGAACACCACGAAGACCACGATCAGCCAGGCCACCAGGTGGTGCCACATGTGGACGCGGAACGAACCTCCCAGCATCGGGATCGACCAGCCCACCAGCCGGTCCCAGAATCCGCCCGGGTTCGATTCCGAATAAAGCGCCATACCGGTGAGGCCTTCAAATCCGCACATAGCGAAAAACGCCATGTAGGAAGCTCCGGCCAGCGAATTATGCCCGATGTGGATGTGTCCGCGCTCCAGGTGCATGTAGTCCACCACCTGCTGGAAGACCGCCTTGTACCAGGAGGGCCGCCAGAAGAACGGGAACCCGGACCGGGCGTAGTTGTTGCCGACGAAGAACCAATACACGCGGATCAGCACGGCGAGCAACAGGGCGAAACCGAACACGAAGTGCAGTTCGCGCGCGCGCCCCATCACGAAGTGATTGGCCGCTTCTCCGGCCGGCATCAACGTTGGGGCGGCGATATAAAGCCCGGTTGCGAACAGCACTGCAATCGAAATGGCGTTCACCCAGTGGGAGAGGCGGACCGGAAACTCCCAAACGTATTTCCGGCCCGCGATCAGATTGGCCGCAGGCGGAGGCGCGGTAATGTCCTCCAGCGGCGGTAGCGGAATACTTGGCGGCGGAAGTGGGGGTTTCCCCGCGGCCGGCGGCGCCCCCGCTACATTCGGCGTATGAATGGTTGCCATGGCATCCTCCTAGCGGACGATCACCTCGGCTAAGGTCTCGCCCTCCGGACTGGTGACATGCGTGGCGCACGCCAGGCAGGGGTCGAACGAATGGATGGTCCTCAGAATCTCGAGCGGCCGTTTCGGATCGGCCATGGGCGTGCCGAGCAGCGCGGCTTCATACGCGCCGCGCTGTCCCTGGGTATCCTTCGGCGAGGCGTTCCAGGTGCTCGGCACCACGATCTGGTAGTTGGCGATCTTCTGGTCTTTGATGTGGATCCAGTGGCCCAGCGCGCCACGCGGAGCCTCTTCGCAGCCGAAACCTTTGCAGTCCGCCGGCCAGGTCTTGGGCTCCCACTTGGTGGTGTTGGCGGTGGCGTAGTCGCCCGCTTTCAAGTTGGCGATCAGCCGGTCGTACTCCTCCAACAGCCAGTTGGCAGCCAGCCGGGTTTCCAGTCCCCGGGCCGCCGTGCGGCCGAGTGTTGAGAACAACGCCGCGGGTTCCAGTTTGAGCCGGCCCAGCGCTTCGGTGACCACGTCTTTGTATTCGGGACGCCCGCTCGCGAAGCCAATCAGCATGCGCGACAGCGGGCCCACTTCGACCGCGTGGCCTTTCCAGCGCGGCGCTTTGACAAACGAATAGCCGGCGTTCTCATCGAGCTGGGCGAACGGCGGCTTCGGTCCGGTGTAATTCACCTCCGTGATGCCTTCCGATGGATGCAGTCCCTTGGTTCCATTCGGATACTTGTACCAGGAGTGCGGAACCTCCTCCTGGATCTGATTGGTATCAGACACATCCAGCGGCAGAACTTCAGACAGGTTCTTGTTGAGGATGACGCCGCGCGGGAACTTGAAGCGGGATGGGTCATCGACACCGTTTTGCGGAATGTCGCCATAGGCCATATAGCTGCCCAGACCGCCGCCGTACTTGGTCCACTCCGGATAGAACGAGGCAATCGCCAGCAGGTCCGGAATGTACAGGCCTTCCACAATGGCCTGCGCATCCTTGATTAAGCCATGCACCAAATTCAGCCGCTCCATGTTGATGGCGTTGTCGCCGTTCAGGTTGATGGCGGCCCCGGTTCCACCCACCAGGTAATGCGGGTGCGGATTCTTGCCGCCGAAAACGGTGTGGATCTTGATAATTTCCTTCTGCCACTTGAGCGCTTCCAGATAATGCGCCACCGCCATCAGATTGGCTTCGGGCGGCAGCTTGTAGGCCGGATGCCCCCAATAGGCGTTCTGGAAAATGCCGAGCTGTCCGGAATCGACGAATTTCTTGAGCGTTCCGGCGACGTCGGAGAAATAGCCGGGCGTAGAGGTGGGCCAGTGCGGCGACACCTTCTGCGCCAGCGCCGCCGTGGCGGCCGGATCGGCCTTGAGCGCCGACACGACGTCCACCCAGTCCAGAGCGTGGAGATGATAGAAGTGAATCACATGGTCCTGAACGAACTGGGTCAGCTCCATGATGTTGCGAATGATCTCGGCGTTCTTGGGGATGGTGATGCCGACCGCGCTCTCCACCGACCGCACCGAGGCCAGCGCATGCACCGTGGTGCACACGCCGCAGATGCGCTCGCAGAATGCCCACGCATCGCGCGGGTCGCGCCCTTGCAGAATGACCTCGATGCCGCGCCACATGGTTCCGGAAGAGATGGCGTCGCCGATGACGCCATGATCGTCCAGCATGGCTTCGATTCGAAGATGACCTTCAATGCGAGTGATTGGATCGACTACTACACGTCTGGACATGGTCACTCCTTCTCGCTCTTCTGCTCGGCGGCTTGCGTCTCGGCCGGCTCCTGCGACTTCAGTTTGTTGATCTGTTTGCGCGTCACAACCGAGGTAAGGTGTGCCGCGAGGCCCGCGCCCGTAAGCACTGTCAGGGTTTTGCCGATCTGGTCCGGTGTGGCCTCAATGCCCGGCACGATCACGTTCGCCAGGCGCTGATAGAACGGCCCGTTGTCCCAGAAATTCTCTTCTGCGCAGCCAATGCAAGGGTGGCCCGAATTGACCGGCCAACCTTGGCCGCAATTCCACTTGAAAGTGGAGCAGGAGTTGTAGGTGGTCGGACCGCGGCACCCCATCTTGTACAGACACCAGCCCTTGCGCGCTCCTTCGTCGTCCCAGGCTTCCACGAACTGGCCGGCGTCGAAGAACGCGCGCCGGTAGCATTTGTCGTGCAGGCGCTGGCCGTAGAACATCTTCGGGCGGCCCTGCCGGTCCAGCTCGGGCAGCGCGTCGAAGGTGAGAATGTGCGTCAGCACGCCCGTCATGACTTCGCCAATGGGCGGGCAGCCGGGAACGTTGATGATCGGTTTGTCGGTGATGAGCTCATGGATCGGCTTGGCGCCGGTCGGATTGGGCTTGGCGGCCTGCACGCAGCCGTTGGAGGCGCAGGAGCCCCAGGCGATAATCGCCTTGGCGTCCTTGGCTGTTTCGCGCAGGATGTTCAGGAACGATTCGCCGCCCACGGTGCAGTACACGCCCTCGTCTCGAGTGGCGGCATTGCCTTCCACGGCTAGAAGGTACTGGCCCTTGTAATCCTTCATGATCTTGCGCCGGATCTCTTCCACCTGGAAGCCGGCCGCCGCCTGCAGTGTGTCGTCGTAGTCCAGGGAAAGCATGTTGAGAACGACATCCTGGGCTATGGGGTGGGCCGAACGAATGAACGATTCGCTGCAACACGTGCATTCCAAACCATGCAGCCACAGCACGGGAATGCGTGGCTTGGTCTCCATGGCTTCGACAATCTTAGGAACAAACGCGGCGCTCAGGCCCAGAGCGGCCGCCGACTGGGTACAGAATTTCAAGAAAGCCCGACGCTCGATTCCGTGTCTGCGGAGGACGTCATAGGTGGTAAGTCTGCAGTCCGAAGGTTCCACGTGGTTAACCTCCCTCGTAAATTTCAGGGCTAATACCGGCACGCCACGATTAGAGGAGGTCGCGCAAGACAACCCTAAGCGATGCAACCGCCAGTCCAACGATGCGAATCGGCCAAAGCAAGACAATTGAGCGACTTATGCGACCAAATTGGTCTAGATTAGAACCGCTTTGTCTCCAGCAGCTTCAGCGCGGTGGTCTGGTAGGGCGCACGCACTTCCACGTCCCGTTCCGATACTGGTGGCGATGCCTGGGTGGTGTTCCAAACGCATCGGTCTGCGCGAAAGCCCCCAAGTTTTAGCGAAATAACCGTGCGCCTGTGAGATTTGAACGGGGAGTCGTGTCAGAGTCACAGAGCCAACATCATAGCCAACAACGTCGGCGCTTGATGCCGAAAAATTCGCCTCAGATTAACCCAATTTGGCGAAGGTTCCCTCTAGGGAGGCCATCGATGCGGAGATGTGCTGTCCCTTCACGACCAGGTGTGCTGACGCTCCCAATCAGAAGCTCAATTGATTTGATTTAAAGTCTTGACCTGCGCGGGGGTAGCCGATATACTGTTGATCCAGGTCCCTCGATCCAGTCGCAAAGAGATCCAATCTCGGCCGGTGGACAAACGACATTAGAGCGTGAAACAGATCGCCGGCATTCACACGACTGGTGGTTCTCGGGCGGAAGCTAGCGGATCGCCGCGCTGATCTCGGTTTAGTTCCATTTGAAGTTTTTACATGCAAGCAGCCCGCTCATGGGCTTAAAACAAGTCAATCTCGAACGAGAGGAAGGACGGATTTAATCCGTGAAACTCAAAACCCTATTGGCAACCGCGCTGTTCGCGGGCGCCGGACTAGCCATGTTGGGATCAGCATCCGCGCAAGTCCTGCCCGACTATCAACTCGTCGCCACTATCCCGCTGGACAGCAATCTCCAGAGCTCAGACATCAGTTGGATCGATCAAGGCTCCCAGAGGTTTTACCTGGCGGATCGCGGCAACGGAAAGGGGCAGGGCCGCATCGACGTCATCGACACCAACCAGAATGCCTTTTTGTATTCGATTCCGAGCAATACCGCACAGGTTGGGTTTGCCGGAATCGTCCCGGCCGCCACACCGGGCTGTACTATCAGCGGGCCGAACGGCGTGGTAGCGATTCCGCTGCTGAATCAGCTTTATGTCGGCGACGGTGACAGCACGGTTAAGGTCGTGGATCTGGCGGCCAAGGCCGTAGTGGCGACAATCTCAACCGGCGGCAAATGCCGTGCGGACGAATTGGCATACGATCCGCAGGATCACATCATCATGATC
>DASQHQ010000008.1:0-31032 GCA_035632015.1 Bryobacteraceae bacterium
CCTGAGCTGCCGGCAGTGCGAGCAGTGCCTCTCGGGCAACGACAATCAGTGTGCCCAATACACGCTGTTCGGCAGCGGCGTTTCCGGCGGAAACTGCGAATACATGACCGCGCCGGAATACAGCGTGATTCCGATTCCCGATGCCTTGAGTTTCGAAGAGGCGGCCGCCGCGCCGCTGGTTTTCCTGACGGCCTGGCACATGCTGTTGGCTCGCGCCAAATTGCAGGCCGGCGAGGACGTGCTGGTCCTGGCCGCCTCGAGCGGTGTGGGTATGGCGGCCGTGCAGATCGCGAAAATGTTTCAGTGCCGCGTGATTGCGACCGCGGGCGGCGCGGCTAAGCTCGAGAAAGCCAAGGCGCTCGGCGCCGATCACGTCATCGATCACTACACCCAGGACATCGCGGCCGAAGTGAAAGCCTGCACGGCGAATCGCGGCGTGGATGTTGTGTTCGAGCACGTGGGCGCGGCCACTTGGGCCAAGAGCGTTGCAAGCCTCGCGGCCGGCGGACGCCTGGTCACTTGCGGCATCACCACCGGCTACGACGTCAAGCTGGACTTGCGCGTGCTGTTTCGAAGGCACCAGTCGCTGCTCGGTTCCTTCATGGGAACCCTCGGAGAGCTGCACCGCGTGCTGAAGTTCGTGTTCCAGGGCCGGCTCAAGCCAGTGGTCGATCGCGTCTACCCGCTCTCGGAAATCGCCGCCGCGCACCGGCGCCTGGACAACAAGGAGCAGTTCGGAAAAGTGGTTGTCGTCCCCTAGCTGGATCCGCCGCCGAACAGCGACCGCAGCCACGCGCCGAGATGCAAGTGCCGGCCGGGGCATTCCGGCCAGGGAGCGAAACTAACGACTTGTGTGTCGCGTTCCACCCAAAGTGAAACCGGCTCCTCGGCGCCCTTGTAATCCAGCCGGATCAGAACGCCGGACCCGCAGGATTGCGACAGCCCGATTTGAGCCGTGGCCTGATCGGCGTGCGCGCTGCCCGCGCCCCAATCTTCCATGAACTTTTCAAACGGGTAGCTCAGGCAGGGGTGCGCATCGGTGCAGCCCCACATGCGGTAAGCGTCCTGATAATCGCGCGCCCGCAGCAGGTTGACAAAGGTCTTGGCCTGCTGCTCTTCGCTGTGGTTCTTGAAGATCCCGTAGAGTGTGAGGCCTGCGATGAGAACGATTGCCAGCGCGATGGCGCCGTTCTTAATCAGCCGGATTCGCTTGACGCGCTGCTCTTCGGCGGCTCCGTAGGCTTCCAGATAGCTGGACATCGGCCTACGTTCATTTTACCGGATAGGCTTTGTTGTATGCCGCCACTGCATCGTTCGTGAGGTCCAAAGTCGGCCGGAAGTAATGCGTGGAGGCGCTGTCCAGCACCAGGTCCAGGCCTTTTTCCGCGGCTAGTTTCCCGAGTACTTCCTGCATGCGAGTTCCGGCCCGCACCAGAACGTCGTTGCGCTCGCGGTCGACATCCTCTTGCAGGTCCTGCTGCACGCGCTGCAATTCCCGCTGCTTCTTCTGCCCCTGGGCGGTCAGCTCCTGCTCGCCCAATTGATTCAACTTGCCGCTTTGGAGCTGCGCTTGAATATCCTGCAGCTCCTTTTCGAGCTTGGCCATCTGATCCTGGCGCGGCTTGTACTTGGCCTCCAAATCCTTCTGGGCCTTCTTGATCTCTTCGGTGTCCAGAATGGCCTTCTGCGAATTGACGATTGCGATTTTCAGTTGGGCGGACGCGATGCCCGCGCCGGCGATGGCTGCGAGAATCAGAAAAGCAAAGGTTCTCATCCGAGCACTCCCAGAATTTCATCTTCCCTGAGGATCAGGTATTCCTCTCCGTCAATCCGGATGTCCGAGCCCGAATATTTTCCGAAGAGGATGCGGTCGCCGGCCTTGACATCAATGCCGACGCGCTGCCCGTCGTCAAGGAGTTTGCCGCTGCCGACGGCCACAACCTCGGCTTGCTGCGGCTTTTCTTTGGCCGTGTCGGGGATGATAATGCCGCCTCGCACTGCTTCTTGTTCTTCCAGCCGGCGGACGAGTACGCGGTCGTGGAGCGGACGAAGATTCATAGACTATCTCCTGTCATTCACGTCAGAAAGGTTGGAAAAGCGGACTACAAAACCCGCAGGTAGCCAATATAGCACAAATCAGATCTGGCCCACCCAGTCGGGCCTGGCGACGGATTTCCAACGCGTGCGAATGGCCTGGAAGTGGGCGGCGGGCAGCGGGCCGGCCTGGAGCAGCGCGGCATTCTCGGACCAGCGTTCGGGGCGCGTGGTTCCGACGATGGCCGTGTGGACGCCGTCTACCGAAAGAGTGAATCGCAGCGCGACGCTCACGGCTTGAGGAAGGCCGCCATTTAGAAAATCGTAGCCGAGCTGGTGAAACCGCTCCCAGTAAACCTGATAGTAAGGGTCGGGCTTGGATTTCTCCTTCCAGATGGCATTGGCGATGGGACGCTTGGCGATCACGCCCAGGCCGCGGCGCTTCGCGGCCGGCAGCACCAGGTCGATGGCTTCCTGGTCGCCGATGCTGACCGAGACTTGCAGCGTGTCGAAGGCGCCCGATTCCACCGCGTAGAGCGCCGCGCGGCCGTCGCCGCTGTAGCCGATGAAGCGCGTCTTACCGGCTTCGCGCGCGCGCCGCACCACGTCGATCACATCGCCCTGGCGCAGTTGCTCTTCAGTGCAACTGTGCAGTTGCAGCAGGTCGACGCGATCGGTTTTTAGGCGCTTCAAGCTGCGGTCGATGGAAGCCGCCATCATCTTCGGGTTCCAATGCTCGCCCTTGGCAAAGCTGCTGCCGTCGTGCCCGCACTTGGTGAACAGGAAATACTGGTTGCGCCGCCCGGAGATCGCCTGTCCGATTTTCTCTTCGCCTCCCGGATAGCATTCGGCCGTATCGACGACGTTGAGCCCGGCATCGAGCGCGCCGTTCAACAGCTGCCCGACGGTCTCGTCGGGAACGCCGCGGTAGCCGATCTCCGCGCCCCCGAAGCCGAGTACGGTTACGTCCATGCCGGTCTTGCCGAGAGTTCGCTTTTCCATGTTCAGGAGTTCCGCGCCGGGCGCATCCGGACAATTCTAACCCTCGACTTCGGTGGCAGGCAGTTTCCAGGTGGCCGGCCATCCGATCAGAGCTGCCTCGAGCGCCGTGAAACTACTTAATGGTGATCTTCTCCGCGGTCCATGTAGAGCAGTCACCCTTGTAGACGACATGCGCGGACTCGCAATGGATTTCGTGGATCAGGCAGGTGCCCTGGCCGTGACCGAGGCTGGTCTGGGCCCAGCCCAGCAGCTTTCCGTCCTCCAGATCGAACTTATAAAGCTTGCCTGTGAAGCCGTCGCCGCTGTACAGATACTGAGGCGTTCCGGGGGTGACGCAGACGCTCCAAGGGGCGCCCATGCCGGTGATGGATTTCTCGAACTTCAAGTCCGCGTTGTACACCTGGACACGGTTATTGCCGCGGTCGGCCACGTAGATGTTGTCTTTCGCATCCGAGGCGATGCCGTGTGGCGTCGAGAATTGATCCGGCCCGGAACCGTGCGTCCCTACCGAGCCCAGCCACTTGCCGTCCTTGGCCATCTTGGCGAGGCGCGAATTGCCGTAGCCGTCGCTGACGTAGATATTGTCCTGTGAGTCCCACGTGACGTCGGTTTCCCGGTTGAATGTGCCGGGAGTCCCGACCGGATAGCGGTTCTCGTCCTTCTCGGCGCGTTCCAGGAAGCGCTCCAGGTAGTCGATCGCCTCCGGCTTTCGGCCGAGCACCATCTTGACCATGCCGGAAGGGTCGAATTTGACGATCATGCCGGAGCCTTCGTCCACCATCCAAACGTTGTCGTACTTGTCCACGCGCACGGAATGCGCGAATGACGCGGCGTAGTTATCCGGGCCCCACAGCTTGACGAATCTCAGGTTCTGGTCGAACTCGAACAGCTCCGCGGCTGTCCCGCCGCGCGCCGAACCGCCGGTGCCCGTGCGCGAATAGATAAACAGGTGGCCTTTTGAATTTTTGGAAATCCCCTCCGTTTCGCCGATCGTGTGCCCGGGAACGGAGAGCGGGAGCACGTCCTCGGTGATCTGCAACTGCGGAGTGGCTTTCTCGAGGGCCAGCTGCTTTTCCCTGGCGGCCAGGGCCTCAGGGCTAGGACCGCGGCCACGGCCTTGGGCTTGAGCTCGTCGCAGCGATAGCGTGCTCGCGCCAATCACCAAGGCGAGCACGAAAACGGAGAACAGCACGATAGAGCGCTTCATGTCATTACCTCTTCTCTGGTCATGAATCTCAAACCGGCACTTGACCGGACAGCCATTTTATCTCCCTGGATAGCGCCTTGGTAGGCCGACGTTTTCCCTGGGCGCAGTATTTTGAAAAATTTTCCTCGCCTGATGACAATCCGAATTCCACGCGACGCCATTCCGACCTGTATCGGGTTATTGTACACCCAACCTTCTCCGTTTGTGCCGTCAGAATTGTTTACTCAGGCGCCGGCCTCGATAACAGGGCTCCCTGGACATTTCATCTACTTGAGATGCTCAAGACGCCGTGGAGACGAAGGGGGGCTAAGCCCGCAGTCTGGTTTCAAGAGCGCCAGAATGGCGTGCCCTGAGAGCCTTTTTTTTCGGGTGGGTGTCTCAGCCGAGATGCGGCCGCCGCGCTGGCCTACACGTGAGTCTCCAGGCCGGCGGCAGCTAGGAATCCGCTTTTCGCAGGCGCTCTTGCTTACTGGCCCGGCACCTCGACGGCTTCACCTTCCAGAAGCGGCGTCATTTCGTCGATGGAATCGGTACTTCGTGGCGCCCAGTCCCGGACGTGGTGGGTCTTCGCCGCCATACGCATTTCACGCGCAATCGCTGCCGCCGAGAGGGGCGCATTGCTCGGCCTGAACTCATCCAGAGCGCGCGTCCGGTCGACGCGCCTTCCGCCCGCCACGCTAAGTTCGTCCGTATCGCTGACCGGAACGTTTTCTTCGTTCACACCCATTCGATCCCGCGACATGGGGGCGGGACTCTTCTAACAGTTAGAAGACGCGCTGACACGGCTGGTGCGCCATGCTGTCTCAAGAAATGAGCCAAATTTGTCTAAGGCCCGCTGCCGTTCGAGATGTTCCGCCTATGGATTGATGATCTTGCGCGCGCGCATCTTCTGGCAGGGAGCGTGCCACATAGGCGGGCAATACCGGATCGGCAAAGGCGATCCAAGCTACGATCCCCATCTGAAACTTGTCCGTCGGATCGGGATCCGTTGCTCGCGGCAAGCGGCCAAGGCACGATTAACAGACGCGGTTAAGCGTGCCGCGGCTGCCGCGAGGGCCAACGCTCCCCACGTATCATTAGGAATGATGCCCGCTCCGCAGAGAAAGACTTCTCTCGACAAAGGAAAAATCAAAGTGCTGCTGCTCGAAGGCGTTCATTCGAGCGCCGTGGAGGCTTTCCGCCGCGATGGTTACACCAACATCGAGCAGCATCCCAAGTCGCTGCCGGAAGCAAAACTTCTGGCGTCCGTTCGCGATGCTTACATCCTCGGCATCCGCTCCGCGACGCACCTGGCGCGCCAGCTTTTCGAGCAGGCTCCCAAGCTCATCGGCGTGGGCTGCTTTTGCATCGGAACCAATCAAGTGGATCTCGACGCCGCCCAGGAGCGCGGCATTCCGGTGTTCAATGCGCCGTTTTCGAATACACGCAGCGTGGCAGAGCTGGTGCTGGCCGAAATCATCCTGCTGCTGCGCGGCATTCCCGCGCGCAACGCCATGGCGCATCGCGGCGTGTGGGTGAAGACCGCGGCCGGATCCTACGAGGTGCGCGGCAAGTGCCTGGGAATCGTCGGATACGGGCACATCGGGACGCAGGTGGGCGTGCTGGCCGAATCGCTCGGCATGCACGTGGTCTACTATGACATCGAAACCAAGCTGGCGCTCGGCAACGCGCGCGCCACGCCCTCGCTGGACGCGCTGCTGGAGGCGGCCGACGTGGTCACCTTGCACGTTCCGGAAACGCCGCAGACCTATCAGATGATGGGCCCCGAGCAACTGACCCGCATGAAGAGGGGAGCGCACCTGATCAATGCCTCGCGCGGGACTGTGGTGGACATCGACGCGCTGGTCGGAGCGCTCGAATCCAAACATCTGGGCGGCGCCGGCATGGACGTTTTTCCGCATGAGCCCAAAACCGCGGGCGAAGAGTTCGTCTCGCCGTTGCGCTCCATGGACAACGTGCTGCTCACGCCGCATGTCGGAGGCAGCACCGAAGAAGCGCAGCAGAACATCGGCATCGAGGTGGCTGAGAAGCTCATCAAGTACAGCAATAACGGCTCGACTTTGACTGCGGTGAATTTCCCGGAAGTTTCTCTGCCCGAACATCCCGGCCAGCACCGGCTGCTGCACATTCATCGCAACCAGCCCGGCGTCCTGTCGGCCATCAACGCCGTGTTCTCCGACCAGCAGATCAACGTCGCCGGCCAATACCTGCAAACCAACCCCAAGATCGGTTATGTCGTGATCGATGTGGAAACGCGCGAGCCGGGGGCGTCGCTGAAGCTCAAGCGCCGGCTGGAGTCGGTCCCGGGTACGATCCGGACTCGCATCCTGTACTGACTTGTTCAGGCTTCCAGAGGAGCGGCGTGGCCTAACGTTTTCGCCAGACCCGCCGATCCATAAGGTGTCCAGCTTAGCAGTTCGTACGGAAGGCGCCTTATGTCTGACACCGCCCTTGGCACGCAAACCGACCTCGCGCCGGGGTTCCCGGTCCGGCCGGAGCCATCCGGACACAAGCTGCGAAAAGCCGTGTCGATAGCGTTTGCTGGCGCCGTGGCCTTCGGATTGGCGCTCTCGGGTTTGTACCTTGGCAATCGCATCCACAGCGCTGCTGGAGGCAACGTCGAAGCCACACCGCAGCCTGGTTCGGTTAGCCAGGCAACGGCCGCCCCGATTCCGCCGCCATCCGCGCCTGCCGCACAGCCGGTACAAGTCGTGCAGCCGCCTGCGCCCGCCGCCGCCGACATTCAGAGCGTGCAGCCCGAGCTTTATCTCGAAGTAGCCGCTCTCGGGCCGGCGCAGGACGCGAAGTATCTCAGCCGGCTGCAGACTCGTGGCTTCGACGCGCGGGTGGATACCTCCGGCGTGGACCAAGGCCGTATCCTGATCGGGCCGTATGCGACCAACACAGATCTCGGACGGGCCAAGCGAAAGCTCGCGGCCGCAGGCATTCTGGCGCTCGAAGTGACCGAGTAGCTGGGCGCTGGCGCCGTCCTTGATTGCGGTCGCCTCCCCGACTCGCGGCAGCAGTTTAAAATAGTAGTCAGTGCCCCCCAACCTCGAGTCGCAAGCCAGTCCTCTGTCCGGTTTCGATCCACTCGTGGCGGAGTGGTTCACCGCGCGTTTTGCCTGCGCCACCGAACCGCAACTGCTCGGATGGCCCGAGATTCGCGCCGGGCGCGACGTGCTGATTTCGGCGCCCACCGGTTCCGGCAAGACGCTGGCAGCTTTCTTGCTTTGCCTGGACCGGCTGGTTCGCGCGGCCCGCCGCGGCGAGCTTCCCAACCAAACCGAGGTGGTCTACGTTTCGCCGCTCAAGGCGCTGAGCAACGACGTACACAAAAATCTGGAGGTTCCGCTGGCGGAGATCTCCCAGCTTGCGGCGCGCCAGGGAATCTCGCTCGCGCCAATTCGCACGGCAGTGCGCACCGGCGACACGCCCGCCTCGGAGCGGCAGCGGATGGGCAAACACCGGCCGCACATCCTGGTGACGACGCCGGAATCGCTTTACATTCTGCTGACCGCCGAGAAATCGCGCGAGATGCTGCGCGCGACGCGCACCGTGATCGTCGACGAGATTCACGCGGTCGCGGACGACAAGCGCGGGTCGCACCTGGCGTTGTCGCTGGCACGGCTGGATGCGCTGGCAGGCGAAAACGGCCGGCCGCAGCGCATCGGGTTGTCCGCGACCGTGAAGCCGATCGAAGAAGTGGCGCAGTTCCTGGCGCCGCAGGCGCACATCGTCAATATCGGCCATCGCCGCCAGATGGACCTAGCGGTCGAGGTGCCGCGCGATGAACTGGGACCCGTCGCGAGCAACGAGATGTGGGCCGAGATCTACGATCGGGTAGCCGAGCTGATTCTCTCGCACCGCACCACGCTGGTGTTCGTCAACACGCGGCGGCTGGCGGAGCGCGTCGCGCACGCCTTGAGCGAGCGGCTGGGCGAGAACGTCGTGCTGCCGCATCATGGCAGCCTCTCTCGCGCTTTGCGCCTCAATGCCGAGGAGCGGTTGAAGAATGGCGAGCTGCGCGCGGTGGTGGCGACGGCGTCGCTGGAGCTGGGCATCGACATCGGATCGGTCGACCTGGTGTGCCAGATCGGATCGCCGCGCTCCATCGCGGTCGCCTTGCAGCGCGTCGGCCGCTCTGGCCACTGGATTGGAGCGCAGCCCAAGGGCCGCTTTTTCGTCACCACGCGCGATGAGCTGATCGAGTGCGCCGCGCTGGTGCGGTCTATCCGCAGCGGCGAGTTGGATCGTCTGGGGATTCCCACGGCGCCGCTCGACATTCTGGCACAGCAGATCGTAGCCGAAACGGCCGCGCGCGATTGGAGCGAAGACGAGCTGTACGAACTGGTGCGCTCCACCTACCCGTATCGCGACCTGCCGCGCACCACGTTCGATGAGGTCGTGTCCATGCTGTCGGACGGAATTACGACGCAGCGTGGCCGCAGCGGCGCGCTCTTGCATCGCGATCAGGTGAATGGACGCATCCGGGGACGCCGCGGCGCGCGCCTGGCCGCGATCACTTCCGGCGGCGCCATTCCCGATACCGCGAATTACGCCGTGGTGGCCGAGCCGGACGGCAAGGTGGTGGGCACGCTGGATGAAGACTTCGCGGTCGAGAGCCTGGCGGGTGACGTGTTCCTTCTCGGGACCACTTCCTGGCGCATCAAGCGCATCGAGCCAGGCCGCGTGCGGGTGGAAGACGCGCATGGAGCGCCGCCGTCGGTGCCGTTCTGGAATGGGGAAGCGCCCGGGCGCACGTTCGAGCTGTCGCGGGAGGTGGCGCGCGTTCGCCAGGAAATGGCGCGCGATGCGAGCCGGGCTGAGCGGTTCCTGATCGAGGAGTGCGGCCTGGACGAGGCGGGCGCGCGGCAAGCCGTGACCTACGTGCAGGCCGGCCTGGCATCGCTCAATGCCATGCCCTCCCAGGACACCGTGGTGGCCGAGCGGTTCTTCGACGAAGCCGGTGGTATGCAGCTCGTGCTGCACGCACCCTTTGGCGCGCGGATCAATCGCGCCTGGGGCCTGGCGCTACGCAAGCGCTTTTGCCGCTCGTTCAACTTCGAGTTGCAGGCCGCCGCCACCGACAACGGCATCAACATTTCTTTGACCGAGCAGCACGCCTTTCCCCTCGAGCTGGTGTTCGAATTTCTGAAGACGCAGACCGTGGAGGATGTGCTGACGCAGGCCCTGCTGGACGCGCCCATGTTCACCGCGCGCTGGCGCTGGAATGCATCGCGTGCGCTCGCCATTTTACGGTTCCGCGGCGGCCGCAAGGTTCCGCCGCCCATCCAGCGCATGCACGCCGAGGATCTGCTGGCTTCCGTGTTTCCCGATCAGGTGGCCTGCGCGGAAAATCTGACGGGCGCGATCCGGATTCCCGACCATCCGCTGGTCAACGAGACCATCGGCAATTGCCTGCACGAGGCCATGGACATCCAGGGGCTGAAGGCTTTGCTGGAGGGTTTTGAATCCGGGCGCATTCGCAAGGTGGCGATCGATACCGCCGAGCCGTCTCCGTTCTCGCACGAGATTCTGAATGCGAATCCCTATGCGTACCTGGACGACGCCCCGCTCGAGGAGCGACGCGCGCGGGCGGTGCAGTTGCGCCGCACCCTGCGAACCGACGTGGCCGGTGGCGCTGGTATTCTCGATCCGGCGGCAATCGCGCAGGTGGCCGCGGAGTCCTGGCCGGATGCGCGGAACGCCGATGAGCTGCACGATGCGTTGCTCACCTTGATCACGCTGCCTCCGGTTGAGGAATGGCGAGGCTTTTTCGCAGAGCTAGCGGCCGCCGGGCGCGCGCAGGCGTTCGAGCGCCAGGGAAAACAATTCTGGGTAGCCACCGAGCGGCTTGCATTGCGCGATGAGGTGCTTCCGGCGGTGCGCGGCTGGATGGAGTCGCTCGGTCCGGTAACCGCCGCCACGCTGGCCGAAACGCTGGCCGTCGCGCGCGATGCCATCGAATCGGCGCTGCTGCAGCTCGAGTCGGAAGGGCAGGTGATGCGAGGCCGCTTCCACACGCAGCTTGCGGCGGATGAAGTGGAATGGTGCAACCGCCGCATCCTGGCGCGTATTCATCGTCTGACGCTCGGGCAGCTAAGGCGCGAAATCGAGCCGGTGACGGCGGCGCAGTTCCAGCGGTTCCTGCATCGCTGGCAGCACGTGCTGCCGGGAACGCGCCTGCACGGTACCGACGGCACACTGCAGATCATCAAACAGCTCCAGGGCTACGAGATTTCCGCGGCGGCCTGGGAGGCGGATGTGCTGTCGCAGCGCATCGCCCACTATGAGCCCGAGTTTCTGGATCAACTGTGCCTGGCGGGGGAAGTGATGTGGGCGCGCTTGTCGCCGCATCCAGCGTTCGAGGTGGCCGAGCCGAGGCGCGTGCGCCCCACGCGAACGGCCCCTATCGCCATTTTTCTGCGAGAAAGCGCCGATTGGCTCGCTCCCTCTGATGTGTCCGGCGCCACACCGGTATTCTCCCACGCCGCGCGCGACGTCTTGACGCAGCTCGAGCGGCAGGGTGCATCATTCTTCACCGATCTGGTGCGCGGTTCGGGCCGGCTGGCGAGCGAAGTGGAAGACGGGCTGTGGGAACTGGTGGCCGCGGGCCTCGTCACCGCGGACGGGTTCGAGAACCTGCGCGCGCTGGTGGATCCGAAGCGCCGGCGCGGCGAAGGCCGGGGAAAGTATGCGAGGCCGCGACATGCGGCCGGCCGGTGGGCGCTGATCCGTCACGGCGCCGGCACTTCTGCGCCAGAAGCTCGCGCTTTGTTCTTCGCCGGTCAATTGCTGCAGCGCTGGGGCGTGATCTTCCGCGACCTGCTGGCGCGCGAGTCGCTCGCCCCGCCGTGGCGCGACCTGCTACCGGTGCTGCGCCGCAAAGAAGCGCAGGGCGAAATCCGCGGCGGCCGCTTCGTCGCGGGCTTCACCGGCGAGCAATTCGCACTGCCCGAAGCTTTGGACTTGCTGCGCGCGCTCCGCCGCTCAGAGGGCGATGCGGAAGAGCTACAGATTCCTAATTCCGATCCGCTGAACCTGGCGGGGATTATTTTGCCAGGCCCGCGCGTGAGCACGCTGTGGCGCCGGGTGATTTAGGAAGGCGCCGAATATGTTACATCTCTCTCGAGACTGATAACATGATTCGAACCCAGGTCAGCCTGGACAAACACGAGTACGCACTGGCTAAGAGAGAAGCGAAAGCCCTGGGCATTTCTGTAGCTGAGTTCGTACGCAGGGCGGTGCGAGACAAGCTCCCTGCTGCCCGTGAGCGCCCCTGGATGCGCTACGTCGGGATGGTGGAGTCAGGAGATCCGGGCTCGAGCCAGTCCATCGATGACGTGATCTATGGCTCAAAGGACTGAAGCTTATGTGGACACCTCCGCGTTGATTGCGCTTTTGGATCGGTCTGACAGCTATCATTCTTTGTTCCGCCTCTTGTTCTCAGATCCCCCAAAACTGAGCAGATCTACATTGGTTGTGATGGAAGGTCACGGGTGGTTCCTCCGGCGGTATGACCAGCGGCGCGCCATCCAGTTTCTGAACTTCGTGCTGGAGTTGCCGCAATTGAAATTGCATCCCTTCGATAATGTGGCACTGACTAAAACGTTTCCCGTGATCCAGAAGTTCGCCGACCAGAAGCTCACTCTTGCCGACGCCCATGGGTTAGCGATTGTGACCGCACGCGGTATCAGGACGTGCTGGTCCACCGACCGTCATCTCGCGCTAACGGGGGCCAAGCTCGTAATTTGATTCTTGCGCTACAGCAGGGTCAGCGGGTCCACGTCGATCACCAGCGAGGTCGGGTTCCATTTCTGTTCGCGGGCGAATTTTTGCAAGTCCCGCAGCGTTTCGTTTAGCCGCTTGCGGCTCGCGGCTTTGAGCAAAAGCTGGTAGCGGAATTCGCTTTTCAGTTTCGGCACCGGCGCCTCGGCCGGGCCCAGCACCTTCAGTCCTTCCGGAGCCGGGTCGAGCAACCGCCCGAGTTCGGTGCTCCTGGCGAGCGCGTCCTCCTGCTTCTGGCTGCGTACCAGCACATTCGCCAGCGCGCTGAACGGTGGATATCGCATGAGCTTGCGAAATTGAATTTCCTTGGCGTAAAACCCGGCGTAGTTCTGTTCCGAGGCGAAGCGAATGGCGTAGTGTTCGGGGTTGATGGTCTGAATCAGCACGATGCCGGGAAGATCGCCACGGCCCGCGCGTCCGGCCGCCTGGGTCAAGAGCTGGAAGGTGCGCTCGGCGGCGCGGAAATCCGGCAGTCCCAGGCCCACGTCCGCCGACACGACCCCCACCAGCGTGACGTTGGGGATGTCGTGTCCCTTGGCGATCATCTGCGTGCCGACCAGGATGTCGAAATCTCCCTCGCGGAAGCCGTGCAGGATGCTCTCGAAGTGCCGCTTGCCGCTCACGGTATCGCGATCCATACGGGCGATGCGCGCCGAGGGAAAATCGCGATGCAGCTCGTCCTCCACTTTCTCCGAACCCGTCCCGATGAAGTGCAGATGCTCGCTGCCGCATTGGGGACACACGGAGGGTACCTTCGCGGCGTAGTTGCAATAGTGGCAGAGCATGCGGCGATCGCGCCGGTGATAGGTCAGCGTGACCGCGCAATTGACGCACTGCAGCCGCTCGCCGCAGGAGCGGCACGCCACGAAGCTCGAAAAGCCGCGGCGGTTGAGCAGCAGCATGGTCTGCTCGCCGCGCTCCAGGCGTTCGGCGATGGTTTCCACCAGGCGCCGGGAAAAGGTGGCGAGCTTGCGGGTTTCCAGGAATTCCTGTCGCATGTCGATCACTTCGACGTCCGGCATGGGGCGGCGCTCGATTCGCTCGGGCAATTCCAGCAGCGTGTACTTACCGTGTTCGGCGTTGTAGCGGCTTTCGAGACTCGGCGTGGCGGAGCCAAGGATCACCACCGCGTTCGCAGCCTGCGCGCGGACGATGGCAACATCCCGGCCGTTGTAGCGCGGCGTTTCCTGCTGCTTGTAGCTGTGGTCGTGCTCTTCGTCGATCACCACCAAGCCGAGATTGCGCACCGGGGCGAAAACACCCGAGCGCGTGCCGACCACCACGGTCGCCAGGCCGGCTCGGATGCGGCGCCACTGCTCGGCGCGCTCGGCGTCGTGGAAGGCAGAGTGCAGCATCGCGACCTGGTTCCCGAAGCGGTGGAAGAACTGGCCGGCTACCGCGGGCGTGAGCGCGATCTCCGGAACCAGCAGCAACGCGCTGCGTCCCAGCGCCAGGCAGGCGTCGATGGCCTTCAGGTAGACCTCGGTCTTGCCCGAACCTGTGACGCCTTCAAGCAGGAACGTCCGGAATGCATCGCCGCGCAGCGCGGCCTCGATGTGCTGGTAAGCCAGAAGCTGGTGCGTGTTGAGGGTTCGCGCCGGAGCCTCGTCGGCGAACACTCCGGCCGGAGCCTCGGACTCGAGGGCGATCAATTTCCGGCGCGCCAGTGACCGCGCCGCCTGGCTCGCACCTTTCACCGAGGTCTCGAGTTGCTCCAGATTGTGCGTGCCAGGATGCAGCTCCAGGAAGGCGTGCAGCTCGCGCTCGTGCTTGGTGAGCTTCGCATCACTCGGGCTGGGTGCCAGCCATGAAGCGCGCAGGCGTGCGGCGGAAGCGCGCAATGGATCGCGCTGCGCTTCCAGGTCCTCCACCTCGATGAATCCCTTCTTTTCCAACGAGCGGATGACGTTCAAGGCGTTGGGCAATTTCTTCTTCAAGTAGGCGGCCGAAAGGGGACGCGCTTCGAGCAGAGTCAGCACTTGCACGGCCGGATCCGCCGCCGAGGCGCCCAGCAGGAGCTGCCGCGCTGCGTCGCGGCCCGAGTCGGTCAGCGAGTAGAGCCTGGTCTTGCGGACCTCGCCGGCGAGCGGGATCATGCCACGCAGTACTTCGCCGAGGGGCGCGCAGTAGTACTCCGAGATCCAGCGGCCCAGCGAGAGCAGTTCGGCCCCCAGTACCGGTTCTTCGTCGAGCAGGCGCAGCACGTCCCGCATTTCGCCGCCGGGCGCTTCGTCGTGCACCTTGACGACCAGGCCGGTGAGTTTGCGGGGGCCGAATGGAACCAGCACGCGGCAGCCAACCGCGATGCGGCGCCGCAACGTCTCCGGGAGCTGGTAAGTGAAGCTCTGATCGAGCGGCACCGGCAGGCTGACGTCGCAATACGTCATGCCGGCGGCCGAAGCGCCTGGCCGTGCGGGGCGGCGCAGGGAGCGGCGGGCAGCGCGCGCGATCTCCCCGCTTCGAGGGCGAACCAGTACAGCATGAAGCCGAATTTTAGCGCAGGCCGCACCAGGCAGCGGGTGATCGGCCGTCCACGCCGCGGCCGTGCGGCCGTCCGCCCTCTTTACAAACGCCAACAAATCTTGCAGAATTGTTTTTAATCAGGCTGGTGAGCCACCCTGAAGGAGCCATCTGTAACGGCGGCTGCCGGGCCGGCGTCATTTAGTCAGTTGAAGCCTTGCGGCCTTGTTGTCGATAAGATACACGGGTCGTTGATATGGACATTGTCGGAGATCGAAAGTTCGTTGAGGTACCAGGGGAGAAAACCCACGAACTGCCCCCGCTGCTGGTTCGCACCACCCCCAAAGTCAAGCGTTTGGACCGCGTTGTCGGCATGGCGAGCGATCTGGTCGACGCCGAGGGCATGATCCCACTGCCCGCGGTGGAAGGTCTGGTGCCGGAGCTCGAGGTGGACCGGCGCAAGATGGACCTCGCGATCAACCTGGCCGAACAATATCTGCGGCTGGTCACTGAGTGGCAATGGGGCGACAGCATCCTGGAATGGATCCGGCAGTGCGAGATCACCTTCGGCGAGCGCTTGGAGTTGCGCAACCTGCTGCGTCCCGACGTGTGGCCCCACGCCGGCCGAGCCAGCTTCGTGTCGCTGCTCGAAGACAAGGCGGTGCCGAGCGAGGGCGTGCATTTTGGGAATGCCGTGGGTCTGCGGCTGACCTTCCGGCAGCCGCCGCCGATTTCCTGCTTTTCGAACCAGTTCCTCTTCTACCTCAACTCCATCGTTGCTTCCGCCGCCTTCCAAACTTGGGCCCATCTGAGTCCCGATCCGGTTTCTTATCTGCCTCCTGAGCGGTTCACGTTCCACGTCATCGACATGTCGTAGCACCGCGGCAGCGGGTTCCGGCAAGCAGGGCCGGCGGCGGGTTCCAGCGAACAGAGCGGGCGGATTTCACTCGATGGACGTCGCGCAACCCGGCCACGCACGCTCGCAGCAGGCTCGATTAGAAGCCGCTGACGGCGCGTGGCCGGCGCGCCAGAAGGTCGATCTGTTCGGGGGCTTCCGGCTCCTCGCCGCTCGAAACGCCCAGCTCACGCATCTTCCGCAGCGCCGGCAGCAGCCGCGCGTCCCACGAACCCACGGAACGGTTGTAGGATTCGACGGTCTTCTCCAGCAGCCGGCCGGTGTCGGCGTAATGATCGTGGACCAATTGCACTCGATCGTACAGCTCGCAGGCGACGCGCCGGATTTCCTCGGCGTTCTCGGCGAGTTGCTCCTGGTTCCAGCCGTAGGCGATGCCCTTGAGAACCGAGATCAGCGTGACGGGCGTCGCAATCACGACCTTGCGCGCCAGCGCCTCCTCGATCAGATCGGGCTGGCCTTCTAAAGCGGCGCTGAAGAAGTGATCGCCGGGGAGAAACAGGACGACCAGCTCGGGCGCGGGTTGGAATTGAGTCCAATACTGCTTGCTCGCGAGCTGGCGGACGTGTTCGGCCACCTGCTGGCTGTGGCGGTGCAAGGCCGTGCGCCGCGCGGTTTCATCGGTGGCGCTTACCGCGTCCAGGTAGGCCGTGAGCGGAACTTTCGCGTCCACCACCAGCGTGCGGCCGGCGGGAAGGCGGACGGTCATGTCGGGACGAATGCGCACGCCGTCGCCTTCGCGCGTCTCTTGTTCCACGAAGTCGCAGTTCTTGACCATGCCGGAGAGCTCGGCTACCCGGCGCAGCGTGATCTCGCCCCAGCGGCCGCGGATCTGTGGCGAGCGGAGCGCAGTGGCGAGCGTAGTGGTTTCGCGGGCCAGCGATTGCAATTGCTCGCCGAGACTGCCGAAGGCCTTTTCGCGCGTGCGCTCCAGTTCGCGGACATGGGTTTCCAGGCGGCCCAGCGATTCGCTCAGCGGGCGAACCACGCCTTCGATGGCGGTCTGCTTCTGGGCCAGCTCGCCGGTCATCTGGGCTCGGGCGGTTTCGAGCGTGGCGCGGGCGTTGTCGAGGAAGGCGCTCTGATTGGACCGGAGCGCGGCGTCGGCGAGCGAGCGGAAGGTTTCGGCAAGCTGCGCCGCGGCATGATCGGCGAACTGCTTAGCTGCTTCGAGCCGCGCCAGGCGGGCCCGCATCCAGAGACCGATGAGCAGGCCGCCTAACAGTAGGCCCGTGAAGAAAGAAATACTGGTGACCACGACAATTTACTATAGATCATTTTGGGGTTGAAATGTTTGGGCGCTACCGCTGGCTTGTGAGACCTGCATCACGAGTGCGTGCGCCGCGGCTACAGCACCAGGATCAATTGAATATCTGCGACGTTGGTGCCGGTAGGGCCGGTCTTGATCAAATCCCGGAGTGGCTCGAAGAAGCGATAAGAGTCGTTGTTGGCAAGATACGCCGTCGCGTCCCGCCCCCTGGCTTGGGCCCGCGAAAGTGTGGTTCCATCCGCGATGGCGCCGGCGGCATCGGTGGGGCCGTCGCGGCCATCAGTGCCGGCGCTCAGAATCACGGCGTCTTTCAAGCCCTCTATTTCTATGGCGGCGGCGAGGGCGAACTCCTGGCAGCGCCCACCGAGCCCCTGTGCGTGAATTGTGACCGTGGTTTCGCCGCCCGAGACGATGCAGGCGGGCGGACGCAGGGGACGCCCGGCGGTTCGCATTTCTCGCGCGATGGCGGCGTAAACGCGCGCCACTTCTCGCGCCTCGCCGCTCAGGACAGTTGAGAGCACCAGAGTGCGGAATCCTAGCGCCCGCGCCTCGCGCGCCGCGGCGTCCACCGCCAGGCGATTGCTTCCGACGATCAGGTTCTGCACGCGCCCGAAGATCTTGTCTCCCGGCTTGGGTGTTTCTCCGGCGCCCGCCGCGATTCTCTGGCGCACACCCGGCGGCAGCGTTTTCCAGATCGCATACTTGGCGAAAATGGCTCTGACGTCGGCGAACGTGGAACGGTCGGGCACGGTGGGACCAGAGCCGATCACGTCCAGGTCGTCGCCGATCACGTCCGACAGGATCAACGCGAGCACAGTGGCCGGATAGGCGAGCCGCGCCAGTTGTCCGCCCTTGATGCGCGAGATGTGCTTGCGGACGCAGTTCATCTCATGGATGGTGGCGCCGCAGTTGAGCAGCAGCCGCGTGGTTTCCTGCTTTTCCCGCAGAGTGACGGGCGGCGAGGGGAGAGGCAGCAATGCGGAGGCGCCACCGGAAATCAGACATACGATTAAGTCGTCGGGACCCGCCGCCTCGGCGATTTCGGCGATTCGCGCCGCTCCGGCTTCTCCCGCGCGGTCGGGAACCGGGTGCCCGCTTTCGTTCAGCTCAATTCGCCGCAATGCAACCTGGCAGGGCCGCGGGATGTTGATCAAGCCGCGCCGGATGCGCCGGCCGAGCAGCCGCTCGATGGCACGCGCCATTTCCGCTCCGGCCTTGCCCGCGCCGATGACGTCGATGTTGCGGAAGTCAGTCAGACGATAGCGCTTCCGGCCTGCCACCAGCGTTTCGCGATCCACCCGGACGTGCCGGAGCACAGCTTCGCGCGGTGCGGCGGCGCGCAACGCCGCGCGGAAGATGCGGAGAGCTTGCCGGTGCAATTTCGAGGACATGCGGAATTAGTCGCGAGCGCACAAGCCGGGGCGGCATCGCCGTGTAGGACAAAAAGTGCTGCCGCGACGTTCCGTTGTGCGCGCTTTCTGGACAGTCTCGACGCGGCACGCCGGAGTGCGGGCGCCACAGGTTACGAAATGCAGGGAATACGGCACTAGAAGATGGGGAGCTTGAGGATCGCGGCCACCGCGGCGGCCGGATCGTCGGAATCGATTTCGATCCGATACTCGGCCTGGTTATAAGCCGCGCGGCGGTCCTCGTAGAGCTGCTTGAACTTCTCCGCGTCCTTGGCCAGCGGCCGGTGCGAGGTGCCGGCCAGCCGATCGCACACGCGGCTGAACGCACAATCGAGCCAGATGGTGACGCCGCGCTCAGAAAGCAGGGCCCGGTTGGCCTCTTGCACGAAAGCTCCGCCTCCCAGCGCGACGACCATGGGCTTTCCTCGCTCCACCTCGCGCACCCTCCTTCGCATCGCTTCCTCTTCGATCTTCCGGAATTCCGCTTCGCCCTGCGCGTCGAAGATCTGAACGATGGAAACGCCGGCGGCGTCCTCAATCTCCTGGTCCAGATCCACAAAGGACCAGCCCAGCTCCTCGGCCAGAAGCCGACCGATCGTGGTCTTGCCGGAGCCCATGAATCCGACCAGATAGATTCCCGGCGTACGTTTGAGTTTCAGGATCATGTGACAGAACCGCGCAGCGCCGGCGGATTGGCCGTGCCCGCTTCGTGCGTTCTCCTTGAGTAAGAAGCCATAATAGTACACATGCAGGAAGAGCTGTTGCCGCTTTTCCCACTTCAGGTTGTGCTGTTCCCCCGGACGGCGCTGCCGCTGCACATTTTCGAGGAGCGCTACAAGCAGATGATCGCGGAGGTGCTGCGCGGCCGGTCGGAATTCGGCGTGGTGCAGGCTGGCGAAAAGGGCATCGTGAACACGGGCTGCACTGCAACCATCGAAAAGGTGCTGAAGAAATATCCCGACGGGCGCATGGATTTGCTCACCGTGGGCCGGCGGCGCTTTGAAATTATCCTGCTGAACGATGAGAAGCCCTATCTGCGGGGCGCGGTCGAGTTCTTTGACGATGAGGAATCGGAACCGATTCCGCCCGAAGTTCGCAAGCGCGTCCTGGAAGCTTACAACGATATTCGCTCGATCGAGAAGCCTGAGACGCTTAGCGATCCCGAGATGACCGATCCGCAGCTCAGTTTTCAACTGGCGCAACTGGTTCCGGATCTCGATTTTCGGCAGATCCTGCTGGCCACGCGGTCGGAAGCGGACCGCATGCGGCGGCTGGCTGAATTTTTCCCAGCCTATAGTTCGCGGCGGCGGCAGATCCAGCACGTCCGCGCGGTCGCGCCTCGAAACGGGCATTCCAAGCGGCCGGCCGGAATGTGAGCACGCCCGAGCGCCAGCACCTGATCATCGACGCCGACGACACGTTGTGGGAGAACAATATCTACTTCGAGCGCGCCTTCGATCGGTTTTGCGATTTTCTGGCGCATTCGAGCATGACTCCCGCGGAGGTGCGCGCCGTCCTGGATGAGATCGAGATCGTCAACAGCAGAGTGCACGGATACGGCACGGCCAATTTCGCCCGGAACCTGGCGGAGTGTTATCACAAGCTGGTGGAGCGCGACATCGGCGACGAGGATCTGGCCACGATTATGAGTTTCACCGAGCAGATCCTGCACCATCCGATTGAAATCATTGCGGGCGTGGAGGAAACGCTCGAATATCTTTCGCTGCGGCACGAACTGACCCTGTTCACCAAGGGGAACCCGGAGGAGCAGAAGCTGAAGCTCGACCGTTCGGGCCTGGCGATTTACTTCGGGCACACGGCCATCGTGAAGGAAAAGGATGCGGCGTCGTACTCGGCCCTGGTGGTCGAGCGGCGATTGGATCGGGAGCGCACCTGGATGATCGGAAATTCGCCCAAGTCGGACATCAACCCGGCGCTCGAGGCGGGCCTGCGCGCGGTGTTCGTGCCGCACCAGCATACCTGGCGGCTGGAGCACGAGGAAGTGCGCGAGGACACAGACCGCTTACTGCAACTCGATCGTTTCTCGGACTTGCAGAGGCATTTTTAGCGGCCGGCGGGTTGGCGCGGCGGAAGCTCGCGCTCAGACTACCGGCTGGCGCAGCAGGACTGAGTGGAAATCAGAGCGATCGGCGCGACCGGGCGCGTCTGCGCGAAGTAGTTCTCTTGCGAAAGATTCTTGTAGACCGCACCGGCGACTCCCGAGGCCACCGGCCCGCTCACCGGCCGGCCCCCTGTCAGCAGAACCACCACCACCAGCTTTCGACCGCCGGTTTCGTTGTAGGAGCCGAACCATCCCAGGTGCGTCGGCGAGCGGCCGTCGGTGCAGGTGCCGGTTTTGCCGAAAATTGGCTCGTTCGGATCAAAGTTGGCGCGCCGGGCCGTGCCGTACTCCACGGCGCCCATCATGCCGGGCCGAATGTCGGGAACCCACTTGGCGATGTCGAGCGACCGTTTCACACGTGGCGCAAACTGCGCGATGTCCTCCGGAGAACGCGGATGCTGCAAGTAGTAGAGCGTGCCACCGTTGGCGACGGCCGACACCAGCGCGGCCAGTTCCATCGGCGTCATGTAAATGCCTTCCCCAAAGCTGGTCATCATTCCGATGCCGTCCTTGGGCGGTTCGCTCGCGATGGTGCCGGGCTGCTCGGCATCCAGGTTCAACCCTGCCTTTTCGCCCAAACCGAAGAGCTCGGCATATTGAACGATCCGGTTATATCCGAGCTTGAACCCGACCGAAGAAAAGAACGCGTTATTGGAATGAGCCAGGGCTTCCGTCAGATCCATGGAACGCCGTCCAGCCAGGCGAAAATGCGTCTCCTCTTTTAAAATCCCTTCGCTCAGCCCGGCGAGCGCGGCCACGATCTTGATGGTGGAGCAGGGCTGGAAACCGCTCTGGTATGCCAGCTTCTGATTGACGATGGTCAACAGCCGGCCGGTCATCGGGTCGGCCACGACCACGGTGCCGTTGTAGGGGCCCAGAGCCTGGACCGCGGCGCGCCGCACCACCAGATCCTCGCCATCCACCGAATCGCCTTCCGTCGAGTCGGCGAAAGTTGGCACGTCCCATGGGCTGAACACTAAGCGCTTCTTGGGAAGCCGTGAGAGATGACTGACGGAACGGCGCGACCGGACAAGATTGGAAGCCAGGGGTGCGGCCGGCGACGCCGTAGCCGCGCCGGCGCGGCGGCGATGTTTGGTCTTGTGCGTGGTGGTGATGCCGAAGGCCGAACTGGAAAGGAGCGTAACAGGGATCAAAAAAAGAAAAAGACGATTCGTCGTCCGTTTATACATACCAATCCTCTAAGTGAGTCGACCTGGGCGAAAGTCTCGTCCCAGACGCTTCACTTGAAACTAAAACTGCAAGCCGTGCCCACATTATGAGTTATCGGCAGAGGCCCGGTCAAGCTTCAGTTCCGGACTACGCGCACAGCCACATCTATTTGACGCTCTAGGCGGAGTCTCCATCTCAGGTCCGGGCATTCTTTTGGATTGAGCTGCCCGGTGCGTAGTCCAGATTTGCGCCTTCAATTTTTATTGTAGTCTGCGGAACAGGCCGATGTCTTGAGGAGGCGCGACGCGGGGAGGGCCGTCTCGTGTCCGCGCGAAGGGCGGCGGTGTCTGGCGTTACCGCTCGGTCATCAGCCCGATCCGCTCGACGCCGGCGCCGCGCGCTAGGCCGATCATCGGGGTGATTGATGATCGCCGCCATTTTGTGAGAACCGATTTGCACGCCCGTGCGCTGTTAGACGCCGCCGCGGCGCGACCAGTGCGCTGCTCTGAAATCCCACTACGCCATGGACGGGTATATAATGTTGAGCCAGGAGTATGAACACCTCTAGTCCATAGAGACCGAATCAAGTTCAAGCTCCGCCTGATGCGACCTCGAATGGATCCAACAGGCGTTGCTCCGACCGCAGAAGCCTTGCTTGCATATAAAGGAGGAATCCTGAAATGGCAGATATGGCAGGCACCAAGAAGACCGAGCACACCAAGGCGGTCTCCAGACGAAAATTCATTCAAGGGGTTATCGCCGGGGGCGCGGGCGCGTCCTCAGCGACCTACCTGTTTCGCGCGTCAGGCGTGGTATCGGGCGCAGGCGCTCGCGAGCGCCTGATCACTCTCAACGTCAACGGCCAACAACGGCGAGTGGACGTCATGAAGCAGGAAACGCTGGCCATGACCCTGCGCTACAAGCTGGGTCTGACTGGGACAAAGATCGGTTGCGATCGAGCGGAATGCGGGGCCTGCACAGTGCTGATCGACGATGTGCCGCGCTACTCCTGCTCGACGCTCACACACACGGTGCGCAACGCGAAGATCGTGACTGTCGAGGGACTGGCGGCCGCGGACGGAACTCTGCATCCGGTGCAGCAGGGCATCCTCGAAGAACAGGGATTCCAATGCGCATTCTGCATGTCCGGGTTCATTATGGCCACGACGGGATTCCTCAAGACCAATCCGAATCCCACGCGCGCCGAATTGGCGCACGGCATCTCGGGCAACCTGTGCCGGTGCCAGGACTATGACAAGATCCTCACCGCGATGATGCGCGGCGCGGAACTCATGAGGGGGGCTCGCCATGCCTAATACAGTCGATACCAACAAATCCGCGCAGCCCGTATACGGCGGGAAGAACAAGCTGATCGGCAAGGATTATCCGACCGCCGACCTGTACGCCAAAGTGACCGGGAAGGCCAAGTACGCCGAAGATTATCGCGCCGAGGGTATGCTGTTCTGCAGGCTGCTGCTCAGCCCGCTGCCGCATGCCCGCGTCAAGCACCTGGACCTGAGCGCAGCGCTCGCCATGCCCGGCGTCAAGGGCATCCTGACCGCCGACGAACTGCCGGCTCCGGCCGACAGTCTTACTGACAATGGCACGGTGATCAGGGCCAACAAGCTGGGAGAACGCGGGCTGACCAATGAGCCGCTATATCAAGGCGAGCCGATTCTGGCCGTGGCCGCCGTGGATGAACTCACCGCCGTCGAGGCCATCGAGAAGATTCACATTGAATTCGAGCGGCTGCCGTTTGCGATCGACCCGCTGGACACTTTGCGCCCCGGCGGGCCAAACCCGAGAGTGGGAGGCAACATCTGGCACCGGCCACCAGCGGCCCTCATGAAACCCGGAGAGCGGCCCGCTCCTCCTCCGCCGATTGAGATCAAGGAACTGAAGTGGACGGAGGCCGATTTTGCGGAGGCCAAGCAGGGGCGCATGCCGATGGGCCACGTGCCCGAGGATCCTGCCAACTCCTGGTCCTATGGCGACGTGGAAACCGGGTTCAAGAATGCGGCCTTGGTTCTGGATGAAACCTTCGTTACGCCCGACACCAGCCACCAATGCCTGGAACCTCGCAGCACCATGGCCTATTGGCAGAACGGAAAAGTTCATGTCTACACCGGCACGCAGAGCATGATTCAAACCGTGCCGGCGGTGGCCCGTTGGCTCAACATCGATCCCAGTAACGTCGTCTTGGTCAGCGAATATACCGGCGGCGGCTTCGGAAGCAAGGGCACCGCCGCTATTTCGCTCATCATCCCGGCGTTGCTTTCCAAGAAGTGCAACGCTCCGGTGATGATGCGCATTTCGCGCGAAGAGGAGCATTTCATCGGACGCGCCCGGCCCAGCTTGACCGGCCGAATGAAAGTTGGTTTCTCCAAAGAGGGCCGCATCGTCGCCCTCGATATGTTCTCCATCATCAACAACGGACCCTACGACGCGGTGGGCGATGCACCCACCTCCGGCCGGATAGTCTCGCTTTTGTACCAGCCGCAAGCCATGCGATTCCGCGGCCTGACGATACTGACCAACACTCCGCCGCGCGGCGCCCAGAGTGCTCCGGGAGGCATGCAAGGCATCAGCCTGATGGAACCGATTTTGGCCAAGGCCGCACGCAAGCTGGGGCTCGACCAGGTGGCCATCCGCCGCATCAACGCTCCCGAAGGCAAGCCGCCTTTCGGAGCGGCCAATTCGCAAGGGAAACGGGCCTACGCCACCAGTTCCTTCATCAAGCAGGCGCTCGATCGAGGCGCCGAGAAGTTCAACTGGAACGAGAGGGTCGCGCGGAATCCCAAACGCATCGGAACCAAAGTGCGCGGCGTCGGCGTGTCCATGAGTTGTTATTCCGGCGGCTCTACCGGATTCGATGGGCTGACGCTGATCAAGCCGGACGGGCGCATCTGCTTCCAGTCCGGAATCGGCAATCTCGGAACCGAGTCGGTGATCGATGTGCACCGCGTAACCGCTGAAATACTGGGAGTGCCGTGGGAAAAGTGCGACGTCTGCTGGGGCTCGAACAGCAAGAACGTGGCTTGGAGTTGCGTCTCCGGCGGCAGCCAGACTACCCATGCCATGACGCGCGCAGCGCATGCGGTCGGGATGGAGGCCAAACTGCGGCTGCAGGAGATCGCGGCCAAGACCTTGGGCGGCAAGCCTGAGGATTATGAGGTCGCTAACGAGCGCGTCTTCCGCAAAGGCGGCGGCGCCGGACTGACTTTAGCGCAAGCCGCGCAAAAAGCCATTCAACTCGGCGGCATCTACGATGGCCACGAGAGCAATCCCGATGTAAACCGTTACACCAAGGCTTCAATCAAAGCGCTGGCGGGCCAAGGCTTGGTGGTGTCGGCGCGCGACAAGTATCCACGCGACGGCAGCACGTATTCCTTCGTTGCCAGCTTCGCCGAGGTCGAAGTCGACGTGGAAACCGGCAAGTATCATCTGTTGGATTTTCTGGCGTACGCCGACGTCGGCAGCGTGCTCCATCCCAAGACCCTCGGTGGCCAAGTGATGGGCCGCTCGGTACTGGGCATGGGCCATGCGATCGGGCAGAAATGGGTGATGGACCCGGCCTACGGAGCGATGCTCTCGCGGCGCTTCCACCACAGCAAGCCGCCCACGATTCTCGATATACCGGCCAGAATGGAATGGGCCGCTCTGGATATTCCGGATCCGGAAACGCCGGTTGGATCGCGCGGCATCGGCGAACCTCCGGTCGGCGGCGGGTGCTCTGCCATATTGAACGCTCTCTCGGATGCGGTGGGAGACGAGGTTTTCCGCCGCGCGCCAGTGACGCCCGATACTATTCTGGCGGCGCTCGAAGCCGGACGGCCTATGCAACATCCGCTGATGGCCCATATTTGATGGAGATTAAAACAGGAGAAGAGCCATGGCTGTAATTCGAGATGTCATGCCCGCTTTTGATCTGCTTCAGCCGAGCTCCGTGGCTGACGCTCAGCGCCTTCTCGCCCAGCATGGACGGGACGCCTGGGTGATGGCTGGAGGACTGGATAGCTTCGACTGGCTGAAGGACCGCATCAAGAAGCCCAAGGTGGTGGTCGACCTGAGCGGCATCGACGAGCTGCGCGGGGTTCGATCCACGTCCGACGGCGGCGTCGAGATCGGCGCCATGACCACGCTGACCGAGGTGGTCAACAATCCCATCATCAAGCAGAAGTTCGGCCTGCTGTCGCAAGGGGCCGAGCTGGCGGCCTCCCCGCAGATTCGCAATCAGGGCACCATCGGGGGCAACGTTTCACAGGACGCACGTTGTCACTATTACCGCGCTGGTTGGCCCTGTTACCGCGCGGGCGGCAACATTTGTTACGCCGACACCCCGACCGGGAGGAATCGCGAGCACGCCATTCTCGACGCGGACCGCTGCGTCGCCGTAAATCCATCCGACTCGGCTCCGGCGTTGATCGCGCTGGACGCCAAGTTCGTCATTCGCACCTCCAAGGGCGAGCGAGTGGTGGATGCCGAAGACTACTTCATTGGTCCCGACATCGACATCACGCGGCTGAACATCCTGCGGCCCGGCGATCTGCTGACCGCCATTCGGATTCCATCCGCGTTCGCCGGCGCTCAGTTCTATTTCGAGAAGATCCGGGATCGGAACGTGTGGGACTTCGCCCTGATGAACGTCGCCTCGGCCATGCTGGTCTCCGGCGGCAACATCGATCGCGTCCGTGTCGCGGTAAACGGCGCAGCCGCGCGCCCATTGCGGTTGAAGGCGGTGGAAGACGCGGTTCGCGGAAAACCGAAGAACGCTGCCACCGGTGAGATGGCGGGCAGGCTCGCCGTCCAGGGAGCGGTTCCGCTGCAGTTCAATGCGTACAAGATTCCGCTGATGAGAAATCTGGTAAAACGTGCCGTTGCTGGCGTGGAGGTGTCGACGCGGGCCTCCTAGGCCCTGTCACCCGTCCACCCACTCTGGGCGGTTCGGCTGCATCGCGCTCTCCGGCTATTACATCCAGAAGCCCGTCTCCTCGGACTAGATTCTGAATCTGACTGACAGTCCCGTAGCAAAAGCACCAGCGAGTTCCAGGTTCGAGTCCTGCCATAGCAACCATTACAGTGCGGTGGCGCGAACATACGTTAAACTCAAATGAGCCAACCACTTGCTGGAGTGGCGGAACTGGCAGACGCACGGGACTCAAAATCCCGCGCCCTTCACTGGGCATGAGAGTTCGACCCTCTCCTCCAGCACCAAGTCAATAACTAACAGCAACGAAATTGACAGTTACCTTCCGACCAGCGGACTTTTCTTCCCTATCTCGCCAGCACATTTCAAAATGAATCTGTGGGTGACAGCTCGGCCGGCTCCGCACCTACGGCGACAACGGGCTGAACGTGTGACTGGCAGATGATCTGCGCTTCGCCTTAGCGGCTTGCGGCACGAACATTCCCGATGAAAGTTGCCTTGGCTGGTTTTTTCGCATCCTGATAGACTAAGCGCATGGGCGCACCTACGAATTCGGTAGTGTGTCCCCGGTGTCAGCACAGCAACCCAGCGGGGGCCACCCGTTGTGCCTCCTGCGGCGCCCGGGTTAGCTTTGACGACGCCACCCTGACCAATGCGGCGGTGCAGTCCGACTGGACTCCGGCCACGCGGGCCGGCCTGCCCAATGCTGCAATGTCTCTCGAAGTGGGCAGCGTGCTGGCCGAGCGGTACGAAATCCTCAAAATGCTCGGGGAAGGCGGGATGGGAGCGGTATACAAGGCGCACGACCGCGAACTCGATCGGCTGGTGGCTTTGAAGGTGATTCGCCCCGAGCTGGCCGGTCAAGCGAGCATTCTGCAGCGCTTCAAGCAGGAACTGATCCTGGCGCGCAAGATCACCCATCGCAACGTGATCCGCATCTTCGATCTCGGCGTCGCCGAAGGGATCCGGTTCATTACCATGGAGTTCGTCGAGGGCCGGGACTTGTCGTCGTTGCTGGAAGAGCGCAAGTACACGCCCGAGGAAGCCGTCAAGATTTTGCGCCAGGTCTGCGCGGCGCTCGAAGCGGCGCACGCCGAAGGTGTGGTGCACCGAGATTTGAAGCCGCAGAACATCATGATCGAGGGCAGCGGGCGGGTGTGCGTAATGGATTTCGGGCTGGCCCGCTCGATGGAAACCACCGGCATGACACAGGCCGGGACGATCATGGGCACACCCGCCTACATGTCGCCGGAGCAAGCCAAGGGCATGCCCGCCGACGAACGCTCCGACATTTTTTCATTGGGTATCATCGCCTACCAAATGCTGACCGGAGACGTTCCCTATAAGGCAGACAGCGTGTTGGCCAGCATGTTGCTGCGCACGCAGGGACCTCCCCCATCGCCGATTCAAGTTGAGCCGGCCATACCGCAGACCTTGAATGATCTGGTCATGAAGGCGCTAGCAGTAAATCCCGAGGATCGTTATCAGAGCGCAACGATGCTGGGGCAGGATTTGCATGACTGGCAGGAAGGCACGCTCGCCAAGGCCATCGTCACTCCGCCCATGGCGATGATGTCGCAGTCGAAGACCGGTAAATGGATCGCTCTGGCAGTTGGAGTGGCCGTGGTGATTATGGCGGGTGTATATGGCGCGTACCGGTTGCGGAACCGGCCGGCTAAGGTGGTTGCTCCTATGACGGTGCTCATCGCCGATTTCAACAACCACACTGGCGACGCGATCTTCGACGGCACACTCGAGCCTGTTCTCAAGATCGCCCTGGAAGGAGCCACTTTCATCAGCGCTTACGATCGCACGCAGATGCGCAACCTCGGCCTGCAGACCGTCCCGGCCAAGCTTGACGACACGACCGCGCGTCAAATCGCAGTGAGCCAAGGCCTGGGCGTCGTTCTCTCGGGTTCCCTGGAACGTCGAAGCGCAGGCTACGTAGTTTCGGCGAGAGCGACCCAGGCTGTCACGGGCAATGCCGTCGCGAGCGCCGAGGCCGAAGCTTCGAACAAGGATCAGGTACTGTTCGCCGCCACCAAGGTCGCTTCCGCTGTGCGCGCAGCGCTCGGCGACGCCACTTCAGAATCCGCCAAGCGGTTCGCCATGGAGACCCTCACCGCCACCTCGCTGGAAGCAGTACACGAATACGCTGGGGCGATGGAGCTGTTGTCCAATGGCAAGTTCGACCTGGCGCGGCAAGGTTTTTCACGCGCGGTGGATCTCGATCCCAATTTCGGTCTGGCTTACGCCGGCATGGCAGTGGCATCCAGAAACATGGGAGCGTACCAGGACGCCGAAAAATACATCCGCCAAGCCATACAGCATATCGACCACATGACCGAGCGTGAACGCTATCGCACGCGCGGCATGTTTTACGTGGTGACCGGCGATCAGCAGAAGTGCGTCGAGGAGTACAGCGCGCTAGTCTCCCGATATTCATCCGACGTGTCGGCCCACAACAATCTCGGGGCATGCTACACCTTCATGCGAAATATGCCCAAGGCCATCGAGGAGATGAGCCGGGCGGTCGAGATCCTTCCCAAGCGCGCGGTGTACCGGTTCAATCTCGCGCTCTATCGCGCGTACGCAGGCGATTTTCAGACCGCGGAGCGCGAGGTTCGCGCGGCGCAGCAAATGTATCCATCTTATGTCAAAGGCTACGTCACCTTAGCGTACGCGCAACTAGGTGAGGGCCATCCTGCGGACGCCGAGGCCACATATCACAATCTGGAGAGGATCGGCCCTAGAGGCGCATCCCTGGCGGCCCTGGGCTTGGCGGACTTGGCCGTCTATGAAGGCCGTTACTCGGAGGCCGAACGAATCTTAGAAAAGCGAGTTGCTGCGGCCAGCGAGGGCGCGGATACTGGAGATGCGGCTGCGGACGATTTCATCGCACTCGCCAACGTACAGCTCTTGCGTGGACAAAAGCCGGCCGCGCTCGTAGCGGTGGATCATGCGCTGGCAAACAGCAAGGCTGTGAAATTTCGTTTCATGGCTGCGCGTGTCCTGGTCGCACTGGGCCAATTCGAGAGGGCGCATGGGTTGTCGGCGGCGCTAGCGTCCGAACTGCAATCCGAGCCTCAGGTTTACGCCAAATTGATTGACGGCGAAACCGCTCTACAGCAGTCCGATGCCCGCAGCGCGGTCAAAGCATTCACGGACGCCAACATGCAGTTGGACACCTGGATCGGGCGGTTCGATCTCGGGCGCGCTTATTTGGCCGCGGGCGCCTTCACGGACGCGGATTCCGAGTTCGATCGTTGCATCAAGCGCCGGGGCGAGGCCATGGAGCTTTTCATGGACGACGTGCCGACTTACGGCTATTTCCCGCCTGTCTACTATGATGTCGGTCGGGTCCGCGAAGGACTGAAAAGCGCCGGCTTCGCCGACTCCTATCGTGCGTATCTCAATATCCGCGCGAAAGCTGGCGAGGATCCGCTCCTTCCCGACGCGCGCCGCCGCGCCGGCCAATAGAGGCCGGCCTGGCGCGTCTGATCGCACACCACCACTCGCTCGGCCCGGTCTAGTGACCCGCCGCGACGATGTTGGATGGTCCGCTCTGCTTTGCTGCGGGATTCGAACCAGCCGTTGTAGTTGCCGTCACGAAATACAGGTACACTACGTTGTTCTTCGTGGTCGTGTCGCAGAACATGAAGCCGCTGTCACAGGCCGGAGCGCCGGGTGTAACAGTCCCGATCTGCACGGGCGTGACGCCAGGAGAGAGAGAACACGGCGCAGCAACCGTGGCGCCATGCGGGCACGTCGCCCGCCAAACCTGATACTGGCTCACATCTCCGAAGTTGGGTGGGCTCCATTTCAAGTCGATGTCCGCTCCGCCCTGCACTGGGACCACCGTCGCCGACAACGCGTTCGGCGCGTTGCCCACAGAATGTGCATTGTCCACATCCAATTCGCCACCCAGGTCGAACGCCGAGCCGAGGTCGAACGCCGAGCCGAGATCGAATGCCGAGCCCAGCGACAATCCGAGCGGGTCGCGGCGGCCGCCGATCTGGCGCAGGTCCAGGTTGGCCCAGTCGCTGAATCCTGGGTTGAATGCGCTCAAACTGCCGCTGAAACTGATGTCCTGAGAGAATGGTGGGTCCAGCACGCTCCCGTCTGCGTCCCAATCCAGAGGGCTCGCCGCAAGACTCCTGCCGTCGATGCGAACCGTTGGCGGATCTAATGGGTTCAGGGGCGTGCCATCGCAATGATGGCTGGCCGGCGTCGTGTTTATGATCGAATCCAGAAAACTCGTGGTCTTTGGGGCGAACCATCGCGGCAGATAGGGCAAGGCTCCAGCGCCCAGACCTGCCGCCTCACTCAGGCTGTTCTCGTTCAGCCCCGCCAGAGATTGACCCGAATAATTGACATGCGGGTTTCCCTTCGTATCCAGCAGCCCACGCACCTGGAACAGGTAGCTCATGATGCTTTGATAGTTGGGCTTGCAGTTCGGCTCCAGCGGAGCTCCGCCGTGCCGGAGCGCGAGGTTGTGGCCTAGCTCGTGCATCAGGGTCGAGGCCTGCATGAAATCAGAGCCATTGGAGTTACTACCACCCCAGAGCCCGAGCGTGATCATGACATCGCCGCCCAGCAGATCGGAGACGCCCGAATTGCTGCGGGGAGTTCCGTTGCTGACACCCAGTCCCCAGTTCTGATAGACGCCATCAGGAACGTTGGGCGCTGAGAAAGTGAAGGTCACGGCGGTAGGGGCCGACGCGACG
>DASQHQ010000009.1:0-4906 GCA_035632015.1 Bryobacteraceae bacterium
GAGGCCACCAGCATGCCGCCTGGCGCCTCGACAATTCCACTGCCCTGGATGTTTAAGTCGACACCCGTTCCAGGCGCGGTGTTCGTGGTACCACTGGGATCGTTCTCGCGGTTCAGCAGATCCAAGGAAGCGTTGAAGATCACGTTGGTCAGCGCCGCGGTCGCACGCGCGCTCACGGTGCCGCTCGGAAATCCAAGCACTGCGGAGAAAAGCTGGGGCACCTTCTGAATGACTCGCACCGTCACCCAATAGCTGACTGCTACGTTTGGCACCGTGGGCGCGGGCGTTGTCACGTCGGCCTGAACTTCCACGTCGACGTTTCCGCCTTCCGGAAAACCGTTCAGCGCAGCGTATACGCATGCGCTTTGCAGATTGCCAGTGAGTGTACTTCCATTCGAGGGGCAAGGGACCATCGCCGTGCACTGAACACCTGTTCCGCAGGTGTAAGGCGGATTGCCAACCTGGCTTTGAGCCTTGGCCACCGCGGCCAGCGCAGCTCCATCCGCGGCCGCTTGTGCCTCTTTCTTAACAAAGTAGGACCATCCTAAATCGACTGCCAGCCCCATCACACCGCACATCATGATCAGGGCGAAGGTCACCATCAGAAGCGCCTGCCCGCTTCGTTTCAAGCGGCTTTGTTTTTCGGCGTGAGAACGCATAACTCCTCAGAACTGGATTTGTTCCTGCGATGAGGGCGGGAGAACAAAGGTCGGGAACGTCATGCCCTTGCCTACGCCCGGCCAGAACATCGCTATCGCGGATTGAAACGGGTACTGCGCGGTAAAGGTGATCGGCTCGGTTTGCAGATTGCCGGGACTGCTTGGGAAAATGGCGGTCGAAGTCAACAGAGACTTGAGCGTGGCCAGACCGGTGTCATCGCTGTTGGATTTCATTTCGACTTGCAAGGCCCCAGGATCCAGCCCGACTCCCGCGTACTGGATCACTTGGGCGATCTGTCCCACCGTTACCTGGCATTTGTTGGAGATGTTAATCTTGGGGTCGCAGTTTGCGCCATGCACGATCGCAAACCGGGTGCCTTCTTTGATGGAATAAGCGAGGGTGTGATAGATCCACATTCCCCGGGCCATCTCAACGATCGAGATCAAAGTGAAGATCAGCGGAATCCCAACCAGCGTGAACTCGAGCGTGGCGTTGCCTACACGGCGGTGTGTGATTCGTTGCATTGGCTCATCCCGCTGGAGCTGAGTTCAGGACCGGCGCTTTGGCGGTGCGGTAGATTGTCACCGGCCCGTTGAACATGCCTGGAATGGGAATCATGGCCATCGGCCTGAACATGACCGTTATCACCACCGCAGTCGACCCATCCGATTCGACTTCGGTAGTGGGTGTGTTGATGGCGATTCTCTGCGTGTTGGTGGGCGGCGTGTCGTACAGGCAGACGTAGGTTCCCGGAACGTAGGTTTGCGTGTCTGGCAGCGAGTTCATTTCCGCGACGACCAGGTTGCAGGTGGCCGTTGGGTCCGGCGCCCCGCTGCCGAGCGCGCCCGCCATCGCCGCCACGCGCGCCGCATTCTGGGCCGTGATCGCGGCATAGGAATAAAAGCCGAAATCGAAAACACCCACGAACAGGAAGAAGATCCAGGGCATCATCAGCGTTACCTCGATGATGCTGTTTCCGCGACGATTGCGCTCGGGTCCTCTTCGCATGCTCACTCGGCCGAGAGTTCGATATTACCTGAGTTTAGTCAATCAGGCAAACGCGGGTCTACGCAACCTATCTTTCGTATACGTGACAACGAAAAAAACTAGTATTTCCAGTACGTCTACATCTGAAAAAGATCTCGCGTCCGGACGCTCCACGAAACCAAAGATGAGCTCTTGGGAAACAAAATGGGGGAGAGGGCAGCTCCCCCAAAGATCAAAAAGGAGTAGTTAACACCTGCCGGGACCTGCCTGGATCACTGGGTCTGACCAGCTAGCAGAGGGATTGTCGGTCTGGCTAAGTAATCCGGGACTTAAATTCCCACTTCCAGTCAAACAGGAAAACGACCGTTCAACAAGCTATCTTTCGTAGAGGTTGACTCCCAGACCGATCGATTGACGACAGACTTCAAGACGGGCTCGCGAGCGCGAGCGGTCCCTAGCCGATTTGATTGGGCGCCAGCTACCCGCCGTTGGCGGCTGCGGCGGCGTTCGTTAGCCTGGAATTTGCGATGGACCAGATCTGGTTGACGCTGGTGCCGGCGCTGATGAACAACGCCGCGGAAGCCAGGGCGACAAAAGCCAGAAGCAGCGTGTACTCGATGAGATCTTGTCCTTGTTCGTCGTGCAGGAAATTCTTGAAGTATTGCATGGCGATCAGTATACAGTCAGCCAGGTTTCAAAGCCCAGGCTATCTTTCGATAGTTAGTACCAGTTACAAATGCTTCTCTTAGTACTAGTTACGAGTACTTCAAAGCGTCGACTTGCGCGGTGCATTTGCGGAGCGAGGCTCCGCGGACCAGGCTGGGTCCCCTCCCGCGGGGACGATGGTTTTGCCGGCCGGGGCGATTTTTCTGGATCTATTGCCGCAGCGCGAACACGAACAGCGCGTTGCCAGCGCACACCGCCACGTACTGGCGGCCACCCACCGAATAGGTCATGGGACCCGACGTCACTCGGCCGCCGACGGCAGCCTTCCACAGCAGCGAGCCGTTGCGGGCATCCAGCGCGAAGAAATAGCCCTCGTTGCCGCCGCTGAACAGCAGGTCGGACGCCGTGGTGAGAATGCCGGCCTGCGTGACATCGGCCATCTTGAACTCCCATTTCCGGTCGCCGGTCTTGGGGTCGACGGCCCGAATAGCGCCGTACTGATCGCCTTCCTTGCGGTAGTTAAAGGACCCGGTGACCACCGGTGGCGCGGTATTCCGGGGCCCGCCGCCGCCAAACGTCTGCCCTTGCGTGTACTGGGCATCCTGCTTGACGAAGAACGAGGAATAATCATCCCAGGTCGGGATGTAGAACAATCCGGTGCGCGGGCTGTAGGACGGGTTGTACCAATTCGTCGCGCCCTGGTTGCCGGGAAAAATCAGAGTGCCTTCGCGGTTGGACGCAGCGCCCGGGACTTTCATCGGCCGCCCTCGTTCATCGAAGCCGTTCATCCAGGTCACCTTGGCGAACGGCTTGCCGAGCAGGAACTGTCCCGACGTGCGATCCAGCACGTAAAATAGGCCGTTGCGGTTGGCCCAGAGCATCATCTTGCGCGGCTTGCCTTGCCACTCGCCGTCCATCAGGACCGGGACTTGGACGGAGTCGTAGTCGAACTCGTCGTGAGGCGAGAACTGGTAATACCATTTGAGCTTTCCGGTGTCGGCGTCGAGGGCAACCACGGAATCGCTGTAGAGATCGTCGCCGGCGCGGTCGTCTCCGTTCCAGTCCGGGCCGGGATTGCCAACGCCCCAATAAGTGAGATTCAGGTCCGGGTCATAGGAACCGGTCACCCAGATCGAAGCGCCGCCATGCTGCCAGGAATCGCCCTTCCAGGTCTCGTTGCCGGGCTCGCCCTTTCCAGGAATGGTGTAAAAGCGCCAGACCTCCTTGCCGGTCTTGGCTTCGTACGCGGCTATATAGCCGCGGATGCCATACTCGCCGCCGGCGACTCCCACGATTACTTTGTCCTTGACGATGAGCGGTGCGTGCGTGATGGCATAGCCTTCCTCGGGTTTTCCGACTTCGATGTTCCACAGCGGCTTTCCGTTCTTGGCGTCCAGCGCGATCAGCCGCGCGTCGATGGTGCCCATGTAAAGCGTGTCGCCTAAAACGGACACGCCGCGGTTGAGCCGGCCGCAACACGGGCGCGCCTCTTTGGACGGCGTGTAGGAATACATCCAAAAAACCCGTCCGGTCACGGCATCCAACGCCACCACGTCGTTGGGGTCCTGAATGGTGTACATGACGCCGTCCACCACCAGCGGCGTGGCCTCGTATTTTTCGAGCGAATGGGCCTGGAACATCCACTGCAGCTCCAGGTTACGCACATTAGCGGGCGTAACCTGCGTCAGCCCGCTGTAGCGCTGGCTCATGACGGTGCCGGAATAGGTGAGCCAGTTCTGCGGCTCTTTGCCGGCGTTGAGGATGCGATCAAAAGAAACCTGGGCCGGCAGCAGGCCGGCAGCCAAGGCGAGCAACAGGGAAATTCGGAACATGGAATCAAATGCCTTTCAGGGAGACCAGGTACGACACCAGGTCTGCCAATTCCTGCGTACTTAGCTTGCCTTTGTAGGAGGGCATGGGCGAGTTGTTCAAGGGCGTGAACTCGCGCAGGTCCGCCCGGGAGAACGACCGCAGCCGCTGATCGGTGTCGATGAGCTGCACGGTGAAAGTATCCTGGTTGAGAATTCTTCCGGTCACGCTGGCGCCGTCGCGCGCCACAACGCGGAAGAAGCGGTGCTGAGGCAGGACGCTCGCGTTGGGGTCCAGGAGCGATTTCTCCAATTCGACCACGCGCCGCAGCGAGCCGATATCGGTCAAATCCGGACCCAGGCGCGAGCCGGCGTCCTTGACGCGATGACAGTTGAGGCATTGTCCCTTGCCCTGGAAGATTGCTTGGCCGCGAGCCGCGTCACCTCCAGGCGGCAGATCGCTCGCCGGAGCGGCGGCCAGGGATCGCAGGTAGGCGACGATGGTCCTCACTTGCGGCTCGGGCATGGTTTGCGCGGGCATGCCGGTGCCGGGGATGCCGTTGCGGATAATCTGCACGATGTCGTTGTCCGTTGTCGCGTGCTTGAATTTCCCGTGCCCCAGATTGATGCCCGGGATCTGGTCGCCGTCCGGCCCATGGCAGTAGATGCAATTGGCGATGTACAGGCGCGCGCCGATGTCGGCGTCGGTCTGGGTGTACTCATGCTGGGCGAGCAAAGGACCAGCCGCCAGAATCAACGCGCAGAGTCTAGCGTTCCTCATAGCC
>DASQHQ010000010.1:0-4147 GCA_035632015.1 Bryobacteraceae bacterium
TGCCAGTAGATGAACAGCTCCTCGATGGCTTCGCGTTCCGGGTGATTGCAGATGGCGCATTTGCGGCGGTGACGCTCGAAATCGGGCGCGGGCGAGGGAGGGGGAATCGAGCCGGGTGCGGCGCGAAGACACCTCTTCACACGAGCCGAAACAGAAGCTCCCATGGGAGTTCTCCTCAGAATTGGATTTCAGGGAAGTTTAGCAAGCCGCTAGGAGGGAAAACCCGCCCGGTCGGGCAAACTCTGAGTAGGTCGGGACGGTGGCTTGACGTCGCCGGACCAGCACTTCCAAAAAGCCACACCGGTACAAAAATGATAGCATAAGAATTTTTGGGATGTCAAGGACAATAATTACTAATTTAGGTACTAGGACTTAGGAAATTTGGACTTGAGTGCGGGGTTCCAGCAGAGTTTCGCGCTGCATGGGGGTGTTGCGATGATGATTGAGTGCGATAAGAACATGATTGTTCATCTTCTTCGAAATTGGCGTCCCAACAGGCTGCGACCGCAAGGCTTCCGGCTTTCAAACGAGCGACCGCGGCTGATAACGAAGCAAGATGGGAAATGTCTTCTCTGCAATGAAACGCTCGTAAACGACGGCAAAGTCACTCATATCGACCACATCGTTACGGTGAAAGTATTTGTCAACAAAGTTCTTGAAGGCGAACTGACCTTTGATGAGGCATATCGCCGGTTGTGGGAAGATTCAAATCTTCGAGCGGTTCATCGTAGATGCAATTGTGACCGAAGCGTAGGCCGGAGTCTCAAGTAAAATCAGCGTCATAACGTGCACAATTCCAGATTTGGCGCTCACTAGCATAGGCGCCGGGTACTCGGAGCTTATCGTCGGACCGAGCGTCTAACTTCCAATAAGTCAGTGACTGACGCAGTGCATCAGGCTCAGGCACTACAATGCGGCGCGGCAACCATTCGAGATCGCTCGGGGCGAAAGGCGTTCACCGCAGAGGCGCAGAGGACGCAGGCAGAGCGGAAAAACATCCACCACAGAGGACACGGAGAACACAGAGACCGAAAAAGGCAGCCAGATAGCCAGGGCAGAGTCGATCGGGATGCGAGCGCGAGGAAGATGATGGGCGCCGGATTACCGGACAAGCGGCGAGCGGTATGCAGATGTCGGTTCTGGATTTTAAAATTGAGCTTGATCAGTTTGAGTGGTTCAATTGCCGCCGCAGCATTTCCGCCATCAGGCCAACCAAAGCATACGTGGCAACATTTGCAGCCAGAGCAGAGTAGATGTTCACCGGGTAATGAGCGCCGAAAATCGCAATCGGGCAGGTTAACCGAACAAGAACGGACATCAACGGATCTATCGGAAGGTTCTGGTTTGCCAGAACGAAATAACCCGCCCATCCGGCTGCAACGAGGAAGCCCGCAGCAGCCCACATCGCGGTTCGGTATTTCATACTGCGCCTCCTGCGATCCCATGCGAATGATCTCACAATGTGCTGAGTCTGTCAGGTCAACTCCTGAGAACCCGGATAACCGGACAGATAACTATTCCTGTTGAAGATTTTAACGGGCAGGATTATGGTCTACGCCGCTTAGATCCAATGGCTGCACCTTCAACCGCAGGCGCAAAAGTGAATCGCTGGTCGAGCGACCGGAGACTCTACACTGGCGTGGCCATTGGCACGGCCCTCATCATCTTCATTGGATTCGCTCAGACCTATTACTTGAAATTCCTGTTTGGAACGCCGCCGCTGCGATTGCTCCTGCACGTTCATGGGATGGTGATGACCGCGTGGATTGCGCTGTTTTTCGTTCAGGTGCGGCTGATCGCGGCGGGCCGCAGGGACTTGCACCGGCGATTGGGAGTGGCGGGCGCGGTGCTGGCAGGGCTGGCGATAGTGCTGGGCGCAGCGGTCGCGGTGAGCCAGGGACACATTCACCTGATCAACAATGATCCGGCCGTTGATCCGCCGCTCGTTTTCCTTCCTGTGCCGGTCGGCGTTTTGATCCTATTTGGAACATTTGTGGCTGCAGCGATCCTTCTGCGAAGGCGCGCAGACTATCACAAACGGCTGATGGCTCTTGCCTGCCTGAGTATTCTGCTGCCTGGCATCGACCGTCTGCCGTTTCAATTTATCCAAACCGTCGACCAATCGGTTCTGTTCGGGTTAAACGACCTATGCGTCGTTATCTGCATCGCGTACGACACATTCAAAACGCGCAGACTTCATCCGGTGTGGGTCTGGGGCGGCGGACTGATCGCGGGTGTGCAGATTCTGACTTTGATGGTGAGACATACGGCAGCATGGTTGCGGATTGCAGCGTGGATGTTGAAGTGATTGGCACGGCTGTCGGTGGCTCGGGCGACTCCCGGTAATTCGCGTAAAATGAAGGCAAACAAGGTGTCTCTCCTCGCAAGGAGCGAGGGCGGCCGCCATTCAAACTCAGACGATGCCGGATGCCCTAGTGCGTATAGCGCAGGGAGAACATCACGGTGTTGCCGTTAAAATCCTGCAAGAAGCCGTTGAAGCCGGTGGCCGGGACAGCGAGGCTGGTGCCGGTGGAAGCGATGACCGGAACCTGAACGCCACGCGGATTATAGCCGTAGTAGGTCCAGAGAGCGTTGTAGGAGATGCCGCTGCCGGCGTCGAAGGAAACCTTGGCGTAGGGCTTCTGATAGGTGTAGGAGAGCGTGCCCGTGGGCTGCAAGGGATTCAGGAACGGCGCGCTGCCGCGGGCGAACGTGGCGGCGTAGCCGAGCGTGGAAGTGATGCGCTTCATGGGCTTCCACATGAAATCGAAATAGGGATAGTGGACAGTGTCCTTGTAAAAGCCGTTGGTCTGGAACGCATCGGCATCGCTGCCGCTATTGATGCTCGCTGGAAGCGTGCAGGGGATTCCGATTCCCCCCGGGGGCAAAGTAGGGCTGAAACCATAGTTGTAACAAATAAGCGCCTGGGAGAAGACGTTGTTATAGGAGTAGCCGAAATCGAAGGAATATTTTTCGTGAGGCATCAAAGTGGCGACGAAGGATGCGCTGCGATTGTGCGCGAGATAGTTGACGAACTGAACGTTGTCGCGGCTCTCGAAGATATTGAGCGAGCCGTCGATGGTGGCCCAGTTCTGCAGCACGTAGGTGGCGTGGACGCGATAGTGCTGGGACTGGCGCGGCGTGATGCGCGTGAAGGAGCCGTCGGCGCTCATGAGCTCGAGATCGAAACTGGTGCGGAGCTTGTCAGTGGGACGAGCCCAAATGCCGGCGAGAAGCGAATACTGATTGAAGCCGACAATGTTGCGGGAGGGATCGGTGTTGTCGCCGGTAAATTCGATGGCGCCGTCCGGCAGGGCCGTGCAGCCGGCAGGGAGCGCGCCAGCGACCAAGGCGCAATCGCCTCGCTGCGCTGAGGCGGCTCCGAGGGCTGGGTTAACTGGCGCAGGACCGGGACCGGGCAGAAAGAGTTCTGTCTTGCCAGCGGGGCTGAAATCTGTGCCGTTGAAATCGGCAATGGTGCGGCTGGTATAGCCGAAACCGAGGTGGCCGCCGAGGCGCGGCCGGAAGTCGTATTCGACTTCAAACTTGTTGGACTTCACTTTCTGGCCGAGGAAGCGGACATCCAGGCCGAGGGACTGGTCGGCGGGCGCGCTGGAACCGTGAACGGGGCAGGTGGCCGTCGTGACGCTGGCATAATTGTTGCTGGCGGGACAGTTCGCGTCGAATTGCGTGATGGTGGCCGCGATGGTGGCCTGCGGAGCGATGGCCGTGGTGGAAGGCTGCGACATCGTCGGCGTAGCCGTGCTGGCGAAGGCGGAAGCGAACGCGAAATTCCACGCGCCCGGGATGCGGTAGTTGTTGTAGCCGAATTCGTCCACGAGGCGGAGCTTTTCGGTGAGTTCGTAGGTTCCAGCCCAGTCGGCGACGACGGTGACGCGCTTGGCGACGGTGGGGCCAGCCTGCGTGGTGAGCTGCTCGGTCGTCCGCACAGTATTCCCGAAAAACGACTCGAGGTAATCGTTCGAGTAGCTATTGGCGCGCGCGTAGCTCAACTGGCCGGACATGGTCAGCTTATGGATGTAGCTGGACTGAAAGCCGAAATGCTCGGTGGGGAGAGAGGTGCGCGGGCGAGCGACGTGGCTATAGTTGATAAAGGCGTTGCAGGCGGGATTGGCCGTCTGCGGAG
>DASQHQ010000011.1:0-6608 GCA_035632015.1 Bryobacteraceae bacterium
GCGAACTCGTCGTCGCTATTGAAGAACTGCTGCTGCCGCTCCCGGTTGTAATTGTAGGTCCATAAAAAGTTGAAGCCGTTCGCGAACGGCCGCTGCACTCTCATTTGCAGCGCATCATAGCGCTCCAGATTACCCGGGGTATTGGTCTGGTTCACCCTGGCGTATTGCGGGAACGGCTTCAACAGGTTGGACAGACTCACTTGCTTCTGGTTGCGGAGCTGCCCAGGAAACTTGTCGGGCGTCAGGTAGTTGAAGAACGGATTGGCCACGGTCTGGCTCAAGACCGTTTTGTACTGGTAGCTGAGCTGCGGATCGACGAGATCAAATTGTTTCGTGTAGGGAAAGCTGCGCCCGAAATTCGCGAAGTAGGTGACGTCGACAACAATCTTGTTGATCACGTCCCGCTGCAGAGTGACATTAAAGCGGTCGTTGACGGCGGGGCGGAAATCCAAGGCATCTGTGACAGCGTCGCCCCCGAGGTTGGTGTAGCGGCCCAGAGACTTGCCCACCGGCAGGATCAGAGGGTTCGACGCCGGGAAAGGATCGCTGAGCACCGCCTGCGGCCTGCCTTCCAGCGCGGGCGCGACCGTGGTCAGGGCCGAGAATCCGGGATAGGGGAGATTCCCGATGATGTCGACCTGCAAGTGCGCCGGCGTCAAGTAGCGCGCAAACCCAACGCGGAGCGCCGTCCGGTCGTTCACGCGCACGGCCAGGCCGACGCGCGGCAACAGATTCAGCTTCTTCGAATCCCACATGCCGGGGTTGCTCTGGTCCGTAAAACTCCAGGCGCCCGAAAACTGGTACGGCTGGTTCATGAGAGCCGCGGCCTGCTGCGGGATTTGGGGCGGCTGGGCCTGCATCTCCGGGATCGGGCTGGTGCGGTCAAAGGGCCGGGAAAGCCGGTACTGGCCCCGGTCGTACACGGCCCCCTCGTACTCCCAGCGCAGACCGAGGTTCAGCGTAATTGTCCGGCTGAGCTTGAAATCATCCTGGATGAAGGACGACCAATACTGGACGGTCGGCGTGAGAAAAGGCGTGGTCTGAGCCTGCGAATTGCTGTCCAGCGCTCCCAATAACAAGGATGCCCAGCCATCTCCGTTGGCCTTGGTGTTGGGGTTGATAAACGTCTCCGCTGTCATCGCCTTCGTGAATTGAAAGTTGAAAGGCGCGGGATTGGCGGCAAACACCCGCAGAAACCGCCACTCTCCGCCCATCTTCAGGTAATGGCGGCCGGCCTGCTTCGAGATCTTCGCAGCATTGAAGAAGTTTTCCGGATGCTGATAGAACCAGTTAGGCTTGCCAAACTGGGATCCATTGACGCTGATGCCGGGAAAGAAAAACTCCGTGAGAGACGGGTTGTCCGTGACATAAGGGGCGTACCAGGCGCTCGTCCAATACTCGGAGAGTTTTGACGGCGCGATCTTCTGCGGGCCGCCCGTATAGTCGTCGTTAATCGAGATGTAGTTGCCCCGGATGTCAAGCACCGTGCTGGGGTTGATCGCGTAAATGATATCCCCGGAGATGTTCAGCGAGTTCATCGCGCCGCTGTTTATGTCCTGATAGACGATCGTATGATTCGGCGTGTAATCCTGATCGTTCAGGTTGGTGCGAAAACGGCTGAAGCGGCCAAAGATTTTCCACTTCTCGTTGATGACGTAATCGGCTCGGGAGCTGACGTTATAGTAAAGGTTCTGCCGGAAGTAATCAGCCTTGAAGTTATTCACGCCGGTGATGTCGTCGCCGCGGCCATTGGGCGCCCAAATCTGCTGCATGAACTTCGCGGAAGTAGGGTCGATTCGGGAGCCTGGAATGATGTTGTTGGGGAACCGGTCGCGCGTAATCTGTCCGGTGGCGGAGTTGAGGACCGTGGAGAACGGATCGTAGATGGTGCGGATGCCGCCGGCGGCGTTCAGCGACTGCGAAAAGTCGCCCTGCCGCTCGAGCGCGGTCGGCAGCGTGAGCACGTTGCTTCTCGGCTCGTGCTGGTTCCACCGCTCGAACGCAAAAAAGTGAAACAGCTTGTTCTTGACGATGGGGTGGCCCACGGTAGCGCCGTAGATATGGTTCTTCACCGTATTCGGCGCGTGCGTGACCGAGTTGGAGGCGGCGTTCAATGCGGGATTGCGGCCGAAATAGTAAGCATCGCCGTGGATCTCATTAGTACCTGACTTCATCGATACATTCAGCACGCCGCCGGCGCTGTGACCGTATTCCGCGTCCACGCTGTTCTGCTGCACGGTGACCTCGGTAACGGCGTCCATGGGCGGCGAATAAGAGGCCTTGGGCCCGACCTGCAAGGGCATGCCGTCGAGCAGCGTGTCGTTCTTGGTGCTTGTGGAGCCTCCCACTTCCATCTCGCTGGGCGCCCACATCTTGAACGGCGTTCTCTCGAGCGTGTACTGGTTGGTCACGGCCGGATCGAGCAGCGCCAGGGTAAACGGGTTGCGAGCCATCACCGGCAGGTTGGTTACTAACTGGTGATCGAGGGTGAGGTCCATCCCGCTGGTGTTGAATTGGATGGCGACCGGGGCCTCGGTTACTTTCACGGTTTCGGCCACCGCGCCCAGTTGCAGCCGGACGTTGACCGTGATATCGCCGCGGTTTTGCACCAGAATGTTTTCCTGGTCAAAACGGGCGAAGCCTTGCATCTCGACTACCAGCGCGTAGTCGCCGGGCTCGACCAGATCGAACAAATAGTGCCCGTAATTATCGGTCTGCTTCACCGTCTCTATGGCGGTTTTCACATTTTGAAGGTGGACAGTGGCGCCGGCAATGACGGCATCGGTGGCGTCCACAACTACGCCCTGCACTCTTCCCCGATACTCCTGGGCGCTCGAAATGGCGGCCCAAATTCCCGCGAGCGCGAGAATCGCGCAGGCGCGCCAGCAGCGACTGGACGTCGTCTTGGCTTTCATGGAACCCTCCACACCCCGGCTGGATTTCGCCCGTCTCAGTCCAAGAAGCTGATGCCAACCCCAGCTTGCTATACAACGATTCGCAAGCCCCCAAAGGCCAGCAGACTGGCACGGGCCGGCTACAGGCTATAATCACGCGCACCGGTTGTCAAGCGGAATGTGAGTTGCGGCAGACTGCGGCAGGGCGGTGAGAATCAAGCCGACGGGAGCGCCCAGCCGCCGGCGCTCCCAAAGCAGGAGGCGGCGGATCAGCCGTCGAACCGGAATTTTCCCTGGATCGCGTTGTGATCCTGGAGATTCACGTCACGCAAGCCGAGGCGGCTGGTCTTGCGCACGTAGCGCGAGGCCTTGCCGACGTAGGCCGGCGAGCCGGGGATGGTGGAGAACACGCTGTCGTTGAGCGTGGTGACCCGGTCGCCGGCGCCCTTGTAAGGGGCCATCACGGCCTCGGCGATCGAGCCGATCTTGAGCGTGCCCTTGCCTTCCTTCAAATCAAATGTAATCGGCGCGCGCTCGACGGCGACCACTTCGCCGATCAGCTTGGCGAGTTCCGCCACCGGGCCTCCCAGCTTGCCGGTCCATACGTTGAGCAGCGCCTCTTCCTGCTGCTTGGTGGCGCGGTCGTCGACGAAGATCGCGGCGCGCCAGTTCCCCTGCAGGATGTTCCCGGGAACATGGGCCACGGCGCACAGGGCGAGGCCCGAAACGTCGGTGCCGTTGATGGTTCCCTTCTCCACGCGGTAGCCGACGATGGTGTCGCAGGTGCCATTATCCGGGTTCTCCCCGATCCAGCAGGGACACAGAACGTTGCAATCACAAACTTCCAGCAGATCGCCTTCCAGATGGTATGCCACGCTGCACGCTCCTCAGTGAGGGATTGGGGGCCTCCGCAGGCCTCCAGGGATTATACACCGGAAGCCCAGGATCAAGGCGCTGGCGCGAAAGCGCGTCGAACGCTGAGAAAAGGGGGCGCCCCTAACGACCGATGTTCAGCCGCGGCCCGGTTTTTGGCGCGCCGGCTGCTTGTTAAGCGCGCGACGCCGACGACGGACCGGCGCGGCAGCCGCTTCTGCCGTATTTACGAGGAGCCGCAACGCCCGGTTCACTGACTCTGCATTGGGGAACACTTCCGCGAGCTCCGGCTCGATCAACATAAGGTTGGTGCCGGCCAACGCCTGCCGGTAGTACTTGCCGCGAACACCACCCTTGAGCTGGGAGAGCTCGTACTCGGGAAGCAAATCGTCATCCAATCTCTTTGCCGATGCCTTCTTCATGTTGCATTCGCTCTCTTCTGGTCGCCTTCCGTGCGCTGATGATTCGTAGACGGCTTCCACGCTGACAATGCGACACGAACACGACCTCATGACCGGCGGTGTAGCCAATGGTGATCTCGCGCTCCTCTCCGCCGGAGTGAGTTGGATCGGGGAAGGTCAAGGCCAGTGGATCGAGGAAGACCGTCGCCGCATCGTCAAAGGATACGCCGTGCTTCCGAAGGTTGGTCCTTGCCTTGGCCGCATTCCACTCATAGACCACGGATTCAGTCTACCGCGGCACGGGCGACCGCCGCCGACCGGCGCGGCCTAACGACCCGGGCATCACCTGCCGCCCCGTTTTTGGGAGGTCGGGTGCATGCCCTCGTCAGGGCCGGTCCCCCGAGTTGCCCCGCGCCGCATCGAACTGCGGATCTTCTCCAACAGCCCAATCAGGCGCTCTGCCTCAGCTGCGATCATTGGGTCGTCGACGACCTGGGCGACGAAGCACATGGCTACGCCTAGATTCCTCAGTGTGTCGAAGGCAGACTCGAAAGCGCCGTCGGCGATCGGCCCGAAAATGAGTTCTCGCCGGCCTCCACGCTCCTTGACGGCATCATCGGTTGCTGCAGCAAGGCTGTGAGCGTGAGTTGAGAAGAACTTGTAGTCCACGAGATAGCTTTTCTCAACGCCAAGATCCTTGCAGACCTGCCGCACGTTTAGCCTTCCGTACCTGTTGCTGATAACCCGTGGGTCATGGCCCAACGACCTCGCCCGCAGTTCAAGGGAGCTCTGGTAGGCTCTGCAGGCGCCGATATTCCGGGGCAGGTTTCCGACGTCGAGCCCATTCTCTGACCGGTAGCGCAGCTCTGCCTCCATCACGATGAGCTCCTCCCAGACCCCCCTCAACAGATATCCAAGCGCCGCTGGGACCGGATCCCGGCCGAGGTCGCAGAGCCGAATTGCGATTTCCCAAATCGGTCGCGCCGCATCAACGGCCAGATCAGGGTAGCCACTCTGGGAGAGCAGTATTGCCCCGACGGCGAGTCGGAAACACCGAACAGCGAGTAAGGAAGCGACGTAGTCCTGAGGCCGTTCGGATGCGTAGGAGCTCGGCCGACTTATGACCCGCTCGGTGAGCTGCCGGTAGTCCGAGAAGAGGCTAAGCAGAACAGCCGACGCCGCCTCATTTTTAGCGGCCAAAGCCCCCATTTCGGATCGATACCACGGCCAGTCGTATCCAGGACTTGGGTTCATATGGCTTTCTCCACGGACGGCGCGGCCTAACTCCTGTTCGAGCCGGTCGGCCTAAACCGCTGGCCCTGGCGGCGCGCCTCGCCGGCGACTGCTTGCATTGTAATGATTTCCCTGCAAATTCAGCAATGGTCCTCTGCCGTGCTAGGCCGACCGGTTGCTCCGCACAGCCATCCAACCTCCCCGGCCACACCTTCCTCAAAGGCCCGAAGCCGCCCGAGAAGTGGGACGTCCCGGAGGAGTGCACTGGACCAAGATCGCCCAAGGCGGCGTTCGAGGAAGCGGCCCGACGCACTTCCTTGTAAAACAACCTGCTCGATGTTGTTCTAGCCTTTCCTGACCGTCGCCACAGCATGCGCTTCGGCGGCTTCGCCGGCGCCGACGGGGCCGATGCCTTCGGCGGTCTTGGCCTTGAGGGAAACGGCGGACGGATCCACGCCCAGCGCACGGGCGATGTTCTCGCAGATTTTCGCGCGATAGGGCAGAATTTTCGGCTGCTCCAGCACGATTACGATGTCGAGGTGGACGATCGAGAAGCCGCGCTGGGCGAGCAGGTCGCGGGCGCGCTCGAGAAACAGCAGGCTGGGGGCGTCCTTCCATTGCGGGTCGGAGGGCGGGAAGTGCTCGCCGATGTCGCCCAGGCCGGCGGCGCCGAGCAGCGCGTCGGTGGCGGCGTGGGAAATGACGTCGGCATCGGAGTGGCCGGCCAGGCCCTTGCTATGAGGGATGGCGACGCCACCGAGGACGAGCCGGCGGCCCTCAACCAGACGGTGCAGGTCGTAACCGATGCCGGTTTGGAACTGGGTCATGAATGGATAGCTATCAGACTTCAGCTTTCAGCCATCAGCTTTCAGCTATCAGCAGCTATCAGCCATCAGCTATCAGCCATCAGCTTTCAGACTTCAGTCTGCCACGAACCCGCGCTGAGTACTAGCGCGGCGGCAGTCTGCTGAGAGCTGATAGCTGTAAGCTGAGGACTTTTTTTTCACACCGCCGCCATCTCCTCTTGCAGGAACAGCCGCGCCAGGGCCATGTCGGAGGGGCGGGTGATCTTGATGTTGCGGTCGCTGCCGAGCACGACGGTGACGTCGGCGTCGAGATGCTCCACCAGGCTGGCTTCGTCGGTGGAGATAAAACCGTCCTGCTCGGCCTGCTCGTAAGCGCGGCGGAGCAGCTCGACGCGGAAGAC
>DASQHQ010000012.1:0-113554 GCA_035632015.1 Bryobacteraceae bacterium
ATTAATCTAAATTGTCAGCGAGCCCGACCTGCGATCGTCGGAGGAAGCCTACGAGTATCTATCCGAGCTGAAGCTGGTAATGCAGTATGTCGGCGTGTCCGAGTGTGACATGGAGAAAGGCCAATTGCGCTGCGACGCCAACGTTTCGGTGCGCTTGAAGGGCGCCGAAAAATTCGGGACTAAGGCCGAGGTGAAGAATCTTAACTCGTTCCGGTTTGCCAGAATGGCACTGGATTACGAGATCGCGCGCCAAGTCGCACTCATTGAAAGCGGCGGCCGGGTGGAGCAGGAAACGCGGCTCTACAACGTTGCCACGGGCGAGACCGCCGGCATGCGCAGCAAAGAGCACGCGCACGACTATCGTTACTTTCCCGAACCCGACTTGGTCCCACTGCGCGTAAGCGATGCCTGGCTGGAGCGCATTCGGAAAGCGATGCCCGAGCTTCCTGCCGATAAGCGCCGGCGCTTTGTCGAGAGCTATGGCTTGCGCGAGTACGACGCGCAGGTGCTGACGGCCACGCGGGCGATCAGCGACTATTTCGAGAAGGCCGCTGCCGTAAGCGGTGATCCGCGCGGAACTGCGAACTGGGTGACCGGCGAGTTGATGAGTAAGCCCGACGGTTTCTAAAAAATCACGCCGCAGGTAACCGGCGCCCTGGTTCGAAAGATCAACGAAGGCGAGATCAGCGGCAAGATGGCCAAAGATATTTTCGCCAAAATGTACGAGACCGGCCAATCGCCTGAGGAAATCATCGAACGCGAAGGGATGCGCCAGATCAGCGACACGGGCGCCCTCGAGAAGATCGTTGACGAAGTGATCGCAGCCAGTCCGAAGCAGTTGGAACAATATAGGTCGGGCAAAACGACCGTGATCGGCTACTTCGTTGGGCAGGTGATGAAGGCGAGCAAGGGGCAGGCCAACCCGGCGGCCGTGAATGAATTGCTCAAGGCGAAGTTGAAGTAGTCCCCAAGTACTGAGGCTTTTTCAAACCTCAGTGTTTAGCCTTACAACGATTCGCCGCGTAACGACCGAAGGTAATGTAGATGAGCGAACCCGCGGTCGCCTTTTTGTCGAATCGGAAGCTGCACGTGCGCAACAATGGCGTGACGCGCGTGGTGGACAGCGAGTTTGAGCGGACCGTGCGGGAGCGCACCGCTTCCATCGAGCGCCGGCATGCCTGGAAGACCCAGGGGCGCGGCGCAATGTTCACAGGCGCATGGGCTGCGCAGCCTAAGAATCGAAATGAAGTACCGGTGCTTCTGACAGGCTTGACGGCCGGGCAGGACGGGATACTGCTCTACTCGATGGAGACCGATTCGGTCAGCGGAATTTTTCTCTTGGATGCGGCGGGCGTGGAGACGCGGCTGTTCCATACAGCGGACTTCTGCGTTCGTCATGCGGCGCTGGATCCGGAAGGATCGTGGCTGGCGGCCACTGCGTTCCATAAAGATGACATGCGCTCCAATATCGTAGTGCTGCCGCTACATGGAACGGATTTGTCGGAGGTAACCGAAGGGGACTCTTTCGATCAGTTCCCTCAATGGGTGCCGGGGGCGAAACGGCGGATCGTATTTCAGAGCGCCGGTGTGGGCCGGGATGCCGGGGGCCGCTTCGCCGGGCTCGGGCCTTGCAGCGTTCAAGAATTGGATTTGGATTCAGGTGACCTCGAAGAAGTGGCTTCCGAGTCAGGGCGCGATCTACTCCAACCGAGGAAGACTGAGGATGGCACCCTTTACTACATCCGCAAGCCTTACGAGTCTGGAGTTCCTCAAGCGAGCCTGCTGGGCTCCCTGAGAGACACAGCGCTGTTTCCTTTCCGCATGGCGCGCGCCATATTTCAGTACTTCAACATCTTTTCCATGATGTACACCGGCAAACCACTGGTCACCAGCAAGGGCGCGGTACAGCGCCGGATGGATCCGCGGCAGTTGTTTATACACGGGAATCTCGCACAGGCACACCTGGCACAGACTGCCGAGGACGAAGCACAGGAAGTGGTGCCGTGATCCTGGGAACTTGTGCAGCGCGGACCCAATGGCGATAAAACCGTGCTTGCCCGCAACGTACTCGCGTTCGATCTGGCGAGCGATGGCAGTGCTATATATTCTAATGGCGTTGCGATTTCGCGCGTCGGCCCGAACGGACGTTGTGAGAAATTGCTGCAAGCCGAGCTCGTTGAGAGCGTGCTGGCGCTATCGAATTAATCGCCGGAACAATGCCTCCTGTAAGTCGCGCCTGCTATCGATCACAGCCATGATGTCAATTGACTCTGCTCTAATCGCATAAACCACCCGGTAGACTGTCACAAGGATTTGTCGGTAATCTGAAATTCCCTGTTCAAGAAGCTCCGGGACGATTTTCCCTCGGCGCGGTTGCCGATTCAAGCGCGAGGCCGCTAAAAGAATTGCTTGGCCCAGCTTCCGCGCCGCTGTCGGCCGATCGTGATGAATAAACTCGACGATTTCAATCAGATCAAGCGAGGCCGGTTCCGTCCATCGAACCGGAATTCGTTTCAATCTCCGAACCTCTTGCGCAGCGCTTTTTCCATCTGCGCTTGCGAGAGCCACCGTCCCTTTTGAAGTGCCTCCTCCGATTGGGAGATCAGCTTGAGAAGTATCAGGGCGTCTTGAAGTCGTTCGTAACTTTCGACGTCCATTACTACCGCCCGAGGCGCTCCGTTCTGCGTGATAACAACTGGGCTGCGCTTCTTGTTCACCGCTTCCACCAGCTCGGCCGAGTGCGTCTTCATGTATGTAATCGGCTTGACGTCTGACGCACGCATAGTACCTATTTTAGTACTAAATTCGGTCCTCGCGAAAACATGAGAACCAGGCACCCGCCAGCGGACTCTACCTCTGATTAGCCTTCAGGATTTTTTTCCTCAGGCGGATCGACTGCGGCGTCACTTCCACGAATTCGTCATCCCGAATGAATTCGATCGCCTGCTCCAGATTCAGAATGCGCGGCGGCACCAACCGGATTGCGTCATCAGCCGTGGATGCCCGCATGTTAGTCAGCTTCTTTTCCTTCACAATATTCACGTTGAGATCGGCGGCGCGAGCATTCTCGCCGATGATCATGCCTTCGTAAACTTCGATGCCGGGCGTGACGAACATCTCGCCGCGCTCCTGCAAATTGAAGATCGCATGGCCTGTGGTCTTGCCGGGCCGGTCGGCCACCAGCGCGCCGGTTGGACGCGTGGGTATCTCGCCCTGCCAGTCGATGTAGCCATGGAACAGCGAATTCATGATAGCCGTGCCTTTGGTGTCGGTCAGCATCTCGCTGCGCAGCCCGATCAGGCCACGTGACGGCACGTGAAACTCGAGCCGCACGCGTCCGGAACCGTGGTTGACCATTTTCGCCATCTTGCCCTTGCGGCCACCAAGCTTTTCGATCACCACACCCACGAACTTTTCCGGACAATCGATCACTAATAGCTCGATCGGCTCGAGCAGTTTACCGCCGACGGTCTTCGTCAGGATCTCCGGCTTGCCCACCATCAGCTCGAAACCTTCGCGGCGCATCATCTCGATCAGGATCGCGAGTTGCAGTTCGCCGCGCCCCATGACCTTGAAGGCATCCGGGCCACCGGCCTCTTCCACGCGGATGGAGACGTTGGTCAGCAGTTCCTTGTCCAGGCGGTCGCGCAGATTGCGCGAGGTCACGTACTGGCCCTCGCGGCCGGAGAAGGGCGAGGTATTGATAGTGAAGACCATCGAAATGGTCGGCTCGTCGATCTGGACGCGAGGCAGCGGGCTGGGATTTTCCACGCTGGTGATGGTGTCGCCGATGGTGATGCCTTCGACGCCGGCGATCGCGAGAATGTCGCCGGTGCGGCCGATGGTCTCATCCACGCGCTTCAAGCCCTCGAAAGAGTACAGCTTGGTGATGCGCGTGGTGTGGTAGGAGCCGTCTAGTCTTGCGATGGCAACCTCGTCGCCATATTTCAGCACGCCGGAAAACACGCGGCCAATTGCCAGGCGGCCGAGATAGTCGCTGTAGTCCAGATTGGCCACCAGAAGCTGCAGCACCGACTCTGGGTTGCCCCTGGGCGCGGGGATATGCTTCAGGATGGTGTCGAACAGCGGGCGCAGATCGCTCGATTCGTCTTCTAGAGACAGCTTTGCGATACCGGCCTTGGCGTTGGTGTAGATCACCGGGAAGTCCAGTTGGTCCTCGGTGGCGTCCAGATCGATGAACAGGTCGTAAATCTCGTTCAACACTTCTTGGATTCGGGCGTCCGGCCGGTCGATTTTGTTGATCACCACGATGGGTGGCAGCTTGGCTTCCAGCGCCTTTACAAGGACGTAGCGGGTCTGCGGCAGCGGGCCTTCGCTGGCGTCCACCAGGAGCATGACGCCGTCGACGATCATCAGCGCGCGTTCCACTTCGCCGCCAAAGTCGCTGTGGCCGGGCGTATCGACGATATTGATCTTCGCGCCGTGGTAGTGCACTCCGGTGGTCTTGGCGAGGATGGTGATGCCGCGCTCGCGTTCGAGCTCGTTGGAGTCCATCATGCGCTCCACCACCTGCTCGTTGGCCCGGAACAGACCGCTTTGGGTGAGCATGGCGTCCACCAGCGTGGTCTTGCCGTGGTCGACGTGCGCGATGATCGCAATGTTGCGAATCGACTGGTTGAGCGCGGGCGCTTCGCTATGATCGAGAGTGGAGACTTCGGGTTGCATCGGTAAGTTGGTCAGTAACTTCTATGGTCGCACGTCCAGAGCATTTGACCGGCGCGGCGGCGTTGCCGGTGGTGGTAATCGTGGGCCGGCCGAACGTGGGCAAATCCACTTTGTTCAACGCCATTGTCGGCCAGCGACGCGCTATCGTCGGCGATGAACCGGGGATCACGCGCGACCGGATTCACGGCCAGGCCGAATATCGCGGGCGGCGGTTTGAGCTGATCGACACCGGCGGCATTATTCAGAATGACGCTGAGCTGATCCCGACTGAGATCCTGAAGCAGGCGCGCGTGGCGCTGGGCCAGGCCGCACATATCATCTTTCTGATCGACGGCCGGACGGAGATCACCGGCGCGGATCGCGATCTGGCGAAGATGCTCCGGCGGCTGGGCAAGCCCGTCACCCTGGCGGTGAACAAGATCGACAGCACCGCGCGCGAGATTCTGGCGGCTGAGTTCCACGCGCTCGGGTTTCACGATCTGTTTGCCATTTCGTCCGAACATCGCATTGGTTTCGACGATCTTCTGGAGCACGTGACGCGGGGATTTCCCGAGAGCGCGTCATCCGAGCCCGAGGCTGGCGCACAAGCGCCCATCAAGGTGGCCATCATCGGTCGGCCGAACGTCGGAAAATCCACTCTGCTCAATGCGCTGGTGGGCGCCGAGCGGGCCATCGTCTCGCCGGTGGCCGGAACCACTCGGGACGCGGTTGACGAGCGCCTCACGCGGAACGGCGTCGACTTCGTCTTCGTCGATACGGCCGGCATCCGACGTAAGGGCAAAACCAAGCTCATGGCGGAGAAGCTCAGCGTGGTGATGGCGCGCCGGCACATCCGCATGGCCAACGTGGTGGTGCTGGTTTTGGATGCAACCGAAGGAGTGCTTGGCTTGGACGCGACCATCGCCGGCTACGCGCACGAGGAGGGCAGGGCGGTGATCCTGTGCGTCAACAAGTGGGACGCGAGGGGCGATCAGGGCAAGCGCGCGTTCACACAGCGGATCCGCGACGAGCTGAAGTTTCTCGAATATGCGCCGGTCGCGTTCGTCTCGGCCAAGATGGGCGAAGGAGTGCAGCGGCTCTTCGGTCTCATCCGGGATGCGTACCGCTCGGCTTCCAAGCGAATAACTACGGGGGAGCTGAATCGGTTTGTCGAGCAGATTGAAGTGGGGCGGGATACCAAGATCTATTACATTACCCAGACTTCGGTGCGGCCTCCGGCGTTCGTTGTGTTTACCGACAAAGCGAAGGAACTGCACTTTTCTACTGAGCGGTTTTTGATGAATCAGTTGCGCAAACGCTTTGGTTTCGAGGCCACGCCGATCGTGATTAAGGCGCGGCGGCGATGAAGCTGGAACCAGGCGTTCACAGGAGTGTGAACACGGCACGCAAGGAGTGCGTGCGCCACGATCAGAACGCGTGAACGGAACTGATGCCGGTGGCCTGCAGGGCGACTTGCATTTTCTCGAGCGCCGATTTGTGGATCTGCGACACGCGGCTTTCGTTGATGCCCAGGATGCCGCCGATCTCTTTCATGGTCATCTCGTTGGTGTAATAGAGAAACACAACTTTCTGATAGCGTTCCGGAAGAGTCTTCATGGCGCCCGTGAGAGCCGAGCGCATCTGTTCGCGCGAGCACATGTTGTCGGGCTGGGTTTCCGGCTTGCTGGGGAAATCGGGGGCAGGCAGGTCATCGTGTTCGGCCGAGCGAGAGGAGGCCGAGATCAGGCCCACGCTGCGCAGATCCACCATCATCTGACGCCAGCGCTGGACATCCACGCCCAGCTTTTCGGCGACTTCAGATTCGGTGGGGGTGCGTTGCAAAGTGGCGGCCAGCTCACGCGTGGCGGCTTCCACCTGCTTGTGGCGCCGGCGCAGATCGCGCGAGGCCCAATCCAACTGGCGCAGGCTGTCGAGAATCGCGCCCTTGATGCGATGCTTGGCGTAGCTTGAGAACGCAACTTGCTTGTCCGGATTGAACTTCGAGGCCGCGTCGAACAGGCCCAGAACGCCGGCGTGAACCAGGTCATCCAGATCCACGTGCACCGGCAGATTCTCATGCACCCGGACGGCGATCGCTTTGACCAGCGGAAGATGCTCGAGTACGATCCGGTCGCGCCGGGCGGTGCGGACGGCTGGGCAGTGTGAAGCGCTCTTGCTTTTCGTCAAGACTTTCATGGAAGTTCCTTCCTTGTTTTCTGGCGCGGCCTCAATCGGTCCGCGCTGGCCTAAATGCAAGCCGGTCGCCAGAAGCGGGGCATAGGGAGAAACTCCCGCGCGATGCCTAGGTGGTTCGGAGTAGGAGATGCGGCCTAGGTGCTGAGGTTCAACGACATGGGCTGAGAGGTGTAGGCGGGATAGCCTAAGGCCCGTGTAAGAACATCCCCAGCGTACTGGGCAGAAAGAATCTCGTTATGGAACTAATGAGCCATCGCACCGATTCCAAATCGGTACTGGCGTTCCATATTGGAACGAGACGACTCTGGTTCCTTCTTCCTTATCGGCGGTTTGGCCGGCGTCTTGAGGGCCTAAGGCTTCCTTAAGGTCTGGAGATAAGTGCGGATAGCCAAATAACCCAAAAACACCCACACTACCAGGCGAAAGTTCCCATCCAGAGTGAAGGCCGCCAGCAGCGCGATAGCGGCATAACAAGCCAGGGCGACGTAGAACTTTCGTCCTCTCGAGGGCTGGGATTCCGGCTCGTTCTTCGGGGTCAAAGCTCTTCAGAGCTTAGCAGGCGCCCGGCAGTTGCATCGGCGGCCCGCAGGTGCAGGATATAATTCTTGAGACCGCACCGAACTGGAGGCGACGAATGGCAGAAGCGGAGGCCGGCGCAGGCAGCGCCCTGGTGGGCATGCTCAACGTGTTTGTGGACCCGGCGGGCACCGTTAAACGAGTACAGGCCAAACTGTTTTGGCTCTGGCCCCTGATCACCCTGAGCATCATCTATGCCCTGTTCGGCTATCTGATGCTGCCCTACACCCTGCAACTGATCGATGCTCGCATGAGCCAGCAGTTCAGCCAGCAGAATGTCGCGCCGGACCGGATCGAGCGGGCGCGGCAGGTGGCGCACACCTTCGCCCAGTTCACGTTCGTAGTCACGCCCGTCTCCATCATCGTGTTGGTAGTGGTGATGGCCTGGCTGGTCAGCGCCACCGGGTCCATGGTGGGGCTTCGCGCCAAGTTCCGCGACGTGTTCTCCTTGATGGCCGCCTGCTCGCTCATTCCGGCGCTGCAATATGCCGCAACCTACATCGTGCTGCGAGTGAAAAATGAGGAGATTCAATTTCAGGATCAGATGACGCCGCCGTTCGGACTCGACATTTTCCTCCAGGACGTGCACGGAGCGCTGGGTGCAGTGCTGAATTTCTTTTCGATCTTCGAAATCTGGTACCTGGTGATTCTGGTCTTCGGGCTGTCCTACCTGGGCAAATGTTCCAAGGGCCAGGCGTTCGCCGCGATGACGCCGGCCTGGGTGCTGCCGCTGCTGTTTCGCATCGTGGCCTCGATGTTCGGCGGCGCGAGCAGCTCCTGATCGCCGGCTCCGCTACTCCTCCGTGCCGGGCGGCTGCTTGTGCTTGGGCTTCTTGCGGTGAGTTTTGGGCTGAATGACTTTGGGAGCGGGCACCGGGCCGACGCGTTCGCGCGCCAGCCGGCGAACTCCCTTCTTCTGATCGAATCTTTTCGCTCTCGGCACAGCGGATTACTCCAGGAATAACTGCTTGAGAAACCCGGAATCCTTCAAGACGGGCTGGAAGAGCGGGCGCTGGGCGGCGTTTTCCAATTGGGCGCGAAAGGTCTGGGCGGTGGCGAGCGATCGTGCGGCGCGGAGCTCGGCGAGAGCGGCGGCTTTGTCGCCCGCGGCGTAGTTGAGAAGACCCAGGGTCAGATGGCCATCTGGCCGGTTGTGCCAGTAACGGACCACCTGCGCGGCGGCGCCACGCGCTTGCCGCGCGTTGCCCGAATCGAGCAGCTTGGCGGTTCGGTCCTGATACAAGTAGCCGAGGTTCAGATCCAGCAGCCGGCGCAGCTCGGGCAACGGCTGGGGGTTGTCATCGACGTTGATGTAAATGGCGCGATCATTGTTGATGTTGCGCCCGCCTTGTTTCCGCACTACCAGCATGGAGGCGGACTGCTTGCCGCGCGCATCGCCGCCCGTGTCGTCGCCGGCCTTGAGCGCCGCGTACAGTTTCTCGGCCAGCTCGCCGTCGGTTGCCTCGAAGGCATGGCCCATGGACTCGACCACCTGGGGTCCGACCAGAATGTTGCCCTGCGCCGACCAGGTCTTGCCCTGGCGGTCGCCGGCCCAGGTGGGCGCGCTGGGTCCGGTGTAAGCCGCGACGTTGCCCCGGGCGTCGACAATGGCCACCTGCCGGCCATCCTTGCCTGCAAACTTATCTTCGGCGAGCAACTGATCGAGCGCTTGCTTGGCTGAGCGCCCTTGACGCAGCAACTCCAGGCCACGCGGCCCGTAGCCGACGTTCACGTTGGCCTGCGTCGCGATGGCGCCCACGTCGGCTTCGGCCCAGGGAACCACGGAGCCGACGGAGAAGTAGCGCGAGGCGACGGTGACGCCCCATTCGGCGTTCGCGGGATCGTAGGCCACGATGGAGAAGGTGGCGACCTGCGCGGCAGCGATCGCAGCGGATAGAGTGAACAGCACACAGAAGCGTGTCATCTGTTCCTCCATCCTAGAAGTTTTCAATGTCCCCGCGGTGGAGCGCACTCCAAGGCGGTCCCGGTGGTCCCGTCGCCAAAGCCTCTGGTATCGGCCGGCGTTCGCCCGCAGGCCACCCTGGATTGCGCCGGCCAGTCTCCGGCGGTTCCGGCGAAAGTGGACTGAATCTGGAAAGGGCTGGAGACGATGGCTGGGAGGGGGAATTCATAGTTGCCATCGGGGCCGGTGGTGGCGCTGCCGATCGACAGTGTCGCGGGAGCGAATGGGATGCGGACGCGGGAGATCTCGGTTGAAGCACCCAAGAAAACGAGAGTGAAGTATCCACTGCCAGACGATTCCGGAGCCACCTGGGCGTTCACGCGGAACGTGTACGGCACAGCGGAGGTGAACGGGATGGGTGGGGAATTGAGCAACACGGATTGATCCGGTTGAGCGACGATGTGCAGGCTGGCGCCTTCGATCTGTACGAGTGGCGCCGGCGAGCCGGTTGTGGAGAAGTGCCATCCGCTCAACTGGTTCGCGAAGTCCCTGGTAGTGATACCTGACGAACCGGCATCCAGGCTGAAGCCGGAAACCAGGAAATCCGCTGTGCCGGAGCAGTTGCACTCGAGATTAACGCGAGCGCCGAAGACCATGGACTGCGTTCCGGCGGGGACATCGCCTGAAAGAGTGTAGACGGCAGGTACGCCGCTCCCGCCGGTGGGTGAAAAGGTGATGGAGATGGAAGCGCCGGCGATGGATTGGCCGTCGTCGGGCGAGACCAGCCATCCCTGCACGGTGGAATCCCGGATAAAGGATAAAAGCCTGGTGCGGCGGCGGAAGTAACTACCGATCAGGGAGGTGAATGCATCCGAGTCTGACTCGGGCAGGAGTTTCTTGGGATAAGCGTGCCAGGACTGGAAGATGACGAGATCCGGCGAACCCAGGTTCAACTCGGCGGCGAGCATGTGCTGGGTGGCGGACTGGATCCACTGTGCGTCCGAGGTATCGTAGGGGTTGCCGTTATAGATGATGCCGAACGGCACACCTTCGGAGACGAGCATCTTGTGGACGGAGGCGAGGTCTGTAAGGTAAGTGGGAGAGTCCCAGAGGACATCCGCATCGAAGAACGCGAGCGGGAAGCCGAGCGCGCCGCGAAACGCTTCCACTCCGGCTTGGTATTGAGAGAGCCAGTTCGCGGGAGAGACCGGGAACGGTTCGATATCGCCCACGATTACATCCGGGAACCGGGCCAGCAGAGAGCGGATATTGGCGGCGGCGTTGGCCGCCATCTGATCGACCGTCCATTGGCAAGCATTGGCGCCGCTGTAGAGTGTCGAGAAGAAGATTGGCTCGTCCATCGCCACATAACGCAGCGTCCCGCCATTCTTCTGGATGCGAAGCGCGGCGTTCAGCAGAGTTTGGCCGCCGAAGCCTTCGACGCCTTTCCCGCACTGGTCGGACGCGGTGAGCACGCCGTACTCCAGTGCGAGGGCCATTCCGCGGCGGATCAGATCGGCGAACTGGATCTGCAAGTCGGCGTCGGTAGCTGATCCGATCCACTGCGGGTAGATCTTGAAGACGTTGGTGTGCGAGGCGGCGTTGGTCCAGGGCGCGGTTGAATTGAACAGGTCCATGTACTCTGGGGAACCGCCGTAGTTGACCTCTGGGCGAAAGAGAGGATCGAGGGGGCAAAACCAAATCTGCGGTGTGGCTGCGGTGAGAATAAGCGGGAGGAGGAGAGCGGCGATTGGCTTGAGACTCAACATGGTCGTAGATTTTTATTGACCCTTAAGTATCGTAGCGCTCGCTGCCGAGGGCGCCGAAAATCGGAAGCACCAGGAAATTTCTGGACCTTCAGACGTTGTCACTTCTTATCACTCCGAACAAGCTGTTGATTTCGTGGCACAGCAACCTCGGCCCTCGGCTTGCTCGCATTCTCTGGAGGGAGGTCCGGCGCATGAAGAGCATTAACATCATCTGCGCATTTTCGATCCTAACCAGTATCGGTCTGCTGGCCCAGGCGCCCGCTCCACCTGTGCAGCGGGTAGATCCGCAGCCGATCTATCGCGTGACCGTTGTATCCCGCACGCTCCAGGCGGTCAATTACGAACATCGGGGCGGGCCGACCAAAATCGATTTTCAAGGTACGGTCCTGCTTCCGCATGCCAAGGGCGAAGCTGTCGTGGAGAGCAAGCGTGGCCGCGTGACGATCGACGTCAAGCTGGATGGTCTGGAGCCGCCCGCCAGGTTCGGTCCTGAATACTTGACCTACGTATTATGGGCCATCACGCCCGAAGGACGCGCCAGGAATCTGGGCGAGATTCTTGTGGACTCCTCGAACAAGGCGCACTTCGACGTGACCGCGAACCTGCAGGCCTTCGGGATGATTGTGACCGCCGAACCTTACTATTCGGTGACCACGCCCAGTGACGTCGTGGCGCTGGAGAATGTAGTCCGGCCGGATACCATCGGCATGCGCGAGGCGATCACGGCCCGGTATGACTTGCTTCCACGTGGCAGCTACGTCATGAATGTCCAGCATGGCCAGTTGCGCGAGACGGGAGGCGAAAAACTTCCGTACGACAAATACGAAGCGGTGCTGGAGCTGTATCAGGCCGAGAACGCGGTTCAAATTGCGCGTTCTCTGGGAGCGGATCGCTATGCGCCGGAGTCGTTCAACAAGGCCATGACGTTGTTACAGCAGGCGCGCGATCTGCAAACCCGGAAGATGGATACACACATGGTGGTGTCGACCGCGCGTGAGGCGGCGCAGATGGCCGAGGACGCGCGGGTGATCGCCGTGAGACGCCGGGACGATGAACAGCGGCAGCGGGAAGCGCAACAGGCCCGCGAGCAGGGGCAAGCTCGAATTCGCACTGAGGTGGAGGCCGAACAGGCGCAGGCTCAGGCTGCTCAGCAGCAGAGTGACGCCGAGCGCGCCGTGGACAGAGCGAGAGAAGAAGCCGAAGCGGCCCGAGAGCAGGAGGCCGAACAGGCGGCGAGCACCCGTGTCCCACCGCCGGCGCCGGTGGTGGCCACGCCGATTCCGCGGGCGCCTTTTGAGTTGACAGCGTCGCAGCGGCAGTCCCGCGCGGAATTGCTGGCGCAATTGAATCGGACCCTCGAAGCCCGGGACACGCCGCGCGGCTTGGTGGTAACGATCCCCGATGCGCTCTTCGAGGCGGGCGAGAGCGGCAGCCCGAGGCCAGTGGCCGCGGAGAGGCTCAGGCGGCTCGCGGCGATCCTGCGGAACCAACCGGGGCTCACGATTCGCGTGGAAGGCTACGCGGACGATCGGGGCCGCGCCGGGGATGCTGAAGCGATCTCGTTGCGGCGCGCGCAGGCCGTGCGCGAAGCGCTGGTGCAAAACGGACTCCCCGAGCGCTCCATCACGTCCGAAGGCTATGGCAAATCGCGCCCGGTCGCTTCCAATGCGACCGCCGCCGGCCGCGAGCAGAACCGTCGCGTCGAGATCGTGCTGGCGGGTCCGCGTATCGGCGAAATGGCCCTCTGGGAGCGAACGTACCCGCTGCAACGCTAGTGGGCGATTTTAGAACTCTGCTGAGCCAGGATCTACCCGATATTCGCATGGATCGAAATACTGCGCCGAAAAGGTTCTCAGAGCTTTTCGACACGTCTCCAGCTTCGAATTCGCCGAATGATACCTGCCAAGGGCGATCTGAGCGCCGATCCTTTCGACACTTCGCAGCTGAAGCCTGCAGGCCGCAGCCCCTCTCAACTTCTGGTAGGCGGTCATACGACCAAGTGGTAGCAGCCTGGATCGCTAAAACCGCGTTCGCTCGCGACTGGCAATCGGATCTGCGGCTCTAATCATTTTCCGGTGCAAGCTAGGATCCTTCAGATGCTGGGCGAGCGCTCCGGCGTAATACCGGGCCTCACACACCTACGGGATCTCGCAGCAAAGGCTCCGTGCCTCGACCATCAGATCCATATTGTTTTCCCGATGGAGCCGCTGGTGGATCATCCTTGCCTGCTGTTCCATCCGCTTGGCGTCACTGGCGTGCGCCAAGTGCCGCAGAATGTCTGCGTACGTCAGCAGGATGCCTTCCAGGACAAAGTGGTGGGGGCCGAAGATGCTCTCCGCGGAATTCTTGGCCTGTTGAATGGTCGCGTAAGCTTCCTGCCACTTTCCTGCTTGGCCGTACAACTTCGCCAGCGACGTTCGAAATGCGATGATCGGAAGCGGCCTCGCGCCAGGGGCGGCATCCCCAAGTGCGATGGCGGCGCTAAGCTCTCGAATGGCGTCGTCCCGCAAACCCATCCGGCCCAGAAGCTTCCCCAGATTACCCCGCGCCAGCGCCGTCAACATATCGTTGGCGTGCCCGTTTCTGTCCAAGATGGCCAAGGCGCGATCGTAAACGTCGCGTGCCTCGGCAGAGCGATGCTCAGTCTGGAGGACAACCGCCAAGTTCTGCAGTGGGGTCGCGAGCCTAACATCATTGATCCCCAAGGATCGTTCCCGCACGGTGACCGCACGGCGCGCGAGTCTCTCCGCCTTAGTGGTTTCCCCAGTCCAGGTATAGACCGTGGTCAGCCCCATCAACACGACGCTCAAGTGAGGATCGTCTGGCGCTGCGGTTTCCAAGATACGCAGCGACCTCAAATAGGCGCTCTCGGCGTCCCGCAACTTGCCGTTATCACAATACGCCGCGCCCATGCGCTCGTAGGTCGATGCCAAACGCAAGTCTCCGGAGCCGAATGACTGGGCCGGCTTCAGCGAGGATTGAATCGCGCGGAGTTCGGCCGCGTAATCCCCGCGAGCCTCTGCCAGATCGGCGGCGGACATTGCCTCCTGCCAAGCGCGTTCTTCCACGCTTTGCGGGCAAGCGAAGGAACAGATCAAGAACAGCACCGCGATCCGAGTGGAGCCACCAAGCAAGCGAACCCACTTTCCGCCGGATCGCACGGAGGCGCAAGGCTGGCCACCTTAGGGTTTTGTTAGTTAAATGTTTCGTGTAACTCCTTGCGGAGACTGAGCTTGCAAAGGCGGCTTAGCGGGGTCCGGCTAGGCACATCATGAGGCCCGGAATATAATGACTCTGCGGACAATCCCATGACAGATCCCCGCGAAGATAGCGTGCTGCGATTCGGAGCGTTCGAGCTGGAACTGAGGACCGGCGAACTGCGCAAAGGGGGAGCGCTCATCAAGCTCCAGACCCAACATTTCCAGCTCCTGGCGCTCCTGGCGGGACGGCACGGTCAAATGGTCAGCCGCGAGGAGATCCGGCAGGCGCTGTGGAAGGATGACACGTTCGTCGACTTCGACCGAAGCATCAATTTTTGCGTGAATAAGATCCGGGAGGCATTGGGCGATGATCGGCAGAGTCCGCGATTTATCGAAACCTTGCCTCGCAGGGGTTACCGTTTCATTACCCCGGTGCTGGAAGCCGGCGACGGTGTTGCAGAGCAGACGCCAGCCGCCGAACCGGCATTGATCACGAAGCCCGCCCGGTCAACGCGACGGTGGCTGCTGGGGGTGGCGGAGGGCATCGCCCTGGCGGCGATGGTAACGGCCGGTGTTTGGTGGTGGCGCGGATCGCGTGTCACGCCCTTGCGTCCGCTGATTCGCTTGGAGGCTGCGATTCCGCCGGAGACGCCGCTCGCGACAAACAACGATGGAGGGATGCTCGCGATCTCGCCGGACGGCACGCGCCTGGCTCTCACGCTACGCGACACCGATGGCAAGATCCGGGTCCATACACGCCTGTTGCGAGACAACCAACTCACGCCGCTGGCCGGTACCGAGAACGCCTTCTCCCCGTTTTTTTCTCCGGACGGCCAGTGGATCGGTTTCTTCGCCGATCGCAAGCTCAAGAAGATCCCGTTCCTGGGAGGCGGAGCGGTTACGTTATCCGATGCCCCGACCCCGGGGGGGGCGAGTTGGGGCGACGATGGAAATATCGTATTTACGGCATCTCAGATCATGGGACTGACGCGTGTGTCTGACAGAGGCATCCCGGCTCCATTGATCAACCTCAAGGAACTCGCACGCGCTGGCGGGCGGTTTCCCCAGGTCCTTCCGGGCAGCCAGGCCGTTCTGTTCACAACACGCGCCAACGGCCTGGCAGGCGAGAATGACAGCGCCAGTATCGACGTGCTCTCGATTAAGACCGGCGAGATAAAGACGCTGCAACAGGGTGGCTACTCAGGCCGGTACGTGGTGACGCCCAACGGGTCCGCGAGGCTGATCTTTGCGCGACGTGGCACGCTTTTCGCGGCGCCTTTCAACCTCCGGCGCATGGCAGTCACGAGCACCCCGGTGCCGGTGCTCGAAAGGGTCACAAGCGGCGGATATGGCGCGAACTTCGCTTTTTCATCGACCGGAACCTTCGTCTACCTGGCGGGCGAAGCACAACAAGGGTACTCGAAGATCGTCTGGGCGGACTCTTCCGGCAAAGTGGAGCCGCTCGAGGCCACGCCTGCCGGATACTTCTCACCGCGCTTTTCGCCGGACGGCGGGCGTCTGGCGTTTTCGATTTCGCGCCACGACGGAAGCGATCTGTGGGTGAAGGCCCTCGATCGGGATGCGCCGTTGCGTCTGACCTTCCTCGACGGCGACAGCGCGTTTCCGGTGTGGACTCCCGACGGGAAGAAAATCATCTTCAAGTACAAGACGGCGATGTCCTGGATTCGTTCCGACGGAGCCGGCGGGCCGCATCCTTTGACCAATGGGCGCGAAACTCCACGTTCGATCTCGCCGGATGGCAAGCGGCTGGCTTATCTCCATTACGCGGATCGTGACCATCCCGAGATCGTTACAGCGGCGATCGAAGGCGACGCCGATCACCTCAAGCTGGGGAAGCCCGAGGTTTTTCTGCCCGCGCGCTTGGGGGACTCGTCCCCGATGTTTTCACCGGATGGGCGATGGCTGGCCTACATGTCTACCGAGTCAGGAACCGCGGAGATTTATGTGCGGCCGTTCCCCGGGCCGGGAGGGCGCTGGCAGATTTCGAGTGGCGGGGGCATCTTTCCGGTCTGGTCGCGCGACGGGCGGGAACTGCTATATCAGGCCCCGGACCAGCGGCTGATGGCGGTCAGCTATACGGCCCGGCGCGATTCCTTCAGTGTCGGCAAACCGCGCGCATGGTCGGAAACCCGAGTGATGTCGCCTTTCGGCGGAGTTCCCGGCTGGGACCTGGCGCCGGATGGCAAGCGCGTGGCAGGTATTCTGGAACCTGCTTTCGGCTCGATAACGTTCCTGTTGAACTTTTTCGACGAGCTGGAACGCCGGATCCCGGCTTCAGGAAAGTAATTGCACACCAAGTTCGGATTGCCTAATGGCAATAGAGAGCCACTGAGCGAGTCGCCTACTCGGCAAGTGGGTTCAGATGTGCCGCAAGGGTCCCTTCACCAAGATCTTGGAATGCAGTGATTCCACTCGTTCTCGGCACATCAACTAAGCGGTGTGGGAAACCACAAGGTTTGACGCGCCCGGCCTGGCACACAATATCTGAAGCATGTAACAGGACCATCTTGTGGCTTTGCTCCCGACAGGGTGCAGCCTGGCCAGTCGCTTTGCGCCATAATCTAGCAATGTTGCGATACGAACCTGCGTGGTGGTTCGAATACTCAATCAATTGCGGCGTAACAGTGGAGTTTGCGTGGAGCTTCTGGACGCACGTCAACAATTGGGCTCTGGATGCAGACGTAGAGTCAGTCGAAATTGATGGGCCGTTCGTCGCAGGCGCGCGGGGCGTCACGAACAGCAAGAGTTCCGGCCGGATAGAATGGCAAATCGTGGAAGCCCAGGCGGGGCGAGCCGTCATTGAGTTTCCACTGTCTGGCGCACTCGGCCGATTCTTTTGGGCATTTGAAGAGACCGTTGGAGGTGTCCGAATTACTCAGCGCTGCGCCCTGGAGGGTCCGCAGGCCACCGCGTACGCAAAGAGGTTCGGTCCCAGTTTGGAGGCTGGTATCCCCGCTGGCATGAAAAAGTTGTGCATCACTATGGAAGGTGCGGCTCGGACGCGCTAGTCGTCGCATTTGCAAGTTGACCAGTGCAAAACCCTGACGATGGAAGCGCTGACGTCTTCATATATCTGATCTTCAAGAGGGCCAGAACAACATTGGTCGCCGCTAGCGGATTTGAACTGACCGGCTATTCCGCGGCCGGTTTGGGCGGATAACTCGGACGCCGGTACAGCATGCGCGGATCCACATCGGCCGGGAAAGCCAGGTGCATGAAGACCGCCATCATCTCATCCGAAGTCTGATCGCCAAAGTGAACTTCCTTGGAAGGATCCGGATTAAACGGATTGTTGGGCGAGTTGTCAAAAACCGAAACGGCGCTCAGCTTCGTGCCTGCCGGTAGGTGCAGCTCGCCCACGGGCTCGTAAGTGAGCTGCCAATTGAAGTCGTACTTAGGAATGCGCAACAACTCTTCGGTGCGGCCATCGGGATAGGTCGCCGTCAGTTCAGTTGACTTGCCGCGCAGATGCATATGGGAATTCATGCCGAGCACCTGGACATCAATGCCGAGGCTGGCGCTGGCTCGCGCGCTGTAGTTCGGATCGAAGGGCGGAATCTTGAGCGACAATGCGCCGAGGCCGTAGGTGATCACCTGATACTGGGGTGGCGCGGGCGCGAACACGAATCCGACCGAGGATTGGTCCTTTGTGGCCGTGCCGTTCGGAGTGTAGTGAACTTGCAAGATGATGTCCGCGCCGGCCGGAAGCTTCATGGCGTAGCCGGAGGGCAGCGAAAGCGGCGGAATGCCCGGAACATATTCAGCAATGATTCCATCCGAACTCCCTGTCTCGGGCGCGTTGGAGGGTTTCGGAATCGGAACGCCGGGTTTGGCATCCGCCATCCAAGGGGAACCGGCGCGGCGCCAGAAGGCAGCCACGTGGTGCACCACGGCTCGATTGCCGGGACGAACTTCGAAGGCCTGGATCCATTTGTCTTCCTTGAAGCCCGGAATCAGTACCCACTGGTAGTCGAGCGTGCCTTGCGCCGGAATGTCTAAAGGCGCGGGCATGCCGAGCACGATGTCGGGCTTGCCGATGGCCCAGCCGGCGGTGAACTCGAGGGGGGCCGGGGCGTCCTTGGGGTTCCCTTCGATCGCGCCGCCATCGGCCCATTTGACCAGCGTGTCGATCTCCTCCTGGCGCAGCGTGCGATCGTTACGGAAGTGCCCGACCGTTTCATCGGCGAACCACGGCGGCATTTTCCTGGTCAGCACGGCCTGCTTGATGGCTTTGGCCCACGGCCGGGCCTCGCTGTAGGTGAGCAGCGACATCGGCGCCGCTTCGCCGGGACGATGGCAGGATTGACAGCGGGCCTGGAGGATCGGCTCGACGTTCTTGTGGAATGTGATCTTGGCGTCGGAGGCCGCGGCCAGATAAGGGAATGCGCAGGCAATAGCAAGCAGAGCGATTGGAAGACGCATGTCCTAAGGATAACGCCGAGCCTGCTCGTAGCGGAGCTACCCATAGCGCAGCTATTCGTAGCGCAGCGCCTGCATCGCGTCTACGCGACTGGCCCTCAGGGCCGGGATATAGCCGGCCGCGCAGGCCACTGCGGCCAGCCCGGCGGCGGCCAGCGCCAGCGTCCATGGGTCATGCGGCGTTACGCCGAAGAGCTGGGTCTGAACGAAGCGAGTGAGAGCCATGGTGCCGGCCAGGCCGGCCGCGATCCCGATGCACACCAGGATCAAGACCTCGTGCATCACCATCCAGATGACATGCCTTTGAAACGCGCCCAGCGCCATGCGAATGCCGATTTCGCGCGTGCGCCGCGCTACCGTGTACGCCATCACGCCGTACAGACCGATAATCGCGAGCAGCGTCGCAAGCACACCGAACACCGTGGACAGGCTCGCGACCAGGCGCTCGATCAGCAGCGATTTAGACACCTGCTCTTGCATGGTTCGCATGGCCCACGTGGGAAGATTCGGGTCCATCTCCCGGACTTTGTTTCGAACGGCCGCGAAAAACTGGCTCGGCTCCATGGTGGTGCGGACGTACACGGTCATGCCGCCGACGTTCCTGGTGGCCAGATACGGTTCGAACATCTGAATCGGGATCTCCTCGCGCAGATTGGTGTACTTGATGTCCTTGACGATCCCTACGATTTCCATATCGGTCTTGGTATTGGGGTCGATTCCAAAGCCGACATGGCGGCCTAGAGCTTTATCCATGGAGCCGAAGAATTTCCTGGCGAACTTCTCATTTACGATCACGACCAGCGGCACGGTGTTGTTGGGCCGGCCGCCGTGCTGTTGCCATTGCGTATCCTTCGGCGTGAAGTCGCGGCCGTACAGAATGGGTATCCCCAACGTGGCAAAATAGCCGGGACTGATCCAATTCATGTAGGCATCCGGCGTTTCGGCAGCCGCAGGACGATAGCCCTCGATGGTCATCCAACTATCGGACTCGTCCTCCTCCAGGATCCGAACACTAGCCAAGCCCACCGCGCGAACGCCGGGCAGAGCGGCCAGGGAATCGGTGAGCTGCTGGTAAAACAGCTTGGCTCGCGGCGCATCGTAGCCGTTCAAAGACGGATCGATGTTGAAAGCGGCCAGGTTTCCGGAAGCGAATCCCGGGCCGAGATCGCGCAGGTTGCGGAGGCTGCGGATGAACAGACCGGCGCCAATCAGCAGCAGCAGGGAAAGCGTGACCTGCGCGGCCACCAGTACTTTGCGGAATCGGAGGCTCCCGCCGGTTCCCACGACACCTCCGCTGGTGTCCTTGAGCGTGGGAGCGACGTCTGGCCGCGTGCATTGCAGGGCGGGCACGAAACCGAAAATCAGGCCGGTGAGTATTGCGACAGCGCACGTGAATCCTAGAATGCGTAGATCGGGAGTGGTGGAGAGTTTAAGAGAAGTGGTGTCGGGAGGGAGGGCGGCGAGAAGCACATGGTCAGTCCAGGCGGCCAGTACCAATCCCAGAACCGCACCCGCGGCCGAAAGCGCCAGGCTCTCGACCAGCAATTGGCGGCCGATTCGAAAGCGTCCGGCGCCGATGGCCAGCCGGATCGCAATTTCCTTCTGACGCGATGCCGCGCGGGCGATCAGCAGGCTGGCGACGTTGGCGCAGGCGATCAGCAGCACGCCACCGGTCAGCGCCATCAGGACCCACAACGGCGTCGTGAGCCGGCGCCGCAAAGAGGAGCGGCCCTGCGATCCCGGCAAGACGTCGATGATGTTCTTCAGGAATCGCTGACGGACTTCATTCGAGGCGTTGTTAAACGCAGCCTGCTTCACTTCCATTTCGAGCACGCTGTGGAAGAACGGCTGGAGCGAAGCCTTGGCCTGCTGTACGGTCAGGCCCGGTTTCAACCGGCCAAATGCGTTCACCCAGCGCTGGCGACGGTTTTTGAACAACCTCTCCTCGAACGAATCGGACATCGGGACGGCCTGCCCGCCCATCATGATAGGGATGAAGACCTGAGTGGTGTAGCCGAGCTCGACGCCATCGAAACCTGGCTGGGCTACGCCGATGACGGTGAAGTTGTGGCCGTTCATGAGCACCGTTTTCCCGAGGATGGACGGGTCGCCCGCGAAGCGCGTCTTCCAGAAGGCGTAGCTGAGGACCATCAGCGGATGGCCGCCGGGGATGCGGTCGTCATCGGGCGTGAAGGTGCGGCCGAGCGCCGCGCCTACGCCCAGCACGGGGAAATAGGTGCCGGAGACCAGCTCGGCCGCGGTGCGTTCGGTGTGTCCGCCATAGCCCAAGCTCACCCGAAACTGGAAGCGGCAGAACATGCCGCTGAACACAGTGTTGTTCTCGCTGAAGTCGTGATACATGGGGTAGGAAATTGCGTTGTAGCCCCAATTGCTGCCGTAATGGAAGCCGCGCATGCTGAGCAGAACGAGTTGCCGCGGATCTTTGACCGGCAGAAGGCGCAGGAGAATCTGATCGAGCAAACTAAATATTGCGGTATTGGCGCCGATTCCCAGGCCCAGGGAGAGGACGGCGACGGCTACGAATATTGGTGACTTTCTCAAGCTTCGTATGGCGAACCGCAGATCGTTGAGCATCGCTGTCGATCTCCCGAAACCGTTAGACTATGCCGCGCCCGCTTCGGTTGGGTGCGCAACACCGTTCATTACCGGCGACGGCCGAAAAGGTTACAGGCCGCCCCGCATATACAGGCCGCTCCGCCGAGGGCGCGGTGAGGTAGAAACCAACAAATGCCTGACTACCCCGCCAAGCGCGCGGCTGGCGGTGTTGCTATGCTCAGAAAATCATGGCTCGATGGCTCTTGGCGGTAATGTTTTGCGTCGGGATTTGCGCGGCGGCGCCGGCTCGCGATTCGTCCAGTGACGCGCGGCTCAAGAAGTCGTTTCGACGGCCCGAGCAAAACGGCTGGATCTTCGTGCATCTGGAGGGAACGCCGGCCGAGATCGGATTTCAGCACGGCTATCTGCTCGCGGCTGAGATTGAGGACGCCCAGCGCGTGGTCGCACTCGGCCTGACGCACGATTCCAAGAAGCCCTACGCGTTCTTTCGGACCGCCGCCGAGAAAGTGCTGTGGCCTCACGTCGAGGCGCAGTACCGCGAGGAGCTGAAGGGCATCGTCGAGGGACTGAAGGCCAAGGGCGTCGCGCTCGACCTGTGGGATGTGGTGGCGCTGAACGCGTGGCTGGAGCTGTCGCCCTACTACACGAACTGGTATGACAAAGAGCACAAGCTGGCGTCCGTACACCGCCCGGTTCCGGAACATTGCAGTGCGTTTGTGGCCACGGGGAGCTACACCAAAGACGGCAAGATCGTGATCGCGCACAACAACTGGACCGAGTACAAGGAAGGGTCGCGCTGGAACATTATCTTCGATGTCCTGCCGGCCAAGGGCTATCGCATCCTGATGGACGGCATGCCGGGTTTGATCCACAGCGGCGATGACTATGGCATCAACAGCGCCGGTATTGCCATCACGGAAACCACCATCGGGTATTTCGAAGGCTTTGATCCGAACGCCATCCCCGAGTTTGTGCGCGCGCGCAAGGCCATGCAGTATTCGTCTTCGATCGACGATTTCGCGCGCATCATGAAGGACGGGGACAACGGCGGCTACGCCAACACATGGCTGGTGGCCGACAGCAAGAACAACGAAATCGCCAGCCTGGAGCTGGGCTTGAAGCACGTTACGCTGGAGCGAACCAAGGACGGGTATTTCGTCGGATCGAATTTCCCCGGCAATCCGGAGCTGATCCGCGACGAGGCGGTCGAATTTCCGGCCAAGGACATGAGCATCAGCGCCAATGCACGTCACGTTCGCTGGGAGCAGCTCATGGCCGAGAACAAGGGGCACATCGACGTGGCGGAGGCCCAGGCTTTTCTGGCGGATCATGTCGACACGTTTGCGCACCAGAGCGCGCCCAGCGAGCGGACGTTGTGCGGGCACATCGATCTGTCGCCGCGCGGGTCGAAGCCCTGGCAGCAGGAATACGGACCGGCCGGCGCGGTGCAGAACAAAGCCGCCGATGGCGCCATGGTTTCGGCGATGACCTTCACGGCGGCGATGGGCCATTCCTGCGGGCTGGACTTCAAGGCGGCGGAGCATCTGGCGAAGCATCCGGCCTTCGCCTGGGAGAAGGAAGTGTTGCGGGATCTGGACTCGCATCCGTGGACCACGTTTCGTTGCTCGCAGTGACATGGCGGTCGTCGCCCCGCCCGATCTTTCTGCAAGGCTGTTTCGTCTGACCGCCGGGCATGCCATGGCCGCGCCGCCCGAAGTGCTGTTCCGGGCATGGACGGAGAACTTCGATCGCGTTTGTGGCTTCCGGGATGCGCCCTTCTTTTTCGAAACGCACTTCCAGGCAAAGCGGCATCCGCACTAGGGGCGTTTCTTGCGACTGGAGCGCGACCGGCTGGTGGAGCTGACCTGGGTCACGGCTGCAAACAAAGGCGCCGAGACGGTGGTGACGGTTGACCTCGCGCCCGACAACGGCGGGACGCAGCTCCGAACAAGGAATCGCGCAAGGCTCACGAGGATGCTTGGCCGCAGGTGCTCGCGCAGCTGGACCAGCGCACCGCCAGTTAGAAGATCAGTTTCAGCCCAAATTGGATCTGGCGCGGCAGCGTCGCCAGAGTAGTGATCACGCCGCCCGATGTGAGGTTGGGGGCGCCGCTCGAAAACGCCGTCGCGCTGGGCGTGCCGTAGTTGGTCCGGTTGAAGAGATTGAAGAATTCGGTGCGGAATTGCAGGTTGGTTCTTTCCGTGATAGCCGTGTTCTTGAAAATGGACAGGTCCATTTCGGCCAGGCCCGGGCCGCTATAGACTCCCCGGCCCAGATCGCCGTACGTGCCGGCCGCCGGCAGCACGAAGGCTCGCGGATCGAACCAATGGAGCGGGTTGCCGAGAATCACCGGCCCTGTGAATGCGGGATTCAAAGAGGGCCGGTCGGGGTTTCGCGTGTCTCCGTCGCCGGAGCGATTGGAGCCGATCACGGGCGTGAACGGGAATCCGCTCAACAGCGTCGTGATTCCGTTCACCTGCCAGCCGCCGAGCAGCTTGTCTTCGAAGCCGCCGGCGTTGCCCAGCCAGTGCTTGCCGTGGCCGAAAGGCAGCTCGTAATGAGCCGAGATGCTGACCTGGTGGGCGACGTTCAGAGCCGAAGGCCCCCAATCGCGGCGCGGATCGTTTCGATTCAGAATCATCTGCGCCTGGTTGTTGGCTTGGGCGCCGGTGAGTCCGGAGTTCATGTCGAGGTTCTTCGACCAGGTATAATTTCCGCGGATTTGAAAGCCCTGGCTCAAGCGCTTGCTGACGTCTACCTGGAGCGCGTTGTAGCTGCTGTTTCCTTCCGTGTACCAAAAGAATCCTGCGCCCAGGTAACGATTGGGCCGGGTTCCCACCGGAATGTACTGTGCGCCCCGGGCTTGGTGGCTTTGATTGGCCGCCGTGGCTGGAGTTCCGCCGGGAGTGGTTCCGCCGGCCTGGCATCCGTTCGGATCGGAGCAGATTTGCGCCGGAATCGTATTGGGGTCGACGCTAAGCAGGCCGTGATATCCGAACGAACCGACGTAAGCCAGCCGCACGGCGGTGTCGCGGCTGAGCTGTTGCTCGACACTGAAATTCCACTCTTGAACCGTGGGGACCTTGGCGTTGGGTTGCACTCCCTGGGGCGCATACGTGGTGCAAGCCGTGGACACGCCCGGCCCGCAGGTAGGCGGGGGCGGCACGTTGGGAATTTGAGGAATGATGTTAAACAACGGGCCGGAGAACGTCAGGGAGCCGTTGTAGGGCGGCAGGGAATTCAGCAGGAAAGCCAGCGCGTCGATCTGTGAGAAATACGTTCCAAAACCCGCGCGGATAGCGGTCTTCCCGTTTCCAAATGGATCCCAGGCCAGGCCGACGCGTGGAGCGAACAAACGCGTCGCATTGTTTGCGGTGAAAGCGGAGCCGCCCACGCGCGGGTCGGTGATCAGTACGCCGGTCGAGTCCGTCAGATAGTTGGCGGCGCGTCCTGAAACCTCGTTCCAGCCGGTGCTGAATTCATGGCGCACGCCGAGTTGCAGCGTCAAATTCGGACGCAGCTTGAGCGCATCCTCGAAGAACCACGCTCCAAAGAGGCTTCTCCAGCCCAGCTCGTTCGCACTGGGCACTACTTGAAAGCTGCTCACGGTGCCTTGCAGGAAGGTCGTCAAACTGGTGAAAGTGGCTTGCCCCAATTGGCGCGAAGCGGAGTCTTGATTGTCCTGCATGCGTTGGAGCCAGATTCCGAAGCTGATCTGATGCATGCCACGGTTGATTTGAACACTATCCGTAACCGTGTATAGATTTCGGCGATTCCAGGATCCCGCCGCATTGTTGGGGCCGGCGGAAGTAATGGTGCCGCTGCCCGTGGTAGTGACGCCGCCGCCGATCACGATGCCGCCGGGGCCGGCTCCCTTGACAAACGAGAGATCCGACGGAATGGACGTGAAGACCGCGGACTCCAGATTGAACGCCGCGCGCGAGTATCCGGCGCGAAGCGTATTCAGCATGTGCGGCGACAGAACGTGTGTCTCCTCGACGCTGGCCACCTGGCTGCGCAGCACGGTGGTGGAACCGAACAATGGGTCGGCCAGCGGGAGCAGATTGTCGCCGTCATCGATGGTGTAAGCCCCCGAGAGCGTGTCGCGGGAAGTGAGCACGTAGTCCGAGCGAACGGTGCCGAAATCTTCCCGGATGGTTTGCTTGGGATTGGCATAGGCCAGCGCCGCGCCGGGTTGACCACTGACGGCCGGCAGCGTGGCTCCGTTCGAAACCGGAAAAAAGGACATGAATTGCTTCATGCGGGAGTCCAGCCCCGGAACCTGGTTGCCGTTCGGCAACTGGCCATTGCGCGCGTTGTCATCGGGAACGATGCTGCGGCTTCCCGGAGCATAGCTTTGCCGAAAGCCCTCGTAGTTGCCAAACAGGAACACGCGATCTTTCTTCAGCGGCCCGCCCAACGCGCCTCCGAATTGGTTTCTTCGAAGCGGAGCAACCGTGCCTTGATCAAACGCTCCGGGCGAATCCAGAGCGCTGTTGCGCAAGAACTCGAAGAGAGTGCCATGCAGCGCGTTGCTCCCCGACTGCGTCACCACGACCACCTGGGCCCCGGACCGTTTCCCATATTCGGCGCCATAGGTGTCGGTGAGGACGTTGAACTCGCGCACCGCATCGATCCCTAGCAGATAACCGCTCGCTCCACCGGGCGTCACCGCAAGCTGGCTGGAGCCGGTGTATTCAATGCCGTTCAGCAGGAACTCATTGTCCTGCGGCCGGCGCCCGGCGACCGAGAACGTGTTCCCGTCACTGGTGCTGGTGTTGGCGCTCTTGAGTGCGCTGTAATTGATTGCGCCGGGGTTGAGCGCGATCAGGCTGTCAAAACTGCGGCCGTTGAGCGGCAGGTCTTTAATTTCGCGTTCGCCCACCACTCCCGAGACCGAAGCGGTGGTGGTGTTGACGATGGGCGCTTCGGCGGAAACAATCACCTGCTGGGCGAACTCGCCGACTTGCAATTCGAAATTCACGACCGCGTCCTGTCCGACTTCCAGATTGATACCGGTGCGGACAGCGGCTTTGAAGCCGGTCTTTTCGGCTCTCACCTCCAGGCGCCCGATCGGCAGGGCGGCCACCCGGAAGTGCCCGCTTGGGTCCGTGGTTACAGTGCGCGTGGCGCCTGTTTCCAGACTCTTCACCGTGATGGTCGCAGAGCCGATGCTGGCTCCCGTGGCGTCGTCCACTCGTCCGGAGACCGCGCCGGTGACCTGAGCGGGCGCGGAAAACGGTATCGCCGCGAGACCGGCCAGAACGACAAAAAGACTAGCAGACCGGCGCTTCCGGTCCCCAGATCCGTGCATGCACCCCTCCGTTACCCGAGCCTCGTCGCTTGCTGGACTCTGGAATCTACGATCCTTTATTGTGCCATCGCTGCAGGATGCGGCGCAGCCTTGGCCAGAGGAATGGAACGCCGCGGCGATCTTAGAGATCCTTGACGTGCAATTCGATGTCCGCGCCTTTCCAGGCCGCATCGAACTCGCGTTGGACCCAAGGAATCGCGTCCGTCTTATGTTGCGCCTTCAGGCTTTCGAGCAGGCCGAACAGCAGGCGCCCGTTTCTTGGGCTGCGGCGCAGTCCCTCGCGAAAAACCGTCTCCGCCGCGGGTGCATCACCAGCCAGGAGCAAGGCGGCGCCGAGCGATTCGCGCAGCGGTTGGTACCACGGCGGCGGCTCGTCATAAACCAGGCCGTCCTGAATGGCGACGGCTCGCCGCCACTTCGCCAGCGCGCTCCGCGGCGACGATTCGAGTCTCGCTTCGATCACCGCGGAAGCGAGCTCGGCCACGTTCACGAGGCTGTTCGTGCTCCAAAACTCGCCGCGGTCCACGGTCTTCCGCAGCCGTTCGAACTCGGTCTGCTCCTTGCGCGCTTCATTCGTCCGGCCTTTTCCAGCGAACGCCAAGGCGCACGCAGCGTGCCACATCGCGATCGCTCCTTTATCGACCTTGGGCGGCTGGCTGCTCAAAACATCGTCCCAGAGACCGGTGCGCAATCTGGCGAGAGCCAACCACGAGCCTATGGTGTCGGACATCTCCGGCATGCCTCCGCCAACCTGCTTCAAAGCAGTGGACATTTCGGCGACCGCCTGGCGCGTTTCGGCCGCGCGCCCCTGGATGCCGCGCGTGTACACGATGAATTGCAGATTGTGCAGGTAGTACATGGCGTATCCGCTCGCGACGCCGGCCTGTGCAAAATACTGGCGGTCGACTTCAACCGCGCGTTGATTCACCGCGATGGTGTTGTTGAAATCGCCCAGCGCCAGCCAGATGTGCCCGGGCATGTGCACGATGTGTCCGGCCGCGGGCACGATCCCCATCAGGCGTTGCGCGCTGGGGACGGCTCGCTCGGGCGTCGGGGAGGACTCGACCGCGTGAATGTAGTAGTGATTCGCGCCCGGATGATCCGGAGAGCGCCGCAGCACGGCCTCCAGCGTCCGTTCCGCTTCCGCGACGCCTTCGGCCGGCTTGCCGTCGGCCGAGTACCAGTGCCAGCGGACCGGGATCATGAGCGCTTCGGCGTAGATGGTCTGCGCATCGGGATCATCCGGCAGCCGCGCCGCCAGTTCACGCATCGCGCGGATGTAGCGCGCAGGGTCCGAGAAATCCGGACAACGCGCGCCGGCCGCTTCCAGCCAGGCGCGATCGAGTGAACGCTGGCCCGCCACCCGCAGTCCCGCCTGTACGGCATTGCACGACTCCTTGAGCTTCACATCCGGGTCGCCGTCCATGTTGATGTACGGACCCAAAGCCATCGCCATTCCCCAGAACGCCATGGCCGCCTTGGGATCCAGCTCGGAGGCTCTTCGAAACGAGCGCAGCGATTCGTAGCGATTGAAGCCGTATAACAGCGTCAATCCCTGATCGAAAAACTTCTGAGCCTCGGGGCTGCGCGTCGCGATGGGATGCCGCCATGCGCCCAGGCCGGGGAGCAGGGCGACAGGCTTTTCCGAACCGGTCGTCGCGTGATGCTGGCCAAACGCGAGAGCCGCCACCAATGGAAGAAAGGCGGCGCGGGTAAAGCAGGATGGGGGTTTCATCTGCATCTCAGTCTTTCACTGAACCGGAAAGTAGCCCACTGTAGCGCGGACAGTGTCATCCTGTCCATCGGGATGAAAAGCGTTGTGAAAGCGGCCGAAGTAATGGCCCTCCTGGCGCAACATCGCTGAGTCGCTGGCGCAAGGGACAATTTGCCATTGACCCTGCGGTCTCCTGACATTTTGGCCCCTTGTGTCCCCGCGTACGCAGTTCGATAAGTTCTTCAAAACATTGCATTTTGCATCTGCTCGCCAGGCGGCCCTGAAAGTGCAGAAAAATGAGTGTGTCACCCGAAAGGCCAGAGAACATGAAACCCGAACTGAAAGAGCTGATGGAAGATCTCCAGGTTGCATTCAATGAGTCGGTGTGTGAGTCGGATCGTATTGCGGCGGTGCTCGCTGAGATCAAGAGCAACGGCTACGACGTCGTGCTGGCTCTGGAAGTGACGATTGGCGTGACAGCCGCCACGGCAGGCGAGTCGGAAGTTCCTGCTGCCGCGGAGGCTAAGCCGGCTACCGCTCCTCAGCGGTCTGTTACTCCTGGGAAGTTCGAACTGACGGACGAAGACCAGCAGTTTCTGCGCGCACTCAAGATTGGCGTGGCCTAGCGGCCGGCGCTCGCGCTCCTTTCGCGCCGGCGGGGCGCCGTACGCGGCCGGCGCGTATCCCAGTTCGCCCAGGCATGGAGCACCCCAGTTAGAAGCTTCAGCCAACGGCCCCGCTTTTTCCGCTACGATAAAGCTTTCCCCAAAGAATGCTTCGCTTTGAAACAGCCGGAGAATCCCATGGAGAATGCCTGGTCGCGACCCTAACCGGGCTGCCCGCCGGCATCCCCGTCTCGCTCGAGTTCATCAACCGCGAAATGTGGCGGCGGCAGCAAGGCTACGGGCGCGGCGGCCGCATGAAGATCGAAAGCGATCGCGTTCAGATCGTCTCCGGCGTGCGGCATTCCAAGACCATCGGGTCGCCGGTTGCGATCATCATCGAGAACAAGGACTGGAAGAACTGGACCGAAGTCCTGCCAGTGGAGGATAGCGAGGGCGCTGAGGACAAACGCAAGCCGGTGACGCGACCGCGTCCGGGGCACGCCGACCTGGCAGGCTGCCTCAAATACAATCTTCCGGAAGCGCGCTACATCCTGGAGCGGGCCAGCGCGCGGGAGACCACCGCACGCGTCGCCGTCGGCGCCTTCGCAAAAACTTTGCTTGGCCAGTTCGGAATTCGCGTGTTGAGCCACGTCATTGGCATCGGCCAAGTGCGGTTGCAGCGCCAGGCAGGCTGGGAGGAGCTGGTGGCGCTCAGCGAGAAGGCAGAAGTGCTTTTGTCGTGCGTCGATTCGGAAACCGAGCAGCAGATGAAAGAGGTGGTCGACCAGGTGTACCGGACCGCCGATACCGTCGGCGGCGTTTTCGAGGTCGTGGCTCACGGTTTGCCGCCGGGTCTGGGCTCGCACATCACGTGGGATTCCCGGCTGGACGGACGTCTGGCGCAGGCCATCGTGTCGATGCAAGCGGTCAAGGGCGTCGAGATTGGATTCGCGGCCGAGGCGGCGGCCTCGTTCGGATCGCGCGTGCAAGATACCATTCACTACGATCGCGAAGAGCGCCGGTTTACTCGCGGAGCCAATCGTGCCGGCGGCCTGGAGGGCGGCATGACCAATGGCCAGGACGTGCTGGTGCGCGGATTTTTGAAGCCGATCTCGACCCTGCGCCGCCCGCTGGAATCGGTCGACCTGGTCACGCGCGAGCCCGCCTTGGCCGCTTATGAACGCAGCGACGTGTGCGTGGTGCCGGCTGCGGCTGTAATCGGAGAGGCCATGGTGGCCATCGTGCTGGCCCAGGCCTTTCTGGAAAAATTCGGTGGCGACTCGCTCCATGAGACCCGCCGTAACTTCGAAGGCTTCCTCGATCAGGTTAAGAATTTCTGATGACGTACTCGATCGTGTTGTACGGCGAGCCTGTGCTCGAAAAACAGGCGGAGGCGGTGGCGGAATTCGATACGCCCGAGCTGCACAAGCTGATCGAGGACATGTTTGAATCCATGTACGCCGCTAAAGGCGTTGGCTTGGCTGCTCCCCAGATCGGGATTGCGAAACGCATCGCGGTGATCGATCTTTCAGTGGCCGAGGACCCGAAGCAGAAGATCGTTCTGATCAACCCCGAAATTATCTCCAAGGAAGAGTTGCAGACCGGGGAAGAGGGCTGCCTGAGCCTGCCGGGCTTTCGCGAGCAGGTGACTAGGCCCAGCAAGGTGACGGTGCGCGCGCAGAACGTCAAAGGCGAAACCTTCGAGACCAGCGGCGAGGAGCTGCTGGCGCGCGCTTTTTGCCACGAGATCGATCATCTCAACGGCCGCCTGTATATCTCGCACGTCAGCGCGCTGAAGCGCGACTTGATTCGCCGCAAAGTGCGCAAGCTGGCCAAGGCCGGCGAGTGGGGCTCATGACGAGACATTGGGGTCCTCGGTGGCGCGCGCACCCGTGCGTGCTGCGTCGGTACTCCTGTCGACGTTTGTGCCAGCGCCCGGAATCACGCCCGTGAACCTGATCTTCCTCGGGACTCCGGCATTCGCGGTGCCCACGCTGGAAGCCGTCGTCGCCGCCGGCCACAAGGTGCTGGCAGTCTACACCCAACCCGACCGCCCCAAGGGCCGCGGCGGTCAACTGGCCGCTTCGCCCGTAAAGCAAACCGCGTTGCGCCTGGGCCTGACGGTGCAGCAGCCGGAACGGGTTCGCCGTCCGGAAACTGTCGAGCAGCTCCGAGCCTTGCAGCCCGAGGCCATGGTGATCGTCGGCTACGGGCAGATCATCCCCCAAGCCATCATCGACATTCCGCCGCGCGGCATCATCAACGTGCACGCATCGCTGCTGCCCAAATATCGCGGTGCGGCCCCAATCCAATGGGCCATCGCGAACGGCGAATCGCGCACCGGCGTCACCACCATGCGCATCGACGCGGGCCTCGACACCGGCGGCATGTTGCTTAAATGGGAGACCGGCATCGGCCCGGAGGAGAATGCGCTGGAGCTGAGCGCGCGTCTGGCGCCCGCCGGCGCGGAGCTGCTGGTGAAAACGCTGGCGGGGCTGGCAGCCGGGAGCATTGTCCCTCAACCGCAGGATGATTCCCAGGCGACGCTGGCCCCCATCCTGAAAAAAGAAGACGGCGTCATCGACTGGAATTGGTCCGCGCGAAAGATCTTCAACCGCGCGCGCGGCTTCTTGCCTTGGCCCGGAGCCTACAGCTTCTTCCGCGGACAAATCTTCCACATCTGGCGGGCGCGTGTGGCGGGCGAGCCGGCGGCTGGCCTACCGGGGCAGCTTCTGCCGCAAAAGCGGCGTCTTCTGGTCGCCTGCGGTGAGGGAACCGCGCTCGATCTGCTGGAAGTTCAAATCGAAGGGCGCAGGCGCATGCCGGTGGAGGCGTTTCTCAACGGGCAGCGCCTGAACGAGAATGAAGCTTTAGGAGAAACCGAGTGAAGCTTCCCGCCGGGTATCGATACGCGTCGGTCTACGCTGGAATCCGCAAGGAAAAGAAGCACGACCTCGGTCTCATTGTCTCCGGGGCGCCGGCGGCCGCGGCGGCCGTGTTCACGCAAAACCGCGTGCAGGCCGCGCCGGTGCGTATCGCGCGCTTCAACCTGACGAAGTCGCGCGGCCGCGTGCGCGCCGTTCTGGTGAACGCGGGCAACGCGAACTGCGCCACGAGAACGGGCGACCGTGTGGCCATCGCTTGCTGCGACGCGGTCGCCAGACACCTGCGGGTGGCCGCCGAGGAGGTCTTTCCGGCTTCTACCGGCGTGATCGGAGTGGAACTGGATGCCGGCCGGATCACCAGCGCTCTGCCGGGCCTGGTGGAGCGCCTCGCAACACAGCGCTTCGAGGATGTGGCCCGCGCCATGATGACCACTGACACGCGCGTGAAGGTAGCGCATGCCCAAGTCCGGTTGAAAGGCGGAACCGTGCGGATGGCTGGGATGACCAAGGGGGCCGGCATGATCCACCCCAATATGGCTACCACGCTCGGATTCGTGATGCTGGACGCGGACCTGTCGCCGGCCGTCCTGTCGCCGATGCTGGCCGAAGGAGTCGCCCGCAGTTACAACCGCATCAGCGTGGATGGCGACACCTCGACCAATGACGCGCTGCTGGTGCTCGCCAACGGCGCCAGCGGCCTCCTGCCGAGCGACAAAGAGCGGAGCAAGGTGAGTGAAGCGTTGACCGGCGTGCTGGAGGATTTGGCTCGCCAGATCGCGCGCGATGGAGAAGGCGCGCGCAAGCTCATCACCATTGAGGTCAGCGGTGCGGCTGGAGACGATGCCGCGGAGCGCATCGCGCGCACGGTCGCTAATTCGCCGCTGGTCAAAACCGCGATCGCCGGATCGGATCCCAACTGGGGCCGCATCCTGTCGGCCGTCGGGAATGCCGGCGTGGCGCTGGATCCGGCCAAGGTCGACATCGATTTGCAGGGCGTGCCGGTGTGCCGCTCGGGTCTGGCCGCCGATTTCTCCGAGGCCGAGCTGAAGGAGAAACTGGACGAAACCGAATGCCTCATTCGCATCGTCCTGCATGGCAGGGGCGCTGGAACAGCTCGCTTTTGGACCTGCGACCTGACAGAGAAGTACATTGAGATCAATGCCAGCTACCGGACGTAGCGTTCACACGAGCGCACAGGACGCTGCGGCTTCCGCGGAGCGGACAAAAAGCGCTGCCGCGGCGTTCCGTTGTGCGCGCTTTCTGAAGTGTCTGAAGGCGGCACGCCCGAGTGCGTGCGCCGCGATCCTTCTTGCGGCACTCTCGCTTTCTCCGGCATTTGCTGACGCTCACGCTGACGTCTTGGATCTGGTTGGCTCCATGGCGGCGGCCTTGACTGCCGTGAATGTTCCGGAGTTCATGGATGCCTTCGATAAGACCATGCCGGATTACGAAGTGCTGAAGGACAGCGTCACCGCGCTGGTGAATCAGGCCGATGTCACTTCCTCCATCGAGCCGCTTCAGGATGAGGGCGACGACGCTAAGCGCTCGGTCGATCTGGACTGGTTTCTCGAAGTGCGCAGCCTTCAGCAGGACGGCCCGATCATTCATCGCCGCCAGATCGTTCATTGCGAGCTGCGAAAACAAAAAAGGAAATGGAAAATCGTTTCGCTGAAGCCCGCCGATTTTTTTGCTCCGGCTAAACTCGACAAATGATCAAGCTCGCGGTCGTGTTCGTCACCGCCTCTGTGCTGTTTGCCGAACCGGACGTGATGCCCTGGCCGGCGAAGATCTCGATGCGGCCGGCCAGCCTTCGCATCGATGCAACATTCCGCGTGGCGCTCACCGGTTACCAGGAGCCGCGCCTGCACCCTGCGGCCGAGCGGTTGATCGCGCGGCTGGCGCTTGAAACCGGCATTCCGTTGCGTGACGCTCTGACCGAGGATCTGTCGCAAGCCACGCTGTTGATCCACTGCGATCATGCCGGCGAAGCCATCCAACAGCTCGGTGAGGACGAGGGCTATCGGCTGGAGGTGGGCGACCAGCAGGCGACCCTGGAGGCGCCCGGGCCGCTGGGCGTGTTGCGCGGCCTCGAGACCTTCCTGCAACTGGTCGGATCGGGTCCGCAAGGATTCGCCGCTGCGGGCGTCACGATCGAAGACCAGCCGCGTTTTCCCTGGCGCGGGCTGCTAATGGACGTGGCGCGGCACTGGATTCCGATCGAGGTGGTGAAGCGCAATCTGGACGCGATGGCCGCCGTGAAGCTGAACGTGTTTCACTGGCATCTCTCCGACGACCAAGGCTTCCGGGTGGAAAGCAAGCTGTTTCCGAGGCTCCAGCGGCTGGGATCGGACGGGCATTACTACACGCAGCAGCAGGTGCGCGACCTGATCGAATATGCGAGCGACCGCGGCATCCGCGTCGTTCCGGAATTCGACGTTCCCGGCCACACCACAAGCTGGTTGGTGGGGTATCCCGCGCTGGCGAGCGCTCCCGGGCCGTATCCAATCGAACGGCGCTGGGGCGTGTTCGATCCCACCATGGACCCCACGCGCGAAGCCACCTATCGGTTCCTGGATTCGTTCATCGGCGAAATGGCGGCGCTGTTTCCTGATAGGTATTTTCATATTGGCGGCGACGAGGTGAACGGCAAGCAGTGGCGCGCCAGTGCGCACATCCGCGCGTTCATGCGCTTGCACAAGATCCCGGACGAGCACGCCTTGCAGGCTTATTTCAACCGGCGGCTTCAATTCCTTGTCGCGAAGCACGGCAAGCGCATGGAAGGCTGGGACGAGATTCTTGATCCCGATTTGCCGAAGGATATTACGATCCAATCCTGGCAAGGACCGAAGTCGCTCACCGAGGCCGCACGGCTCGGGTATTCAGCCATCCTTTCTTCCGGCTACTATCTGGATCACATGGAGCCGGCGTCGGTTCTTTACGCCGTGGATCCGCTTGCAGGCGAGTCGGCCGCGCTCACCAACCAACAGAGGGCCCGCATTCCGGGCGGAGAAGCCGCGATGTGGGCCGAGTACGTGAGCGCGGAGAATGTCGACTCGCGCATTTGGCCGCGCAGCGCTGCGATCGCAGAACGCCTGTGGTCGCCGGAAAATGTCCGGGACACGGCGTCGATGTACCAGCGGCTCGAAGGGGTGAGCCGCCAATTGGAGTGGCTTGGTTTGACGCACCGCTCGAGTTACTACGCGATGCTGCACCGGCTCGCCGGAGACAATTCGATCCAGCCGCTTGAAACGTTGGCCGACGTGCTCGAACCCGCCAACCTGTTCCAACGCACCAGGACGCACAAGTACACTCAGCAGACGCCCCTGAACCGGCTGGTGGACGCGGTGCGGCCGGAGAGCCGCGTAGCGCGCGAATTCGGCGGGATGGTCGAGCGCATGGATCGAGAGGGAATGCGCGCCAGCTTCATGCGCTGGCGTGACAACGACGCCCGGCTGCAGCCGATCCTGCGGGAGTCGCTGCTGCTGAAGGAAGACATTCCGCTGTCGCAGGATCTGAGCCGGCTGGGCTCGATCGGCCTGGAGACGCTGGGCTGGTTGGATCAGGGCCGGCGCCCGCCGGCTGCCTGGCTGAACGAACAAAAGACGTTTCTTGAGAACGCTGCGAAGATGCGCTCCGAACTGAAACTGGCCATCGCTCCCTGGATTGAGAAGCTGGTTCAAGCCGCCGCCCGCTGACAGCCGCTGCCCCCTCCGCGTGTGACAACGAGCGCTGCCGCGACCTAGACGATCATCCTCATTCCAGCCCGGCGTGATAGATGTCGTGCAGGCGCAGCAGGCCGAGACACTCGCCTGTGGCTGGATCGACCACCGGGAGCACGGAAATCTGGGAAGGCCGCTCCTCCATCAAACGCAATGCGTCTATGAGCCGAGCCTCGGGTGCGATGGCAATGGGATGGGCGGTCATGACATCCACAGCGCACAGGCCGCGAATATCGTCGTGGGCTTGCAGCGCGCGGCGGAGGTCGCCGTCGGTAATCAGACCCAGCAGCTTGCCGGCTTGGTCGACTACGCAAGCTGCTCCCAAGGGATGCCGGGTCATGGCGATCACGACCTGCTTCAGCGAGTCGCCCGGATGCGCCCAGGCCACCTCGCCGCGAGCGTGCAGCGCCTGCATGGCCGTGGTATGCAGGCTGCGGCCGAGATGGCCCCCGGGATGGTATCGTCCGAATTCCTCGACGCCAAAGTTTCGCGCGCGCATCAGGGCCACAGCCAGCGCGTGGCCGAGCGCCAGAGCCACCGTGGCGCTCGCGGTGGGCGCCAGGTTGCCCGGGTCGGCCTCGCGTTCCACGGAAGCGTCCAGCACCACGTCCATGTCCGCGGCCAGCGGCGAGGACGGATTGCCCAGAATGCCGATGCGCGGGGAAGGCAGCGAGCGAAGGAACGGAACCATCTGGCGCAGCTCGGATGTGGTGCCGCTTTTGGAAACCATCAGCGTGGGATCGCCGGGCGCATAGATCCCCAAGTCTCCGTGCGAGGCCTCAGCCGCGTGCAGGAACACCGCGGGCGTGCCGGTGCTGCACAAGGTTGCAACGATCTTGCGCGCCACGTGACCCGACTTGCCCAATCCGGTGACGATCAGCTTGCCCGGATGCGCCAGGATCACATCCACGGCGCGCGAAAGATTGCCGTCCAGACGCCGGGCGGCTTCGGCGACCGCTCGCGCCTCAATCTCCATGGCCCGGCGCGCAGCTTCCAGCCAGCCTGCCTGTTCGTGCGCTTGCATACAGTTAACTGATCCATCATCGCATCCCGCCGCGCCGGGAAGGGCTCCCACGCGAATTCTGCCTAAAGTAATCGAGCCTCGCGCCGATAAAAAAGTCTAGAAAGAAATGTTGCAGGCGCTCACCACCGTTTCGTTGCCGCAGGTCTACTGCCGCTCTTGCCACCTGTCCACTCGTTCGGACATGTTGCGTTGCCTGCACTGCAATAAGCTGCTGAGCGAGCCGCGCATCGAGCGCAAGCGAGTGGGCGTGCGCCTGAAATCCCGCCGGCGTTCGCGCTAGGTGCTACTCGTAGCGCAGCGCGACCACCGGGTCCAGTCGCGCGGCCTTGTTAGCCGGCCAGATCCCGAAGAATAATCCCACCGCGACCGAGACCAGCACGCCCAGCGCCGCGGCCCACCATGGCACCGCCGTCGGCAAACTCGGAAAAGCCAGCCGGCAGGCGAAGGAAATCATCCATCCGAAGGTCATGCCGATCACTCCGCCCAGGCCGGTGAGCACCACCGCCTCGGTCAGGAACTGGAGCACGATGTCGGCGCGGCGCGCGCCAATGGCCTTGCGGATTCCGATCTCGCGCGTGCGTTCGGTCACCGACACCAGCATGATGTTCATGACGCCGATCCCGCCCACCAGCAGTCCGATGGAGCTCAGCACTACCATCACCAGGGCCACCATCGCGGTCACGCTGTGAAACTGCTCCACCATCTGCTCGGAGGTGGAGATGAAGAAATCGTCGGGCTTGTTGGGCGCGACATGGCGCTGGATGCGCAGCACCACGCGGGCCTGGTCGATCGCGGCGGCCAACTGCCCCGGCCGGGCCGCCACCACCAGCATGTTCTCGCGCGCAGCCGGAAACAACTTGTGCATGGTGAAATACGGCAACAGCAGGCGCGTGTCATCCTGGCCGGGGAACGAGGCGGCGGGGCGCAGCATCACTCCGATGATCTGGAACTTGTGGCCGTTCACGTCGATCCATTTTCCGATGGGATCCTCGCCGCTCATCAGCGCCTTAGGCACATCCTCGCCCACCACCACCACCGGCAGGCGATGCACGTTCTCGACGTCGGTGAAAAAGCGTCCCTGTTTCATTTCCGCCTGGCCGCTTTCGGCGTAGGTTTCTTCCGTGCCGTTGACCTCCGCATTAAAAAGCTCGTTTCCCTTGTAGCGCGCCTGATTGATCTGCGGCGGGCCGGTTCCAAAGGCGTTAGGGAAGAGAAACGGGCTGACGGTTTGAACCGCGGGACAACGCTGCGCGATCGCGAGCCCGTCTTCATAGGTGAGCGGCTTGCGGCGGAGCTCGTCGGCGTTGACCGTATTGAATCCGATCGGGAACTTGAAAATCAGCGCGGTGTTGGTGCCGAAGCTGCGAATCACGTTGGTGATGGCGCCATCGAGCCCGGCAATGATCGAGCCCACTCCAATGATGGCGCTGGTTCCGATGATGACACCCAGCACCGTCAGGAAGGACCGCATTTTGTGCTCGCGGACGGTAGCCAGCGCCAGAGAGATGGCGGAGCCCAGCTCGACTCGGGTCATTGTTCCACCCGCAACGCCTCAATCGGATCCAGCTTGGAAGCCTGCTGCGCCGGATAAATCCCGAAGAACAGCCCCACCGCGGCCGAGAGACTGACCGCAATCAAGACCGCCGAAGCGGGGACCGTCATGGGGACCGGCGTCAGCGCTCGCACCAGCACCGCGACCAGCCAGGCCAGCAACACGCCGATCAGCCCGCCGATCCCGGAGAGCATGGAGGACTCCACCAGAAACTGATTCAGAATGTCCTGGCGGCGCGCTCCCACCGATTTGCGAATGCCGATCTCGTGCGTGCGCTCGGTCACGGCCGCCAGCATGATGTTCATGATCACCACGCCGCCCACCACCATGAAAACCGATACCACGCCAATAGCCGTGGCGGCGATTGCTCCGGTAAGCCGGTCCCAGGCGCTCACAAAGGCATCCGAGGAGATCACCGAGAAGTTGTCATCCTGGCCGGGCCGGAGATGCCGCCGGGCGCGAATCAGCGTGCGGACCTCGTCCTTGGCTTCTTCGAGCACCGCGGGATCGACGGCTCGCGCGGCGTATCGCACTCCGGTCCGCGAGCCGTAAATCCCAAAGTAGGTTTGGACCGGAACGTCGACGAAGGCGTCTTGTGACTGGCCGAAGGCGCTCCCCTTCGGCACCGTGACTCCCACCACCGTGAAGGGCAGCCCGTTGATCTTGACGGTCTTGCCGATCGGATCGGTGGCGCCGAACAGATTGTCCTTCACGTCCGAGCCCAGCACCGCGACCATGGCGCGGTGGTTGTTTTCGATATCCGTGAAATAACGGCCGTTGTCGATCTGCTCGTTAGATAGCGTCGCCCAGTTGGGAGTGCCGCCATTCAGCGAGATGTTCGACAAGGTCTGCGAGCCCAGCGACACGCTGACGTTGCGGCCTGCTCCCATGCCTAAGTCGCTCACCAGGGTCACGCGGCTCTTGAGATATTCATATTCGTCCGGGCTGAGCTGGGGATTTTTCTTTTGCATCTCCAGGAATCGCTTGGGATCGAAATTTCCGATGAACGCGATCCTGACAATCCGGAAGCCATCCGCGCCCATGCTGGAGATGCTGCTGGCGATGTAGACGTCCATGCCGTGGATCAGGGACATCACGGCGATCAGCGTGGTGGTCGCGAGGATGATGCCGAGCAGCGTCAGAAAACTGCGCAGCTTGCTGGACCGCAGTGAATCCGCCGCGACCGTAATGGCTTCCCGAAAAGACGCAGTTTGAGCCACCTGATTCATAGGACGGAGCCTTGCGCCACTTTGTTCCGCACTTCCTCCATCCATTCCAGCAAAACATGATCCAGCCAAAACCGCGGCTTGGTCTTGGACAGGAATCCCAGGTGCCCGCCATGCTCGACCGCGAGCAGCCGCAGGAAACGATTCGTTGAGAAAGCATGGTGCTGATAGATTTCGAATGGAATCAGCGGATCGTCTTTAGCCTGGACCAGCAACGCCGGCACGCGGATGCGATCGAGAAACTGGCTGGACGACTGCGTGGCATAGTAATTGTCGGCCACGCCGAACCCGAAGGATGGCGCGGTGAACAGATCGTCGAATTCATACACGCTTCTGGCGCGCGGCAGGTCCTCCAGGCGAAACGATCCCGGCGTGATGCTTTCCTTGAGGCGAATGCGTTGCTTGAGGCGGCTGAGGAATCGGGCGGAATAGAGGAAATTCGATGGCTTGCGAAGGGCGCGCGCGCAGGCCGCCAGATCGATGGGCGTGGAAACGGCCGCAACGCCGTCGATCCATTCGCCGGCCGCGGGCCCGAGTTCTCCGGCGAGTTTCAAGACCACGTTACCGCCCAGCGAGAAGCCGAGCAGGAACAGCGGACGGCGGTCCCCTGCAGCCGGCGCGTCCAAGCCGTCCTGCCCGTCCCGCAGTTGTCGCACCACGGAAAGCAGGTCGCTGGTTTGGCCGGAGTGGTACAGTGTCCTGCCGCTCAGATGCTCCGTCCCGCCGCAGCTCCGCATATTGAAGCGGTGAACCGCCCAACCAGCTTCGAGCGCGGCCTGCGCCAGGCTTTTCGCATAGCCCGCCTCGCTGGAGCCCTCCAGCCCATGCACGAGTACCGTCTCGGCCAGAGGTGCGGCCCCGGGGCGCTGCGAATGCACCAAGACACGCACGCCAAACTCGGTTTCGAACAACCTCGCCTCAACAGGAAAACGCGCCTCGTCCAGCTTACGCGGCCAGTAGTTGCCGGCGATAGTCGCAAGGTGCGGATTCCGCACCAGGGGTACGAAGGGTGGCAAACCACTATTTTAGGAGATTCGCGCAGACCGCCTGCGAAACAAAAAAAAGCGGGGACGGCCCTGAGGACCGTCCCCTATGGTGGACACAAGACGTCGCCTGGGAACCGGGGAGATCTAGCTCTGTGACCCGGCTGCCGCCAGAACAGACCCAATGTTGGCGAAAATCGTGCTGAAGCTGCCAGCCACCGGGGGAAATGCGGCCCCCGCCGCCACCGCCACAAAGCCGGCCAGGAGCGCGTACTCGATCAAGTCTTGACCCTGCGTGTCTTTCCAAAGTTGGAGGCGCCAAAGGATCTTGAGAATGGTGTTCACGAGCGATCTCCTTTAAGGCAATTATCGGTGCAAGGCTAGTTCCCTGGAATCCGATGATTGTACTAAGAGACTCGGAAATGTTCCTTAGGCCTCGCTACCGTGCAGGCACTACGGCATACGCAGCCATTCAGGAGCCCTCGTCCCCGGGCGGCTCCTCACGCGTCTTTCCGGCCCGATTTGGAAGCGGGAACGGGTTTCCGGCGCAGTCTTCGGGCGGGAAATGCCTCAACTTGCCGCCGCGGCTGCGTCACATGCAGGCGTTGTCAAGAATCTTCTGGATCAGCGCGTCGTACTCCAGGCCGGCGGTGGCGGCCGATTGCGCGAAATCGTCTTCATGGGCGAGCGACGGGTTCGGATTCGCCTCGATGGTGACGATCTCGCCGGCCGGTGTCAGACGCACGTCGATGCGGCCGAGGCCGTGGATTTTCAGCACGCGATAAACCTTGCGGGCCAGCCGGGCCATCTTTTCCTCCAGCCCGCCGGGCAGCTCGCGCGCCGGGCCGTTCTGGATGCCCCATTTCTTCCTGTACGCATCGTCCCACTTGGCTTTGAAGGTGGCGAACTTGGGCTCGTCGTCGGGAACCTGGTCGAAGAAAATCTCGCGCGGCGGAAAGACCGTGAGCTTGCGGTTGCCCAGAACGCTCAGGTACAGTTCCCGGCCCTCGATGTACTCCTCGATCAGCGCGTCGCAGTGGAATTTTTCCTGGATGAATCGGGCGCGCTCCAGCGCTTCCTCCTCGCTTCGCGCAAAAGAAGCCTTGGCGACGCCTTCCGACGATTCTTCGCTCACCGGCTTGACGAAGGCCGGGAACACGAAGCGCCGCAGGCGTTTCAGAGGGCGCGCTTCTGAGGAGATGACGAAGTGCGGCACCCGCACGCGGTGATACGCCAGCACTTTCTTGGCCAGCGCTTTGTCTTTGCACAGCATCAGCCCATCCGGGCGCGCACCGGTGTAGCGCGTCTTCATCAACTCCAGCAACGCCGGAATGTTGGGCTCGTGCGCGCGCTTGGAGTGAAACGATTCGGTGAGATTGAACACCACTTCGGGCGCAAAGGTCTTCAATTTTTCGACGATCGCCACCACGTCATCAAACACGGCCAGCGTTTCCACTTCGTGGCCCAGCCGCTGGAGACACGCCAGCACGTCCGCTTCGGTTTGCTTGTCCTCCTGCTCCTTGAGAATCTCGGGTGAAAACGTCTCGCCGGCCGCGGCCGGGCGAGCGACGTCGAACAACACCAGCACCTTCACGGTTAGACAGACCTCTTGAAGCGCCCGGTGTGGAGATGGTTGGTGACCAATGCGGAAAGGTAGGCGGCCAGCTCGAACAACAGCCGGGTCTGATCGGGCGGCGGCGGCGTGGTTAATGCGAGCTTTTGGCTGCGCTCGATCAGCTTGCGCACCAGCATGTCGACCGTATACTTGTGCTGCCCGGTCCAGCGGACGATGGAGGCCACCAGCGCCGCGCGGTTCCGGCGCATGGTTCGCGCTGCCGGCTCGCCATCCGGTTGTCCGGTCTCAAAGAGCGCGCGGAGGTCGGCATCGTAAAAGTCGGGGAAATCCTCGGCGTACTGTTTCCGGCGCTGCGCGTAGTAGCGTTCCAGAGTTTTACGCAACTTGCTCGCGTCGGAGATCCGCCGCAAGCGCCCGGGCTTGGGCGGCTTGGACTTAGCTTCCTCCATGAGCGAGCTCACGAATTCGAGCTTGTCCAGCGCCTTCCATCCGCGATACTGCTCGCGCCATTCCTCGGGCGTCAGAGACAGCCAGACGGCGAACGTCTCGGCAAAGTCTTCGTCCGGGTGAGCCTGCGCGTACCAGTTGGGAAGATGGCGCACGAAGCTCCGGCTGTAAGGGCGCGGCCGGTAGGTTTCCGGAGTGTACTCGGCTTCGGGGCTGCCGAACACGGCGCGCCATTTCTCGCGCGATGAAAACCGGTAGGCATGATCGATGGCGTGGCCGCATTCGTGCCGCAGCAACTGCTCGCACCACTGAGGCGTTCCTCCCTCGACCTCGAGCATGCGGTGCAGTTCCAGCGCCTTCAACCGCGGATGCGAAAGGTAGAAGGGGATGGCAATAGCAGGCACGCCCTCCGGAGAAAACCACTCGTCGCCCAGGTAGCAAGCCGGCCGGAATGCCACGCCACGCGCCGCCAGCTCGGCGTTCAATTGCGCGACCCGGCCCTCCAGCTCGCTGCCCTGAATGCGGACGCCCAGATCGCAGATCCGCCATTTGAGCAGCTCGTCGTCTTTGAGAGCCACCCAGGCGGGTTCCGGCGGTGCTTGGCCGGGCTCATTTCGCTCCACGTTGTTTCCATCGTAGCGTAGCAACGGTCACTGGCGATCTTCCGCGTTCTGAGCTGAGGAAATCGCCAGCCGTTCACACCAGCGCACAGGACGCCGCGGCCTCCTCGTGGCGGGACAAAAAGCGCTGCCGCGGCGTTCCGTTGTGCGCGCTTTCTGGAGTCTGTGAACGCGGCACGCACGGTACGTACGCCACAAGACATCATGTGCCAGCGGATGGACTACTGCCCAGGCGCAGCATGGCGCGGCGCAATCGCGCGTCGCGCTGCAGCAGGCGCACGTACTCGGACTCCTTGGCGCCCCGTTTGGCGCGCTCGATTCGCGCCGGAAAGGGCGGACGCCGCACCGCCATGGCCGCGCGGCGCACCTCGAAATTATCCCAGTCGCCGGGCTTGGTCCCAGGCATCTCGTAGATCATCCATCCGGCCGCCAGGCGCTCCAGCGTGCGCGCCGGCGTCCGATAGGCGGGATTCGAGCGCAGCTTGGCTTCTTCGGCTTCCAGTATTTTGGCGACGCGGGCGCTGGCCGGACGAAACCCCAGCTTGCGGTAGAACCAGAACGCTCCCGAGTCGATGGCTTCCTGGTTGTGATGGCCGAGCTGGTAGGGATCCACGGCGAAGCAGCTCACTCCCAGCAATTGCCGAAAGAGCCGCAGCAGGCGCGCATACAGCCAGGCCGTCTCGCCTTCGCGGAAGGTGTAGTACAGGTTGAAGCCGACCTCGATGTGCTCGAACAGAGTCAGGCATTCGATGTATCCCATGGGCACCGCGTTCTTGAAAAACATTCCGGCGTGGTAGGCGCGCAGAGGCAGCCGGTGTTCCGCCGGAACACCCGATACAAACACTTCCACTCCGCGTCCGAAGCTGGCCCGTACCACCTGCGCCGGATCCCCATAAGTGAAGCCGTGCAGCTCGCGATAGCGCATGGCCGAGGTCTCGCGCGCCAGGTCAAGCATCTGTTGGCCGCGCGCACGGCTCAAGGGTTGGAGCCCGATCGGCGGCGCCTCCAATTCCGCGGCTAAGGAAATGTCGCTTCGACGCAACAGCGGCCGGTCATGGTAAAAAAAGCGGCGCAGGCCGGGCAGCCTCAGATGGCTGCGCGTCATCGGCGAGTCGCCAGGCTCCCACTGAATGGCGAGGCGCGCGTGCTCGAACAGTTCCGCGGCGAACGGCATCTTCTCCAGCTTGGAAATCAGCCACGCCAGGTCCGTGCCGCGGCCGGCCTTAGCGGCCCGAAACCAGTCGCGGTAAGGGATGTTGGCCTCCACCAGAGCGTCTTCGGCGAACATCGGATGCAAGCGCGCCAGCAGCGGCCCCAGCAATGCCGGTTCCACCGAATCCCAGTCGATTTCGGTCTGCGCCGGGCGTCTGGCGGCGAGCCAGCGCGCGATATCGTAGCTGAAGATTGCCGAAAGCGCCGTGCCCGCGATACCCGAGACATCCGGCTCTTCAAAAGGCGCTACGTCGCCGCCGTTTCTCGCGAAGCGGCGGATGCGTCCGGAAAACGAACCAAGCAATTCGTCGGCCCCTCGAAGGATCTCCCGATTGGCTGCGTACGCCCGAAAAAAAAGCAGGGCCTCGTGAAAGCGGATCAGGGAGGCGGCGTCGGCGAACCGGCGCCGTCCTAACGCCTCGAGCAACCGGACCACATCGGCCTCCCGGCCCGCGCCAAATTGCCGCTTGGCGGCCTCCAAACGGTCGAGCAGCCGCTCTAGGGACGTGGAAGTTGGCATGTGACAATGAACGCATTATGGCAAAAGCAGCGAGTGCAGTCCCAGCTGGTCTTCACACCATTACGCCTCACCTCACGGTGAAGGGCGCGTCCGATTACATCGAGTTTCTGAAGCGCGCCCTCGGCGCCGTGGAGGTCGATCGCGCGCCCGGTCCGGGCGGCAAACTGATGCACGCCACGGTTCAGATCGGCGATTCCCGCTTCATGCTGAACGATCACATGCCGGAATTCGGAGCCCCGCCGATTCCGGAGGGCGTGTGGCCGGTAGCGCTGCATCTTTACGTACCCGACGTGGACGCGCTCTTCGCGCAAGCCACAGCAGCCGGATGCCAGGTCACTATGCCGCTGGCCGACCAGTTCTGGGGCGACCGCTACGGCAGCCTGCGCGACCCCTTCGGCTTCCGCTGGAATGTCGCCACACGCCAGGAAGATCTGACGCTGCAGGAGATGATGGACCGCCAGCAGAAAGCCTTCGGCGCCGCGTGAATCGGGCCCGGCGGGCGCGCCTGCTGACAGCGCCCAGCCGCTCGACCCGTTCCGATTCGGCCGCCGAAAACTGAAACCAGTATAGCCGCCAGCCGTCTGCTACCATGACACCAGTGCGCGTGAAAGTCCTGTTTTTTGGCATGTTGAAGGACATCGTGGGGCGCGCCGAAGAGCAGATCGAGATCGGCGACGGAGCCCGGCTGGAATCGGTCTTCGAGCGCTACGCGCGCGAGTTTCCACGCTTGAAAGATTTGAAATCCAGTATCGTGCTGGCCTGCAACCAGCGCTTCTGCGACCGCTCGGAACCCGTCCGCGACGGCGATGAGATCGCCTTTCTGCCGCCGGTCAGCGGCGGCACGGGCCGCTACACGCATCAGATCTGCGATCCGGAAGGTTTTTTCTTCGCGCTCACCCGCCAGCCGATCGACGCCGCCGCTATCGGCCGGCAACTGCTGCGCGGCGAGGACGGCGCGCTGGTGAACTTTGAAGGCGTAGTGCGAAACAACACTAAGGGCCGCGCCACACAGTTTCTGGACTACGAATGCTATGAGGCCATGGCGGTGAAGATGATGGCCGAAATCGGTCGCGAGATCGCGCGCACACATGCCATCGGGCGAATTGCCATGGTGCACCGGCTGGGCCGCATGCAGATCGGCGAGACCAGCGTCGCGGTGATCGTCACCGCGCCGCACCGCAAGCCGGCGTTCGAAGCCGCGCTGGAGGGCATTAACCGCCTCAAGCGCCTCGTCCCCGTCTGGAAAAAGGAGCACTTCGCCGACGGCGAGGTGTGGGTCGAAGGAGAGTGGGACGAGTCCGTCCTCGACAAGTGATCCGCCGCGCCGCGTGTTTCCTCATTTCCGCGCTCTGGCTGGCTGTGCCCGCGCGGCCGCAGGAGCCGGTGATCCGCGTCAACGTTCGGCTGGTCCGCATGCTGGTTACCGTCAAGGACAGCAACAGCCAATTGATCGGCTCGCTCAACAAGAGCGACTTCGCGGTCTTCGACAACGGAGTGAAGCAGGACATCGCGGTGTTCGAGCGGCGAACCGAGCAGCCGCTTTCGGTGGCTCTCATGCTCGACGCCAGCGCCTCGGTCGGCATCGAGCTGCGCTACGAGCTGGATTCGGCCAGCAAATTTCTCAAGGGATTCGTCGCGGAGGGCAATCCGGACGACGCCGCGGCCCTGTACACCTTCGACTGGCGAACCACACTGGTCAAGGGCTACACCCGCCGCTTCACGGTGCTCGATCAGGCTCTGCGCCAGATCAAGCCCTCGGGCGGCACGTCGATGTATGACGCCATCTACCTGGTATCGCAGGAATTGGAGGACCGCGACGGCCGGCACGTCATGGTGATCGTCACCGATGGCGGCGACACCACCAGCAGCAAGGATTTTCACCAGGCGCTCGAAGCCGCGCAGCGCGCCGACGCCGTGATTTATCCCATTGTCGTGATCCCGATCAGCAACAATGCCGGACGCAATACCGGCGGCGAAAACGCGCTGACCACCATGTCCGCAGGAACCGGCGGCCGCGTCTTCACGCCCAGTTCGGCCCCGGAGCTCGACCGCGCGTTCGCCGACATCCTGCGCGACCTCAGAACGCAGTATCTGATCGGCTACTATCCCAAAGGCATTCCTCCCACCAAGGACCGCTATCATACTTTGAAGGTCACGACACAAGGCAGAAATTTGCGGGTGGTGACGCGCAGCGGCTATTATGGGGATTCGGATGCGTCGAACGGATCCAGCCGCTAGCCGCGGCGAGCGATGAGCAAAGCGAAAACCAAGGCCCCAGAGCAGACCTTCGAGGAAGTGAAGTATCTCCGGCATTTGATCGACCACCAGATTCCGGTCCGTATCCGCCTCAGTAGCAATGAGGAAGTCTCGGGCCTGATCGAATTCTACGACGCGAGTTTCATCCGGTTGACGCGCCGCGGCGCGCCCAATCTGTTCCTGTACAAGCACGACATCAAGTATCTGTACGAGGAGCCGGAAGCTTGACCGGCGAGTCGCGCGTCGCGCGGCACGGAAGTCACAACTGGCATGCCTTCTTACCTAGAGATCAGCGCCGAGATCGCCCGCGAGGCCGGGGCGCTGCTTTCCAAGTACTTCGAGCGCCGCGTCACCTATGAGCTGAAGGGCGAACACGACCTGGTGACCGAGGCCGACCGCGCCTCCGAACAGCTCGTCATCGAGCGCCTGCGCTCGCACTTTCCCGCGCATTCCATCGTGGCCGAAGAAGGCGGCGGCCATAGCGGCTCCTCGGAATTCTGCTGGTACGTCGATCCGCTGGATGGCACCACTAACTTCGCGCACGGCTTCCCGGTGTACAACGTGACAATGGCGCTCGAGCAGTCCGGCGTGGTGGTTGCGGGCGTCATTTTCGATCCGGAGCGCAACGAAATGTTTGCGAGCGAGCGCGGATCGGGCGCCTACCTGAATCACCGGCGCATCCGCGTGTCCAAAGTTGGGCGCATCGAGGATTCGCTGGTGGCGACCGGCTTCCCGAGCAAGAAGCGCCACCAGGACGTCAACGTGCATTTCTACTACCAGCTCGCGATGCTGTCGCACGGCGTGCGGCGCGCCGGCGCGGCCGCGCTGGATCTGGCTTATGTCGCTTCCGGCCGCCTGGATGCCTTTTGGGAGTTCGGTCTCAATCCCTGGGACATGGCCGCGGGAATTCTGCTGATTGAAGAGGCGGGCGGCCGCTGTTCCGACATGCGCGGCAATCCCGCCAGCCTGCGCGGCCCGCACCTGCTGGCCGACAACGGATTACTCCACGACTCCGTGGTGGCTGAGTTCGGCGAAGTGTTCAGCGGCCGCTACCGGCATCCCATGCCGCAAGTCAAGTAGTTCGGGCTTCAGCGCCTGGCCGGCGTGACCATCAGTTTCAAGTCACGATTCGCTTCGAGCAACGCTTCACTCTGGAATCCGCGCCGCCAAAGGTTTCAATACGTGTCCTCCCTCCGGAGGCATACTGGCCTTCGCCGCGTTCCGAGCCGAGCCGAGCGGCGACCGGCGGTGCGCCGCGGTGTGCCATTTCCGCGTATACTGAATCGAAGCAGTTTAGGAGGCCTGTACATGGGGAGAGCCTGCAAACACGCTCTGACGGCTGGGGTCATTTTCGCGGCTGGAGCGACCTGCGCCGCCGCCCAGGTTACGTTCACCAAGGACATCGCGCACATCCTCCAGAACCGCTGCCAGGTGTGCCACCGGCCGAACAATATCGCGCCCATGTCGCTCCTGACTTACCAGGACGCGCGGCCGTGGGCCCGTTCGATCAAGCAGCAAGTGGTCCAGCGCAACATGCCACCCTGGTTCATCGATCAGCACATCGGGATTCGCAAATTCAAGGACGATCCGTCGCTCAGCGAGCAGGAGATCGCCACCATCTCGGCCTGGGTGGACGCCGGTGCGCCGCAGGGCAATCCGGCCGATATGCCGCCACCGCGCCAGTTCGAAGACGCGGACAAATGGCACATCGGAAAACCGGACCTGATCGTCTCCATGCCCGTCACCTACACGGTGAAGCCGGCCGCGTCCGACTGGTGGGGAAATTTCGTCGCCGACTCCGGCCTCACCGAAGATCGCTACATCAAGGCCGTCGAGACCAAGCCCACCACCGCCGGCATCCGAGTGGTGCACCACGCCGTGACCAGCCTGATCTACGACGACGCGCCCGAAGGCGGCACGCTCAACGAATATGCGGTCGGCAAGAACGGCGACATTTATCCGGACGGCTCGGGCAAATTGATCAAAGCCGGTGCGCGCATCCGTTTCAACATGCACTATCACGCCGTGGGCGAAACCATCGGGGACCGCACCCAGGTCGCGTTCGTGTTTTATCCCAAGGGCTACGTGCCCCAACACGTCATGACGACCTTGCTCACGCCCAACAACGACGATCTCGACATCCCCGCCGGCGCCGACAACGTGCGCTCGGACGCCTACTTCAAGCTGGAGAAGCCCGCGCGGCTCACCGGTTACCAGCCGCACATGCACAATCGCGGAAAAGCGCAGTGCATCGAGGCGATTTATCCCAACATGACGGTGGAGCAACTGAGCTGCGTGAATCGCTACAACTTCGGATGGCAGATCGCCTACAACTACGCCGACGACGTGACGCCGCTGCTGCCCGCCGGCACCATCATCCACGCCACCACCTGGCACGACAACTCGGCCAAGAATCCGTTTAATCCCGATCCGCGCAACTGGGTTGGATTCGGCAACCGGACCACGGACGACATGGCGCGGGCCTGGCTGAATTTCTACTACTTGAGCGAAGACGAATTCAAGGCCGAGGTCGCCGCCCGAAGCGCGAAGCAGCGCGAGTTGAGCAGCCAGCGCTAATCGAGGCTCACGCCCGGATCCGGATCAGCGACATTGCAAGCATGACCACGATCAGGCGCCCGCGGTTGCATCTGGCCATAACGGCGCTCGTGATCGCCGCTGCCGGCGCGCCCGCTCAAGTCCGATACGCCACCGGCCAAAATGTCGTCCCGGTCTTCGAAGGCTGGGAGCACAACCCCGATGGCAGCTTCGATATGGTTTTCGGCTACATGAACCGGAACTACGAAGAGCAGGTTGATATCCCGGTTGGTCCGGACAATTCGATTGAGCCCGGCGGTCCCGATCAGGGCCAGCCAACGCACTTCTATCGCCGGCGCCAGCAGTTCGTCTTCAAAGTGAAGGTGCCGAAGGATTGGGGACAGAAGGATCTGGTCTGGACTTTGACCTCGCGCGGCCGCACTGAAAAAGCCTATGGATCGCTGCTTCCGACTTCGGAGCTCGGGAACCTCGTATATCAGGAAAATCGCGGCGGTCCGGCGGACCTGCGCTTCCCCGAGGAACCGAATCAGCCTCCATCCATCGAACTGGCCGGCCCGGCCGAAAGAACCATCACGCTTCCGGAGACGCTCACCTTGACAGTGCGGGTCACCGACGACGGGCATCCATCCGCGCGGCCGAGGCGCCCCGGCGCAACCAGCGCTGCTGGCGGCGTGACCCTAGGACCGGGCCGTGAAAACCCTGTAACACAAGCAGTCGTGAAGCTCGACCCGGGTGTCCGGCTGGGTGTAACGTGGATTCTCTACCGGGGAGGAGACGCCGTGGCATTCGAGCCCATGCGGATCCCCGTGGTGGACGGACAGGCGACCACCCAGGTCACATTCAAAGCACCAGGCGACTACAGGCTTCGCGTCTACGCCGACGACGGCGTGCTTCTCACTCCACTCGACGTCCAGGTCAAGGTGCTTCCGCGCTAGGAGCCCTCCCCAAGCCTCAATCTAATCGAGTACTAGTACGGCGGCCTGGGAGTACTATACGAATTAAAGGTAACGTACCAGTTGCATCTCCTAATCGTATTGTTAGAATCTAGTCAATCCCCCGCTGGAGAGAAGTGAGATTGTCCTCTGTGACGGAGGCCAGCGAATGAGCAAAAGAATTGTTCGGCTCGGCGGTGTCGTCGCCCTTGGCGTCGTGGCCGCATCCGCGTTCTTAACTCAAACGCTCAACCGGCATTCTGAGACGCCACCACAAGCCCGCCGCCCCAAAATTCCTCGGTTCCCAAGTCAGGCCACCGTCGTAACCGAAGAAAACAGGAAAGTCTTTCCGTATTCGGTCGTGCCGGGGGGCGCAAAAACCCTGAACGAAGCGAAAAGGGCCATGCGGGATCCCGCGGTGAAGGATCACTACGCCGCGATCGACCTGAAGAACCTCAAACAGGTCACTCTCACGGCCGATCTTTACGGATATGTCTCGTACCGGTTTGGCGACAAGATTTATTGGACCGCCAAGCAATTGCGCCTCAAGGCCGGTGAGACCGTTTACACCGATGGCCAGCACATCGTCCGCGGCCGATGCCTCAATTGCTACTCGGCGCATCCCATGCTGCCCATCCGGAAGAACGAACCATCCGAGGCGATTCTTAACACGCCCGTGGAAGTCCCGATGATCGCACTATCCTTTCCAAGACTGCCGCCGGAGGAAGCTCCGACGCTTCCGCCGCCCCTGGAGGAACTGACGCCGGAAGTTCCCGTTCTTCCGGGCGCTCCGGGCGCACCGGGGCATGGAGGCATAGGTTTCTTCCCGATCATTCCGATCATCCCGCCCATTCACAGGCATCGCCCGCATCCAGCGCCCGTTCCCATCGTGCCGGTGGTGCCGCCGGTAACGGTGGTGACGCCGGAGCCGAACTACGTCTGGGTCATGGCTGGGGTATCCGTGATTCTTGCGTTTCTCAAGCTGATTCGTTCCGGGCGGCAGAAGCGGTTTCACTGTTAGTTCATTTCCCGGTCAGCGACTCCAGTTCTTCCAGCGTCCTGGGCCAGTCCTCTCGCAGCAAGCGCGATAGCGCGCGATCGGCCAGCAGCTTCCCGCCGGTCTGACAGCGCGCGCAATAGTTGGTCTCGTTGGCCGCATAGCGGATGCGCTGGATCTTGGCGCCGCAACGCACGCAGGGCTGCTTGTAGCGGCCATGCACGGCCATGTCCTTGCGGAAGGCCGTGACCTTTTCTGGGAATCCGTCGCCGGTGTCGGCGCGCAGGCGAGCCACCCAGCGGGCGAGCGTGCTGCGAATCGCCTGGTACAACCGGCGGATTTCGGCGTCGGTGAGCCGTTGCGTGAGCGCGACGGGCGAGAGCTGCGCTTCGAACAGAATCTCGTCGGAATACGCGTTGCCGATGCCGCTGAACATGCGCGGATCGGTGAGCGCGCGCTTGAGCGTGTGATTGGACGAGGTCAGCACGGCACGAAAGCGGTCGAGATCCGCCTCCAGCACCTCCAGCCCGCCGGGATCGAGCTCGCGCAGCCCGTCCTCACCACGCACGACATGCAGCGACGCGCGTTTCTGCGAGCCTGCTTCGGTGAGTAGAAGGCTGCCGTTCGGAAAATCGAAGGCTGCCAGGTTGAGCCTGCCCGCGAGCTTGACGCCGCGCGGGCGCCAATGCAACCGGCCGGCGATCATCAGATGCAGAACCAGCCACAGATCGTCTTCGAGTCCGAGGGCGATCCGCTTGCCGACCCGGCGCAATCGCAATACCTTCTGACCCTCGACCGCGCGCAACGGCGGGTCCACCGTGCGCAGCAGAAAAGGGCTGGCCAATCGCACGCGCTCCAGCTTCTGGCCGGCGATGCGGCCTTCGAGCGCCTCAATGTATACCGTGATGTCCGGGAGTTCGGGCACGCTGGCAATGATAATATACGCGGGTGCGCGTGATTGCCGATCCCGCGACAAGGAGACCGCAATGGAGATAGGCGACTGGCCGTCCACCCGGGACTTGAATTGCCTCTACAAGGAACTGCGCGCACTGGGGCTCGAATCGAACCTGGCCGAGCTGGAAGCCTTCGGCTTTACGATTGTCCGCGACGCGCTCTCACCCGGCTTAACAAGGCAGCTTCGCGATGCCGTGCTCTGCTCGGCCGAAAAGAATTTCCATCGCAAACTGGATCTGGAAGGCGAGGCCGAACTGCACGAGGTAAAACTCGCGCCCTACCTGCTGTTCAGCGATCCGGTGTTCGAGCAGGCGCTGCTGAATCCGAAGCCGCTCGCGCTCATCACCTATCTGCTCGGCAACAGTTGCCTCCTGAGCAGCCTGACGAGCCATGTGAAAGGGCCGGGCGAAGTGGGGCTGCTGCTGCACAGCGACACCAGCAATGGCGTGCCCGCGCCGTTCTCGCCGTATTCGCATGTCGCGAATTGCAACTACGCGCTCACGGATTATTCCGAGGCGGCCGGCTCGCTGGCGATGGTCCCCGGCAGCCACCGGTACTTCCGGCAGCCGACTCGCTTCGAAAACGCGCTGGCGGGCGAGGACCGCAATCCGGATGCGATCCCCATCGAAGTTCCCTCCGGCACGGCGATCGTCTGGCACGGCAATACCTGGCACGGCTCCTTTCCTCGCCGGATTCCGGGGCTGCGCTTGAATCTCTCGATGTATTTTTGCCGGCAATACATGGACCCGCAGGAAGATTACCGGCGGCACATTCCCACCGGGATTCTGGAGCGTCACGGCAAGGATTCGAGGCTCGCGACGCTGTTGGGCGCCCGAACCTACCACAGCTGGCGCGAAGAAGGCCCGAGAATCAGCCCGCGCGACAGCCCGGCGGGCCGCACCTGGCATACCTGAGCGCGCGCTATTGCGCTGTGTCCCGAATGCGCGTGGCGATGTTCCACTGATTGCCGAATGGGTCCTTGACGCCCGCTCTGCGGTCGCCGTAGGGCTGATCGGCTGGTTCATCGATTGAAGTGCCGCCGGCGTTGAGCGCGCGGCGATACATGTTGTCCACATCCGGAACGTAGAGGTAGAACATGCTGGGCATGGGCTGGTAAGGCCCCTGGGCTTCGCCCATTTCGAGCACCGAATCGCCGACCGTGATCCGGGCGTGATGGATCACGCCGTCGGGCGAAGCGTATTTTTTGACCTGTGCGGCCCCGAATGCGCGCTGCAGGAAATTGAGGACCGGCTCGGCGCGCAGCGGATGCAAATAAGGCGTCACCGTCCGCAAGCCTTGTGGGATGTACTTCGCGCCCTTATAGGTAGCGATGTACCAGTGATTGCCCGCCCGATCTTTGACGCTCGCGCCACGCTCGCCATAGTCGTGATCCTCGGGCGGCTGGATGGAAGTTGCTCCGGCCGCGAGCGCGCGCTGGTAGGCCGCGTCGGTGTCTTCCACGTAAACGTGCAGCGCCATGGGCTGGTTTTCGCCGCGCCAGGAGAGGCCCGGACCGCCGCCACCGGCCATCAGCATCGAATCTCCAATGCGAACTCCGGCGTGGATGCCGCCGGCCGAACCGATGGCGCGCCCGGTTTCCTCGGCGGCGAAGGTTTGCTTTAGAAAGTCGAGCAAGCCGGCGGCGTCTTTCGCGACCAGGTAAGGCGTGATGGTGTGATAGCCCTCGGGGATCGGGCTGCGGCGCTGCGCACCTGCCTCCTGCTCCATGGCTTCGAAGCTGCGCTGCATTTCTTCAACCGACATCTCCCGCTTGCGCGTTGAGAGGCCCCAGGTGTAGCCGAACGGATCGGCAACCGATCCCTCGCGGTTTCCGTAGAACTGGTCTTGCAAAGGCCAAACGACCTTCGCACCGGCGGCGACGGCCTGAGCGAACGCCGCGTCCACGTCGTCGACGGAAAGCTGGATAGTGACCGGTGAGCCGCCCAGAGCAAGCGGGCCGGGAAAACCGTAATCCAGGGCTTCTTCGCCCAGCATGATTGTCGAGTTGCCGATGGCGAGCTCGGCGTGGGGGATTTCGCCGTGGGCCGTGAAGCGCATCAGCTCGCGCGCTCCGAAGGCTTTCTTGTAGAAATCGATCGCGGCGGCCGCGTTCTTGACGCGGAGCCTTGCGGTTGCGGTTTGCCGGACGGGCGTGGCTTCGGCATGAGTTGCTGTAGTTGCCATGGATGATCTCCTTTCCAGTTCAGACTTGAGACGGGCCTTGAAATTTTCGCGCGGGAGGTCGAGCAAGCCCGACGCGATTTCGAGCAGCGGCGCCATGGTGCCCGGCGCTGCGGGTCCTGCGCTGCGGCGCGCCAGCAGCGCCTGGATGGCCTGGTCGAGTTGATCGTATCGAGAGGGCTTAGGCATTGGCGCCCTCCATTTGCGACCTCAAACTTTGTATCGCGCGGAACTGAAGCTGCTTCACGGCGCCTTCGCTGCGGCCCAACTGCTGCGCGATTTCCCGAATGCTGCGCTGTTCGACGAAGCGCTGGAAGATCACGGTCCGCTGGCCGGCCGGAAGCTCGTTCACCAGGCGAAACAGCCGGGCGCGATTTTCAATTGCCTCCATATCCGGGTTGGCGCAAGGCTCTGGGGCGTCCTCCGAAGCTTGGACCTCGCGCGCCGCCCGCTTGGATTGGTCGGCCACTGCGTTGGCGGCGATGCGCATCAGCCAGGCGCCGAACGGAGCGCCATGCCATTCAAAGCTCTTCAGGCCGGAGAGCGCCTTGTGAAAGACTTCCGCGGTCACATCCTCCGCGATGTCGCAGTCGCGCACGCGCCTGGCGACAAACGCATACACCCGCTCGAAATGTAATTCATACAGATCGCCGAACCTGGCAGGATCGCGCTGCGCGGCTTCCACCAGCACACGTTCGTCGGGCTCAACCCGCGGCGTTTCCGCTGCCGGTTTTCTCGCGGCCATCGGTCCTCTGAGTATATAAACTTGGCCGCGACAAAAAGGTTATGGGGAATTACGACTCATCCAGTTAACGATGCGAACCGCGGCCTCTTCGCCCGCGTCTTCCTGAATGAAATGTCCGGCGCCGGGGATCATGGTGCGCGGCGCGACGTTTTTGAAAATCGAGCGCAGGAACGGCTCGGCTGGCCCTGTGATGGCGTCCTCGGCGCCCCACATCAGGAGCACCGGAAGATCGAGCGTCTTCAAGCGCTCGATCGCCAGGCGATTCTCGTACGCGCCGGGATGATCGCGCCGGATCGGCACCAGTCGAGGAAAAACCAGCGCGGCGGTCTGGTAATCCTTGGATGGAAATGGCGCCGCGTAGGCGGCGGCCTCGGCGTCGCTGAGCTTCCGCCTTGCGAGCGTGTTGCGCATCAGCATCGCGACGTCCAGAAACTCGACGCGCTGCGAGAAGCGGCGCCAGCGGTAGAACGCCTCGCTGCGCGGGTCCCCGATTGAGATGCCGGTGTTCATCGCCACCAGCCGCGCAAACCGTTCCGGGACTTCGGCCAGGATGCGCAGCCCGAGCGAGCCGCCCCAGTCCTGGCAAACCATGGTAGCGTTCTTAAGATCCAGCGCTTGGATGAATGCGCGCAGCCAGCGCGCGTGCGATTTGTAGCTGTAGGCGTTCGCCGCCACGGGTTTGTCGCTGCGGCCGAAGCCGATTAAATCCGGCGCGATCACGCGGCCCATGCCGGCCAGCGGCGGAATCATATGGCGATACAGATAGCTCCAGGTGGGCTCGCCATGCAGCAGCAGCACGGGATCGCCGGAGCCGTGCTCGACGTAGGCCATGCGCAGGCCTTCCACTTCGACGTACTTCGGCTGGTAGGGAAAGCCGGGCAGGTTTTGGAACCGGTCCTCCGGGGTGCGTAACACCGATCCTTCCGGCCAGGTGGTCTTGACACCGGCGAATTGCGCGACCTTGGCGACGTCGGCCGGGTTCAGACTGGCGGCGATCTCGGCGACCCACGTGCAAAACGCCAGCAGGTCGGCGTCGATCTCGTGCTCGGGCGGGCGCGGCTCGTAGCGGTCCCAGTGGCCGTAAAGCATGGCCATGGAGGGTCGGCCGCGGCCGAGGTCGGCGAGCTCGAGCGCATACAGATGACCGTGCTTGGACCGCCAATGCACGCGGCCGGCGCGAATTCCGGCGGCGCGCTCGATGGCTTCGGCCACATCCGGGCGCACGTCCAGTTCCTGTTCCCACAGCAGCGGATCGGCCCGTAAGAATGAGAGCTCTTCTTCGGCGGGCGTAATGAAGTTCATGGCCGCGCTCCCACGGTGCGATTCAGGAACTCGACCATGGCGCGCGCCAGATCCGGACCGCGATCGTCTTGCAGGAAGTGGCGCGCGCGGTCGAACGCGCTGGGTCCTTCGGCGTGCGGCAACAGCTCCTTCAGGCGATTGCCGAATTCAATGGGAAACACTTCGTCGCCGGGCGCCCACAGCAGCAACGTGGGCGTCTTGGCGAGTTCCGGAAGCCGGCGCTCGATCATTTGCATGTCGGCCCATCCGCGGTCGCCTTCGCGCATGGGAATAGTGCGCGGCCAAGTGAGCACGATGTGATCGGAATCGGGCTCGTCGAAGACGTGATGGTAGCCGCGCGCTTCGTCATCGGTGAGGCCGCGCACGGTGGTCGCGGTGGGACCGTGCTGCGAGAGCACCTTGTGGCGCCTCATAAAAAATGGGCCGATGAGCGGCGCGTGCCAGGTCATCCAGGGCCGGGGCGAAGCGTGAAACTTACTGATCAGGCCGGTGAACAGCCAGGTGTTCATCAACACCAGCGCGGAGAGTTTTTCGATCCGCTGCAGCGCCGCGCCGACGCCCTGCGGTCCGCCCCAGTCCTGGCCGGTGATGACGAATCCGCGCAGGTCCAGTTGATCGATCAACGCGACAAGATCCGCGATGTGATGCGCGAACGTCAGGGATGCGTCCACGCGCGGATGATCGGAGTAGCCCGCACCCACCCAGTCGGGCGCGATCACGCGGTAGCCGGCGGCGGTGAGGGGCGCGACGAAATCGCGATAGAGAAAACCCCAGGTGGGATTGCCGGAGAGCAGCAGCACGGGCCGCCCGGCGCGCTCGCCTTCATCGATGTAGGCCATGTTGCGGCCATTCACCCGCGCTTCGTGCTGCGGCCACGGAAACAAGGGCTCCAGCCACTTCGGCTTCACTCTGAGCATGAGGGCAGTGTAGCGTAGCGCCGTTCGACCCGAGGGTGCGCGTGCTGCGTGACAATACAAGGATGCGACCGCTGCGCGGTTCCCTGTGGGTGCTGGTGCTGTACGACGTGGCCGAGCAGATCCAGCTCGACCGGCTGCAGGGCATGGTGAACACCGAGCCCTCGCGTGCTCAGCCGCGTTTCAAGCATCCCGCGCCCGAGTACGTGCGCTTCGAGCGGCCTCCCGTGGTGGAGTATCCCGAGCCGGTATCGGTGGCGAGCGGGCAGCAGTTCCAGGCGCGCATCAAGTATTTCGACTACGGCGTCGTCAGCGTGGAGCTGCAACTCGAATTCGAGCTCGGGTGGCAGGAATTGGTCCGGCTGGCCAACCGCTGGATCCTGGCGCCGGAGATCGAACGCTGCACGGCGGAGTTGATTCGGACGCGGCTGGAGAAGGTGGCGACCGCACTGCAACAACCTTACCCGGCGCCGCTAAGCGAAGATTACTACATCTTTCATGTGCGCGAGGCGCTGGACGACGCAGGAGCGCCGTGGACGGCTACGGCGCTGCTGGCCGAGCACGGCGGGGAGATCGCGCAGGTCGTGCGCGGCGAATCCATGCTGCTGTCGGACGACGAGCAGCGCGAGGTGCTGAAGTCCAGCCTGTCGTATTATCCGATCGATCTGCTGGTGGTCGGGTGGGTGGCGGCGCTGGTGTACGATAACCCTGAGGGCGCGGCGCCGACCATCCAGTTGCTCGAATACGCCAACACGCAACTGCTCGAGTTCCGGCACTACGACGATCTCCTGACGCGGGTGCTTCAGGATGTGTATAAGACACTGGAGCGGCACGGAGGGTTGCTGCGCGGTTGGAAGATGGCGCGCGAGGCCGAGCGGCTCAACACGCTGCGGCTGGACATCACCGAGCTGACCGAGCGCACCGATAATGCCATCAAGTTTCTGAGCGACATGTTCTACGCGCGCGCGTATCGGATAGCGGCCTCGCGCGTGGGCGTCCCGGATTATCGGCACTTAGTGGATGAGAAGCTGCGCACCGCGGGCGACCTCTATCAATTCATGGTGGACCAGTTCCACCAGGCGCGCGCGTTCGTGTTGGAAGCGATGGTGGTGGCAATTCTGGTGATTGAATTGGCGCGCGTGTTCATCCGGTGAGCGTGCGCGCAGCGGAGAACGGCCAATATCTGTTGAAGCACGGTGCTGGCCTGGGTGGCCCTCCTCCCCCCTGCTGCGGCTTTGCAAAAGTCCGGCTACAATAGAGTCGGATGCAAGCGCAGTCTCTGACCGACACCCTCGAAACCATGTCGTTCGTGCCGCACCCCAATCTGTCGGATCAGATAAACCACAACATCATCCAGTCCGAGATCGAGGGTGGCGTGTACCTGAGAGACCTGGCGCCTGGCGCAGTGCTGGCCATCCAGACGCGCAACCGGTCGTACCGGCTGGTGAGTTTGGGCGACGAGTCGGCGTTGATCTCCGGCCACCCGGAGTTCTGCCCCGAGCCGGTGGAAGTGCAGGTTCAAGGTTGCACCTGGGGCGGGTCGATGATCAAGACCAAGTTCGTCGGGCGCGGGATGCATCTGGAGTTTATCCATCCGGTATTTCGAACGGTGATCACGTCCCAGATCGTGGACATTCAGCAGGCCTGAGCCGTATAACAAAGCGGCCGAGCGCATCCGTGGTGTTGGCGGAGAGTTGCCAGGCTGCCCGCCGGAATCCCCGCTGCGAGAGACCTGAGAATCGTTCACCGAGGGGCTCTTTAGCCAACGGCTCTTTAGCCCCTCGCCAACGGCGTCATTTCGATGTAAGATATACATACGATTTGGGATGGGCTGTGTAGTCGCGCCCGCCCATCGCTATACATGCTCTATCGAGAGTGTGGTGTGCCGAAAGCTTCGATGACGAGAAGGCTGCTGGTTGTCGTCGCCGCGGGCGCCGTCTGCCTTTTTGCCGCTGACACCAGGTCGCCGGCACCATCCCTCTCCGATCAACGCGCCTTGCTCAACCAGTACTGCGCAGTTTGCCACAACCCGCGTTTGAAGAGCGGCGGGCTGTCGTTCGAGTCGCTGGACTTGGGCAACGTCGGCGCCAATGCCGTGGCCTGGGAAAAGGCGGTGACAAAACTTCGCACCGGCATGATGCCTCCGCCCGGCGCGCCGCGGCCGGACGAAGCGAAGTATGATGCGTTCCGGTCCTTCGTGCAGACTGAACTGGACCGCGCGGCGGCCGCGCATCCCGACCCCGGCCGGACCGAGGCGTTTCACCGGCTCAATCGCGACGAATATCAGAACGCCATCCGCGACCTGCTGGCCATCGACATCGACGCCGCCGGCCTGCTTCCTGCCGACGATTCAAGCAACGGATTCGACAACATGGCGGGCACGCTCAGGATTTCGCAGTCGCTGATGGAACGCTATTTGTCCGCGTCGAAAACCATCAGCCGCATGGCGGTGGGCGATGCTCCTCCCGCTGTCGAGTCCAAGCAGTACCACATGGCGTCGGAGTTGCAGCAGCACGACCGCATGGAGGGATTGCCGTTCGGCACGCGCGGCGGAACCCTGATCACGCATTTGTTTCCGCGGGATGCCGAGTATGAAATCAAGATCGAGTTGGGCGGCGCGCGGATCGGGTCGGACCCGCACCAGCTCGAGGTTTCGCTCGACGGAGAGCAGTTGAAGCTGTTCACCATCGGCCCGAGGCCGCGCGCCGGCGGGATGGCCGCCGAGAAGCTCGAGGTCCGCGTGCCGGTGAGCAGTGGCCCGCACCAGGTAGGCATCACGTTTTACCGCAAGCCGCCGGACTTGCTGGAGCAGGTTCGCGAGCCGTTCCAAAACCCGCGCGTTTCCGGCAACGACGGCGGTCCCAACGGCTCCATGCCGGAGGTCACTAACGTGACCATCGTCGGTCCTTACAACGACCGGGGAGTCGGAGGAACGCCCAGCCGCCGCAGGATTTTCGTGTGCCATCCGTCCAGCCGCGCTGAGGAAGCCGCCTGCGCCAAAACGATTCTCTCCAAGCTGGCCCGGCGCGCCTACCGCGGAACGGCCAGCGACGAAGACGTCGCCGTGTTGTTGCAGTTCTACGACCAGGGCCGCAGAGATGGCGGCGACTTCGAGGCCGGCATCGAGTTCGCGCTCCGGCGACTCTTGGTCAGTCCCGAGTTTCTCTTCCGGATTGAAGCCGATCCGGCCAAAAGCGCCCAGAATTCCGGCGGCGCCTCCAACGCTGCGTTTACCGCGCCGAACATTTATCGCCTGAGCGACCTGGATCTCGCCTCCCGGCTGTCGTTCTTTATCTGGAGCAGCATCCCGGACGACGAACTTCTGGACGCTGCCGAGCAGGGCAAGCTCAAAGACCCCGCGGTGCTGGAGCGTGAGGTGCGGAGGATGCTGGCCGATCCCCGTTCCGAGGCGCTAACGAAAAATTTCGCAGGCCAGTGGCTGCAAATCCGCAATCTGGATGTGGCGCGCCCCGGCGATCCGTTCTCGCTGGACTTCGACGAATCGCTGCGGCGCGGCCTCAGGCGCGAAACCGAATTGTTCTTCGACAGCGTGGTGCGGGAGAATCGTCCGGTGCTCGAACTGCTCACCGCCAACTACACCTTCGTCAACGAGCGCGTGGCGCTGCATTACGGCATTCCGAACGTGCAAGGCACCGAGTTCCGCCGCGTCCAGCTCGCCGACGATAGCCCGCGGCGTGGCCTGCTGGGCCAAGCCAGCATTCTCACCATCACCTCGCACCCCAACCGCACCTCGCCGGTGCTGCGCGGCAAATGGATCCTGAAGAACATTCTGGGCACGCCGCCGCCCGATCCGCCGCCCAACGTGCCTGCGCTGGACGACAAAAAGACGCAGGCCAAAGTCACAACGCTGCGCGAGCGTATGGCCGTGCACCGCAGCGTCGAGCCTTGCCGCACCTGTCACGCGATGATCGATCCGGCGGGCTTCGCGCTCGATAATTTTGACGCGATCGGCCGATGGCGCGCCGTCGATGAATCCTGGAATCCGCTCGACACTTCAGGCGTACTTCCCGACGGAACAAAATTCCAGGGAGCCGCGGGCCTTCGAGCGGCCCTGGTTCGCCGGCCCGAAAGATTCACCAACACGGTGGCCGAGAAGCTGCTCACCTATGCGTTGGGCCGCGGTCTCGAATATTACGACATGCCCGCCGTGCGCAAGATTGTTAGTGCTTCCGCTCCGGATTACAAATTCCAGTCGATGATACTGGGCGTTGTCAACAGCTATCCGTTTTTGATGCGAAGAACCGGCGCGGCCGCGCCATCCAATGCGAGCGCGGTCGCCACGAATGCAATTCAGCCATCCATGAAGGAGACCAGGCAATGATCATCACCAAGAAGGCGCTTCCCCGGCGGACTTTCCTGCGCGGCATGGGCGTGACGGTGGCGCTTCCGCTGCTGGACGCCATGGTTCCCGCGCTCCGCGGAGCCACCACGGCCAGCCCCGTCAGCAGGCTGGCATTCTTCTACGTTCCGAATGGGATGATCCTGCCCAATTTCCATCCCGCGGCCACCGGAACAAATTTCGAGTTCACGCCGGTGTTGAAGCCGCTGGAGCCCTTCCGCGAGCACGTCACCGTGCTTAGCGGGCTCAGCAACCTGGGCGTGCTGAGTCCCAACGAAGGCGGCGGCGTCCACACCCGCGCGCACGCGGGCTGGCTCAACGGCGTGCTCGCCAAGCGCACCGAAGGCTCGGACATCACCACCGGCAAAACCATCGATCAGTACGCCGCCGACAAGCTGGGCGCGGACACGCCGCTGCGCTCGCTCGAGCTCACCACCGAATCCAACTACCTGGTGGGCAACTGCGAGAACGGATATAGCTGTTCTTACATGAACTCGACGTCCTGGCAGACGCCCACCACGCCTCTGCCCCACGAGCGCGACCCGCGCGTCGTGTTCGAGCGCCTGTTCGGCGACGGCGGCAGCGTGTCGGCGCAGACGGCCCAAATGAAGAAGGATCGCAGCATTCTCGATTCCGTCAGCGAAGACATGCGGCGCATCGAGAGACGGCTCGGCGCGGGCGACCGCAGGATGGTGAGCGATTACCTGGACGCCGTCCGCGAGATCGAAACGCGCATCCAAAAATCCGAGAAAAACAATGCCGCCTCGCCGCTGCCGGCCCTCGCGCAACCGGCGGGAATTCCGGAAGAGTTTGACGATCACGTCAAGCTGATGCTGGACCTGCTGCACCTGGCCCTCCAGGGCGAGATCACGCGCGTGGCCTGTTTCCAGATCGCCCGCGAGCTGAGCGCCCGCTCCTATCCGTGGATCGGAGTGCCGGAATCGCACCATCTGATTTCCCATCACCAGAACGATCCGCACAACATGGCGCAGAAGACCAAGATCGATGCGCATCACATGGCTCTGTTCGCAGGCCTGGTGGAAAAGATGCGCGCTACTCCGGACGGCGACGGCACGCTGCTCGATCACTCCATTCTGGTCTACGGCGGCGGAATGGGCGACGGCGACAAACATACGCCCATCGACTTGCCGGTGACCATCGTGGGCCGCGGCTGCGGAACCTTGAAGGGCGGCCGTCACATCCGCTATGAAATGAATACGCCGTTCATGAACGCCGGGCTGACTCTGCTCGACAAGCTGGGCGTTCAAGCGGACAAGATCGGCGACAGCACCGGCAAGCTCGTCGATCTCTGATCGTCGCTGGCAGCGGAGGAGGCAGACCCATGCGTCGAAAATTCTGGCTGATGGCAAGCCTGCTGGGCGCCGCGAGTGTGAACGCGGCCATGCACGCGATTCCTCTGATCGACGCCGTCGAGCGGGGCGATAAACCAGCCGTTCAGACGCTGCTCGCGGACAAAACCACGGATGTGAACGCGCTTCGGCCCGACGGCTCGACCGCGCTGCAATGGGCGGTGCACAGCGACGACGTGGAAATGGTCGACATGCTGCTGCGTGCCAAGGCCGACGTGAAGGCCGCGAATCGCTACGGCGTGACTCCCGTATCGCTGGCGGCCGAAAACGGAAATGCCGCCATTCTGGACCGGCTGTTGAAAGTGGGAGCGGATCCAAACGCAACGCTGCCCGGCGGCGAGACGGCTCTCATGACGGCGGCGCGCAACGGCAAGGCCGACGCCATCAAGACCCTGCTAGTGCATGGCGCCAGTGTGAACGCGCGCGACTCGCGCGGCCAGACGCCGCTGATGTGGGCGGCGGATCGAAATAACGCCGACGCCATCCGCATGCTGATCGAGTTCGGCGGCGACATTAAGATCCGCACCGCGCGACCGTCGCCCGCCGGCGCCCGAGGTAACTCCATCTTCTTCAGCCCCCCGCCTACTTCGTTCACCGCGTTCCTGTTCGCCGTCCGCTCGGGCGCAATCGACGCCGTGAAGGCGCTGCTCGCCGCCGGCGCCAACGTGAACGACACGCTGTCGGACGGCGAGAGTGCGCTCGTAGTCGCCGTGGCCAACGCGCATTGGGATCTGGCCGATTTTCTGCTCGACAAGGGCGCCGACCCGAGTCTTGCCGGCGCAGGCTGGAACGCGCTCCATCAAGCCATCCGCACGCGCCGCCCCAACGTGAGTTTCGGCACTCCGGGCCCCCGGCCCACCGGGAATGAGGACAGCATCCAGGTCGTCAAGAAGATGATCGCGCTTGGCGTGGACGTCAACGCGCCGATGACCAAGAACGGCATGAAGGACGGCCAAAGGAATCGCCTGAATCGCCTGGGCGCGACACCCTTTTTCCTGGCCGCCAAAGTCACCGACGTCGAAGCGATGCGCACGCTGGTGGCGGCGGGCGCCAATCCAACCACGCCCAGCGCCGACGGCACCACGCCGCTAATGGTCGCCGCCGGACTCAAGATCTGGAATCCCGGCGAAGACGGCGGGTCGCTTCCGGGCCAGGAGGGCGAGGTGTTCGAGGCCGTCAAGATGTGCGTCGAGCTCGGCAACCCGGTGAACGCCACCAACGACCAAGGCGAGACCTCTCTGCATGGCGCGGCCTATCGCGGCGCCCCCTCGGTGGTGCAATACCTGGTGGAAAAAGGCGCCAAGCTCGACGCCAAGGACATGCGCGGCTGGACGCCGCTGCTGGTGGCCAACGGCATCGACTACACGGATTTCTATAAGCAGCAACCCGCCGCCGCCGATATGCTGCGGAAACTGATGAAGGAACGCGGCCTGTCGACCGAAGGCCAGGTCGCCGACGGCACGGAGTGCCACGACTGCCTCCAGACTCATCCCGACCAGATCCGCGCCGCGCTGGAGCGCGATCGCAAGATGGAAGCGGAGTTCAACGCCAAGTTCGCCGCGCGCCAGAAGTGACGCGCGCTCGCGTTCGCCGCCGCAGCGTACGCCCAACCCCCGCAAGCCGCGCGTGCCTGGCGCCAGGCGCACGAGCGCGCTATCCCCAATCTCTCAGCCGCCGCAACCCGGTTGCCGCGCCGCCACGGCCTCCTCGTGTGCAGATCGCTCCGGTCGCGCCGCCCGGCTTGCTCCCCTCCCCGAGCCACTTGGGCCTTTGCCGCGTCCAGCCGGTCTTTACTGCAAATATTCTTGTTATTGCAAAAGCCACTGTATAATCACCCGTCCTGCCGGACACGTCCTGCCGGACGCATTGCCCCCGGACACCGAAGCCTATATAATCAGCACATCTTCAACGGGGAGGGCCAACCGATGAGACGAGCGGGTTTTCTGCTCCTGATGGGTGTGCTGGCGTGCGGCGCGCAAGCCGCGGCGAAGCACCGCGTCCTTTTCAACCGCTTTCTGATCCCCGATCTCGGGCTGTTCATCGCCGACGCCGACGGCAAGAACGAGCGTGCGCTGGTGCCGCACGGTGAAATCGAATACTCGCCCAACGTGTCGCTGGATGGGAAATGGGTGGTGTTCACCGCCGAGCACAATGGCCTGGCCGACATCTACCGCGTGCATCCGGACGGATCGGGCCTCGAGCAGCTCACCCGCGATCCCGCCTTCGACGATCAAGGCGCGCTCTCGCCCGACGACTCGACCCTGGCGTTCGTTTCCACACGCGGAGGCGGCACCGCCAACATTTGGCTGCTGGACATCGCCGCGAACAAATATCGGAACCTGACCAACAACCGCTCCGGAAATTTCCGGCCGAGCTGGTCGCCCGACGGCCAATGGATCGCGTTCAGCTCCGATCGCGATTCCAATCCAGGCGCGTTCCCCGGCTCCTGGGAGCACCTGCAATCCACCGGCATCTATATTGTCCATCCGGATGGAACCGGGCTGCGGCGCTTGACACGAGCCGGCGGCGTCGCGGGCAGCCCGGCCTGGTCGGCCGACAGCAAGCGCGTGCTCTACTACGAGACCGACGAGGTTGGCGCGTATCTTGCGAAGCGCTCCGCCTCGCGAACCGAGATAGTCTCGGTGGATCTCGCCACCGGCGAACGCAGGCAGTACACCGCGTCCAATGAAACCAAGCTGTCGCCGCAATGGCTGCCGGACGGCCGGATCAGCTACGCCGTGCGCGCGCAGGACGACAACAACCAGGGCCTCAGGATCTGGCATCCGGACCGGCGCATCGACCCGATCGTCAAGGGCGCGATACGGCATCCGGCGTGGTTCGCCGACGGCAAGCGAGTGGTCTACGAGCGCATGTTGCATCCTGCGTCCACGGAGCATCTGGTTCCCACCGCGAGCCGCGATCCGGAATTCGAGCTGCTGCTGAGCGAGCCGTTTCCTTCCTTCTCGCCCGACGGCGCCAGGCTGCTCTACAGCCAATACGGCAACCACGGTGTCGACACGCGCGACACCAGCATCGAAATGATGAACGCCGACGGCAGCGACCAACACACGCTGTTTCACCGCGAAGGGTTCAGCGCGTTCGATGCGGTCTGGTCGCCCGCCGGCGACATGATTGCGTTCTGCGTGGGCAGATACTTCCGCGCTCCCGGTTTTCCGGCCTCGCAGGTGGCTCTGATCAAGCCGGACGGCTGGGGATTTCGCGTGATCGCCGACGATGGCGTGAACAACGGATTCCCGAGCTGGTCGCCCGACGGCAAGCGGATCGTGTACAAGCGCGGCCGGCAGCTCGTCATTCTGACGCTGGCCGACGGCAAGGTCACGCCGCTCACGGACGAGGCGCATTGGTACAACTTTCCGCAATGGTCGTCGAAGGACGTGATCATGTTCACCAGCGACCGCGATGGCGATTTTGAGCTTTACAGCATCCGCCCCGACGGCACCGGACTCCGGCGCCTGACCAACACGCCGGGGAACGACGCACATTCGATCTGGTCGCCGGACGGCGAGTGGATCCTGTTCAGCAGCGCGCGCATGGGTTTCAAGGACGAGATGGCGCTGTACGACGGCGTGCCGCAGCCGTATGGGGAAATCTTCGCCATGCGCGCCGACGGGTCGGACGTGCGGCAGTTGACCGACAACAAGTGGGAAGACTCCAGCCCTGGCTGGGCGCCTGAAGGCAAGGCCATCGAGCGGACTACCGAGGCCCGCCGCAAGTAGTCGAACCGAGGAAACTTGGAACAAGCTGACGAGTGCCCATTCTGTCTCGGGCCGATGCAGACGGAGGATCGCGAGGGCCGGACGTGGCTAGTGTGTCCGAACGGCTGCGCCACGGAAGTGGAAGTCCCGCCCCGCAAGCCGCCGGAGGTGGCCGTCGAGGCCAGCCCAGCAGTGCGAAGCGCCCGCGCCAGCGGCGAGTTGTAGCGCACGCACCAGTGCGACGCACGAGTGCCTGCGCCACCAACCCACCGCCACCGCCGGCACGAGCCCGCCTGCTGAATTCCGCCTCGCGCCTCCTGTATCCTGAAATTTCATGTCTGCGCCGCCTCGCGTCCGCTTCGCTCCTTCGCCCACCGGCTTTCTGCACATCGGCAGCGCCCGGACTTTCATCTTCAACTGGCTGTACGCGCGGCACCATGACGGAACCATGATTCTGCGCATCGACGACACGGATGTCGATCGCAACACGCAGGCCTCGCTCGATTCGATCTTCGAAGGCCTCAAGTGGCTCGACCTCCGATGGGACGAAGAGTATCACCAGTCGCAACGCCTGGCGCTGCACCAGCAGATGGCGTGGCGCATTTTCGAACAGGGGCTGGCCTATCGCGACTACACGCCGGCGGCCCAGGGCGCCGAGGAGAAGCCCTATGGCGAGGGGGCCTGGCTGTTCAATCCGGGCATGCGCGATCTGTCGCCGGAAGCGAGCCGGCGGCGCGCCGAGGCGGGTGAACCGTTCGTGCTTCGCTTCCGCGTGCCTCGCGACGGTGCGCGCGCGGTGCAGTTTCGCGATGGCGTCTACGGCTATCAGTCCAAGGAATGCGCCGATATCGAAGACTTCGCCCTGCTTCGCAGCAACGGCATCCCGACTTATCACATGGCCTCCTGCGCCGACGACCTCGAGCTGCTCGTCAGCCATATCATTCGCGGCCAGGACCACCTCACCAACACGTTTAAGCACGTCCTGATCTTCGAAGCGCTGGGTGCAGCGCCGCCGCAGTTCGCGCATCTACCCCTGCTGCTCGCGCCCGACGGATCCAAGCTCTCCAAGCGCAAGCACGGGCCGGTGGTGAGCGTCACCACGTACCGCGACGCCGGTTTCCTTCCGCATGCCTATGTGAATTTTCTATGCCTGCTGGGCTGGTCTCCGAAGGACGACCGGGAGAAGATGAGCCTCGACGAGCTGGTGCGGGCGTTCTCATTCGAGGGCATCAATCGCGACAACGCTGTCGTGAATTTTCAGGAGAACGACCCCTTCGATCCCAAGGCGGTGTGGCTAAACGCCGAGTACATCCGCGCTACCCCTATCGAGGATCTGGCGCGCCTTCTGACGCCTTTCGTGTGCGCCGCCGGGTTCCACGCGGAGCCTGGCAAGATGCTGCAGGTGACCAAGCTGATCCGCGAGCGCATCCGCCTGCTCAGCGAAGTGGCCACCGTGGCCGATTTTTTCTTCCTCGACGAGCTGCCGCCGTACGATCCCGCCGAACTGATTCCGCAGAAAGGCGACCGTCAAATGGCGCTGCTGGCGTTGCAGTATGCGCGCGAAGTCCTCACGACGACAGACTTCTATCATCAGGCTCTGGAAGCCTCGCTTCGGCAGGCTGCCATGGAAATATCCGAACGCGGCTGGCACGGTTCTACGTTGAAAATCAAAACCGGGCAGATGTTCCAACCGATCCGGGTGGCCGTGTGCGGCCGTAAGGCGGCCCCGCCTCTGTTTGAGACACTGGAAGTGCTGGGCCGGGAAACCTGTCTCAAGCGAATCGACCGGGCCATCGCGATGCTCAAATAGGCTCAATCAGCATCCCGGACAAGTAACAATTATGAATCCGACCAAAAACGAGACCGACGCCCCGCCCGCTGTGGGCGCAGCATCCGACGCGCCGGCGCCGTCCAACTTCATCCGCGAGATCATCCTCGACGACCTGAAAACCAACAAGTACGGCGGCCGCGTGCACACCCGCTTTCCGCCCGAGCCGAACGGCTACCTGCACATCGGACACGCCAAGTCCATCAACATCAATTTCGGATTCGCCAACGAGTTCGGCGGCAAGTGCAACCTGCGCTTCGACGACACCAATCCCTGCAAGGAAGAGACCGAGTACGTCGAATCCATTATCGAAGACGTGCGCTGGCTGGGCGGCGATTGGGGGGACCGCTTATTCTATGCCTCCGACTATTTCGACCAGCTCTACGAATGGGCCGTGCAACTGATAAAGGCCGGCAAGGCGTACGTGTGCGATCTGTCTGCCGACGAGGTGCGCCGGCAGCGCGGCACGCTGACCGAGCCGGGCCAGGAAAGCCCCTACCGCAATCGTTCCATCGAAGAGAACCTGAACCTGTTCGAGCGCATGAAAGCGGGCGAGTTTCCCGACGGCGCCCGCACCCTGCGCGCCAAGATCGACATGGCGTCGGCCAATCTGAACCTGCGCGATCCCATCATGTACCGCATCCTGCACGCAGAACATCACCGCACCGGCGACAAGTGGTGCATCTACCCGATGTACGATTTCGCGCACGGCCAATGCGACTCCATCGAGCGCATCACGCACTCTATCTGCACGCTCGAATTCGAGGATCACCGCCCGCTGTACGATTGGTACGTCGAACAGCTCGGTATCTATCATCCGCAGCAGATCGAATTCGACCGCTTGAACGTCACCTACACGCTGCTCAGCAAGCGCAAGCTGCTGCAGTTGGTCCAGCAGGGCCACGTACGGAGCTGGGACGATCCGCGCATGCCCACCGTTTCCGGGCTGCGCCGGCGCGGCTACACGCCCGAGGCGATTCGCAATTTCTGCCGCCGCGTCGGAGTATCGAAGACCAACGGCACCACCGAGCTCGGCCTGCTCGAATATTTCCTGCGCGAGGACCTGAACAAGCGCGCGCCGCGGGCGATGGCGGTTCTGCGGCCGCTGCGCGTGGTGATCGACAATTATCCCGAAGGCCAAATCGAACACATGGAGGCCGTCAACAATCCGGAAGACGCTAGCGCTGGCACGCGCCTGGTGCCCTTTTCGAAGGTGCTCTACATCGAGCAGGACGATTTTCGCGAAGATCCGCCCAAGCAGTACTTCCGCTTGTCGCCCGGCCGCGAAGTGCGGCTACGCTACGCTTACTTCATCACCTGCACCGGTGTCGTAAAGGATCAGAGCGGGCAGGTGACCGAAATTCACTGCACCTACGATCCGGCCACGCGCGGCGGCAACGCGCCGGACGGGCGCAAGGTGAAATCGACCATCCATTGGGTGTCGGCGGCGCACGCTGCGGACGCCGAGGCGCGCCTGTACGAAAATTTGTTCACCCGCGAGAACCCGAATGAAGCGCCCGAGGGCCAGGATTTCACCGTCAACCTGAATCCAGGCTCGCTCGAGATCGTGAGCAATTGCAAACTGGAGCCAAGCCTCGCCGCGGCCGCGCCCGGCAGCCGTTACCAGTTCGAGCGCCTGGGCTACTTCGCCGTCGATCCCGACAGCACGCCCCACAAGCTGGTGTTCAACCGAACCGTTGCGCTGCGCGACACCTGGGCCAAGATCGAAAAGAAAACCAAATGATCATTTTCGGTCTGGGTGGCATTCCCAAAGACGCCGCGTGTGCGGTGCTCAAAGACGGCGAGCTGCTTTCCGCAGTCGAGGAGAAGAAAATCTCGCGGACACCGAGGCCAGGCGGATTGCCGGAGCACTCGATGGCGATGGCGCTGCGGCTGGCGGGCGTCAAGGCATCGGAAGTGAATTGTGTCGCCCTGGTGCGGCCCTTTGAGCAGGATATTCATCTGGCGCTGCGCTCACACTTCGTCAACGCGCAGATGCTCATGGTGGAGCACCACGCCGCGCATGCGGCCTCGGCGTACTACCCCTCGGGATTCGAAGAGGCCGCCGTGCTGACGCTCGATCGCGACGGTGATTTTCGTTCCGCCGCGCGCTGGCGCGCCTCCGGAAACCAGCTCCTGTTGGAGCGCGACCTCTACTATCCGGATTCGCTCGGCGATCTCTACGGCCGCGTGACGGAGCTGTTGGGATTCTCAGCCGGCGCCGACGAACACAAGGTCCAGTGGCTCTCCACGTCCGACGACGGAGCCTCCTATTTGCCGTTGTTCGAGGAGATCCTCGGCAGCTCGGAGTGGCCCTCGCTGAATCGCACCTACTTCGACGCCGACCGGCTCAGCCAGGGCGGCTTCAGTGAAAAGTTTTATAGGCACCTTGGCCTGGCCGAGGGCGCCGAACTTCCGGAGAAAATGAAGGCGCCGTTGGCCGCCGGTCTGCAGCGCGCCATCGAGCGCGCGGTCCTGCGCATGGCCGGCCCCAGCGGAAAGCTTTGCGTTGCCGGCGGCCTGGGCTTGAACGCGCTGCTCATCAGTTCGCTCGAAGAATCCAAAGATGTGTTTGTGCAGCCCGCCGCCGGAAACACCGGAACCGCGCTCGGCGCCGTTTTCCATGCCTGGAACGGCGTGTGCGGGCAGGGCAAACGCGCCTCGTTGAACGACCTGTGCCTGGGACCCAGCTACGACGGCGAAGAGATCAAAAAAGTACTGGAAAATTGCAAGCTGCGCTTCCGCTACCTGCTCACCACCGGCGAGCTGATCGACCACGCGGTGCGCCGCCTGAACGATCAGAAAATCATCGCCTGGATGCAAGGCCGCATGGAGTTCGGCCCGCGCGCGCTCGGCAACCGCAGCATCCTGGCGTCGCCGCTCAATCCCTATTCCACCGAAAATCTCAACATCTATATCAAGCGTCGCGAGCCGTTCCGCAAGTTCGCCGCATCGGTGCCGGCCGAAGTCGCGGGCGAATATTTCGAATCCGGCCCGAACGCGCGCTACCTGGCGACAGTGGGCCGCGTCCGGCCACAGCATCACAAGACATTCCAGGCGGCGATCCTGGGCCAGGACGCGATCCGCGTCCACACAGTGTCGAAGGATGACAACCCGCTCTATCACCGGCTGCTCGAAGCGGCCGGCCAGGCGACTGGCCTGCCCGTGCTCTACAACACCAGCTTCAACCTGTTCGGCGATCCGCTGGTCTGCACGCCGCGCGACGCCGTCCGCAGCTTCTATTCCTCCGGCATCGACGCGCTGTACGTCGGCAACTTCGTCGTCGAGAAGTAACCCGTGGCGCACGCACTCCTGCCTGCCGCGTTCACACTCGTGTGAACGCTAGCTGCTTCTGTTGTCTCCATCCGCCCGTAACGCTATGCTGAAGCCAATGAGAGTCCTGACCGCCCTGCTCGCCGCCGCGTTCTGTGCTCAGCTCGCCCACGCTGCCGATCGCTACCCCGTCGACTGGACCAAACTCCAATCGGAAACCATGGACTACTACGCGTCCGTCCTCCGCATCGACACCAGCAATCCACCGGGCAACGAGACCAAGGCAGTCGACTATCTCAAGCCAATACTGGACCGCGCCGGCATCGCGACTCAGGTATTCGCCCTCGATCCCAACCGCGCCAATCTGGTCGCGCGCATCAAGGGTAACGGCTCCAAGCGCCCGCTCATCATCATGGGCCACACCGACGTGGTCGGCGTGCAGCGCGACAAATGGCCGGTGGACCCGTTCGCGGCGCTGCGCCAGGACGGCTACGTGTGGGGCCGCGGGTCGTCCGACGACAAATCGCACGTCGCTTCCTGCCTGATGACCATGCTGCTGCTGAAGCGCCTGAACGTCGCGCTCGACCGCGACGTGATCTTCATCGCCGAGGCGGGCGAAGAAGGCACCTCACGCTTCGGCATCGGCTACCTGGTGGATCAGCACTGGAACGACATCGCGGCGGAATACGCGCTGGCCGAGGGCGGCCAGACGGTCTCGCGCGGCGGCCAGGTCCTGTACGTCGGAATCAGCACCACCGAAAAAACTCCGCGCGCGGCGCACCTGGTGGCGCACGGCACGGCCGGCCATGGTTCCCGCCCGCGATTGGACAATCCGGTGATCCACCTCGCGTCTGCGGTCGCGAAATTTCAAGACTGGCAGCCGCCCATGCGCCTCAACGACACCACGCGCGCCTACTTCGAGCGGCTGGCCACCATCAGCCCTCCCGACCAGGCGTACCGCTACAACCACATCACCGATCCCGCGCACACCGAGGAAATCCAGCGCTATTTCGCCGAGAACGAGCCGAACAACTATTCGGTGCTGCGTACATCCATCGTGCCGACCATCATGCAGGGCGGCTTCCGCATCAACGTGATCCCGTCGCAGGCCGAGGCCACGCTCGACATCCGCGCGCTCCCGGACGAAGACATGAATCAACTGTACGGCCAGATGCGGCGCGTCATCGCGGACCCGGCGGTGGAAGTGGTGGCGGACGCTTCGCGCAATCGCCCCACCGCGCCGCCGTCACGCATCGATTCTGAAATGTTCCAAGCCCTGGAGCGCACGCAGAAGCGCCTGTATCCGCGCGCCATCACCATTCCCAGCATGCTGACCGGCGCAACCGACAACGCGCAGCTTCGCACCAAAGGCGTGCAGGCCTACGGCTTCGGCGCCAACGTGGACGAATCGGAAGGCGAACTGCACGGCGCGCACTCCGATCAGGAGCGCCTGCTCGAAAGCTCGCTGCATGAGATGGTGCAGTTCCTGTGGTACACGGTGCTCGACATCGCAGCTTCGAAGCAATGAACCCCGAAGTGCGCGGGAATCGCCTGCTGTCGCTGGACGTCTTTCGCGGCGCGACGCTGGCCTCCATGGTGCTGGTGAACGATCCGGGCTCCTGGGATCATATCTATCCGCCGCTCGAACACGCGGCCTGGCACGGCTGGACCTTCACGGACACGGTCTTTCCATTCTTCCTCTGGATCGCCGGAGTTTCCTTCATGCTGTCGATGGCGCGGCGCATGGAGCGCGGCGACCATCGCGGGCAGCTGTTCTGGCACGTGCTCCGCCGGTCCCTGATCATTTTCGCGGTCGGCCTGTTCATCAACGGCTTCCCATATTTTCACTTCAGCCGGATCCGCTACATGGGAGTGCTGCAGCGAATCGCGATTTGTTATCTGATCGCCGGCAGCCTGGCGCTGGTTTTGAAAATTCGCGGGCTCATCGTGGCTACGGTTGCGCTGCTGGCCGGCTATTGGCTGCTCATGCTGCTGGTTCCCGTGCCGGGTTGCGGCGCCGGAAGCCTCGCCAAAGATTGCAACCTGGCGAAGTACGTCGACAACATCGTCCTGGCCGGACACATGTGGTCCGGAACCAAGACCTGGGACCCGGAAGGCCTGGTCAGCACCATCCCTGCGATTGCGAGCATGCTCTTCGGCCTCCTCACCGGCCACCTGCTGCGCATGAATCGGACGCCGGCTGAAAAGACCGCGTGGCTGTTCGCCATTGGAAACCTGCTCCTCTTCGCGGGGCTGGTGATGAACGTCTGGCTGCCGATCAACAAGAATCTTTGGACCAGCTCCTACGCGGTATTCATGGCCGGCCTCGCATCGGTGATCTTTGCCCTGTGTTTTTGGATTGTGGACGTAGTGAAGCTGCGGCGCTGGTCGCGTTTTTTCGCCATCTACGGCATGAATGCGCTGGCCGTTTTCATTCTTACCGGCCTGATCGGACGCCTGCTTGAGATCATCGCGATAAGTGGCCAGCCGCTTGGAACGCGCATTTTCGACTCCTTGTTCGCGCCGCTCGCCAGCCCCATCAACGCGTCGCTACTCTACGCGCTGGCGAACGTCGTCTTCTACTTCCTGCTGGTGTACCTGATGTACCGGCGCGGCTGGTTCCTGAAGGTCTAAGCCCCGCGGGCACGCAGCGCACCGCGACTAGAATTTGTAGTAAAGCCCGAATTGAATCAGCCGCGGGCCTACGCCGTCGATCGAATAGAACTGCTGCGTGATCCGCCCGAAATTCGCGTTGTTTACGTTCTGATCGTTGATGAAGAAATTCGGGTGGTTGAACAGATTGTAGAAGTCGGCGTGCAGTTCGAGACTCTGCCGTTCCGTAAGCCTGGCGATTTTCGAAACCGCGAAGTTGTAGTTGTTGTACCACGGAGCGTTCAAAACACGGCGCTGCAAGCTTCCGATAGTCCCGGGCGGCGGATTGAAGAACACCTGCCCGGCGAAGGGAGCCGCTCCATCTGGCGCGACGCCACGCGCATCCGGGCCGATGTTGGCAGGGTTAAACCAATATGGCCCGTTGCCAGTCATGAATACGCCAGTGAGCGCCTGGAGTTGACCCAGCGTCATGTTCGTATCGACTGTGTTGTAGGCCGAGCGCGCGCCACGGTTCAGCGTGCCGCGGGCCGAATAGATCGCCACAGGGTTCCCGCTGTAGCTGGTGAGGAATCCGCTCAGCCCCCATCCCTCCGCAACCCGCCGCAAGATCGGATTACTCGGGTTAAAGTGTTGGCCTGGTCCGAACGGCAGCGGATAGTAATGGTTCAGCTTAAAGGCATGCGTCTGGTTGAAGTTGGCTGGCGCCTTCTCGGCTCCAGGGTTGTTATTGTCGAGCAGCGCTTCGATACCGCGCTGCAGGAAAGTGTCGGTCAGCGCCTTGCTGAATGTGTAGTTGGCCTGGAACTGGAAGCCGCTCTTGGTCCGCTTCCGGACTTCCAACTGCAGCCCGTTGTAAGTCGAATTGCTGAAGTTCGTCAGCATGCTCGAATACAGGAGGTAGGGGTTGGGAAAATAGCTGAAGCCGGCCGATGGGAAGAACTGGGCGGATTGGTACAGCTGTGCCAGCGTACCCACTTCTCCGCTGCGGAGATCGGCGAGAACCGTCGCGTTCGTGAGTGCGCCTCCTGCGGGCAACTGGGGAAAGAACGTCAGTTGCTGGCTTCCCTGAATGGAGGGGTCGTACGCCGGCACAAACCCCTTTCCGGCCGCCTGAGCCAGGAAGCCGTTGGTCCGCGCCCGAATGAAATCCGGCAGGAAGCCTTGGTTTATGTTGACTTGGTTGAAGTCGATCTGCCGGTAGATCTTGCTGACGTGGTTGCCCACATAACGCCCCTCCAAGACAAACCCTTTCAGCTCGTGTTCGATTCCGAAGGTCCATTGCTGAACATACGGCATCACCAGATTTGGATCCATGATGCCTTCCACGGGAGGGGAGCTGGGCGAGAGGTTGAATTGATCCAGAGTGGTCGTTGGCACCTGGAAAGGAGGCGTCGAGATGGCCGGAGGGGCATCGGCTGTGGCCACCAATTGGCCGAGACTGCGGCTGGTAGTTAACCCATTGTTCACGGCAGCCACGCTGTTGTACACGTCGTTCAGCGCGTTGTCATTCAAGTACGCGATGTTGTACCCGGTGCGGATCGAAGTGCGGCCATCGCCGAAAACATCCCACGCCAGCGCAATGTTCGGCGCGAAGTTGTTCAAGTCCTTTTTGTAAAGCGGACGCCCCACCGAGTTCCCCGCGAAATCGAGCGTGGCATTGCCGAGCAGGGTCGTGATCGGATTGTTGTTGATCAGGCGCGGCTCAATCAGCAGCGAGTTCGATTCGTCCACTGGCGGAAAATAGTCCCAACGCAGGCCCAAGGTTAAAGTCAGGCGCCGAAGGATTTTATAGTTATCCAGCGCATACGCGGCGTAGTTGTTGAACGTAAAATTGTTGCGAGAAGGAGCTCCGGGGACAAAACCTGACGTGCGCGTAGTTGGGTTGAACGTCTGGGTGCCGGACGTCACCAGCCCGGCCAGCGTGGTCAGCAGGTTGTTGGCAGTCGCGATGTCCGTGGAACTTGCGCCGGGAATCGACCCCGCGTTAAAGCCATACGGGCTCTTTGTGGATAGTCCCAGGGTGTACGTCGGAATGGTCCCGTTGAGCAGAAAATCTCCAACTCGAGTCTGGAACATCTGAAACCCGAACGACACGGTGTGTTTCGAATGTACCCATTGGGCGTTGTCTTGAAGGCTGTAGTAGTTTGTGTTCCGTCCCTCGCCAACCTCGCCGCTCTCGATGGGCGAGCTGAACAGCAAGCTGCTGGTCGCAATATTCGCCGCCACACTGGTGTTCCCGATAACGAAATAAGGCGGCAGTTTCTGCCGGTTGTTGAACGTGCCCGGCGCCAGATTGAAACCGCCGCGCAATTCGTTGGTCAGATTCGCGGTCGGCGTCCAACGCCAGGAAGCGGACATGAAGTGGACATGATTGTCGTTGAAAATCGGAGGAGCCACCGTGTAGAACGGCCCCTGATCCGGCCGATCCACGATATCCCGGTTCCACACGTAGCTTCCCGAAAATACGTGCTTCGTCGACAGGTTGTAGTCCACCTTGGCGGTCACGTTGTCCCGGTCCTCGTTGCCGCGCGCGTTGAATGCATACCCCGTCGTGTTGAGGCCGTCCCCGCGTCCATTGCTGTTGCCGGTAGTGGGAACCTGCGAAAGAAGGCCTTGCATGAAGGGATTGATTTGCAAGCCGGCCGCCTTCAAGACGTCAAATTGTTGGACTACTCCGCCGACCTTGTACTGCAGGATGCCTTGCCGCGCCGTCGGCGTCAGAATCGTGTTCGTTACCGGCGTATTCTGCCGCTGCCGGAACGCTTCATAGTTCGCATAGAAAAACAATTTGTCCTTGAAAATCGGTCCGCCGATGGTGCCGCCGGGCTGGTTGAGATTGAGGAACGGGCGGGCCTGGCCGTTCTTGTTGTTGAACCAGTCGTTGGCGCTCAGGAAGCCGTTGCGGTTGTACCAATAAAGCGACCCATGATACTGGTTCCCGCCCGACGGAATCAGCAGGCTGATAGTACTGGCGGCGCCTCCAATGGTCGGACTGGTGTTGGTCGTTGAAACCGTGAACTCGGCCACCTGCGCGACGGTTAGCTTGTTTTGAACGTAGTCCAGATCGTTGGTCCGGACGGAGTCCTGAATGTTCACACCTTCGACCAGGAGATTCGTGAAGGTCGGGCGCATGCCATTGATAACGGTGTTGGCGCGGCCGTTCGCAGAGACGCCGGCTTGCAGCACGAAGAGATTGCTAACCTGGCGATCAAGCACTGGCAGGTTCGCGATTTGTGCGGTGCTCACCGTGGTCGCAACTTCAGCGGTCGTCGTGTCCACGCCGGTGCCACTCCCGCTGACCTCTACGGTCTGTGCCGATGTGGCGAGTGACAGTTGGATCGGCGGCAGCGTGGTCTGGCGCGCTGCATCCACTTTGACATCCACCTGCGAGTACTTTGCAAATCCGGCGCTCTCAATCACCAGCGTGTAGTAGTCTGGCCGCACCGCCGCGAAGTCGAAATTGCCATCCGAGGTGGTCGCCGTCGTGAGTGCGGCGGTCTTTACGCCTGGCAGATACAAGCTTGCCTTCGCACCGGGAACGCTGGCGCCGGTGGGGTCAACCACCGTGCCGGAAAGTCGTCCATCCACTTGAGCCCACGCGTGCAGAGCCACAAGAATCGCGCAAACAAACAATTTCGCTATGTGATGCATTTTTCCCCCTGACAACCTACACCGGCGCTCTAGCAGCTAAATTCAAGCTAGAATTTGCACGAAGTGTACAACATTTGCATGGGACAAATCAATGAGAATCCTAACATCGGCCCAGAGCGGCCCGTACGATAGGACTTTCGCACGCTTCTCCCGCATGGAAAGGCTTCCCCCTCCACCCACTACAATGAAACTTGATGCGGTTCATGCCCATCGCCGTTTGCTCCCTCGCGCTTCTGGCCGGAACATATCTAGCTGCCCAGGATTTGCAGCTCTCGGAAGCGTACGACCATTTTTACAATCTCGAATACGACGACGCCGTCGCCGATTTCACCGCCGATACGGAACAGCATCCCGATGACCCCGGCGCCTGGAACCATCTCGCCCAAGCCATCCTCTATCAGGCCATGTACCGCTCGGGCGCGCTCGAAAGCGAATTGGTGAGCGGCTCGAATCCATTCCTGCGCCGCACCAAAGTCAGAATCACGGCTGCTGAACATCAACGCTTCGACGACGCGATCGGCGCCGCGCTGCGCCTCGCTCAGGCTCAGCTTCAGACCGATCCCGACGACCCACGCGCCATTTATGCCCAGGGAGTCGCCTACGGCCTGCGAGCCAACTACAACTTCCTGGTCCGCAAAGCCTGGCTGGACGCACTGCATGACGCCACCGACGCGCGCAAAGCGCACAACCGGCTGTGTGAGCTCGAACCCGATAATGTCGACGCGCGCTTGATTCCCGGCGTCTACGACTACGTCGCCGGCAGCTTGCCCTTCGGCTATCGCATCCTCGGATTCCTCGCCGGCTACCACGGCGACCGCGACCGCGGCATTCGCACGCTCGAAAGTGTCGCGCGCCAAGGCGCCTCCAACCGTACCGACGCGCAGGTGCTGCTGGCCGCCATCTACCGGCGCGAGCATCGCCCCAAGGACGCCGTGCCGCTGGTCGCAGACCTGATCGCGCAGTTCCCCCGCAATCACCTGCTTCGATTCGAGCTGGTGCAGATGTACAGCGACCTGGGAGACGAACAGGCCGCGCGCGACGAGATCGCCCGCATCTGGAATCTGCACTCCAGCGGCACGCCCGGTTTTGCCGGCCTCGCCCCGGAGAAGATCGACTACCTCGAAGGCAACTTCCTGTTCTGGTTCAACGATCTCGATCACGCCCTCGAACACATTAAAAAAGCCACCGCCAAAGCAGCGCAACTGGATCTCAACACTTGCCTGTTGTCGTGGATGCGTCTGGGCCAGATCTACGATCTTAAAAAGCGCCGTCCCCAGGCGTTGGCCGCCTATCGCAAGGCCGTCGCCGTGGCTCAGCAATCGGAAATTGCGAAGGAATCCAAAGGATACATCGCCAGGCCCTACCGCAGAAGCCGCGAGCCGGAATCCGGCGGTGAGTCGGAGGAGAGCAGAGCGCAGAACCCCGAAAGCGTCCCAGCGCAGCCCACAAACTAGAAAGAGAACCAATTGCCCAACCGTCTCATCGCGGAGAAGAGTCCGTACCTGCAGCAGCACGCGCACAATCCGGTCGACTGGTATGCCTGGAACGATGAGGCTTTCGAAAAAGCGCGCCGCGAAGACAAGCCCATTTTTCTGTCGGTCGGCTACTCCACGTGCCACTGGTGCCACGTGATGGAGCGCGAGTCCTTCGAGAACGAAGAGATCGCCGCCGTCTTGAACCGCTACTTCGTGCCGGTGAAAGTGGATCGCGAGGAGCGTCCGGACATCGACCGCATCTACATGGCCTACGTCCAGGCCGCCACCGGCAGCGGCGGATGGCCGATGTCCGTGTTCCTGACGCCGGACCTGCGGCCCTTCTTCGGCGGCACCTATTTTCCGCCCGACAATCGCTATGGCCGCCCTGGTTTTCCTGTTCTGCTCGAACGCATCGCCGAGGCGTGGAAGAACGAGCACGATCGCATCATCCAGTCCAGCGGCGACGTCATCAACCAGCTCGCGCAGTACACCGAGGGACCGCCCTCCGCGGGAGGAATTCCGGATCAATCCGTTCTCGATTCCGCCTTCCAATACTTCCGCCGCACCTTCGATTCCGAGCACGGCGGCTTCGGCGACGCTCCCAAATTTCCTCGCCCCGTCGTTTTCAACTTCCTGCTGCGCTACCATGCGCGAACGCGACGCCAGGAGGCGCTGGACATGACGCTCGACACGCTGCGCGCCATGGCCAATGGCGGCGTGCACGACCAGCTCGGCGGCGGCTTCCATCGCTATTCGGTGGACGAGCGCTGGTTCGTCCCGCACTTCGAGAAAATGCTGTACGACCAGGCGCAGCTTGCGGTCTCCTATCTCGAAGCCTTCCAGATCACGCAGGATGGCCTTTTCGCGGGAATCGCGCGCAGCACTTTGGACTACGTGCTCCGCGACATGACTCATCCGGAAGGCGGCTTCTACTCGGCTGAGGACGCCGACAGCGTCATCGATCCGGCCAGGCCGAAAGAGAAAGGCGAAGGCGCATTCTACATCTGGACCGCGTCGGAATTGCATGACACGCTCGGCTCCGAGCTGTACGCGCCGTTCGCCGCGCACTACGGCGTCGAGGACGATGGTAATGTGCAGCACGATCCGCACGGCGAATTCAGCGGCAAAAACATCCTCTATAGACGCCAGACGCCCGACCCCTACGTCGCCGCGCAGCTCCAGCAAGCCCGCGACAAACTGCTCGCCGTGCGCAGCCGACGTGTCCGCCCTCACCTGGACGACAAAATCCTGACGGCCTGGAATGCGCTGATGATCTCAGCCTTTGCCAAGGCCGCGCAGGTGCTCGACGAACCGCGCTACCTCGCGGCCGCCCAGCGAGCCACGGCGTTCGTTCTGTCCCGAATGTACGCCCCCGCCTCCGGCACGCTGTTGCGCCGGTTCCGCGACGGAGAAGCGGCCATCCCCGGCTTTCTAGATGACCATGCGTTCTTCATCGCCGCGCTGCTGGACCTCTACGAAGCCGATTTCGATCCGGGTCATTTGGAAACCGGCTTGGCGCTCGCCGCCAAAATGCGGGAGCTGTTCGAAGACGCCGGCGGCGGCGGTTTCTTCAGCTCGGCCGCGGGCGACCGCAGCCTGGTCCTTCGCATGAAAGACGATTACGACGGCGCCGAGCCGTCCGGGAATTCGATGGCGCTGCTCGACCTTCTCCGCCTCGCGCACTTCACGGACCGCTCCGGCTTGCGCGAATGCGCCGAGCGCACCCTGAAGGCCGTGGGGCCGAAAATCTCCGCGCAGCCCGTCGCCACTCCGCAGATGCTGGTCGCTCTCGACTATTGGGACTCGCCGCGCCGCGAGCTCGTAATCGCCGGTCCCCGCGACGCCGGCCCGACGCGAGCCTTCTTGCGGGCGGTCCGCGACCGCTTCCTGCCGCGCACCATCACGCTGCTCATCGATTCCGAGGAATCGCGTCGCCGCCTCGCGCCCATCTTCCCATCCGCCCAATCCATGCGGGAAATCAACGCGCAACCCACCGCGTATGTCTGCGAAAACTACGCCTGCCAGCTTCCCACAAACGATCTTTCCAAGTTCATCGAGTTGCTACAATAGAACGAAATCAAACCGACTTACTAACAGGAGGATTCATGGAAAGACCCGCAGCCACCACCATGCGAGGCAAGCCGCTCACGCTGATCGGACCGGAATTGAAGGTCGGCCAGAAGGCGCCCGATTTCGAGGCTGTCGGCGATGGGCTCCAAGCCGCGAATCTCGCCGCCACCGGACAGGCTGTCCGGATCTTCAGCGTAGTGCCATCGCTCGATACGCCGGTTTGCGACGCGCAGACCAAACGTTTCAACGAAGAAGCCGCCAAGCTGCCGGGCGTCGAAATCTTCACCATCAGCATGGATCTTCCTTTTGCCCAGAAGCGCTGGTGCGGAGCCTACGGCGTAGACAAAGTGAAAATGCTTTCCGATCACCGCTCCGGCTCCTTCGGCGAACACTACGGCACTTTGATCAAGGATCTGCGCATCGAAAGCCGCGCCATTTTTGTGCTCGACAAGGACAACACGATCAAGCACGTGGAATACGTAAAAGAAGTCGCCGAGCACCCCAATTACGAAGCGGCCTTGGCCGCGGCCCGCGCGCTGGCGAAGTGATCCCGTGGCGCACGCAATCGGGCGTGCCGAGTCGTCACTCAGCAACGCCATCCGGCACGCGCTGCGGCTATTCCGGCGCTGACGGCCATCGCGCTCGCCTCCATCGCGCTCACCATCGGCGCGAACGCACCAGTTTTGCCGCGATCAAATCGGTTCTGATCGATCCCATGCTGCCGCTGCGCCAGGATGAGTCACTCCTCCAGCCGCTCTTGCGGCTCGTTCTCCTCGGCCTCATACCCGGCGCACCGCAACACTGGCAACCGCGGATACTTTGGGAACCGGGAATCTGTCTTGGATCGCTCGCACAGATAGAACACCGACTCTCGGTCCGACGTAACGCGCCGCACGTGCCGGCAGCTCGCACACAGTCCTACTTCGGGAAGCTGGCCGCTCAATATTCCGAATCTAGCAATTCCTGAACCAGCGCAGTCGGCCCGCGCGCGCCACACACTGGTCGTAGGTTCCAATTCCCTGCTCTGCGATAATAGTGAATAAGCGCGTCCTCCATGCCCCGTGCGACTGAGATGTTCGCCGAGCGACACTATGGCCGGTCTCCGGCACATTTTGCCACGCACGCCCAGTCACCCGACGTGGCCGCTCCTCCGAGAAGTTGCTGCCCCCACCGCTCGCGGCGCGCGTCGAAATAGGCTGCCCTTGGGGACGAAGGCTCAGAACCCGGCTGCTCCTAACCCGCCGCCCGCCGAAAGCGTGGTTCGATCCGCTGGAATCGTTTCCGTGGCCGTCGCCATGTCCCGCCTCACGGGGCTGGTGCGCGAAATCGTGATGGCCCGCCTGTTCGGCGCCGGCTTCGTCTACGACGCCTTCCTGCTCGGGTTCCGCATTCCCAATCTCACGCGCGACTTGTTCGCCGAAGGCGCGCTTTCCTCCGCGTTCGTCCCCATCTTCACCCAAACCCTCGCGCAGAAAGGCCGCAAGGAAGCCGCCGTTCTCTCCAACCTGGTCGCGACCGCCCTGATTCTCATCGTGGGTCTGTTCTGCCTGCTCGGCGTCATCTTCAGTCCCGCTTTAGTTGACTTGCTGGCCGAAGGATTCCGCCAGGCGCCCGGCAAGTTCGACCTTGCGGTCAAGATGACGCGCATCATGTTCCCCTTCCTGCTGCTGGTCGCGCTCGCCGCGCAGGCCATGGGCGTGCTGAACGCCTGCAACCGTTTCGCCGTCCCCGCTCTGGCTTCCACGTTCTTCAACATCGGCTCGGTGACGTTCGGCCTCGTCTTCGGCTACTTGCTCGCGCCCTGGCTAGGCATCCAACCCATCACCGGCATGTCCATCGGCGTGGTGCTCGGCGGCGCGCTGCAACTGGCGTGGCAGATCCCCTCGCTCCGATCCGAAGGCTTCAGCTTCCGGCCAAGCTTCGACTGGAACCATCCCGGCCTCCGCAAAATCATCACGCTCATGGGCCCGGCCATTCTGGGCAACGCCGCCGTGCAGATCAATGTAATGGTGAACACCAACTTCGCCTCGCGCATTCCCGGCAACGGCCCGGTAAGCTGGCTCGGGTACGCATTTCGATTCATGCAACTTCCGCTCGGCCTGTTCGGCGTGGCCATCGCTTCGGCCACTCTGCCATCCATCTCGCGCAGCGCCGGCGCCGGCGATTTCGACGAGTTCCGGCGCACGCTCTCGAAATCGCTCGGCATGGTTTTCTTGCTGACGCTGCCTTCGTCGATCGGCCTGATGGTCCTGGGCAACTCCATGATCGGCGCCATCTACCAGGGCGGCAAATTTCACGCGTTCGACACCCAGCAGACCGCGCTCGCGTTGTCCTGTTACGCGGTGGGCTTGGCCGGCTACTCGGCTCTCAAAGTTTTGAACCCCGCCTTCTACGCCTTGCACGACGCGCGCACGCCTATGATCGTCAGCTTGATTTCGATCGCGGTCAACTACGTCACTGCCACGGTCCTGCTGCGGTCCACCAGCCTGGGACACGCGGGCCTGGCCCTCACCACTTCCGCGGTGGCCATCTTCGGCGCCGTCGCGCTCTTCGCCATTCTGCGCGGTCGCATCGGTGGAATCTACGGGAGAGCGCTCGCCAGCAGCATCATCAAGATCACGGCCGCTTCGGCCATAATGGGCAGCGCAGTCTGGCTGTCGAGCCAAGGAGTGCAACACTGGATGGGCATCGGACGCTTGGCCAGGCTGCTCGACCTGTCGCTCTCGATCCCCTTTGGCCTGGTAATTTTCTACGCCGCGTGCCGCGTCTTGCGAGTGTCCGAGTTAGAACTGGCTAGCCGATCTCTAGCCAAGCCAATCCTAGCCCGCCTGCGCCCAAACAGCAAATAGCAAGGTTGTTCTGGAGTAGTGACTCACCGCCGTGGCGTACGCACTCTTGCGTGCCGCGTCGACACTCGTGTCGACGCCCGGTTCCCGCACTTCCAATTAAAATACCCGATCATCGTCTTCCCATCCACGATCTTTCCCGACCGAATCCCCCGCTCGATCTCCGCGCCCGTAAACCAGCGCGTCTCGATGCGCTCGTCTTCCATCGGCGCCGCCTTCCCCGCCGTCAACCCAGTCGCCAAGAAAATCGTCATCTCCTCCGCCACATACCCCGGACTCGGAAAAAACGTCACCAGCTTCCGCCACTTCTTCGCGCGGTACCCCGTTTCCTCGGCCAGCTCGCGCTTGGCCGCCTGGAGCGGAGCCTCCCCCTTGTCTAACCTCCCCGCCGGCAGCTCCCACAAGTAATTCCGCGCCGGCAGCCGGTATTGCCGCACCAGCAGAATCCGCTGGCGATCATCCACCGCCATCATCACCGCCGACCCCAGGTGATGCACGATCGCGCGCCGGATCTCAAACCCGCTCGGATCCACCGCGTGCTCCTCCGACACCGAAAACAGCGGGTTCCCATATTTTTCCACCGACGAAATGATCTTCATGATTTTCGAATTGCTTCCGCGAACTTCTCCACCGGCAGCGTGTTCAGCACGTCCCGGGCCTCCAGCCAGCCACGCCGCGCGGTGATCACGCCGTACTGCATGTTGACGCCCAGATGCTTGGTTTGGTGCGAGTCGGTTGTAACCGCGAACTTCGCTCCCAACCCCTTGGCCGTTCGCACCAGCGCGCTCGAAAGATCCAGCCGCTCCGGGCTGCCGTTGATCTCCAGATACACATTGCGGCGCACTGCTTCGGCCGCCACTCGCTCGAAATCGAACGGATACGCATCGCGATTCAGCAAAATGCGCCCCGTCGGATGCCCCAGCACGCGCACATTGGGCGACTCCAGCGCGCGCAGCAGCCGCTCGGTCATCTCGGCCGCCTCCAGGTTCATGTGACTGTGCACGCTCGCTACCACCAGATCCAGCTCCGCCAGCGCGTCTTCGGAAAGATCCATGGCGCCGTCGCGCCGGATGTCGCACTCCAGCCCCGAAAAAATCCGGATTCCCAGCCCGTCGCGATTGAGCTGCCGCACCTGCTTTGCAAACGCCACCGCACGTGTCTCATCCAAGCCGTTCGCCATCGCCAGCGCCTTGGAATGATCCGTGATCGCGATGTACTCATACCCCAGCTCGCGCGCCGCCTCTGCCATTTCCTCCAGCGTCGCGCGTCCGTCGGTCTCGAGCGTGTGCATGTGCAGATCGCCGCGAATATCTTTCAACTCGATCAGCTTCGGCAGCCGGCCTTCCAGCGCCGCCTCGATCTCGCCGCAGTTTTCGCGCAGCTCGGGCGGAATCCAGGCCATTCCGAGCCGCTCGTACACTTCCTCCTCCGTCTCCCCCGCCACCCGCTGCTCGTTCTCCACGCGAAACAATCCATATTCATTCAGCGTCAACCCCAGCTTCTGCGCGCGCAGCCGCAGCACGATGTTGTGCTCCTTGCTCCCGGTGAAATATTGCATCGCGGCGCCGTAGCTTTCCTGCGCCAGCGCCCGCAGATCCACCTGCAATCCCTCCAGGCCGAACTGAATGCTGGCCTTGTTGACTCCTTTGCCCAGAACGCCATGCGACTTGGGATGCGCCACAAAACGCTCCAGCGCCGCCGCCGCCCCCGGCCCCGTTGCCAACAGATCCAGATCGCCGATGGTCTCCTTGCCGCGCCGCAGGCTCCCCGCAGCCGTGATCTTCTCCAGGCCGCCGCCTTCAGCCAGATAAGGAATCAATTCATCCGCCGCCTTCTTCCCGAAACTCAGAAGAAATCGCCCCACTCGCTGCCGGTACTGCACGATCGACTTCAGCACCTTCTCTTCCAGCTTGGCGCCCATGCGCGGCAGCTCCCGCAGCTTCTGTTCCTGGCACAGCCGCTCCAGCTCGTCGATGGTCGCCACCTTGTGATGCTGATAAACCAGCGCGATTCCTTTCGGCCCCAGCCCTTGAATCTTCAGCAGCTCCAGCAGTGTCGGCGGATACTGCGCCAGCAGCGCATCGCGCCTTTGAAAACTTCCGGTCTTGCGGATCTCTTCCAGCGCGCCGGCGATGCCCTTCCCAATCCCCGGAATATCGGTGATTTTGCGCTCCGGATTCGCCAGGATGTCTTCCATGCGCTCCGGATAACCTTCAATCACCGACGCCGCGTTGCGATAGCTGCGGATGCGGAAGCCATCCTCGGCCGCGATCTCCATCAGGTCCGCGGTCTCGGCCAGCAGCCGCGCGATGTCGCGATTCTCCATGGGTCAGCGCGAAACGGTAGCGGCCGGATATGGCTCCACGTGCACCAGCACATCCGCCACCCAATCCAGCGTTTCTTTCACCCGGATGCGCACCTGCGTGGCGATCTCGTGCGACTCGGAAACGGTCAAGTCCGGGTCCACCTCCAGATGCAGATCCACGTGCCACTGCAGCCCGGTCTTGCGCGCGAAACATTTCTCGATGCCTCGCGCCCCCGGCACGCTCAGCGCCACGCTGCGGATCCGATCCATCGATTCGGCGTCCGGCATGGTGTCCATCAACTGCAGCGTCGTGTCGCGCACCACCCGCACGCCCAGAAAGATCACGATCACCCCCACCGCCGCACCTCCCAGGTGATCCGCCGCGGCAAACTCGGCCGGATTCCACAGCGTCAGTCCCAGCCCGATCAACGCCGTCGTCCCCGACAGCACGTCCACCGCATCGTTCCAGGCGTCCGCCCTCAGCGCCGAACTGTGAATCCGCCGGGCATAGCGCCGCTTGGTCACGCTCGAAAAACTCTTAATAAGGATCGAAGCCAGCACCGCCCACAGCGCGTAGGCCGCTGGCGCATGTCGCGGCTCGAAAGCATTCTCCAGCGACCGCGCGGAAATCAGCGACCCGGAAACCACCAGCATCAACCCCACCACCAGCGCGCTCAGCGTCTCCATGCGCCCATGGCCGTAAGGATGTTGTGCGTCCGGCGGCTTGGCCGCCAGCACCAGCCCCAAAAGCACCAGGCCGGACGCCAGCACATCGCCGGCTGACTCGAAGCCGTCGGAAAGCACTGCCGCCGAATGCGCCCGCAGCCCCACCGTGATCTTCACCGCCGCCAGCCCGCCGCTCACCAGGATGCTTGCAACCGCGATCCGCCGGCTGACCCGCAGCGCGTTCACCGCCGCCTCTTCTTCGCACTCACCAGTTCGTAACTGCCACGCACCAGTTGGTCGATCTCCTTCCAGTTCAGCTTCGTGTTCGCCCGCAACGACACCCAGCCGTGCTGCCCCACGTACGGCGTCCGGTAAAAGCGGATGTCCTGAAGAAACACCGGCTGCATCTTCTTGCCCACTTTTACGCAAATCGAGAGCACGCCCTGGTAGGTTTCGAGCACGGTAAATGTCTTGGTCCCGACTTGAAAAGTCGGGTGCCCGAAAGTAGTCGTCTCACTCGTCTTGGGAAGCGATAAACAAATCTCCCGTAGCTTGGTCAGTATCTTCTTATCGTCCATCTGGAATCACTTACCAGCGTATCCAATCCACGACACGGAATCCCGCCCCCGGAGCCGCCCGCCCCAGCGCGCCGCCCGCTCCCACTTTGGCCGCTAAAGTACTAAAGTCATTCGGTCGAAAACCTGGGTATGCCCATAGGACGCGCTGTTCGAGCCTCGTCCACTGCGCTTGTCTTCGGACTTCTGGGCCTGCTGGTCAACCTGCCGCGCATTGCGATCTTCCCCGACGCCACGCTCCTGCTCGGCGGCGTGTTCTACTTGGCCATCGCGCTGCTCTTCGGCCCCTTGTACGGCGCGCTCGCGGCGTTGATCACCGTGCTCCCCGAAGCTATTGTATGGCGCCATCCCGAAACTGCCGTGATCCTGCTTTTGGAAGCGCCGGCGGTGGGCTGGCTGGTCCGCCGCCGCACCCTCGCCGTCCTGGCCGACCTCGTCTATTGGGTGCTCCTCGGAACGCCCCTCGCGGTCCTGCTCTACATCGGCCTTCTCAACTACCCTTCGCCCAGCGGATGGGTGATGGTAATCAAACATCCCGTCAACGGCCTGTTGAACGTCATGCTCGCTGAGGTGCTCGTCAGCGTCCCCTGGGTGCAGAAGCATGCGCGCGCCGCGCAAGCCCCCGGGCGCCAACCTCTGCGAGTCTACCTGACGCATGGCTTCCTGCTGGTGGCTACCGTGCCGCTGCTGGTGCTCAACATCGTCAATGGCGAGGTGTACGCCAAGCGCCAGCAGACCGAAGCCACCCAGCGCCTCCAGGAAGCCGCCGCCGCCATTCGCCAGAACCTGGAGGAATACGTCACCCGCCACCAGCTCGCCCTGCTTCTGCTCTCTCACTCCATCACCGGCACTGGACGCTTCGACACCAAGACCCTGAATCGCTGGATGGAGGAAAGCCACGCCATTTATCCCGGCTTTCTCTCCCTGACCCTCGCCGACGATCAGGGCGTGCCCATCGGCGTCAGCCCCAGCCGTAGCGCCGACGGCCACGACATCCTTTCTCCCAGGCAGTCTTCCTATCCCGCCAGCGCCACCATGCGCGACCGCGAATACTTCGTCCGGACCATGGCCACTCGCGAATCCGTCATCTCCGAAGTGTTCTGGGGCCGCGCGGCCCTTCAGCCCACCGTGTCCGTCACCGCGCCGGTTTTCACCGCCGGCGGCCAGTTGTTCGGCATCTTGTCTGGCTCGCTTCGACTCTCGCGCTTCGCGGAATTCGCCCAGAATTACCGAAATCTCAAAGACGCAACCATCCTGATCCTGGACCAGCACAACCGCGTCATCTACTCCAACAACGCCGCCTACCCGACGCTGGCGTCCCTGGCCGACTCGACGCTGGTGCAGGCGGCCATCCAGTCCTCGGCTTCCGCCTCCTTCATGCTGGACGAAACCGACTCCAAGCAGCGCCATGTCCGCTATCTTGCCAGCCAGGAAATCTGCCCTCTCACGCAATGGCTTGTGCTGGTCCAACAGCCGCTTTCGGAAGTTCACCGCGCCACCGAGCGCTATTACGGCATCACCGTGGCGTGGCTGCTCGGCGCCATCGTCCTCTCGCTGCTGTTCGCGCGCCTGATCGGCGCCAGCACCACCGCCCCGCTCGAGCTCTTGGTAAACCGCGTGCGCGATTTCAGCATGCAGGGCGATTCTCACCCCAAGATGCCCTTGCCCGCACAAGCCCCCGCCGAGGTCCTCCAACTGGTAAATGATTTCGATCGCATGTCCGAACGCCTCAACGAGTCTTATAGCCAGTTGCGCGCTGCCCTGGCCGACCGCGAGCGGCTCAACGGCGAACTCGAGGCCCTGCTCACCGACCTCGACCGCAAGGTCCGCGACCGCACCGCCGAGCTCGCCGACGCCAAGCGCCGCGCCGAGGAGGCCAGCCGCGCCAAGAGCGAATTCCTCGCCAACATGAGCCACGAAATCCGCACCCCCATGAACGGCGTGCTCGGCATGATGGGGCTGGTGCTTGGCGCCGAGTTGCCCGAGGAGCAGCGCGAATATCTCAACCTCGCCAAGGCCTCCGCCGATTCCCTGCTCACCCTGCTCAACGACATCCTGGACTTCTCCAAGATCGAAGCCGGCCACCTCGAGCTCGAATCGATTGCGTTTTCCTTGCGGCGCTGCCTCTCAGAATCCGTCACCGCACTGGATTTCCTGGCGCGCCAAAAAGGCCTGGCGCTTACCGCCTCCGTCGCGCCCGAGGTTCCGGACCACTGGATGGGCGATCCCAACCGCCTCCGCCAGGTCCTGCTCAACCTGATCAACAACGCCGTCAAGTTCACCTCCCAAGGATCCATTCACGTCGAGGCGCGCCTCCAGGAACAGCACGCCGGCAGCTCCCTGCTCCGGTTCAGCGTGACCGACACCGGCATCGGACTTTCCGAGAGCCAGCAGAAATTGATCTTCGAGCCATTCCGCCAGGCCGATGGATCCATCACCCGCAAATACGGCGGAACGGGCCTCGGCCTGGCCATCTCCTCCAGCCTGGTTCAGCTCATGGGCGGCTCAATCAGCGTCACCAGCGCGCCCGGACAAGGCAGCACTTTCTCATTCACGGTTCGCTACGCGCCCTGCGGGCAACCCGATGCCGCGTCGCGCCCCGGCACTGTCCCCCTTTCCTCCGTCGCGAAGCCGGCGTCGGGCGGTCTTCGCATCCTGCTGGCCGAGGACAATCGCGTCAACCAGCTCCTGGTGCTCCGTCTTCTGGAAAGCCAGGGTCATCAAATGGTCGTGGTCGGCGATGGCCGCGCCGCCCTCGCCGCCTGCCAGCAACACACCTTCGACCTCATTCTTATGGATGTCCAGATGCCGGAAATGGACGGACTGGAAGCCACGCGCCTGCTGCGCGAACGCGAAAAAGCCGGCGCCAAAAGCGTGCCCATCGTCGCCATGACCGCGCACGCCATGCAGGGCGATCGCGAGAAATGCATCCAGGCCGGCATGGACGCCTACATCTCCAAACCCATCCGGCCCGAGGAATTGTTTGAGATCGTCGGCCAACTGATGGCCCGCGAAGCCGTCAGTCCGTGATCTCCCGTAGCGGCCCGTCTCGGCGAAGTACCATGGTAGAAGCCAGTTGGACCTCCCGGTGTTTGACCGTTTCACTGAACGCGCTCGCCGCGTAATTTTCTTCGCGCGCTACGAGGCCAGTACCTTCAGTTCGCCATTTATCCAGAGTGAACACGTCCTGCTGGGCCTCCTGCGCGAAGACAAATCCATTTCCGCGAAGCTGGAACTGTCCATGGATAAGGTGGAAGCAATCCGCAAGGAGATCAAGTCCGGACCCCATCCCATCCCGGCTTCCATCGATCTTCCTCTCAGCCGCGAGTGCCGCCAGGCGATCGCATACGCCGCGGAAGAATCCGCAAAGCTGCACGCCGCCAACATCGACTCCGAGCACTTGCTCCTCGGCCTGCTGCGCATCAACAATGGCTCAGCGGCCGAGCTCCTGCGGCCATATGGCATTCGATATGCCACGGTACGCAAGATCGTCGCGGCCGGCGCCGCCAGATCCTCTGCATCACGGGAACGTCCCATCGAGTGCTCGAGCGCCTGGCACGACGAGGCGTTAGCTGAGGCCACTGCACCATCGCTACTGCCCGCAATTGCCAGCCTGCGACAGTTAGTCGACGGCGCAGTCGAGCACCTCTCGGCTTACTCGGACGCCTACGGCGACCAGCGCCTCAAACGCAAACCTTGGACCCGCAAAGAAGCTCTGGGCCATTTGATCGACTGCGCCGCCGCCCACCAGCAATGGTTCGCGCGCGTCCTCACGGACGCCAAGCTAGTCGCACTCTCCACCCCGCAAGACGAGTGGGTCACGGCCCAGCAATACGCCACCTTCTCCTGGCCGGACACAGTCGATTTGTGGGTCTCGCTGAATCGTCTCCTGATCCACGTTCTGGCCCAATTCCCCGAGACGAAACTAAATACCCCCTGTCGCATTGGAATCGCCGACCCGATCCCGCTGTCCGACCTGATCGCCCGCTACATCGCCCACTGCGAGGACATCGTAGGCCAAATCCTGGCCCAACTCTAGCCGTGCGTGGCGCACGCAATCCTGCGTGCCGCGTTCGCACTCGTGCGAACGCAACCCCGAGTGTGCTACCCTAGTCCTCTAGGTAACCATGCCGGCCACCCCCGACCAACTCCCCAACACCCTGACGCTCCTCATCCTTAAGACGCTGGCCCGCGGCCCCAATCATGGCTTCGGCATCGCTGTGCATATCCAGGATGCCTCCCAAGGCCTGCTGAACGTCGAAGAAGGCTCGCTCTACCCCGCCCTGCACCGGCTCGAGCGCGACCGCCTGGTGTCCGCCGAGTGGAAGCTCACCGCCCACCACCGCCGCGCGCGCTACTACCGCCTTACCCCGGCCGGACGCAAACGTCTCTCGCAGGCCGAGCAACACTGGACCTCGCTGGCCAAAGGCGTCGGCAAACTTCTGAGGTTCGCATGAAGCGCTGGTGGCGCCGTTTGCGCAGCCGGAGCGTCGAGGAGCCCGGCGTGCAGGATGAAATTGCGTTCCACCTCGAACAGCGCGCTCAACTCAATCGCCAAGCCGGCCTCTCGGAAGACCAGGCGCTGGCCTCCGCCCGCCGCCAGTTCGGAAACGTCACGCGCATCTCAGAGGACGTACGCCGTATGCATGTCAACACGTTTTTCGAGAGCCTGCTGCAAGACCTCCGCTATGCCGCTCGCGGCTTGGCCCGCAGCCCCATCTTCGCGTTGACCGCCATTTTCGCGGCCGCCTTGGGCATCGGATCCACCACGGCGGTCTTCAGCGTGGTCGATCGCATCCTCTTCCGCAGCCTCCCTTATGCGAACGAGGACCGGCTCGTGTCGGTGGGCATGCTCGCTCCGCTTGACACCAACGAGTTCTTCTTTGCTGAAAATTACTTCGACCTCCGCCGCCACCAGACTCCCTTCGAATCCGTCACATCCTTCACCGCGCTCACCACCGGCCAAGCCGGTTGCGACCTCTCCGAAGTCAACCCGATACGCCTCGCCTGCGCCCAGGTAGAAGCAAGTTTTCTTCCCACACTCGGGATAACTCCGTTGCTCGGGCGCAATTTTACCGTGGAAGAGGACCGCCGCAACGCCGCCCGTGTCGCCTTGATGAGCTATGGCCTGTGGCAAAGCCGGTTCGCTCGCGACCCGGCTACCGTAGGCCGCGTTTTCTCTGTCGACGGCGCGCCCGTCACCATCGTCGGCATCCTGCCCGCGGACTTCGAACTGCCCACCATGGCTGTGCCTGACCTCGTTTTTCCCGAAGCACTGAATGAAGCCACCGAACACGCTGGCCGCGCTCTCCGCGTCTTCGCGCGACTGAAGCCTGGCGTCAGTATCGTGCAGGCCCGGGCGGCCCTTCAGCCCTTGTTCGAGCACGCGCTTGAAACCGCACCGCCGCGGTTCCGGAAAGAAATTTCCTTCCGCATCCGCTCGCTGCGCGACCGCCAGGTGCAGGACGCCCGCGTGGCAGCCTGGGTTCTGCTGGCATCCGTCGTTGCGGTCTTGCTCATTGCCTGCGCGAACATCGCCAATCTCTTGCTGGCGCGCTCCATCAACCGGCGCAAGGAAATAGCGGTTCGCGCCGCCCTCGGCGCCGGCCGGGCGCGCCTTATCCGCCAGACGCTTACCGAATCCGTCCTGTTGTCCGCCTGCGGTGGGGCCCTGGGTTGCGCCCTGGCGTGGGCGCTGTTGCGCGTGTTCATTGCGCTCGCGCCTAACGGCATTCCCCATCTCGAGCAAGCCTCCATCGACACGCGCGTGCTCTTCTTTGTTCTCGCCGTTTCCCTCCTCTCTGCCTTGATTTTCGGATTAGCCCCGGCCTTCCAGCGCTCCGGCTCGGAATCCCTCATCGGCGCTCGCTCTACCAGCTCCCATCGCATGCTGTTGCGCGAAGCGCTAGTCGCCCTCGAGATCGCCGTGTCGCTGGTGCTTTTGACCGGCGCCGGAATGCTGCTCCGAAGCCTGGTGAAACTGCAAAGCTCCTCGCTCGGCTTGAACACCGATCACGTCGTCACCGCTGAGTTCGTCTTGGGCCGGCAGCGCTACTCCCAACCGGTCCGGCAGTTCCAGTTTTATGAGGAGCTGGAGCGGCGAATGCGCGACATTCCCGGCATCAGCACCCTCGCGATCAGCGACTCGGTGCCGCCCTTCGGCGCCACGCGATCCCTCCCGTTCGCTTCCCTGCGCGTCGAAGGCCAGCCTCCATTTACCGAAGGCACCGGCGGCATGGTCACCTGGCGCTATGTCACGCCCGGCTACTTCCAAGCGCTTGGAATCCCGATCCTGGCAGGCCGCGCCTTCTCTGAAAACGATCGCGGCCCCGGCGACGAGCGAATCGTTCTCGGTGAGTCGCTCGCGCGCAAACTATTCCCGGGCGGCGACGCGGTGGGCAAGCGCTTCCAATATCTCACCTCCAACATGGTCCTGGGAGTCGCATGCGACGTCAAGGACGCAGGCCCGGCTGAACCTCCACCGCTCGAATTTTACGTCGTACGCAAATACTCCGAGCAAGGAATTTTTGAACACCCGGGTGGTCCGGACGGGTGGCGATCCGGTAGAGTCATCCTGCGCACTCCCCTGGATCCGCGCGTCATATCGGGCTGGATCACCCGCGAGTTTGCGGCGCTCGACCCCCAGCTTCCCGTCAACATCTCGACGCTCGAGCAGCGCTTTTCCAAGCTCGCTCAACGCCCGCGCTTCAACGCGATGCTGCTGGCCACCTTCGCCGGCATGGGCGTGCTGCTCGCCGCCATCGGTCTCTACGGCGTCATGGCGTTCCTGGTCGGACAGCGCACGCCGGAGATCGGCATCCGCATGGCGCTCGGCGCGACGCCCGCCGCCGTCGCCCGCTGGATCCTGTCTCGCGCCGCGCTGTGGACTCTCGCTGGCGCACTGGCAGGCCTGGCCGGTTCCCTGTTCGCCACCAGCGCTCTCCGCACTCTGCTGTTTCAGGTCCCCCAACACGACCCCTGGACCCTGGCCCTGGCGTTCCCGGCTTTACTGTTGATCGCCCTCGCCGCCGCGTGGATTCCCTCCCGCAAAGCCGCCCGAACGGACCCCTCAGTCGCCCTCCGCCACGAGTAGCCGTGGCGCACGCACTCATGCGTCACACTTATGCGTGCCGCGCTCACACTCGTGTGAACGCCCGTCGGCGCCAGGCCTCGCGCTGAGTCGGAACACGTGCGTCTCCAGCGTATCTCTTATAATTGTCTGTGGCCCCCCGCACGCTGCTTCAATCGCGCTCCACCGCATCGCTTCTCGAGCGCGCCGCCACATTCCTCCAAACCCACGCCCACGGCTCCGAAGTCCTGGTGCTCGGCCCCACCCGCGCCGCCGCCAACGAACTCGCGCTGGCCGCCTGCCACGATGGCTGCCAAGGTGTTCACACGCTCACGCTCACGCAGCTTGCCGCCAATCTCGCCGCGCTTCCGATGGGCCGCCGCTCGCTCGCCCCCATCAGCAAGCTCGGAATGGAAGCCCTGGCCGCGCGCATCGTCCACACCGCCCAGCGCGCCCAGCGCCTCGCCTACTTCTCTCCCGTCGCACTCACTCCAGGGTTCCCCCGCGCCGTAGCTCGCACCCTCGCCGAGCTGCGGCTCAACCAGGTCGGCACGAATGACCTCGCCTCCGCCGGACTGCCCGGCGCGGACCTCGCCCATCTGCTCGCGCTTTACGAGCAGGAACTCGATCAGCGATCGCTCGCCGACCTTCCCATCCTTCTTCAACTCGCTACCGAAGAGGCTGCGCTCGGCGCGCATCGATTCTTAAGACTGCCGCTGGTGCTGCTGGATCCGTCCATCGAGTCACGCCGCCACGAAGAACTCCTGGCCGTCGTGGCCCGCCAATCCCCAGCCGTGCTGGCCACAGCCATCGGAGGCGAGAACCGCGCCGTCCGCTCGCTTGAATCCATTCTCGAAACCGCCGGCGAGGACCTGGACCAAAAGCCCGCCACCACGCTCGACCGCGTGCGCACCTGGCTCTTTTCGCCCCAACAGCCGCCCCCCGCGCCGCCCGATCCCGAGCTGTTGTTCTCCGCTCCGGGCGAAAGCCTGGAGTGCATCGAGATCGCGCGCCGCATCCGCGCGCTCGCGCAGCAAGGAACGCCCTTCGATCGCGTGGCGATCCTGCTGCGCAATGTCGAGCAATACCAGCCGCTAGTGGAAGAGGCTCTCCGCCGCGCCTCCATCCCCGGTTATTTCAGCCGCGGCACAGTACGTCCCGAGCCCTCCGGCCGGGCCTTCCTGGCGTTGCTCGCCTGCGCCGCCGAAGGCTGCTCGGCCTCCCGCTTCGCCGAGTATTTGTCGCTCGGCCAGGTGCCCCCGCTCGATGAGAACGGCGCGCCGCAAAAACACGCGCCGCTGTGGGTCCCGCCCGACGATGAAGTGCTCGCTAACTTCCCCGCCCCGCCGCCCGGCTCGTCCGATCCCGCTGCGCTGCCCGCGGAAGTCGAAGCCGCCGTGGACGCACCTACACTCTCGGTGCCCATCGGCTGGGAAAAACTGCTGGTCGACGCTGCCGTCATCGGCGGTCACGACCGCTGGGCGCGCCGTCTCCGCGGCCTGCGCGCCGAATTCCAAGCCCAGCTCCGCGACCTGGACGGCGAAGACCAATCGCACCGCCCGCATATCGAACGCCGCATCGAACAGCTCGCACGCCTGGAACATTTTGCCCTGCCTGTGATTGATGCCCTGGATTCGCTTCCCAGGTCCGCTGCCTGGGGCCAGTGGCTCGAAGCGCTCGACGACCTCGCCCGCACCGCGCTCCGCCGTCCCGAACCGGTGCTCTCGGTCCTGAGCGAATTGCAGCCCATGAGCGAGGTCGGTCCCGTTTCGCTTGATGAAGTCTACGACGTTCTTTCTGAAAAGCTTGGGCTGCTGCGCGCCGAGCCGCCCAAGCGCCGCTACGGCCACGTCTTCGTCGGCTCCATTGAGGAAACACGGGGCCGAAACTTCGATGTTGTCCTGGTGCCGGGCCTGGCCGAGGGTCTGTTCCCCCGCCGCGCTCTGGAAGATCCGCTATTGGTCGACGCACACCGCGCCCAGCTCGCCGCGCGGCTCGATACGCAAAGCGACCGCGTCGCGCGTGAGCGCATGCTGCTTCGTTCCGCGGCCGCCTCCGCGGCCAAGCGTTTCGTCGTTTCCTACCCTCGCATGGACGTCGCACAGGCCCGGCCCCGCGTGCCTTCTTTCTATGCGCTCGAAGTCCTGCGCGCCGCCGAGGGCCGGCTGCCGTCGCTGCGTGAATTCGAGAAGCGTGCGGCCAAGAGCGCTCCGTCCCGTCTGGACTGGCCCGCCCCCAGCGATCCCAAAGTTGCCATCGATGCCGCCGAGTACGATCTGGCTTCACTTCAGGCCTCGCTCAAGCTTCCGCGCGACCAGGCCAAAGGCAGCGCGCGATACTTGATGGAAACCAACCAGAACCTCGCCCGATCGCTGCGCAGCCGCGGACGCCGCTGGCGCAACCGCTGGTCCGAGGCCGACGGCGTCGTCGATCCCGATTCTGCCACGCTCGCCGTTCTCCACGCTTATGGATTCGCATCGCACAGCTACTCGCCCTCTTCGCTGCAACTTTTCGCGGCTTGCCCTTATCGATTCCTGCTGCACGCGATGTTTCAATTCCGCCCGCGCGAAGCCTCAGTCCCGCTGGAACAAATGGACCCGCTCACGCGCGGTGCGCTCTTCCACTCCGTTCAATTCGAATTGTTCCGCGAGCTGAGCCGGAAGAAGAAGCTTCCAGTCACCCCTGAACGCGTAGCGGGAGCGCTGGATCTTGCCGACCAGGTGCTCGATCGCGTCAGCGCAAAGTTTGAAGACAAGCTCGCGCCGGCCATTCCGCGCGTCTGGAAAAGCGAAGTGGAGGACCTCCGCACCGACCTTCGCGGTTGGATCAAGCAAGTGGCCGCCGCGCAATCCGGCTGGGTGCCCGCGCACTTCGAATTCGCCTTCGGACTCGCGCCGGACGACGAACGTGACCCGGCCAGCACGAAGGAAGAAGCCATCATCCTGAACGGCATTCGCTTGCGCGGATCCATCGACCTGGTGGAGAAACACGCCGGCCGCAACACGCTTCGCGTGGTCGATCACAAGACCGGCAAAGCGCCGGAGAATCGTCCGCAATACGTGGGCGGCGGCGCGATTCTCCAGCCGCTCCTCTACGCGCTGGCGGCCGAAGGGCTCTTGAAGCAACCCGTCGAATCCGGCAACTTGTTCTTCTGCACGCAGCGCGGCGATTTTTCCGAGATCGGCATTCCGCTCACGCAGGAATCCCGCGACCGCCTGGCGCGGGTGCTTGAAACCATCGGGCGCTCGATCGAAGAAGGATTCTTGCCTGCGGCTCCCCAGCACGGCGCTTGCGCCTGGTGCGACTACCGTCCGGTCTGCGGCCCCTATGAAGAGCTGCGCTCCAAACGAAAACAGGCCGACCGGCTGGAACCGCTGATCGAAATCCGGAACCTGCCATGACGCCTTCACTCGAAACCCGGCTCGACGATCAGGCGGCGCGCGACCGGATTCGCACTTCGCTCGCCGAGAGCCTGCTGGTGGAGGCATCCGCCGGCACCGGCAAAACCACGGAACTGATCGCCCGCATCGTCAGCGTCCTGGCGAGCGGCGCAACTACCATCGACCACATCGTCGCCGTCACTTTCACCAACAAGGCCGCCGGCGAGCTGAAACTGCGCCTGCGCCAGGAACTCGATCTCGCCCGCGACCGCGCCGCGACCTCCAGCGAAGGCACCTTCATCGAGAACGCCCTCGAACACCTGGAAGAAGCCTGCATCGGCACCATCCACTCCTTTTGCGCCCAGATGCTGCGCGAGCGCCCGGTCGAAGCGGTAGTCGATCCGGCCTTTGAAGAACTTTCCGAACCGCAGGCCGCACGCATTTACGAGCGGGCCTTCCGCGCCTGGTTCCAGGAAAAGCTGGGGCAAGGCGCCGCTGCAATCCGCCGCGCACTTCTCCGCCTGGCTGGACGTGAATCCTGGGACCATAGCCCGCCCATCGAACAGCTTCAGTACGCCGGATGGAAACTGATCGAATGGCGCGACCATCCCACGCCGTGGCGGCACGTCGCTTTCGACCGCAACACCCAAATTGATGTGCTGGTCGAGCAAGTCCACTTGATTGCCGGGGCCGCCTCGCGCTGCTGCCGGCCTGGGGACAACCTGGTGCAATCGCTTCGCCCCGCTCAGGCGCTGGTCACCTGGATCCAACGCGCGGAAGCCACGGCGCGCGCACGCGATTATGACACGCTCGAGAGCCTGCTCGGTAAGTTGCTGCGCGATCTGAAGAGGAACACGAGAAAAGGATCCGGCTTTTTCGCGGAAAATGTGCCGCGCGAGCAGGTACTCGCCGCGCGGGAAACTCTGATCGCCAATCTGGAAGCTTTCCAGCAGGCCGCCGACGCCGATCTGGCCGCCAGCCTGCGCGATGACATGTGGGAGTTGGTGGAACGCTACGACGCGCTCAAGCGCCGCGCCGGCAGACTCGATTTCGTCGATTTGCTGCTGCTGGCGCGCGACCTGGTGCGCGACAACGCGGAAGTTCGCTGCTATCTTCAGGAGCGCTTCACTCACATCTTCATCGACGAGTTTCAAGACACCGATCCGCTGCAAGCCGAGATCCTGCTGCTGCTCGCTTCCGCCGATCCCGCGCAGTCCGACTGGATGGCGGCGACTCCCAAGCCCGGAAAGCTTTTTGTGGTCGGCGATCCGAAGCAATCCATCTACAAATTCCGCCGCGCCGATGTGGTCCTGTATCGGGACATTCGCGAGAAGCTCGCCGCGCGCGGCGTCGGCATCGTGCAGCTCACCACCAGCTTTCGGGCGCTGCGGCCGATTCAGGAGTGCGTGAACGCCGCCTTCCATTCCGAAATGCAGGACGACGCCGCAGCCGGCCAGGCTGCCTACGCACCGCTCCATGGCGACGCAGCGCCGATTGAAGGCCAACCCAACGTCGTTGTTCTGCCCGTCCCGCGGCCCTACGGTAGCGCGCGCATCTCGAAGGCTGCGATCAACGAGTGTCTTCCGGGCGCGATCGTTGCGTTGGTCGAATGGCTGGTCAAGGAAAGCGGCTGGAAGGTTCGGGACCCGGAAAATTCCGTGCAGCATCTGCCGCTCTCGCACCGGCATATCTGCATTCTCTTTCGCCGCTTCACTAATCTCGGCGCCGATATTACTCGCGACTATGTGCGCGGTCTCGAAGCCCGCGAGATCCCGCATCTCCTGGTCGGCTCGAAATCGTTTCATGGACGCGAAGAAGTGGAAACCATCCGGGCCGCGCTGAATGCCATCGAATGGCCCGACGACGACCTGTCGGTCTTTGCGGCGCTCAAGGGCTCGCTGTTCGCGATTCCCGACAATCTGCTGCTGCGCTTCTGTCACGAGATCGGCCGGCTGCATCCGTTTCGTCCGCTGCCGGAAGATCTGTCGCCGGATTTCGCGATGATCGCCGATGCCCTGAAGCTGCTGGCTGAGCTGCATCGCGGCCGCAACCGCCGGCCCATCGCCGACACGGTCAACTGGCTGCTCGAAGCCACGCGCGCGCATGCGGGCTTCGCTCTTCGGCCGGCCGGCCACCAGGTGCTCGCCAACGTCTATCGCGTCGCGGATCTCGCGCGCAGCTTCGAGCTGGCGGGCGGCATTTCGTTTCGCGGCTTCGTCGAGGAGCTGGAGTCGCAAGCCGAGAAAGCCGAATCGGCCGAAGCGCCGGTGCTCGAAGAAGGAGCCGAGGGCGTGCGGCTGATGACGGTCCATTCGGCCAAAGGGCTGGAATTTCCGGTGGTGATTCTGGCCGACATCACCGCCAACATCGCAGCCGGCGATCCGGACCGCTACGTGGACGCACGGCAACGGCTGTGCGCCACGCGCCTGCTGCGCTGCGCGCCGTGGGAGCTGCGCGATAACGAAGCCCAAGAGCGTTTGCGCGAACGCGCCGAAGGCGTGCGCGTGGCCTACGTCGCCGCCACGCGCGCCCGCGACCTGCTGGTGGTTCCGGCAGTCGGCGATGAAGAGTTCGAGGGCTGGGTCGCTCCGCTGAACAAAGCCATTTATCCCGCACCTGAGCTGTATCGCAACTCCAAGCGCGCGGCCGGCTGCCCGAAGTTTGGCGAAGCGTCCATAATCGACCGGCCGTTTTTCTGCTCCGATGAACCGTCGGTCCGGCCCGGATTGCTTTCGACGCGCGAGGGAACGCATGCGGTGGTTTGGTGGGACCCGCACGCATTGAACCTGACTGCACCGGCTAATTTCGGACTGCGGCAGGAAGAGATTCTCACCGCTCCCGATGGCGCGGGCGAATCTCCCAGCCGGCAGGCGTTCCGGCTCTGGGAGACCAGGCGCGACGACGTGACTGCGAAGGCACAAGTGAAACAGTTCGACATCTTCACCGCGACCGAAGCAGCCCAAGCGCCGGACACCGGCCCGGTACCGGGCGTGGGCCGAGCGGGCCTGCCCGCCGAAGGGCCGGAAGGCTTCGAGATTATAGTGGCGGTCGAATCGGTCGAAAAGCCCGCGGATCGCCCGGCCGGCCCTCGTTTCGGGACATTGGTCCACACCATATTGCGCGATGCCCCGCTCAATGCCGATCGCGCTGCGCTGGAAGCCCTGGCGGAGGTTCATGGCCGGCTGCTCGCAGCGACGCCGGAAGAAGTGAAACACTCGAGCGCCGCGGCGCTGGCGGCTTTGCGTCACCCGCTGATCGAGCGAGCCAGAAAAGCGGAGCGCGTGCGCCGCGAATTCCCGGTGCTGCTGAAACTCGACGCCTCGAAGGTGCTGGAAGGCGTGATCGACCTGGCGTTCGAGGCCGAGGGCCGCTGGCACATCATCGACTTCAAGACCGACGCGGATCTTGCGGCGAACCGTGCACGCTATGAGCGGCAGCTTGGATGGTATTGCCTGGCGATGTCGCGCTTGAATCAGGCCCGCGTGGAAGCTCACCTGCTGAGCGTGTGACGCGCTATGCTGGGCCTCAGGAGGTCCAGTATGATCACGGCCTCGCAGCTTCGGGCCGGCATGGTCATCCGGCACGAAGGCCACATCTACAAAATCCTCATCGCCGACTATCATCCGGGGCAAGGAAAAATGGGCGGCGTCACGCACACGCGGCTGAAGAACCTGGAAACCGGAACCACCTGGGAGCACAGCTTCCGCGCGGAGCTGAAGTTCGAGGACCTGCCAGTGGAGCGACAGACGATGGAATTTCTGTATGCCGATGCGGACGGCTGCAATTTCATGCACCCGGAAACGTACGAGCAAATTGCCATTCCGGCTTCGGTCATCGGCGATCACGCGCGCTTCCTGAAAGAGGGCATGAACGTGCCGGTGGAACTGGTGGACGGCGCGCCGATCAGCGTTTTGTTTCCGGAGTTCTTGGAAGTGCGCATCGCGGACACGACAGCGCCGGTTCATCAGCAACAGGACAGCACCTGGAAGACCGCGATTTTAGATAACGGCGTCGAAGTCATGGTGCCGCAGTTCATCAAGACCGGCGACGCGATTCGTCTGGATATGAACACGCTAAAATACATGGATCGCGCCAAGAGCGCCGTCAAGTAATGTTTCTCGCCGTGGCCATGCGACTGATTATTGCTGCGTTTCCGGAAGGCGGAGCGATTCCGGCGCTGCACACCTGCGAAGGCGCGGATCTCTCGCCGGCGATCGAATGGTCCGGTGCGCCGAACGAGGCGAAAAGCTTCGCCCTGATCGTGGACGATCCGGATGCGCCGGGTGGCATTTGGAATCACTGGCTGCTTTTCAATGTTCCTGCGGCCGTGCATGCGATTGCGCAGGGATTCAAGCCGGGTAAGCTCGGTGAAAGCGGGGCCAATGATTTCGGAAACCCGGGCTACAACGGGCCTTGCCCGCCCAAGGGGCATGGACCGCACCGCTATTCCTTCCGGTTGCTGGCGCTGGATGTCGCGAAGCTGGATTTGAAGCCAGGCGCATCGCGCGCCCAGTTGGATCGGGCGATTAAGGGGCATGTCATCGGTAGAGCGGAGTACATGGGCCGGTACGAGCGAAGGTGATTGGCCCGGCGTTCGCATGAGTGCAAACGCGGCACGCACGAGTGCGTGCGCCACGCGGAACGCACAGTAGCTCTTCTTCTTCCACTGTGCCATTGCCCGCCGACGGGCTGACCCGATGCCGCAAGCAAAGCGCTGATGGGCCGCTAGTTCTAGGACGACGCCGGGAGGTGATCGAGTTCCGACTGGCTGTCGCCGAGCGATTCGACCTTAACTCCGGCGCGGTCGAGCAATGCCAGGTGCAGGTTATTCATCGGGGTGGCGTGGGGATAGCGGATGTGGCCGCGGCCCATTCCGCCGCCGGCCACCAGCAGCGGCAGATCGTCGTGCAGATGGCGATTGCCGTCGCTCAAGCCGCTGCCGTAAACGACCAGCGTGTGATCCAGCAGCGTGCCGTCGCCGTCCTGGGTTGAATTGAGTTTTCCCAAAAAGTAGGCAAGCTGCTCGACGTGATAGGTGTTGATGCGCGTAATCTTTTCGATCCATTCCGGGTTGCCGCGATGATGCGTGAGCGGATGATGGGCGTCGGCGATTCCGATTTCGCGGTAGGTGCGAGTGCTGCCTTCGCGGCCCAGCATATAGGTGGCGATGCGCGTCTGATCGGTCTGGAACGCCAGCAGCAGAAGATCGAACAGCAAGCGGGCGTAATCGGCGTAAGCGGCGGGGACGCCGTCGGGCTTATCGATGGAAGGGACGATCTGGCGATCGTCTTTCTCGGCCATCTGGATGCGGCGCTCGATTTCGCGGACCGCTGAAAGATACTCATCCATCTTGCGGCGATCGGTGGGACCAAGCTGGCCAGTAAGGCGGCTGGCATCGTCGAACACAAAATCGAGGATGCTTTTTTCGGTGCGCCGGCGCCGGGCACGGGCTTCCGGAGTTTCGGGTTCAGCCCCGAACAAACGCTCGAAGACGGCACGCGGGTTTACCTCAGGCGGCAAGGGCATGGAAGGAGTGCGCCAGGAGATGCTGTTGGAGTACGCGCAGGAATATCCGGAATCGCAGTTGCCGGTGATGCGCCCGTCGTCGCAGCCGAGCTCGAGAGAGGCAAAGCGCGTGGCGTGGCCGATGTGCTGGGCAGCGACCTGGTCGACGGAAACGCCGACGTGAATATCGGCGCCCGCGGTCTTTTTGGGATGCGAACCGGTGAGGAACGTGGAGGCGGCGCGGGCGTGATCGCCGGGACCGTCGCCGAGCGGATCGCCATTGTGCTGCGCCAGGCCGGAGAGCACCAGGACGTGCTCGCGAAGCGGCTCGAGCGGGCGCAGGATGCGCGGAAATTCGAACTCGGCGCCTTCCAGCGCCGGAGTCCAGTCGTTCATCATGACGCCGTTCGGGACGTAAGCAAACGCGAGACGCATGGGAGATTTGGCGGCGCGGCTGGGAGCGGCGAAGGCGGGCGTCATGCAGTCCAGCATGGGCAGGGCGATGGCGGTTCCGATTCCGCGGAGCAGCGTGCGGCGGGAGAGATGTTTGCCGGTGACGATCACGGATGGCCGGCCTCCCCACGGCGCATCTGGAACGGGCGGCTGGACACGATCTGCTCGACCAGCGCCCGGAACTTGTAGCCTTCGGCAGCCGTTGCGCGCACGATTGATTCTACCGCGGGCTGGTCGTAGTCTTCCAAGCCGCGGCCTAACGCGTAGGTCAGCAGTTTATCCGTCAGGCAGCGCGCGAAAGCATCTTTATCGGAGACCAGAAGCTGCTTGAGAGCTTCGGGGCCGCTGAAGCTCTGGCCGTTGGGCAACTTGCCGGAGGCGTCGATGGGGAATCCGCCATCGTGAGTCCGCCAGCGGCCGATGGCGTCGTAGTTTTCGAGGCCGAAGCCGAGCACGTCCATACGCGCGTGGCAGCCGCGGCAAACCGGATTGGCGCGATGCTGCTCGAGCTGGGTGCGCAGGCTGGCGGTCTTGCCGATGGCCTTCTCGTCCAAATTGGGAACATTGGGGGGCGGAGGAGGCGGAGGAGTATCGAGTATGTTTTCGAGAATCCACTTGCCGCGGATCACCGGGGATGTGCGGGTGGGATAAGACGAGACCGCCAGGATGGCGGCTTGCGTAAGGATGCCGCCGCGATGGGAACCGGGCGGCAAGGTGACGCGGCGGAATTCCGCACCGCGCACGGCGGGGATGCCGTAGAAATCGGCCAGGCGCTCGTTCAGGAAGGTGTAATCGACGTCCAGGAATTCGAGGATGCTGCGGTCATCGCGGAGGATGGATTCAAAGAAGAGCTGCGACTCGCGCTGCAGGTCGCGGCGCAGGCGGCCGTCGAACGCGGGGAAGCGATCGGGATCGGGCTTGAGAGTGTCGAGGTTGCGAAGCTGGAGCCACTGGCCGGCGAAGTTTTCTACCAGCGCTTTGGCCTTGCGGTCGGCCAGCATGCGCTGGATCTGGGCCCGCAGGATTTTCGATTGGCGGAGGCTGTGGTCGGAGGCGGCGCGAAACAGCTCGTCGTCAGGCATGCTGCTCCACAAGAAATAGGAGAGGCGCGTGGCGAGTTCGAAATCGGTGATCTGGTGGGTGGCGAGAGGGTCGGACGGATTGGGATCGCGCTCGATGCGGAAGAGGAAATGCGGGGAAACCAGGAGGGCGGTGATCGCGACCTGCATGCCTCGGTCGAAAGCGTCGCCCTGCTGGCGCGCGGATTGGACCAGGCGAACGAGGGAGTCGACTTCCTGCCCGGTGACGGGCCGGCGGTAGGCGCGGCGGGCGAGCGTGGCGAGACTGGTGCGAACGCATTCGAGCGAGTGGTGGCCGGGCGCGTGGCCACAGGGGAAGACGCGCGCGTAGCTTTCCGAGCGGGAGGGCTGCAGTGGATGGTAGGGACCGCGCACTTCGATGTAGGCGACGGCGGGTTCGGCGAGCGGCCTGGGGCTCTGGCCATCTTCGAAGTCGGGATCGGGCGCGGGCGGGCCATCGGGAATCAATTCGGCGCGAAGGGTGTACTCGCCGGAGCGGACATGCAACTGCATTTCGGCTACGCCGTGGTCTTCGACGTCCGGTTGGAGCTTCGCGATGGGAAGCGGCGCGCCGTCGATGGAGAAGCGGACACGCAGCGGATCGGGCCGGCCGCTCACGTTGATGACGAAGTTGTAGTCGCCCTCGGCCGGGAAACGGTGGGAGACGATCAACTCGGCGGCTCGGCCGGCAGCGCGGTTCTCGCCGCGGCCGTGGCGCTGGATGGTGGGCTTGGGGAGGGGGACAGGCTCGGCGGCGAACTGCGCGATTTTTTCCGCGGCGGCGAGGTATTTCTCCATCAGGACCGGCGAGAGGGAGAGGACGTCGCCGATGTTGTCGAAGCCGTAGCCGGAATCGTCGGCGGGGAAATCGGCGGCGGGCTGAAAATCGACCGCGAGGAGGTCGCGAATGGTGTTGTTGTACTCGTAGCGATTGAGGCGGCGCGCGGTGACGCGGCCGGGATCGGATGGCGCGGGCGTTTCGTCGCGCGGCTGCGCGAGCAGGCAGGTGGTGAGGAGGGCGAAGCAGGTGGCCGCTCGCATCTTGGTTCCAGTTTGCCGGTTCGTCTTCCAGTGTAGCGATCGGGGGGGTGGGGGGTGGGAACTGCATCGCCGGGCGTTCACACGGTGTGAACGCGGCACGCACGAGTGCGTGCGCCACGGCCAGGTGACGCAAACCGGGGGTGTTTGTGCGGGGCGGTGCGATTTTTTTAATGAAATTCAATTCAGCGTGCGTCACAGTGACGGCCCTAGCGGCGACACATCTCCGGCGGCGGTTTGTCGAGCGGGCGCGGCGGTTCTGGTGATGGCCAGCGTGCGGTGTCCCTGGGCTCCCCTGGCTTTCGCAACGTGGATGCCGGCGATTCCGGGAAGGGCCTGGGAAAGAGCTTTGGGCGTGGGGGGCAGATTGGCGAGAGGGACGATGGAGCGAAGCTGGTGGAGCAGCGCGGTGGCGTCGCCGGTCCAGACGGAGTTGGGCCGGAGCAATGTGTAAATGGCGTCCCGCAGAGGATCGGCGCCGATCCAGACTGCGTCGGGATCGGTGAGAGCGCCGACGACGTCGCGTTCGGTGAGGCTGAGGGCGGGTGCGGCGGCGGCGGTCCAGGCGGCGCAGTCGGGAAAGCGGGCGACGTTGCCGAGGTCGATGTCGCGTACTCGCTGGAGCGCGGTGACGACGGCATCGGCGAGCGCGCCCAGCAAGGGCGGACGCAGGGCTTCAAATTGGGACCACAGCGCGGCTTCGGGACGCAGAGCGGGAAGGGGTGCGAGCTGGATGGCGAGGGTGCGGTTGCTGAGGGCGCGGGGTGGGGTCCAGGGGGGCTGTGTTTCGTCGCTGGGCGCGATCAGGGCCACCGGGCGCGCGATCTGGAAGAGCAGCGGATCGCGGAAATCGGGCTGCGGGATTTCGAGCGCGTCGCCGGACGAAACAGCACAGAGCGCGTCGGCGATTTTGGGAGCGGCACGGTGCACGTGATCGAAGGTCAGCATCCAGTTCTGACGCGCGGATTCGAGCAGGTCGTGATCGCGGGGCGGGAGGCGGCGCAAGGGAGCGGCGGAAGGATCGATCAAAGCGCGCAGGGCGCGCACCAAGCAGGATTTTCCGCTGACCGCGGGGCCACGGACCACCAGCACGGGATAGGGGGCCACGGGGCGCAGGGCGGCGAGGAGCCAGGCGAGGGTGCGGGCGCGATCGGCGGCGGTGAGGCGGAAGAGCGCGGCGAAATGGTCGAGCGGGTTCGCGGACTGCTCAGGAGGAGGCAGTGCCAGTCTGGCAGACGACTGGCGGAAGCAGTGGCGCAGATTGGCGGAGACACGCCAGCCGTGAGAGTTGATTTCTAGAACTTCGCCGGCCTCGTTGGCGAGATCGAGGAGGATTTTCGAAGGCGCAAAAGGATCGCCGAGGAAACCGAGGCGGACGTCGAATTTTTGGGCCGGCATGTCGCTGTAATGGGCGCGGGCTTCCAGCGTTCGGAGCGCGGCGCGATAGGCAGAGAGGGACGGCGCGATTTCGTATTCCTTATAGAAGTTGGCGGTGACCCAGTCGCGGAAGGCGGCGGAACGGAGCGGGTACACGTGGCGGGCGTCGAGGAGAGTGGGGACGCTGGCGCAAGGCTCGCCGTCGTTCGAAAAGAAGAGAGTGGCATTGCGGGCGTGATAGAGGAGGGCCAGCGCTTGGTCCTTGATGGGGAGACGCGACGGCATGGAATTCGCTTCGAGCGTAGCGCGGCGGGAGCGGGTGGGTCGGGCATGCTGTGGGGAAGTGGTTGAGGGAGTGGGAAGAATTCCGGGGCGGAGGCCGTCATCGGCGGGGTAGGGACTTATTGGGTGTGGGATTGAGGATTGGGCGTATGAACCAGGTCGGTTGGGGAACCGCAAGCGAGGCTGGCCGGCAATACCAGGTGAGCCGACGTAGGATGCATACCGCTGAACTCGCTCGTCTCACAAGCTGATCCGGCCTGGCGGAGCGAAAGCTGCGGGCGGCATTTTTATAGTTTTCAAGAGCTTCTCGGTTCTCAGGGCGGTGGGAACAGAGAGAGCATCTTTTGCCGTAGGTCTTGTAACCCTCGCAGCAAACTGTTCGCAGCATAGTCAGCGTCGTGGACATGCTGGATTGCCTTCCTGCCGGATGGTTCCTGGTAGGGGCAATTGATTTGCCATTTCTCGGGCGACGACCCGCCGCCAGTTTGGATAAAATCGTTCAAACCGCCGTGCGGCTCCCGGCGGGAACTCGACTGGGGCGCTATGAGATCTTTGCGCCGATCGGCGTCCTCGGGATGGGCGAGGTGTACAAGCGCGGGATACGCGCCTGGATTGCATCGAGGCTATCAAGCTGGCGGGCGAGCAATTCCCGGAGCGCTTCTTGCGGCAAGTGATTTGGGCGCTCGGAACTGGTATGGTAGTATGGTGTTGGTATGGCAACGAGCAAAGTCACCTTTACGCTCGACGCGGCCACCATCCGCAGGCTCCGCAACGCCGCGCAAAGGCTGGCCAAACCGCAAAGCGCGGTGGTTCGGGAGGCCATTCAGGACTTCTATGAGCGGATCGGAAAGCTCAGCGAGCAGGAGCGCGTCCGGACCTTGCGCGCCTTCGACGAACTGCTGCCCAAGATTCCGCCTCGGCCCTTGGCGGACGTGGAGCGGGAACTGGCTGGGCTGCGGCGGGCGCGGCGCGCGGGCGGGCGAAAAAGCCGGGCCGGGAAACGTGCATGATTGTGGTGGACACTTCAGTGCTGGTCGACAGCTTAACCGGACCGCGGCGATCGGCTGCGGCCATGCGCGCGGCGATCGAACAAGGCGAGCGGCTGGTGCTGCCGTCGCTGGTGCTGTATGAGTGGCTGCGCGGGCCACGTCTGGCTGAAGAACTCGCGGCGCAAGAAGCGCTGTGGCCCAGCGTGTCCGCGCTTCCATTCGGCGCCGAGGAAGCCCTGGCGAGCGCGCGATTGTATCGCACCGTGCGGCGGCCTCGGGGCCGCGAGCTGGATCTGGCCATCGCGGCCTGCGCGGTGGTCAAGGACGCCGCGTTGTGGACGCTGAACACGGCTGATTTCAGCGACATTCCGGGCTTGCAGATCTGGAAGGGGCACGGCTCGTAGGACGCGGTGCAGGCGAGCATCTCGGCCTTAACGGGATCTTGGCGCTTACCGGAGCGGGCGGCATGGGCGAGGTGCGCTCGGGATCACGCGGTTGGATCGTAGCGTGGCCGTCAAGGTGGCGGGCGACCGCGGTCAATTTTTGGACGGATCGACGCGCCACTGGTACCAAACGACAAGGCCGGTACCGAGAAGACTGGCAAGAATCCAGGCGTTCCGAGTTATAATCGCCCCACAGGGATGCTGGGCGTGGTGTCCCGCGGCTGCGATCAAGTCCCACAAAATGGGAGCGTGTATGCGATTCCTGGTGCTGCTTATGTTGGCCGGTTCGGCGCTGTTCGCAGACCCAGCACTTCAGTGGTTCTCGGCGTGGAGCGCCCCGCAAGGAGAGCGACTGGCGGTCCCGATGAGCGGAACCAGCGTTCGCATGATCGTCAGACCGACCATCTCGGGCACGGCCGTGCGCGTCAGACTCGAGAACACCGCGGGACAATCTCCAGTGGTTTTTTCAAACGCCTGGATCGGCCAGGTGCAAGCGGGCGCGGCGTTGGTGTCCGGGTCCAACACTCAACTCACGTTTCATGGAGACCCCGGCGTGACGGTGCCGCCGGGAGGAGGCGTGTACAGCGATCCGGCGCCGTTTGCCGTGACGGCGTTGCAGACCTATGCGGTGAGCCTGGACGTGGCCTCCTCGTCGGATATCAGCGCGCACGCTCTGGGGCTGGTGACCAATTATTTCGCAACGACCGGCACTTCCGCCTCCGATGAGAGCGACAGCGCCTACAGCCTCATTCCGAACGGGGACACCGGGGCGAAAAGCGGCCCCACATTTCCGTTTTATTGGGTGGCCGCACTGGACGTCGAGTCGGAGTCGATCGGAACCATCGTGGCGTTTGGCGATTCCATTACGGACGGAGAGTGCAGTACACGCACGGATAACGGGTCCGGCAACGGTATGGTGATTCCGGACCTCTACAATCGCTGGACTGATTTGCTCGCTGCGCAGTTGGCCGGAGGGCCGGCGCCACAATCGAGAGCCGTGGCCGATGAGGGGATCGCCGGCAACCGCCTGGTCACGGGAGGAAGTCAACCGGGGCTGGCCCGTTTGGACAACGACGTGTTGGGCCGCGAGGGCGCCACGCATGTCATCTTCCTGGAAGGGACCAACGACCTCGCAGGCGGCGCAACGGCCGCGACCGTAATAGCGGCTGACCAGCAGGTGATCGATCGCGTGCACGCGCAGGGTCTGAAGATCATCGGCGTGACGATCATCCCGCGCGGTGGAGCCCCCGCGTGGACCAGCAGCATGGAACAAGAGCGCATGACGGTTAACGCCTGGATCCTCAACCAGGCGAACTTCGATGGCGTGATCGACTTCGATTCGCTGCTGGCAGGGCCGGTCAACAGCGCAACCGGCGCGGTGGAGATCCCGCGGCAATGGAGCTGCTTCGACGGCGTCCATCCGAACTCGGCCGGTTATGCTGCGATGAGCGACGCGATCGATCTCAGCTTGTTCCAGGGTCCGGCGCCGGGGGCGATCGAGTACGTTCCCGAGAGCACCACGCCGCTGATCCAGCTCAATGGCGAAAACTTTCAGATTTCGGCATACGGGACATATTTCGAGACATTGACCAACAGTCAAACGCTCAGCACCTCAGGCGTAGTGGGCACAGACCTGGGTTACCCCGTGACTCTACCGGACAAGACTTTGTTCCTGTTCGGCGACACATTTGGCGCGTACCAGAGCAGCGGCAAATATTTCCAATCCGCCGCGGTCCCACCGTACGGGGCTGATGACAGCATCGCATTCGTCCCCAACTTGGATCTGAGCCAATGCCACTATATTGGCGACGTCGCGCAGCAACTGGCGCAGGGCAACACCAACCCGAGCGTGGATTTTGGCGCGTGCCCGGCGCTGCACTATTTTGCCAATCCGGCGCATCCAGCCAACCAGCACATCTTCCAGGCGATTCAGATCTCGGGGTTGCAGGCGGGAGAAGGCGAAGGGCCGTTCCGCGTCCCGACTGCGGGACTGGTCGCCAACAACCGGCTGTACATGTTTTACATCACGAAGTATCAAGCGACTCCCACCGGAACCCCGCATTTTTCGCTGCAATCGATCCTGGCGCGGTCCGACCAAGATCCGGAGTCGTGGAGCGATAAGAACCCGCCCACGTTCACGCGGCTCTATACCGTTTCGACTCATCCGCAGGTGGCTGATCCCAAGAATCCGCCGCCTCAGGCCGGCGACACGGGCGAGTTCATGTTCAACCCGCCGGTGGTGATGGATGCCGCGACGCTGGGATCGCTTGGCCTGAAAGACGGGCTATCCGTCGAGCTACGGAGCGCCGCGAGCGTGGTGTTCGTTTTCGGCAGCTCCTATCAATACGACCGGAGCAATCTGTACCTGGCGGCGTTTGCGCTTTCGGATGTCGAAGCCGGCACCGCGAAGTGGTTTTACTACACGGGCGGCAATCAGTGGTCGCACAGCGAAAAGGACGCCGCGCCGCTTCTGGCCGGGAGCGTGCAGATCGGGAATCATTCCGTGGTTTGGAATAGCGCGCTGCAGAGATTCATCCTGATGTACAACCAATCCAGGGGAATCCAAGCGCGGTTCGCGACCGCGCCTTGGGGGCCGTGGACCGATCCCATCCCGGTGTTTTCCGATGACGACTATTGGGGCTCGAAACTTCTCCACAGCGACGGGGACCAGATTGGCCGCAGCCTGATCACGGTCTACGACGCCAGCGGGAAGCCCGTGGATTACGGCAGCGATCCCGGCGTCACGTACAGTCCGAATCTGCTGGATAGGTTCACCCAGAGCGCGGATGGCTCGGTCACGGTGTACTACACTCTATCGACCTGGAATCCGTACGAGATTCTCCTGATGAGCAGCACTTTCACGCAAGGGCCGACCTCGGCGCCGTAGGCTCATCGACGCGGCACGCCTGGTCCGGGGCCAAGCGTTCGCATGAGTGCGAAGGCGGCACGCAGGAGTGCGTGCGCCACGATATACAATTGATGAACTCGCTGATTTTATGCCTATTGCGGCCGGAGAACGTTTAGGACCCTACGAGATCCTTGCGCTCATCGGCGCGGGTGGGATGGGCGAGGTGTACAAGGCGCGGGATACGCGGTTGGATCGCATCGTGGCCATCAAGGTGGCGGGCGAGCAATTCTCGGAACGGTTCGAGCGCGAGGCGCGGGCCGTCGCGGCGCTGAATCATCCGCACATCTGCCAACTCTACGACGTCGGGCCGAATTATCTGGTGATGGAATACATCGAGGGCGCGCCGCTGGTTTCTCCAGAAAGGCCGGGGCCGCTGCCGCTCGAGCAGGCGCTCCAGTACGCCACGCAGATCGCGGAGGCGCTGGAGGCGGCGCACAAGAAGGGCATCACGCATCGGGATCTGAAGCCGGCCAACATTCTGGTGACGAAGGCGGGCGGCGTGAAGCTGCTGGATTTCGGGTTGGCGAAGATCGCAAGCCCGGCGGGACCGGCGGGCGATCAGACCGCGACCATCGCGCTCACCAAAGAGCACACCATTCTGGGCACGCTGCAATATATGTCGCCGGAGCAGCTCGAAGGGCAGGAGGCGGACGCGCGATCGGACATTTTCGCGTTCGGCGCGGTGTTGTACGAGATGCTGACGGGGCGCGCGGCGTTCGAGGG
>DASQHQ010000013.1:0-12247 GCA_035632015.1 Bryobacteraceae bacterium
GACCGTGCGCTTGACCGGAACCCGCGCTATGGCGCCGCAAAACATAATCGCCGCAAGCAACGAAAGGCGGACGGTGATGAAGATCAAGCCGCCGGCGTAGAACGACGTCCAAAGCGCTTTGGGCATGGCCAGGGAGGCGGCACCCATCAAGATCCACAGATGAAACGCAATGTCCTCGAGCGGCCTCGGCTCCATTTCGAAGCGCCGGACCAGGAGCCAAATAAAGCAACCAAGAAGACCCCCTACGATGATTCCGCCTTTCGCGCTAAAGATCATCGCCTGGTCAGCTCCGAACGCTGAATACACCTGCGGCCCAGGGCTCCAGCTCGAGGGAATCTTCAGAGCTAGAAAAGCGGCCAGGGCGCCGATGCCTCCGAGTCCCGCGGCCAGCAGCCACCAGCGGCGCGAGGGTTTTAGACGGCGCGCGACGATTAGGTAGCCGATCACGGCCAGCGCCCACAGGCACGGCAGGTAGTGCGCCAAAGTGGCGGCCAGCAGCAGCGGAACGGCCAGCCAGCGCGCCCGCGGGCGGTTTTGCCAGACCAGCCCGATGGCCGCGCAACAGATCCCGAGCGAGATATAGAAGTTGAAGAAGCCCATGCGGAACATCGCGCCGTAGGTCAGCAAAACGAGAATCGGAGCGGCGCGCCAGGCCGGCCGCCCGCCCGCGGCCGAAACCAGCGCAAAGCAGCCCCAGAAGAAAATCTGCACCGCCGTCAACACCGCGACCCGCTCGGCCAAAACCACGCTGCCGCTCTGGAGCAACCAGCTCAGCATAAGATCGAAGACCACGTTGGTGTACTGCGGCACGACGTAGAGGCCTTTGAGCAAGCCCGCCGCCGCCTGATTCGCCAGCCAGGCGTTGTACAGATGACTGGGCAAGTCCGCGGCCTGGATGTGCCGCTGCCACACGCACGGGATCGAGAGCAGCACCGCGGCGAGGAAATAGGGCGCGAGTTTTCTGATGCGTGCAATCCGCGGGCGTTCCAATTCCGGGCCGGCGACTCGAGGTTCGGTAACGGTCATGCGCCACCCAGCCGAATGGATTGAACCCGGGCAGCAGTTGGAAATCGGTTCGAACCGCGCGCGGCGCTTCGCCGGCTTGGCTGATATTGTGTTGCGCCAACGCGCCCGCTTCCGCGCTCATCCGCAGGTAGGCGATCCTGAGCGGGTCGATTCCCATGATCCGGGCGCTGATGAATGGCTGGGGAGCGCGACAGAAGGAACATACTCACCAGATCCAGGCCGCAGAGGCGAGAGCCTGGATGTCCTCCCTGAACAAACGCTCGCCGGGCTTGAGCCGCGTCACGCAAACGTCCCGCGTGGCGCCGCCGCAGGGCGAAAGCCGATACACGTCCACATCGGTGCGCCGAAAAACAAACCTCTCTTCCTGGAGGTCGCTCAGGTCGGCGTAATTCGCCAGGACGTAGGAATTGTCCGGCCGGGCCCGCAACCGGAACTGCGTGGTGGCGGGCTCGTAGTTAACGAAATCGAAACACCGCCCGATGCAGGGCCGATCCACGATATGCTGCAGCGCCTGAATGAGCAGGCGGGAATCCTTCAGCGTCGCGACTACGCGCGAGCCGGGCGGCAAGCCTGCCACCGCCTGAGCGACCTTCTGCTCCATGGAATTGAGCGCTCGCTCATCGGCATAGGAGAACAGCAGGAACAGGCCCAGCACCGAAAAATGAACGGCTTTCTCGAGACGCTTCACGGGCACGCGCGCGATCGCGGCGCAAAACAAAATGCCGGAGAGCAGAGAAAGCCGGGCCAGGATGAATGTCAAGCCGCCCGCGTAGAACGGCAGCCAGATGACTTTCGGCGCGAGCAGGCAGGTTGTGCCAGTCAAGACCCACAGTTGAAACGCCACGTCCTCGATCGGCCGGGGCTGCATTTTGAAGCGGCGGGCCAGGAGCATAATCCAGCAGCCCAGAAGACCCGCCGCGACGAATACGTCCTTCGAGCTGAAGTTCATCACTTGATCGACTCCGAAGGAGGAAGGGACCGGCAAGCCGAACTCCCAAACGGTTCGGACGCTGGTTGCCAGCAAAACCGTCAGGCTCACGATGCCAGCCAGAGCGACGCCCGCCAGCCAGCGGAGCTGCACCGGCGTCAAGCGGCGAGCCGCCAGGACGTAGACGATCACGGCCGTGGCCCACAGACACGGCAAGAAATGCGCAACCGCTGCGATCAGCAGCACCGGAATGGCGAGCCAGCGCGCGCGGGGACGGTTCTGCCAGACCAGCGCGATCGCCCCGCAGCAGATCCCGGCCGACATATAGAAATTGAAGAAGCCCAATCGGAACACGGCGCCATACGTCAGAAAAACGAGGAACAGCGCGACTCGCCAAGCGGGCCGGCCAGCCACGACGGAAACCAGCGCGAAGCAGCACCAGAAGAATATCTGGACCGCCGTCAGGACCGCGACGCGCTCCGTCAAGGCCACGCTGCCACTCTTGAGCAACCAGCTCAGCATAAGATCGAAGAGCACGTTGCTGCGCTGGGGCACGACGTAGAGCCCCTGCAACTGGCCCGCAGCTGCCTGATTCGCCAGCCAGGCGTTGTACAGATGGCTGGACAAGTCGTTGGCTTGGATGTGCCGCTGCCACACGCACGGGATCGAGAGCAGCGCGGCGGCCAGGAAATAGGGCGCGAGTTTTCGGATGCGCGGAATCCGCGGGCGTTCCAATTCCGGGCCGGCGACTCGAGGTTCGGTAACCGTCATGCGCCACCCAGCCGAATGGATTGGAACCCAGGCAGCAGTTGGAAATCGGTTCGAACCGCGCGCGGCGCTTCGGCGGCCTGGTTGATATTATGTTCCGCCAACGCTTCCGCTCCGGCGCTCATCCGCAGGTAGCCGATCCTGAGCGGGTCGATTCCCATGATCCGGCAGCACGTGGCGTCGACGGCCGGCAGATTGTCGCCCGCCACCAGCACCCCGGCATGCTTGGGCGTGCCCTGGATGGGACCGTTGCCCTCCATGCCGTCGATGCCGTCCACCAGGGCGAAGGTGTTGGGAAATGCGGCGTAGAGATCCGCGATGGATTCGTTGATGCCGGCCCAATGCAGGATGTTCTTGGGCCAGCCGTATACGCCGCCCGGAAGCAGGCCAAACAGGTTTTTCATGCTGAGCGTCGCGCCGGCCCAGTGATGGGTTTTCAGCTTGGGCATGGAAACCAGAAGGTCGCAACCCAGCACGGTATTCGGGAAATATACGGTGCGCAGTTTGGAAACCGGACGTTTCAGACGCCGGGGCGTGATCTCGTCCAGATTCAGATCGGTGAAAACGCCGTCGAAGGACGGAACGATTTGAAAATAGCCCGCGGCGTCGGCCAGATCCAGAGTGATGCGGCGGTGCCCGGGGCCTTCGGCGATCCGGACCTCGGCCGCGCCCAGCGAGCGGAAGGCCTCCAGCGCGGCATGCACCAGCAAAGGATGCGTGTTGATGGTGGTAGCGGAGTCGAATTCCACCAGGTTCGGTTTCAACACCACGCGCTTGCCGCGCACATTGAGCTTGTGATCCAGGAGCAGGCGGCGCACCGAATCGTAGAGTCCTTGATCGTAGGCCGGGTGGCGCACGATCGAAACCAGGGGCCGCGGGGAGGCGGGCCGGCGCGCGCACGAAGAGATCGCCAGGGCGGCGGATGCTCCCAGCATCAGCTCGCGCCGCGTCAATGTGCGTTTGGATCTCACTCGGTCATTCCTATTCCGTTACGGCTGTCGCGCGCTCGGGCGGATTCAGTCCTCCAGGACGTTGCGGCCGCGCAAGGCTTGTTGGGCGATCACGGCCAGGGCTGCCTCCTGCGTTCCGTAGGATCTTTGAGGGGAAACCGGCAGTGACGGCGCTTCCAACGGCCGGCGGTTCTGGGCCAGCAAGCCGAGCTGAAGCCAACTGGCGGCCTCGAGCGAGCGCGAGGTCTCAAGATGCTGCTCGGCGCGTTCAATGCCGCGCGCCAGCCGACCGGGCTGCAGGCCCTTCAGCGCCGCCAGCGCCAGGCCGGTGGTTTCCGGGTAAGACGGCCCGTCGTAACCCAAAGCCTTGGTCGAGCCGTGATTCCAGCCTCCGTCGGCGCACACCCGCGACATCAGGAACTCCTGGCCGTCTTGCACCCGGTCGTGAATCTGGTGGCGAGGGTCGCGCTGGAAGGCTTTGCGAAGCGCCAGGATCGCGATGGAAGTGGGCGCAACCCAGGCGGCGGTGTCCGGAAACCAGGGCCATCCGTCCGGGACCCGTCCTTGGACCTGGCCGCTGATCATGGCCGAGCGCAGACGATGCACCCAGCCCGACTCGCGGCCGGTTTTCGCGAGCAGCCAACTCACGGCAGCCGGCGTGTTGAACTGAGTCAGCATGGAAGCGGGCAGAAGCAAAACCAAGGCCGTGACCCAGGTGCTCTCCTCCACCGGCCGCCGCGGCGACCATCCGCCGTCCGGGCGCTGGCTCGCTTTCAGCCACTCCAGTGCGCGGCTGACTGCGAAGGAAGACACTTCACCTTTGGACACGAGCGCCAGCAAAGCGTACACAGTGGGCTCGGTCCAGGAGCTTCCTCTGCCGTACGGCCATCCGCCGTCGGGATTCTGACGGCCCGACAGCTCCGGCAGATTGTTCACCTAACGGAGCGACCTCCGCTTCCGGCGCCGCATCAAGTACAGCACCAAAACGACTCCAGCGGCAATCCACAGGATCGCTGACAACATCGTGTTACTCATCGTGAGTTCTCATCCTTTCTTAAGAGCTAGCCTTGGAAATTACGCATCATCGGGAACAAATTCTTGAAGACCTGCAACAGCCCGGGACCGGCCGCCACCAGAAGCATGGACGGAAGGATAAAGAAAAAAATCGGGAACACCAGTTTCACCCCTACCTTGCCGGCTCTTTCCTCGGCTTCCTGGCGCCGGCGCACGCGCATGAAATCGGAGTGGGTCCGCAGAGACTCGGCCATGCTGGTGCCGAATTTGTCGGTCTGGATCAGAATCGCGACCAGCTTGCGGATTTCCGTCTCGCCGGTGCGATCGGCCAGGTTTCGCAGCGCGTCGGCGCGCCGGTTGCCGGCCCGGATCTCGAGGTTGAGAAGCGACAGTTCCTCGCTCAGGTGAGGGTGAGTGATGTCCAACTCCTTGGCGACGTATTGGATGGCCTGGTCCAGACCGAGGCCCGCCTCGACGCTGATCACCATGAGGTCGAGCGCGTCGGGAAGCGAAAACCGCAGCTCCTCGCGCCGCTGGTCCACCATGTGGCCGAGGTAAAACGTGGGCCCAAAATATCCTACCAATCCGGCCGCTATCACGATAACGATCCGCAGGATCGGATTGTTCGTGATGTCGGAACGAAATATGAGCGCCAGAATCACCAGCACCACGCAGAGAATAATCTTGATTCCGTAAAAAGTCAGCAGCGCGCTTTCGTTACGGTAGCCGGCGGACATCAGCTCGCGGCGAGTGAAAGTCGCATCTTGCGGTGAAAGGGGGACCTGTTTACCGATCTCCTGAAGAACCGTGACGATGAGCCCGGGCTCGTCTTCCGAGAGCTTGTCGATCAGGGGATTCGGTATAGCCGCCGGTCCACCTAATTGCTCATACACGCGGCCCGGCCGCGCGTAGCGGCGGTATCCATAGACGGAGATCACCGCCATCAGGACGGCGAACAGCGCGAACGAAATAAAGACGGCCATGACGTGCTCCTAAATCTTGATTCGGATGATCTTGCGAATAAAATAATACCCCACGCATTGCGCCAGGATGGCCGCCACGATCATCCATTTGCCGTCCGGATCTTTCGCCATTCCCTCCAGGTACCCGGGCGCAACCACCAGCAGGCCGAACATGAGCGCGATCGGCATCAGGGTCAGGATGGTGGCCGTCAATCGGCCGTGGGCGCTGGCTGCTTTTACCTGGCCCTTGAGGCGGAACCGCTCCCGGATAACGTAGGCCAGACGGGTTAGAATTTCACTCAAATTGCCGCCGGTCTGCTTTTGCAGCATCACGGATGAGATGAAGAAGCGGACGTCGACCAGGGGCAGGCGGCGCTCCATGTTAGCGAGAGCGACGTCGATGGGCGCGCCGAGGTTCTGCTCGTTGAACAACGTCCGGAACTCCTGGCCGAGCGGTTCCGGAGATTCCTCGCCCAGCATCTCCAGGCTGATCGAAAAGGCGTGCCCGGCGCGCATGGAACGCGCCAGGAAGTCCAGCGCTTCGGGGAATTGTTCTTCGAAATCCGAAAAGCGGCGATGGCGCTTGTAGCGGACGTACAAATAAGGAAGCGAGCCGAAAGCGATCGCCATCGCCACCAGGCTCAACAGGGAGAAGAGCAAGATATTGAGCCGCCAGCCCACCAGCAGCCCGACCCCCGCGCTGAGCAGCGTAAAAGCCAGCAGGCGAGTGAGGGACCAATTCAGGCCGGACTGTTGCAGAGTGGTCTCCAGGCCCTGGGCCCAGTCGAAGTGCGAAGCCGCCCGCGCCACGTAGGTCTCGCGATCGGTCGGCTCCAGCAGGATCTGCGTTTCGGCTTCGGAGCCTTTCCCTTCCACCGTCCGCAGCAGGCTCCGGACCTGTTTCTTGCGCTGCGACTCCAGGAAATTCAGCCCCACCGCCGTGGCCACCAGGACGATCGCCAGCAGCACGAAGAAGAGAAAGAAAAATAGGGGCGACATAGGACTCCTCAGGATAGCTCCACCACAGTCTGGAAGACCGAGGGCGCCACGTGCGTGCCGGCAGCTTTGAGTTTGTCGTAAAACTTGGGACGAATGCCGGTTGCGCGGAATCGTCCGGTGACGCGGCCGGTTTCCGTCACGCCCGTTTTTTCAAACACGAAAATGTCCTGCATGGTGATGAGGTCGCCTTCCATCCCGACGCACTCCGTCACGTTGACGATGCGGCGGCTGCCGTCGCTGAAGCGGGCGATTTGCACGAACAGATCCACCGCCGAGCTGATCTGCTGGCGGATGGAGTGAACGCCCATGTTGGCGTTCGCCATTCCCACCATCACTTCCAGACGGCTGGTGGCGTCGCGCGGAGAGTTGGCGTGGATAGTAGTCAGCGATCCGTCGTGACCGGTGTTCATGGCCTGCAACATGTCCAGAGCCTCCTCGCCGCGGACCTCGCCGACGATGATGCGGTCCGGACGCATACGCAAGGCATTGATAACCAGTTGACGGATCTTGATGGCGCCCGTTCCCTCGATGTTGGGAGGCCGCGTCTCCATGCGCGCCACATGGATCTGGTTCAGTTTCAATTCCGCCGCGTCTTCGATGGTGACGATGCGCTCGTCATCGCGGATGAAGGCGGAAATGACGTTCAACAGAGTCGTTTTGCCGGCGCCCGTTCCCCCCGATATGACGACATTCAGGCGGGACCTCACGCAGGCCTGCACCAGTTCCAGCATGCCGGAGGTGAGCGTAAGATTCTTGACCAGGTCCTCGGCGGTCAGACGTTCGCGCCCAAAACGGCGTATGGACAGCAACGGGCCATCCACAGCGACCGGCGGAATGGCGGCGTTGACGCGCGAGCCGTCCGGCAGTCTGGCATCCACCAGAGGCGAGGATTCATCCACGCGCCGGCCCACGCGCGACACCACTTTTTCGATGATGCGCAAAAGATGCGCGTCGTCTTTAAACTCCACCGGCGTGCGGTAGAGTTTTCCGGCGCGCTCCACGTACACCAGCCGCGGCGTAGTGACGAGGATATCGGAGATGGTCGGATCCGCCAGCAGCGGTTCCAGAGGTCCCAGGCCGAAGACCTCGTCCAATACCTCTTCGATCACGCGGTCTTTCTCGACCAGGCTCAGCGGTGTCTTTTCTTCTTCGACCAGACGTGCGACGGCGGCGCGCACTTCGTTGCGCACCCGGTCGCTCGCCACCGAAGAGAGCGCTTCCAGATTGATGCGATCCAGAAGCTTGCGATGCAATGCAAACTTGAGCTCCTGGTATTCGGGCGTGTAGGATTGCGGATTAAAGAGACGGCCTACCCAGCCGGCTTCTTGCTTGGCGAGTGGCGGGTGTGTTGCTGTTGCCATGATAATTCACCTATCCAAAAATAGAAAACTTCTTCTTTTGCGGCTCAACGCCGGCAACCTTCATTGCCAGGCTGGCAAAGTGCTTACTCAAATTACTCCCGCTGGAGAGCAGTTTGCCCTCCGTGTATGACTCATTGAGGGCCAGATAGTCGTTTGGCACGACGGCATATACCGGGATTCCCAGCATGGCCTCCAGCTCCTGGAGAGTGACATCGTAGCGTTTGGGTGCGCGGTTCAAAACCAGATGCAGACGATTTCGGCTGAATCCGCTGTCCGCCAGCTTCTGAATCATGACCTTGGCCTGATGCAATGCCGGCACTTCCAGCGTCGTGACCAGGAACAGGTCGTCGATCTCTTCCAAGGCGGCGATAGAGGCCGGGTTCAGGCCGCGGCCGAGATCCAAGACGATCCAGTCATATTGTGTCCGCGTAAATCCAAGTACGGTGCGCAACTGGTCTAGCTTGACGGGCTGCCGGCAAGGGGGGGCCGGGGCCCCAATGATCTCAAGTCCCGCAAAACCGTTGGAAACCAGCGCCTTCCAGTAATTTTCATCCAGGCGCTGCGTATTTCGGACCGCATCGGCGATGTTGTACTTGTCGCCGGTCTTCAAAAGAAACCCGACCATCCCGGAGTCAAAGTCCAGATCCGCCAGCAAAACCTTGGCCTTGGTCTGGTGCGGAAGTTCGACGGCGGTGTGGCAGGCGATGGTGGTGGCGCCACAGCCGCCCTTGGCGGAAACGAACCCAATCGTGTGTCCGCCCCGGCGAGCGGTGTGGCCGGCGTCCCTTCGTTCGTTTCCGATTCGCTCGAGAGCCGCCGGCACCAGCTCGCGCATCGGCGGATACAGATATTCGGTCGCTCCGGACCGCATGGCTTCCAGAATATTGGCCGGCTCGGCGCTGGTGTTCAACGCCAGCACCGCCGGTGAGCCGGAAGTCGAGCGAAGCTTTCGGATCACCTGGTCGAGCGGTGACCTTAGCGTGGAGATGTCGAGGAAAATCACATCCGGACGCATCCTCTCCACGCGATCGACCAGCGCGGCGAGATCGCCGATTTCGGACTGTTCCAGAAGAATCCGGACCGGGAGATCGTGCAAAGACGAGACGAGTTCATCCCACAGGCTCTTGGTCTCGATCACGATTCCGGCGGTCAATGGATTCACTAGTTCCTCCTAAGCATGCGTAGGATCATTGGCCGGATCCAGCGGGAGTGGGAGATTGAGCCGGCTGCTGCGCCGGCGGTGGTGTAGCAGGCGCGGGCGGTCTGGCCGCGGGCGTCGTCTCCGGCTGCGGTTGAGTTGGTGGCACCAGCATCGGCACGAATTGGATGGCGGGTTGGCCCTGCTGGCCCGCTCCGGCGCCTTGCGGCCGCGTGCTCTGCATCAATTGCTCGACTGGGAGCGTCTCCTGCGGCGGATGCACCGGAACCGGTCCGGTGGTCTCAATACCCGGGGTGCGCGGCGGTGTCGAGGCCGTGTTCGGTTGCATGAACTCGAACGGGAACTTCAGGCTGGGAAGCGGCTGGCCGCTCGGAATGGGACGAACAATCTCCGGCGTCACGATGATCAGCAGCTCGGAGTTGTTCTTTTGCAAGGTTCGCGACCGGAACAGTTTCCCAAAGAAGGGGATATCGCCCAATCCGGGAATTTTGGAGAGCTGGTCGGTCAGGCGGTTGTCCAGCAAGCCTCCAATGGCAAAACTCTGGCCGGACTCCAGCTCGATCTCGGTCTGCACGCGGCGCGTGGAGAGGCCCGGAATGGTGAATCCTTGAAACGTGAGGCCGTTCGCGAAGTCGAGCGAACTGACCTCGGGCGTTACCTGCAAGCGGATTGTCCCGCGTGGAGTGACGGTCGGGGTGAAGTTGATGCGCACTCCAAACTCGCGAAACTGAATGGTGACCGCTCCTAGGCCCGCGCCCCCGCCCTGCAGTGTCGGGAAAGGAAACTCGCCTCCGGCCAGGAAGCTGGCGCTACGGTTATTGATGGTCAGGACGTTGGGTTCGGCCAGGATCTGCAGCCAGCTTTGGGCCGCCAGCGCTTGGATAGTCGCACCGAGATTCAGATCTGGCCGGAACAGGAAGATGTTCAGTGCGTTCGTCAGGGAAAGGGTGGTCGTGGCCGGAACGCCGGGCAAAGTCGGGGTCACGTTAATTTGCGGCGGCGTAAAAGCTCCGGTCGTTACCGAGCCAGGGGTGTTGAGCGCTCCGGTGCTGAACAGGTTGATTCCCAGTTGCTGGGAGTGCGTGCGGTCCACGTCGATGAAACGGACCTTGATCAGGATCTGCGCTTCCACCGGCGGTACGTTCACGCGAAGCAGATTTACCGGCCTGCCCAGCGTGCTGGCGATCAGGACCGCCCGGTCCGCCTCGGTCAAGTCCTTGGTGGTGCCGCGGAGGAAGGGGACGCCGTCCTCGAGCGTGATGGAAACGTTGTCGCCGGGAAGCTCGGTGTGCAACTCGCGATTGATGGCGTCCAATCGGGCCGGATTGGCCTGAACGACCAGATCGAAGATCAGTCGATTGCCGTTGTCTTGCCAGACGATCAGACTGGTTTCCCCAGGCGCCTTGCCATTCACCAAAACTTCGCGCGGGCTGGTGGCGATAGCTTCTGCAATCGTGCCGTTTGCCACCGACACGCGCCGGATCACGGTTGGGCTATCTACCAGCAGCGACTTGCCCACGGTGACAAAAAGCTCCCGCGCTCCGGTGGCCGGATTCTCCGGCGACGGCTGCTGTGCGGCGGGCTCCGGGCTCTGGGCGCGTAAAAATACGGCGACCGTCAGGAGTGCCAGGAATTTTTGGATTGTGTACTTCACTGGTGCTTTGCCTCCTCTGGTTGAAATTTCGTTTCGGCGCGGCTGGCTCCGGTGAAGACTTCCACCGTGAGAGGAATAACGACCTTGGAACCTTCCTGCACCTGCACCGGCGCGACTGGCTTAGGCGTGGTCGCGACCGGCTTGATGCGTGGCTTGGGGGGCGCGTTGCTGCCGGGTTTGGGCGGCTCCGGCAAGCCTCGGTTGCCAGTAAACAGATTGGCAACCGCGGTCCCCGGCGTCTTTACTGTGTCGTTGTCCAAAGGGTTGCGCAGGATTAATTGAATCCGGGTTTCATTGCTGGCCAGGCTGATGATTTCGGCCTGCTCGGGTGTGAGCAGGAGATTCACCACCGGAACGCTCACCGGCTTGCCCTCAGCGTCCTTCTGGATATTCTGCCCAGCCGAGAGGACTTCGATGTTCTGCAGCAGCGTCTTGGTTTGGGTTCCCAAGCTGGGCGGCGCATTCGGAGGATTGCCGGCGATGAGAACATCGACGCGCATACCCGGCACCACGAATCCAGCCACTCCAACGATGTCGTTTACGCGGACGGCAACTGCACGCATCCCCACCGGAATGGTGGCGGCCAAGCCAGCGCCGGCGCCTCGCGGAGCCAGGCGGCTGTCCAAAATTGGCTCGCCCTCATAGATCGCCGCGATCACGCCGCGCCCGACTACATCAGCCGGTTTCAGGACCACTCCCTTCGGCTGCGGCCCGCTCCAATCCACGATTTTCACGTCGGCATCCTTGATCAAGGTGCCGATCTCCAAGTCATGGCTTGCGACTGCCACCTGGCCCGTGGCGGGCTTGGCGGTGTCCACCAGCTTGGTCGAAATCAGCCGATAGAGAACGATGCTCGCAATGGCCGATATCACCAGCGCGAACCCTAGAACCGATAAAAGACGTTTATTCATTTCCCTAACTCCCGTTGCCTGCTGCGTTGCCTGCCGCCAGGTTGTTGTTTGCTATCGACCACAGTGTGTTGACGCTGCTGCTCATGCCGAGAAACGCGGCCGCTCCCGCGAGAGCAACGAACGCCAGGAGCAGCGAGTACTCCAACAGATCTTGAGCAGTTTCATCGCGCCAAAAGTTGCCCTTCCCTCCGCTCCCTGCATGCCACTTCAAAGTCATATTCCTTCTTCTTCAACACTCCGGCCAATCCCGCCGCTGAAACGCAGCCCTCGCCGGCCGTTACGAATTAGCGGCCGATTCGGCCATGGTCAAATGTGAGTTCGCAATCGACCAGATCTGGTTGACGCTGCCGCCGGCGCCGATGAACAGAGAAGCTGAGGCTAACGCCACAAAGGCCAGCAGCAGAGTATATTCGATCAGGTCTTGGCCCCGATCATCTCTCAGAAACTGAATGGACATAGCCATTACCTTATGGTCCTCCTGCTGATGAGCGTTGTCCAGCGCCGCTTGCGCGACG
>DASQHQ010000014.1:0-11440 GCA_035632015.1 Bryobacteraceae bacterium
GCGTATCCTTGCACGGCAGCGCCGGATGGGTCGGTGATCCGGACGATGCTGCCCATGGCGTCGCTGGAATAGAAGTAACTCTGGCCGCCACGCTCCATGATCAGCGGGACGTCCAAGCCTGGGCCGTTCGTATAGCGGGCGAGAGTTTGACCCGAGCCGTCCATCTCCAGCAGAACGTTTTGCTGGTCATAAAAATATTGGACGACGCTGCCGTCGACGTTCTTTTCAATCCTGCGCCCAAACGGATCGTATTTGTAAGTGACTAGCCGGCCATCGGACAAGCTGACCTGCGTGAGGCGGTTCTCGAGGTCGTAGGTATAGGCAGTTCCATCGGAGCGTGTAGAGGTGTTGCCATTGTGGTCGTAGGTGAATGACACGCTATCCGTCGCCAGCAGGCGATTGGCTGCATCATAGGACCAAGCCGCACGATTGCCGACCGGGTCATAACTGTAGGATTCGGCTGAGGACACCGGGTGCGTGGCCGCGACCAGGCGATCCAGCTCATCGTAGACATAGCTGTGGGTGCCGGCCAGGTCCGTCATTGTTAACGGATTACCGGCCGGGTCATACGTATACATTGCCTGGGCCAGCAAACTGCCGGACGGCCCAACGTCGGTGAGGCCGGTCAGCCGGCCGCCCGCATCGTACTGATACGCAACCTGCACGCCATTGGCGTGCGTGCGCGTCAGACGCCGGCCGTCGGCGTCATAGGTGAATTGCGTAACGGCACCGTTGGGATTGGTGGCCGCGGCCACGCGGCCATTCTTGTCATACGCGTATAGGAAGGCGCCTCCGTTCGGATCGGTCATCGAGATTCGACGTCCGGCGCGATCGTAGATATAGGAGACCACGCGCGGGCCACGGGAATCCGTCGCGGCTGTAATGCGGTTCAACGCATCGTAGGTGAATTGCAGCGCAACGTTCTGATTGGACGCAGAGAGCAGGTTACCGACTGCATCGTAAGTGAACCGGCTGTCAGTACCGTCAGAAAATGCTTTACGAGTTAGCCGGCCGATGGCGTCATACTCGAAGGTCGTGCTGGCGCCGTTGGCGTCGGTCTTGCGTGACAGGTTGCCAGCCGCATCGTAACTGTAAGTGGTGACATTACCCAGGGGATCGCGATCACTCGTTAGCCGTCCGGCGAAGTCATAGGCGTAGCTCCACGTTTGTCCCTTTGCATCCTGAAAGGATGAGAGTACGTTAGTCGCCGTGCAGGCGCACTCGGGTGGGGCATAGGAATACTGCGAGACGCCACCCTTAGCATCGGTCACCTTGGCCAATTGGCCGAGTTGGTCGATATTGTATGTGAAGGTATGACCATTGGCGTCGGTCTGGCCTGAAAGGCTGCCGTTCCGGTCGTAAACTCCCGTCCAACTGTTACCGAGCGGGTCTATGGCGTTTACAGGCCAGTTCAGAGCGTTCATGCTGACGCTGAACTGATCACCGGCGGCGCTGTTCAAACCAGTGAGGCGTCCCACGCTGTCCAATTGGTACCGTACCGAATTGCCGACAGGATCCGTGAAGCTGGTGACGTTACCCTGGGCGTCATAGCTGAGCGTAACGACGTCACCCTCAGCGTCAACGATGGTCGCCACCTGGCCGGCGGGATTGTAACTAAATTGAGTCACTCCACCCAGGGCGTCGGTTCTCTTGAGCAGGTTCCCTTTGGAGTCGTAGTCGAAGCGTGCGATATTGCCGCGTGCATCCTGAATCGACGTCAAGCGGCTGAAGTTCGGCTCGTACGTCAATACCGTAATATTGCCGAGCGCATCCACTACGCGCGTCGCATTACCCAAGGCGTCCCGATCGAAACGGGTTATAAATCCGCGCTCGTCGGTGACGGAGGTGATCCACTCGTCGCTGTTGAAGACGCGATCGACGAGGTTGCCATCGGGCTTGATGATGCGGGTGACGTTTCCAGCCGCATTGAATTGATAGGTGGTGCTGAATCCGCGCTCGTCGGCAACCGTGGTCTGATTACTGAAAGGCAGATAGAAGAAACTGGTGGTGGCATTACCGGCGCGAATCATACGCGACACTTTACCGTTGCCGTAGTACTCGTAGCTGAGAGTATTTCCTTCCGGGGAGGTTATTGACTTCAAATTGTGGTTGAATGGTTGACCGGAGTAATAAGTGTAGGTGGTTTGGTTTCCGGCGCCGTCTGTAAATGAGACCAGGTTGCCGCTGCCGTCGTAAGTGTAGGAAAGCGAGCGGCCACTGGCGTCGCGCACCCCGGTAATGTGCGCTTGCCCATCTACGGTGAGGCTCAAGACGCGGCCAGCCGTGTCCGTGATCGATTGCAATCGGCCGCCGCCGTCATAAGAAAGTGCGATCGTATTGCCGTTGGGATCGGTGATATTTTGCAGCTTCCCGCCAGTGGAGAATCGGTAGTTGACGCCGGTCTTGGTTCGAAGCGAATATCCCTGGGCGTCTTTTGTGAGCTTCATATCAAGGCCGGGAGCGGAAACGTAGGCGCTGCCCTGCAAGGGAAAGTCATACGATCCGCCCTGACCGTCTGTATAAGTGACGCTGGACTGATTGTCCTTGAGCGAAAGATTATAGGTGTGCGTCCAGCCGAAGCCGAACGGTCCGTCTACGGCTGCCTGACTGTTATAGGCGCGCGCGAGCACTACACTCAGTCCAGGCCCGCGGACGACGAGATCCTGTTCCTGGTGAAAGAGGTTGCCGTTGCTGATCGTGACCGGATCGCCGTCCTGTGTCGTGCCCGGGCCTTTGCCGTTGCCGCCAGGGCCGGTATTTTGCTTGGTCGGCGGACCAGCCGTTTTCCCGCCTTGGGTAAGGTCCGCGATGTAATAAAAGGCTGTGCCGTCGGGAGCTTCGGCAATCCATCCGGTGCCCGTGAAATTCCCGTAGGTGATGCTGCGCTGCGGGATGAGGATCGTATAGCCGTGGGAAATTTCGCTCGCCAGCGCCGAACCTATGTTGCTGCCGTAGGAGAGGCTGTTCAATCCGGCCACACTGGTAACCGTCACCGCCGAAATATTGGCTTGCTGCGCCAGTTGCAGTATCTTGACCGTCGACACCGAGGGAATGAGCACCATTTCTTCCCAGACCTGGTGTTCGAGTGATGAGGAGGTGTCGCCCAGCAGCTCTTGAATGTTTTTCGGCGCCGGGTTCGCGGTGTTCACGTCCACCAGCGGACTGATGCTAAGGGCAGTGTCAATCAGGAGCGCGCTAGGCGTCACGATGAAGGGCCGATCGAATAAGTTCTGTACCTGAACAGAGCCGATGGTGGCAGCCTCTTCCGGCAGCACCTGCATGTTCTTCAACTGCAAGGAATCGCAGACCTGCTGGCGCGCCAGCGCACGGCGGCGGAAAAAGCGCATCCCGGCAATCGCGAGGATCTCGCGCACGGTGTTATCCGAATTCCCGGAGGCCAGTGCAGACGGCTGATTCACCAGGGTGTCGATGTGTGCGGCGATCGCAGCATCGCTGTACTGAACACCGCCCACCAGGAGCGCCGCCGTATCGCCCACCGTCACCAGGTGATACGGGTGCACGGGGGCCTTGCCATAGAAATCGAAGATGTCCAGTTGCACGACCACCTGCTGCCCGATCGGAGGCGCGGACGTTCCCGTGGCGACTATGTTGTTATCCAGTCTGACTTGAGGGACAACCGAAGCAACCGCCGCTGGCGTGCCAAGGATGCCGCCGAACAGATCCAGTGCTTTCTGATCTGCTGCCGTGGCTGCGCCAAACGAAAGCGACAGGCTTTGCGTGCAGATTTCCGGGATGTAAAGGGTGACCGGCGAAAGGTACTCGCTCGGCGCGCTCAGGTCGAAGACAGATATGGTAACCCTCGCTTGCTGCGAACGATCTTCTTCAGACTGTCGGAACACAACATTGTCGACCGGATAGGGGAGAGCCGTGGGAGCGGTACTGGTATCGGCCGGCATCACGGGGCCCGTGTACGGCACGTCCTCCAGGGCGCTGCCGGGGTTGTTCTGCCGCACATATGCCAGCACCTGGTTGAGATAGAGGTCCGACGGCGCTAAAGTCTGGACTGAGGAGAGAAACTGGCCGCGGTTGTACGGCAGCTTGGGAATCACGATGCCGGTCTGGTAAGACCGAAGTTTAAAGCTGGGATCGAGCGAGACCCATTGTGGGCCTTGGCCGCTGTCGAAGTAGGCTTCCACCCAGGTGTGGTTCAGGCTGATTTGGTTCCCAAGGCTCTGCAGGCCGAGAAAACCGTAAGCGAATGCCTTTTGTGCAGCGGCCGGATCTTTCACCCCGACCCAGTTGGCGGCATCTGATGTAGACAGCCGGATCGTGCCTGTTACGTAGCGTGCGGGTATTTGCGACGCCCGCAGTAAAGCGATAAGCAGCGTGGCTTGGTCTAAGTCGTTGCCTTGCCGCGACCACAGCACCGCCTGCGAGTTTTGGCGCGCGTCCATGTAGGGCAGGTACTGCACGTTGTCATGTACCCAGGCGTAGAGACGTACGGGATCGTTGCCGAGGCTCTGCGCTGCGGCTGCAATCCCGGCCGTGAGCTGCACTACCTTGGAAGCTGCCAGATCGGATGTCGCCGGAGGAGTGGTGGCCGGCTCCGGGGCGAGCGTGAGGCGCACGGGTGGTCCCGAACGCTCCGGTAGTTCGGGCCGCCGGTTTCCGGACGGATGAATGATGGCCTGCGTTCGGTTTCCGTCCAGCCTGGCGATCATGGACTGCAGGCTGCTCTTCAGCGTATCCGGCTCCAGGGTTCCCGAAGCAAGCGCATCCAGATCGCGCTTCAGCCCGCTCATCTGGGCGCGATAGTCCGTGGCGGATTTCTCGACGGCGGCTACCTTTTCATTGAGGCCGGCGGCGCGGAGCTTCGCTTCGATGCTCGAGAACATGGCCTCTTCTTGTTGATCGATTTGCTCGATTTTCTCGCGCTCAGCGCCTATGATCGAAGCTGCAGCGGCAGTCGATAACTCCTGGTTGCGCAGCAAGCGGCCAACGTTGGCGAGAGAGCTGGAGGTCTCGGCCAGGCTCTCATTTAAAAGCCGGGCCGTGCGCGCCGGAGAGGCGACGTCCACCCCTCGCCCTGCTTGCGCGAGCTTGGTGGCGAGCTGCTGCGCCCCGGCCTGGAGCGTCTTGGCAGCCTCGGCCGCGTTTGCACCGGAAGTGAAAATCGTGAAGCCGATGATGCAGAAACCCGTTAACACAATCGTGTTGAAGCGCGATGACATGCAGTCCTCCGCTGGAATAAATGGAGCGGAAATATTATAAAGACTAGCTCAAGGCGGTGTAAAGGTTCGTTTTGTTTGGTTAGGTAGGTTAGTTGGGTTGGTTTGGTTGGATTGGTTTGTAGGTTCGGCCCGGCGCGCCAGGCGCGCGCGCTATCATGCGCAAGGAGTGGAGCAAACGCGTCTCATGGCCCTGCCGATCGTGCTGGGGCCCACCGGTTCCGGCAAGAGCGAGCTCGGGCTTCGCGTGGCCAGGGAGTTGGGCGGGGAGATCGTCAACTGCGATTCGCTGCAGCTTTATCGCGGGCTGGATATTGGAACTGCCAAGGTTCCTGAAACCGAGCGCCAGGGGGTTCCCCATCATCTGATCGATGTGATCGAACCGGCGCAGTTGTTCACGGCGGGTGAATACGCGCGCGCCGCCCGCGGCGTACTGTGCGAGATCGCGGTCCGCGGGCGCACTCCGGTGCTGGTGGGCGGCACTGGCTTCTACTTGCGGGCGCTATTGGAAGGCCTCTCGGAAGGGCCGCAACGCGATACCGCCCTGCGCGACCGGCTGCAGCGCCGGGAGAACCGGCGGCCGGGGAGCCTGCACCGGATTCTCGCGCGGCTGGACCCGGAGTCCGCCTCGCGTATCCATCCCAACGACAAAAACAAAACCTTGCGTGCGCTCGAAGTCCGCCTGCTGGAGGGCGGGCCGATGTCGGCCCTATTCGCCCGCGGCCGCGCAGCGCTGGCCGGATTCCGGCCGATTCGCTTGGGCCTCGATCCTCCCCGGGAACTGCTGTATCGCCGGCTGGACGAGCGAACCGCCAGGATGTTCGAGCGCGGGTTGATTGAAGAAGTTCGCGGCTTGCTGGCCGCCGGCGTTCCGCCGGACGCAAAGCCGTTTGAGTCGCTGGGCTATCGGCAGGCGCTCGCGGTGTTGCAAGGCCGGCTTACCTTGCCTGAGGCGATCGCATCCACCCAGACTGAGACTCGCCGCTATGCCAAACGTCAAATGACCTGGTTTCGAAAAGAGCCTCACACCCACTGGCTGCACGGCTTCGGAGATACGGCGCCGGTACTAGCTGAAGCGCTGGAGATCATCCACGCGGCGGCACGGGAACCGGAGCCGGCCACCCCTCCCGTTTTATGATTCTCCAAACGAAATTTGTGAACCCATTGTAAATTCTGATTCTCGGTCCAAGTTTTTTTCCGAATGCCAGGAACGCACACGCCCGTCGCACGTATATGGAAGTGAAGTTAGTAAGTCTAAGTTCAGGAGTTACAAGAATGGTTAACAAATTACTATTGGGTTTCGCTTTTCTCGCGCTGGCGGTGGCAAGCGCGGCGACCAGTTACAACGTGACCTTTTGGCAGCCCGTGGTGGTCAACGGCTCCAAGCTGAGTCCTGGCGACTACAAGGTCGAGATTCAAGGCAATATGGCCGTGATCAAGCAGGGTAAAAAAATGACGGAAGCGCCCGTCAAAATTGAAAACGACGGCCAGAAATTCTCCACCAACTCCATCCGCCTGGAGGGCGACCGGCTGTCCGAGATCCGCGTGGGCGGAACGCACACCCGGCTCATTTTCGAGAACAGCGGCAACGCGACAAACTGATTGCTCTTCGCTCGGCGCTGCCGGCGGGTTAGGCGGCAGGAATTTAAGTCTGCCGCCATTGTTTTTTTGAAAGCGCCGGACCGGCCTCTTCGCGCCAGCCTGCGCGGTAAGATGAAAACGTGCGGTTGGTTTGTTTGTTCGCCACGGGCGCCTTCCTGCTCGCATCCGCCGCGAGAGGCGACACCTACCTGGTGTTGCCCTTCTTCAATCTCTCCAAGAACGCCAATCTGGATTGGATTGGCGAGAGCGTGGCCGAAACGATCGGGGAAGCTCTTTCCTCGGAAGGATTGATGGCGCTCAATCGGGACGACCGCGTGGAAGTGTACCGGCGTCTTTCGGTGCGCCCCTATTCCCTGCTGACCAAGGCTTCGGTGGTGAAGATCGGCGAGGAGTTGGACGCTGAGCACGTCATCTTCGGCCAATTCGATGTGAAGGCCGTTCCGGACTCCCCGGTCAAGAGCCGTGGATCGTTGCAGCTTACCGCGCGCGTGCTGGACCTGAAGGGCATGCGGCAGGGCTCGCCCTTCCGGGAGTCCGGCGCACTCGAGGACTTGGCCGCTCTCGAAGACCACCTGGCTTGGCAAACCTTGCAAGTGGTCAGGAACAACGCCGCGCCTACGGAAGAACAATTCCGCGAGCGCCACCCGGCGGTGCGCCTGGACGCGATTGAGAGCTACATTCGGGGCCTTCTGGCCGCCAATCCGGACGATAAATACCGCTTCTACACGCAAGCGGTGCGCCTGGACCCCCACTACTCGCAGGCGTGCTTTCAGTTGGGCCGGCTGTTGTGGAGGAGAAAAGAATACAAATTGGCGGCCGACTGGTTCCAGCGGGTCGCGCCGGCGGATGCCCACTATCACGAGGCGAACTTCTTTCTGGGTCTGTGCCGCTACTACAGCGGCGATTTTGCGGGCGCGCAGACCGCATTCCAGTCCGTCGCCAGCGTCGTGCCTCTGAACGAGGCGTACAACAATTTAGGCGCCGCGCAATCCCGCGTGAATCAGGCCGACGCGCTGGAGAATTTTCGCCGCGCGCTGGAAGGGGATCCGAACGATCCGGCCTATCAGTTCAACGTCGGCTACGCGCTTTGGAAACACGGGGACTTTCAAGCCGCCGCCGAGAACTTTCGCACCGTCCTGGCTCACGATCCGGATGATGAGCAAGCGGCCCTGCTGCTGGCCCGTTCGCAAAAACAGAGCGGCCCCCGCGCCGGCGACCCGCGCACCGAGGGACTGGAACGTCTCAAGAGCAATTACGAGGAGAGCGCCTACTGGCAGCTAAAGGCGCTCTTACAGCCGGACAAGCCGTGAGCTCGCCGAGCCTGCCCGCGCGCACAAGCCAAAACAGGGAACGGTTATAATCCAAAAAGCTCATGCTCGAAGCTTTCGGACTATCCGATCCCGGGTGTGTCCGGCAAAATAATGAAGACTCCTACCTGCTGTTGCCCGGCACAGGTTTGTACGTAGTCGCCGATGGCATGGGCGGCGCGCAGGCCGGCGAGCATGCCTCCAGGCTGGCGGTGGAAACCGTGGCGTCTTTCATCGCCGCCTCCAGCCAGCGCGACGCCAACACGCTCGCCGAGGCGTTCCAGGAAGCCAACAGCAGGGTGATGCGTGCCGCCGCCAGCGACGCCAATCTGGAAGGCATGGGGACGACGCTCATCGCCGCGCTCGAGAACGGCCCTGAAATTCTGATCGCCAGCGTCGGCGACAGCCGCGCTTACGTCTATGAAGGCGACGAGCTGACCGGAATTACCGAGGATCAAACCTGGGTGCACGAAGTAGGGCGGCGGCTGGGCATCGATGAGCGGACCTTGCGCACGCATCCCATGCGGCATGTTCTGACCATGGCCATCGGCGTCAGCCCGGAACTGCGGGTGCACTCTTACGCGCTCAAGCCCGAGGCCGGGACGCTGATTCTGCTTTCAAGCGACGGCCTGCACGGCGTGGTGGAGCCTGGCGTCATCGCCGACACTCTCTCTGGCAACGGGAGCCTGGAGTCCAAGTGCCGCCGGCTGATTGAGGCCGCGCGGCGGGCCGGCGGGCCGGACAATATCACGGCCCTCCTGTTGCGAGCGAGCTGAGGCTTCGCCCTAACGCAATGCGCCCCGGCAGCGCGGCTTTACCGCCAGAAGTTCAGCGAGGACAACGCGCCTCAGCTCAGCCGCTGGCAGATTGGATTTACGATATCGACGTCACGCTAAAGGCGGCAGATTACACGCTGACGTTTGCCGCGAATTAGTCCCCGTACGATCCTTCCGGCGATGATGGCCGGTGTCGCGCCGCCCGTGAGCCACGGTTCCCTGCTATCTCCGGTCCGGCAGCGCGAACACATACAGCGCGTTCCCCGTCGTCGGAGGGTGCACGTCGGTAGCGACCAGCCCGGGCACCTGCCGAGGACTGCCGCCGCCGTTGCTGGTGGTGACCGCGACAAACTGCTTGCCGCCCACGGTGAACGTCAGCGGGAAGCCTTGCACCGCCGCGCCCAGCCGGGTCTCCCAAAGGATGCGGCCGGTGTTGGCGTCGAAGGCGCGGAACATGCGGTTTAGATCTCCCACGAACACCACGCCGCCCGCCGTCGAGAGCGCGCCCGTCAGGAAGGGGGCGCGTTGCTCGTACTTCCAGATCTCGCGCAGGGTGCGCACATCGTACGCCGCCAGCTTGCCGACGTTGCCGTTCGAACCGGGCATCTCCCAGAAACGCCGTAACGCCCCGCCGCCCGACCCGCCGCCTTCCACCTTGTCGATCGCCTGCGCGCTCAGATCCAGACAGCTCTGGCTCAGCGGCACGATCAACCGGTTGCCCGGCGGATAGTACGACATGGCCGGCCAGTTCTTGCCGCCTTCGGTCGATGGACACCCCGGCACCCAGTCGCCGATGCGCTGCTCCACGATGTCGTTGCGGTAGTGCGGCTCGCCTGTCTTCGGGTTGATGGAATCGTACACATTCTGGAACACCATTTCCTTGTGGCCGAGATATTTTCCGGTCTTGCGATCCAGCTTCCACAGGATGCCGGTCTTGCCGGCGCTGAAAACGTAGCTCTGGCCCTGATCGTCCACCAGCACGCGCTCGAAGACTTCATCCAGGTCCAGCGTCTCGCCCGGCGCGTGATCGAAATACCAGACCAGTTTTCCGGTATCGGCATTGAGCGCCACCGTCGAGTTGGCATACAGCGTCGCACCGTTCCCCGATCCGCGGCTCACGCGCATCCAGGGTTTGGCTTGCGCGGTGCCCCAGTAAGTGATATTCAAATCCGGATCGTAGCTGCCCGTGATCCAGGTCTCCGCGCCCGCGCGAAACAGGTTCGGAAGCGTTCCCCAGGTATCGCCGCCCGGCTCGCCCTCCAGAGCAATGGTTTTGAAGCGCCACACTTCCTTGCCGGTCTGGGCATCGTAAGCGCTGATGAAGCACTTCTCTTCGCGATAGGTCGCACACGCGCCCAGGCCCTGGATCAACTTGCCCTTCACTGCGATCGGCCCGCTGGTGGTCTGGTACTCGCCCTTGGACCGGTCGCCGATGGTGGTGTCCCACACCGTCTTGCCCGTGCGTGCGTCAAAGGCCATCAGGTGCGCGTCGTTAGTGGCGACGAAAATCTTGTCGTCATAGATGGCGATGCCGCGCATGGCCGCCGCGCCCGGGTTGCCGCCGTAGCGATTCTCCCAGATCAGCTCGCCCGTCTTGGCATCCAGAGCCTGGAGCACGTTGCCCATGTTGTTCAGGTACAGCACGCCGCCGTGAACGGTGGGCGCCGGCTGGTTGCCGGTCCCGCCGGGGCCTTCCTGCATGGCCCAGCTCCACACCATTCGCAGGTCGCTGACGTTCTGCGTGCTGATCTGATTCAGAGGGCTGTAGTAATTGGCCTTGTAATCGCGCCGGATCATCAGCCAGTCGGCCGGATCGGGATTGCGCAGCATGGCGTCGGTGACCGGCACGTAATTCTTGACTTCGCCGGCGACCGTGATTCCACGCGGCGCCTGCCTGCCTCCCCTGCCTCCCCTGCCTGGCGCAGCTTGATTACCGTTGCCTGGCCTGCCTTGCTGCCCCGCCGCCGGAGCGCCACCGGCCTGCAGGTAAGCCGCACGCAGCCCGGAGGCCACGCTTCGAATCGCGACGTCGGACGTGGCCGTGAGCGTCTGGTTGCCGGCCCGCGCGCCGTTGGCGTCGAGGATGAACGCCGCGAGGTTGACGTAAGTATCGCCCGAGAGACCGGCTCCGCCCGGCGGCATAGTGGATTGCATGAAGGCGATCAGTTGGCTGGCGGTCCGCTCGCCCCACTGCGCCATAAAGTTCGAGCCGGCCAGTTGCGGCCCCTCGCGACCGCTGAGATCGGCCGCATGGCACGACGCGCAGTTGTTCTCATAAGCGGTACGTCCCGCCGCGGCCTGGTCGGCCATGTACGGCCCCGCCGGACGTTGCTGCGCAAACAGAACCACAAGGCCGCACGCCGCGATCAGCGCGATCGCGAGAATCGTTCGAGTCTTCATATGGCGTATTCTCCTACTTCAACAACCAGCCCCACAGATTGCCGTCCGGAGCGCCCACACTGTGGATCACTACGTAGAGCAAGCCCTTGCGCAACGCCTCCACCTCCGGCTGTGTCAGTTCCACTGCACCGGAAACCTCGCCGGACGCGGCCTTGGACACTGTCAG
>DASQHQ010000015.1:0-2073 GCA_035632015.1 Bryobacteraceae bacterium
TTCTGGGGCCGCCAGTTCAGGATTTCCGCCGTGTAGACGGCGCCATCGGGACCGGCCGCCAAGTGGTGGACAAAACTGAACTGCCCGGGCAGCTTTCCCGGAGATCCGAACGCGCCCACGATCTTACCGTCGAGGGTGAGCTTGAGCACGCGGTTGTTATAACCGTCGGCCACGTACAACTGTCCGTCCGGGCTGAGATCGAGGCCCCAGGGAGCGCCCACGTGCGTCCACTGGGCAAGGAACTTGCCCTCGCCGTTGAAGATCTGGATGCGGTAGTTCTCACGGTCGGCGACATACACGCGGCCGCGAGCGTCGATCACAATGGAATGAGGCGTGTGAAACTCTCCCTCGCCCGCGCCCCGTCTTCCCCAGGTCTTCAGGAAACGTCCGTCTTTGGCGAACTTAACGACGCGCGAATTGCCGTATCCGTCGGTGACGTAGATGTCGCCATTGGGAGCGAAGGCGACGTCGGTGGGCCGGTTGAACCTGACGATGTCTTCGTCGCGGATGCCGCGCGAGCCATGCAGCGCGTTGGGCTCGGCCAGCGCGCTGTGCATTTCCGAGCTGGTGCGCCAGCGGCCAAGCACCATGCGGACGCGGCCGGCGGGATCCATCTTGAGAACGACGTGCGAGGTGTCGTCAGCCGTCCAGATGTTTCCTTCCGGATCAATCCGGATGGCGTGGGGACGATCGTACAGGCCGTCACCAAACGCCCGCACGAACTTTCCATCGGCGTCGAACTCCATGATGGGATGCTCGCCGCGGTGAATCACGTAGACATACCCGCGATGGTCGACGGCGATGCCGGGCGTCTCGCGGAAATTCCAGCCGGGAGGCAGTTGCGGCCAGTCCGGAACCGCCTTGTAGCGCAGGACGGGGAGCGAAGCCTGGGCCATCGCTAGGCTGGTTACGAGCAGGAAGGCGATTGCGCGCATGATCTAGATTAGCCCTGGTCTAGCTCAGCTTGCCACGGAAATACAGCCGCTGCGCCGTTTTGCCCAGGATCGCTTCCCTGGCGGCCGTGTCGAGACCGAGATCGTCGGTGAAGAGCCGCAGGTTCTGCGCGTAGGTGGCTTTGGGGGTCCACAGCTCGCAGGGGAAATCGCTTCCCCAGATGCAGCGAGCGGGCGTGTAGGCGCGGATGATCTGCTTGCAGGGCTCGTGCATGTCGCGAAACGGGTAATCCTCGGCGCTGCCGGTTGCGAGAAAGCTCAGCTTGGCGTGCGCATTCGGATATTTCGCCAGGCGCAGCATCGAGGCCAGGATCGCGTTCTGATCCGGGCCGGCCTTCAGGTTCAGGCAGTGATCGATGACGACCGGCTGGCGGGAGAACTTCTCGAGCATGCGCGCAAAGGCATCGGTGTTGTCGCGATTGCAGAGGACATTGACGGTGATGCCGGCGTCGCCGCAGGCCTTCCACAGAGCCGCGACGCCGGGATTGTCCAGCTTTTTGTCTTTGGCCGGATAGCTGCGCAGGGCGCGGATGCCGTACTTCTGCGCGAAGTGGCGGATCAGGCCGGGCGAGTGCGGGTCGTCGGGATCGAGCGTGCAGACGCCGGCGGTCCATCGCGGATTCTTGGCGGCCGTGTCGCAGATGAAACGGTTGTCCCAGCTATAAAACGTGGTGGCCTGCACGATGCAGACGCCGGCGACGCCGCTGGCTTGGGTAACGCGTTTCAGGTTGGCGACGGAGCCGGAAGTTCCCGGAGGCCGGTAGGGTTTGGGGCCCGGCGGGTAGCGGGACTCATCCTCAGAGTAGATGTGGGCGTGCGTGTCGAGAATCAGCATGGGCGGCTCGTTCAGATTTCCCGCAGCAGCCAGCGTGCGGCGTTCCGCTGAATCTTCTCATACTCCGGGTTCCACAGAGCGGTGATCAGGTGGCCGGGGGCCAGGTAGCACACCCTTCCTCTGCCGTAGTCGTAGGCCCAGCCCGCCGCCGACGTGGCTCCCAGATCTTTCCACGTGAGGCCGTCTTCGTTCACGCTCTGCAGCAAGAGGTATTTCGGGTCCTTTTCGTATTTCATGAAATGCTGCTCGTCGGTGACGACGAAGTCTGTTGCGCCGTGCGTGATG
>DASQHQ010000016.1:0-38491 GCA_035632015.1 Bryobacteraceae bacterium
CAGGCACTTGCGCGAAACTTTCGGCCGCTACCGAAACTGGTGTGAAACTCAGCGGCCCGCGCTTTTCGCTTGCCCCGTTTCCGCCGACCGGCTTAACGGAGCCGGCAGAATCATTGAAACCTGCCGCCGGTAATGCGCATACGCCTCGCCATGGAACCGTAGCAGGTCGCGTTCCTCCAACTGAATCGCGATGAAGATGTATCCGGTCGTGGCCAGCGAGAACAAGAGGTGCCCTGCGGTCATCACCGGCGTCGCCCAGAACGCCAACAGGAACCCAAGATAGATCGGGTGCCGCACCAACTTGTAGAGCAGCGGCGTGCGAAAGCCGACCGGTTGATATTCGTGCCGTGAGAAGTATAACCAGACCTGGCGCAGTCCGAAAAGATCGAAATGACTGATCAGGAATGTCGAAACCAGTACGATCCCCCAGCCCAGCCAGAATAGTGCGCCCAATACGGCTCTAGCCGCGGGGTTCTCGATGCTCCATACCACGTCCAGCATAGGTCGCCATTGCGAGTACAGCAGCACCAACGATAGACTCGCGAGGAGAACATACGTACTGCGCTCCACCTGCTTCGGAATCACCCGCGTCCACCAGGCCTTGAAACCTTGGCGCGCCATGCCGCTGTGTTGGATCGCGAACACGCCGAGCAGCACGACGTTGATCAACAAGGCGGAGCCGATAGGCCCTGACGTACCCGAGTCAATCGACTTTGGCACTACAAGGTTGCCAACAAACCCAATGGCGTAGAGAAACGTTACAAAGAACACCAGGTAGCAAACAACGCCGTAGCCCAGCGCCAGTACCCTTCCCATAAAATATCCTCCTTCAGATGCGAAAGAGCATACGCCAACCCGCACCCAAAATCAATGCCTACCAAGAAACCCCCACCCCGAAACAAAACCACCCCTGGGAGCGTGATTGTCTATAGCGGGCCGCACCGCACAGCGCGGCTTGCCGTTCAGTGGCAGCATCGCAGCTCCTAGCGAGCCGCTTCGCTTCTGGCGCGTGGTTCGCCGGCGAACGCGATGCGCCGCGACGCGTCGATGTTGCCATATAGCAGCGCTCCCAGCAGGCACACCGCGGACGTTACCAGAAAAGGAACGTTCCAGCCGAACGCCTTCACTAAGTAGGCCAGCGCGGCGGGCGAGATCGCGCCGCCGATGTTGCCGGTCATGTTCATGACCGAAGCGGCCGACCCGGCAAAATCGCCGGCGATGTCAAGCGGAATCGCCCACGAAACGCCCACCGTCAATTCCAGGCCGCCGAATGCCAAACAACTGAACGCGACGCAAGTCTTGGGATCGCTGGTCAGAGTCGCGGGCAGGATGCCGATGGCGGCGATGAGAAATCCGGCGATGCCAACCAGGCGCCGCGAACGCGCCAGATTGCTCGTGCGGCGCAGCAAATGATCCGACAGCCAGCCGCCCACGACGTCCGCGGCGGTGCCCGCGAATAGCGGCAGGCTGGCGTAAAACCCCATCTGCATGAGACTGAATCCGCGGCCCTCCTTCAGGTAGGTCGGAAACCAGTCCAGGTAGACGGCCAGTGCGTACTGGTAGCAGAAATACATCAGGGAGAGCTCCCACAGCGTCGGGCTCGACAGGATGTGCCGCCACGGGACCTTGGTGCCGGCGCGAGTCAGCGGTCCGCCGGTCCCTTTGTGGATCAATTCGAGCTCGGCGGGGTTGACGCCGCCGTGCTCCTCGGGCGTGTCGCGATAGTAAAAGAACCAAACCGCCGCCCACGCCACGCCGAGGGCGCCGCAAACCAGGAAAGGCATGCGCCATCCATAGCGGGCCATCAGCAGCACGACCAGCGGCGGCGTCAAGGCCGCGCCTAGACGCGAGCCCGCGTGCGTGATGCCCTGCGCGAAGCCTCGCTCGGCGGGCAGCATCCAGCGCGAGAGCGAGCGCGTGGCGATCGGAAAAGCTCCCGCCTCTCCGGAGCCAAAAATAAAGCGGATCGCGGCCATCGCGCCGGCGCTCCAGGCCAGCGTGGTGAGACAGGTGAAGGCGCTCCACCAGCTCACGATCAGCGTCAGAGCGCGGCGCGGCCCGATCTTGTCGCCCAGCCACGCCCCGGGGATTTGAAACAGCGTGAAGCCCCAGCGAAAGCTTGACAGGATCCAGCCCATGGTGATCAACGAAAATCCCAGTTCCTTTTGAATCACGGGGGCAGCCGAGGAGATCACCGTGCGGTCCATGTAGGTGATCATGTAGATGGTGACGGTCATGGCGAGCACGACGCGCCGCACGCGCGTGGGATGGCCGGGTTGGAGCTGTGGTTGCGTCAAGGAAGACTGCTCGGCAAAGGAATCACGATCCGCGCCGCATCGCGAGCGGCTCGGTCGCCAGCCGCGCCGCTTCCGTCAAATACTCGAGCGCGGCCTGAGCGCCTCCCTGGGAATGCGGAATACCCGCCAGAGCCAGGCCCATCTCGACTCCGCTGAGCGTTCCGGCCAGCATCAGATCGTTGAAATCACCCAGATGCCCGATGCGAAAAACTTTTCCATGCCATTTGCCCAGGCCGTTTCCGAGCGACATGTTGAACCGATCCAGGACCAGGCGGCGGAATTGGTCCGCATCGCAACCGCGCGGCAGCAAGACCGCTGTGATGGAGCAGCTGCACTCCTCCGGATTGAGACAAACCACTTCCAGGCCCCAGGCGCGAACCGCGCGCCGCGTGGCTTCCGCGTGCCGGTGGTGCCGCGCGAAGACGTTTTCCAAGCCCTCTTCGGCGAGCATCTGGAGCGATTCGCGCAGCCCGAACAAGAGGTTGGTGCCGGGGGTGTAAGGGAAAAAGCCGGCCTGGTTAGAAGCGAGCATCGGTTGCCAATCCCAATACGATTTCGGGAAGCGCGAGGCTTTTCGCGCCGCCAGCGCTTTTTCACTGACCGCAAGGAAGCTGAGACCGGGCGGCAGCATGAGACCTTTTTGCGACGCCGCTACGGTCACGTCCACGCCCCACTCGTCGTGCCGGTAGTCGATGGAAGCGAGCGACGAAATCGTATCGGCCAGCAGCAGCGCGGGATGGCCGGCTCGATCCATGGCGCGGCGTATCGCCTCAACGCGGCTGGTCACGCCGGTGGAAGTCTCGTTGTGGACTACGGCGACGGCCTTGATCGCATGGGTACGATCTTCGCTGAGTGCTGCCTCCAGCGCACCCGGATCGACGCCGTGCCGCCAGTCGCCGGGGAGAAACTCGACCTCCAGGCCGAGCTTGACCGCCATATCGCGCCACAGCGACGCAAAGTGCCCGGTCTCAAACATCAGGACCTTGTCGCCGGGCGAAAGAGCGTTTACCAGCGCCGATTCCCAAGCGCCGGTCCCGGAAGCCGGGAAGATCAGCACCGGGCCCGCGGTTTTGAAGATCTGTTTCAAGCCCGTCAGGACTTCGAGCGAGATCCGCGCGAATTCAGGCCCGCGGTGGTCGATGGTCGGGCGGGCCAGCGCGCGCAGCACGCGCTCCGGGACGTTGGTGGGGCCCGGGATTTGCAGAAAGTGACGTCCGCTGAGATTGGACATCCGTGGCCCTCAATCTCTCACAAAGGGCACGGTTCATGCAACCCGCGAGCGGCGCCGCGTGCGGAGCGGAACCCGTCCTACTGCAGCCGGGCGATTCCTGAAACCACCTGGCTGAAGCCGTCGGACTCCGCAGTCTGCAACATCAAGATTCCCGAACCACCGTCGGTAACCACGATCGAGAACGTCAACATGACTCCAATGTTCGCGCTGAGCGTGAGGCTGCCGGTTCCATCCGGATTGACCGAATAAGTCCCCGTGGCCGTCCCGCTGATTGGCGCGGGTCCCACGTCGGCACCGATCGCCGTGAAGGATCCGCTTACGTTACCCGCGCCGTCCAAATTCATGACCCCGGCAATCGCATCGGGATTGTTGGCGGAATCCGGCCATTGATTCAGCAAGAAGCCGTACGAGCCGGCCGGCATGGTTCCCTGCGCGGACTGAATGCGGCCGGTTCCCGAAACCACTTGCCCCGGCTTCGACCCGTTTCCGCCAGTTGCCAGGAGTTGAAGCCCGGCACCTCCGTCGGTAACCGCCATGACGGCCGTTACGGTCGCCCCAATGTCGAATGTGAGATTGACGGTGTTCGAGCCATCGGGATTGCCCGAGTAAGTCCCTGTCAGCGTACCGGTTGCCAGTACAAAATTGATGCTTCTTGTCAGTGTGTAGGTTCCGGCGATGTTCCCGGCCCCATCGAAATTCAGCACGGCGAGTACGGCCTCTACGGAGTTTGAGTTGGGGTCTTTCCACTGATTCACCAGAACGCCATAGGAGCCGTTCGGCGAAGTGACCTGGGCCGAGGCTGACGACAGCTTATTCGCCGGGGATAAGTAAGCAAAGCAGAGTGCCAACCCAAGCGTTAGAACCGGTGCGTGCGCCGATAGACGCAACATGCTTCTGCCAGTCTGCATAGGATTCCTCCAGTCTTGAAAACTGTACCGACTATATTCGCATGTTGCGACGGCTAAGTTTCAAAAACCCTGCGCAGCCAGCGAGCCGGCCGGCAAAGTTCAGCTTTGCGTCTCGCGAAAGGGCAAGGCCCAGGCAAGGCGGGCCATCCCCGAAAGGATGGCTGGAGCGTCGCCAGCCTACTGCAGCCGGGCGGTTCCCGCAAGCACGTGGTTGAGGAAGTTGCCGTTGCCGTTGTTTTGAATTGTCTGCAGCATCAGGATTCCGGAACCGCCGTCGGTGGCCACGATAGCCATCGTCATGGTGGATCCAGCATCCAGGTTGAGCGTTATGCTGCCGGTGCTGTCCGGGTTGATGGAATAAGTCCCCGTCAATGTCCCGCCGAAGGTGGGTGTTCTTCCTCCGAAGACCACAGTATAGGACCGGTTACGTTACCGGCGCCATCCAAATTGAGGACTCCGAAGCCGCCGTCAGGTTCGTTGCTGCCATCCGGCTCGATTTAGCAGGTAGCCGTATGAGCCGGCGGGCATGCTCCCCTGCGCCGACTGAAGCCGGCCCGTTCCGTTAATCACGTCCCCCCTGGTGTATTACGTTTCCGCCGGTCACCTGGAGTTGGATCCCCGCACCTCCGTCGGTGACGGCCATGACCGCCGTTACGGTCGCTCCACGTCAAACGTGAGGTTGACGGTATTCGAGCCATCCGGATTGCCGGAGTATGTTCCTGTCAACGTCCCGCTGGAGAGCGTGTAAGCTTGGTTTACTACCGTGTATGATCCGGTGATGTTTCCGGCCCCATCGAAATTCAGCACGCCGAGAAGTCCTAGGGTTGCGTTTGCGCTGGAGTTTTGCCACTGAGTCAGCAGAACGCCATAGGAGCCAACGGGCGAAGTGACCTGAGCCGAAGCCGATGAAAATTTATTGGCCGGAGTCAGGTAAGCAAAGCAAAGCGCCAGCCCGAGAGTTAGTACTGGTGCGGACGCCGAAAGACGCAGCACGCTTCTACGAGTCTTCATACGATTCCTCCAGTGCAAATCTGCTCTTCCTATGCATGGTTTGACGACAACCAAGTTCCAAGAACTCCGATTCGGCCCAGCTTATCAAGCTCGACTTGCTATGTGGGATGCCTGCGCTCTTACGGGGCGTAGCACAAGGGAGAATCGGAAAGCGACGGTTTTTGTAGGCAACTTCGTCTCCAACCCGATTCCCTGAAGCGGCCGTTGGCGGGATCATTCCTGACTGAGAGAATTGCGACCGAACCTATGGCTCCGCGCACACGTAAATTGCTGATAAAGGCCTCGTGATGCTCAGCACACTACTCGACGATCTTCGCTTCGGTGTTCGCCAATTGCGGAAAAACCCTGCCTTCACGCTGACCGCCGCGCTGACTCTGACGCTCGGGATTGGCGCCAACGCAACCATCTTTAGCTGGCTCAACTCCGTGATTCTCAACCCACTTCCGTGTGTGGACTCGCGCGACCTGGTCTCGGTACGCTGGCGAACGCCGGAGGGTCACGGCAGCAGCTTCTCGTGGCGGGATTACCTGGATATGAAGGGGCGCGCCCCAAGTCTGGCAAGCCTGACAGTGGGTACCATGGCCCCATTCAGTTTGGGTGAAAGCACCCAGCCGGAGCGAATCTGGGGTTCGTTCGTGTCATCCAACTACTTCACCACTCTGGGCGTGAAACCCGTTCGAGGCCGCGCGTTCGTGCCGGAGGAGGACGGCAACCCCGGCGGTTATCCGGTGACTTTGATCAGCTACCGGCTTTGGCGGGACAGGTTCGGAGGCGACTCGGGCATCGTGGGCCGGAAGATTCGCCTGGACAATCGGGACTTCAGCGTGGTCGGGGTCACGCCAGCGGGTTTCCAAGGTTCGATTCTTGGTCTGACATTCGATCTCTACGTGCCGGCGAGCATGGCGGAAGCCGTTTCCGGGGAGACCGGGATGCTATCGAACCGGAACATGCACTGGCTGCTGGGCCACGCGCGCTTGAAACCGGGCACGGATCGGCGGCAGGCGGAGGCGGAGCTGACCGCGCTTTCCAGCCAACTGGCGCGCGAGTCGCTGCGGCCTGATCTCTATGCGCGTGCCGAGATCATTCCGATATGGCGCGAGGGCGGCGGACAAATGCTGGCGCCCGTGATCATGCTCCTGATGGCCGTGGCCGGCGTGGTGTTGCTGATCGCGTGCGCCAACGTGGCCAACCTGGTGCTGGCGCGCGCGTCCGGCCGCAGCCGCGAGATCGCGATCCGCCAGGCGCTGGGCGTGAGCCGCCGCCGGCTGATGGCCCAGCTTCTGGTGGAAAACGGAATGCTCGCGTTGCTCGGAGCCGCGGGCGCGCTGCTCATTATCCCCGCGGCCGGCAGCTTGTTGATGCAGTTTGCTCCGGTCACCGATTTTCCGGTATTGGTTCAAGTGAGTCCCGATCGGGCTGTGCTGCTGTTCACGCTGGGCGTTACGGTGCTGGCGACGATTCTGTTCGGCCTGATCCCGGCGCTGCGCGCATCGCGTCCGGACGTCGTGACCGCGCTCAAGCAAGAAAGCGGCGCGTCGGCCGGCCCCAGGCGGGCCTGGCTGCGGAACTCTCTGGTGGTGGCGCAGGTGACCCTATCGCTGGTGCTGCTGGTGGGCGCGGGCCTGCTGCTCAAGAGCCTGAGCCGGGCGGTGGCGGCCGATCCCGGCTTCGATCCTCGCAACGTTCTGGTGTCCGGCGTGGACCTGGTTTCCAGCGGCTACAACGAGGCGCGCGGCAGGATTGCGTTGCGAGAGATGCTGGCTCGGATCTCCGCGCTCCCTGGAGTGGCCGCGGTGAGCACCGTAGACAGCGTGCCTCTCGGATTGGGCGGATCGAGTTCCACCTCGGTCGAGGTGGAAGGCTATGTGCCCTCCAAGAACGAAGAGATGCTGGTCCCGGTGCACACTATCGGGCCGGATTATTTCCATGCCATGAACACGCGCCTGGTAGCGGGGCGGGAATTCACGCTGGCCGACAGCGACTCGACCGAGCGGGTCGTGATGATCAACGCAACCTTCGCTCGCAGGTATTTTCCGAAGCTGGATCCGGTGGGCCGGCATGTGAAGCTGCGCGGCCAGACGCGAACCGTGGCGGGTGTCGCGCGCGATTCGAAAACTCAGTCGCTGGATGAGAAGCCCCGGCCCGCGGTCTACCTTCCGGTGCTTCAGGAATTCGCGTCGGAATCCAATTTCCTGGTACGGACGCTGGGCAAGCCGATGGCGATGGCGCGCGCGGTGGAAGACGCCATCCACGCGGTCAACCCGGCGCTGCCGGTGTATGGCCAGCGGTCGCTCGAACAGTCCATCAGCGTTGCGTACTTCGGCCAGAGCATGGGCGGTTCGCTATTGGGCGTGTTCGGCGGCTTGGCGCTGGCATTGGCCGCGGTGGGGCTGTACGGCGTGTTGGCCTATGCGGTGACGCAGCGTTCCCGCGAGGTGGGGATTCGCATGGCGCTGGGCGCCGCTCGCGGCGACGTGCTGCGGTTGATCCTGGGCCAAGGGCTTCGCATAGCCGGCATCGGACTCGCGATCGGTTTGACGGTCTCGATCGCGCTCACAAGGCTGATGAGTTCGTTGTTGTTTGGCGTTTCACCGAGAGATCCAGCGACCATGCTGGCGGTCTCGCTGCTGCTGCTGGCCGTCGCCCTGGCGGCGAGTCTCCTGCCCGCTTATCGCGCGACGAAAATTGATCCGATTCTGGCGATCCGGCACGAGTGACCAGATTCCCAAAGGGCTGACAGCATCTGGTAGCCGTAAAGAAGTTAAGCCGAAGCAGCCTTGGCGTGCACCTTGACCGCCTTTTCAATGCCGGGAAGGGCTTTGGCGAGATCCTCTGCGTTCATGACGGGCGACAAGGTCACGCGGGCGTTGTAGGCCAGGAAGAACGGCTCGGCCACGGCGGGGATCTGCGAGGTGTCCTTCAGGTCGAACACAATGAATCCGCCCCGCTCGCCGGTTGGGCCGGCCGTGAAATAGGCAGCCTCGGGTTTCAACTCGGCCAGGATCTTCTGAAAGGTCTTGCCGAAGGACCCGGTGCGTGCCGCTTCATTGCCGGCTTCGACGGGAATCGAGACTTGCATCATCATTCGCATTGTTGATCGCCCTCCCAGGCGCGATTGGAATGCTAGCAGACCGGCGACTGCAGCGGCGTGGCCGATGAGTACCTTGGCCGGCAGCCAGCGCGGGCCGTCCATGTGTGCCAGCGTCGGCCGCACTTCAACCGCTGGGGGCGTCTACACTAGGAAGGAAGCAGACCCATGGAAGAGGTGCAAGCCGGACCGGACAACCAGCCATCTGTGTTGAGCCCTACCACCTGGCGCGGACGCCTGCGGCGCTGGGCGCCCGTGGGCTTCTTTCTGTTGGCGGCGCTCTTGTTTCTTCTGACTAATCGGGCCGCCTACCGCGGCTATTTCGCCGACGACGATTTCGCCAACATCGGCTGGCCCACCTTCGTCGGCAACGACGTGTTCATTCGCGGCCTGCTGTCGCCGGTGTTTTCGGGCAGCCATTTCCGGCCGGTGGGTTTTCTGTTCTTTCGCTACGCCGGCCGCGCCTTCGATCTCAACTTCTGGCCTTATGTCGTCATCCTGCAATTGTTGCATGTGCTGAACGCGGCGCTTTTGTACCTGCTGCTGCGCCGCGTGGCTTTTTCGGGAGTAGCCGCCGGGGCGGGCGCTGTCTTCTATGCCTTCGACGCCGCAGTCATGCAGGTGTATTGGACACCGATGTTCATCTTCGACCTCCTGTGCGCGACGCTGTGCCTGCTGACGCTGCTGCTGTACGTTCGCGGGCGCTGGATCTGGGGACTGGCCACATTCTGGCTCGCGTACAAGGCGAAGGAAGTGGCGGTGATGCTTCCGGCGGCGCTGGCGGCTTATGAGCTGCTCCTAGGCGATCGCCGATGGAAGCGGCTGATTCCGTATTTTGCGATTGCGCTCAGCTTTGGCCTGCAAGCGCTGTGGTTCAACCAGCATGTCAACGGCATCAACGCCTATGCGCTGCACTTCACGGCGGACGTGCTGTGGCAGACGGTCGCGTTCTATTCCTCCGCGGTTTTCGTCGTGCCACTCGCCGGGTTGGTTCTTTTGGCGCTGCCTTTGTTGGTGCGCGACCGTCGGCTGTATATCGGCCTGATTCTGATGGCCGCGACGTTCCTGCCCATGCTCGCTCTCCCGGGAAGGCTGCTGGAGGCGTTTTGGTATGTGCCCCTGATCGGGCTGGCCATGACGGTGGCGGCGGTTGCCGGCCGCCTGCCGCGCTGGGCCGTGATTGCGCTCCTGATTCTGTGGCTGCCGTTCAACTACTCGGTGGTGCGGGGCAAAGGACGCGAGCTCCTGGCGCTGGATCAAGAAAGGCGATTGTTCATCGCCTCCCTGCAGAGCTACGCTCGCAGCGTGCCGCACCTGCGGGCAGTCGTGTACGCGGATGTTCCTCCGCACATGTACTCCTGGGGCGTCGAGGACGGCATCCGGAAAATATTCGGCCGGACAGTGGACGTGGCTGGAGCGCAGGATCCTAGAGCGAAGGCGGCGATGTCGGAGTTTCCGATGGCGGTGATCGCCTATGATCACGCGGGGCACACCATCCGAGGCACGTTTCGAGCCGGCGATTGACGGCGGCTGGAGAACGGAACAACGTCACGGAATCCGACAGGCGATAATGTTGTATTGCCCGGCAACATGCGGTATTCGGCGCTTTTGTGCGTGCTAGGTCTGGGCGGGCTAACGCTCGGCTGCCAACGTCCCTTCTCGATCACCTTGCAGCCCACCATCGAAGAATCGCCCGCGCTGGCCAGCAAAATCGTGGTCGGTGACTCCGCCACCTCCAAACAGTTCCTGCAAGGCGTGTACGACCTGGAGGACAACAGCTTCCGCTGGGCCGCGCCCAAGTTCAGCGTGGCGCTGGGAACGCCTCCCAGCGCGATCAAGAACGGCGCGTGGCTGGTGCTGGACTTCGACTTGCCGGGGGTCCTGGTCGACCGTTTGAAGAACATCACCGTCGCGGCCAGGATCGGTAAGCTGGCGCTCGCGTCCGAGACTTTCCATTCCGAGGGCCGGCACGAGTACCGGCGCGAAGTGCCGGCCTCTGCTTTTGCACAGGATGTGACCGCGATTGAGTTCACCACCGACAAGTTTCTGAACCCGCCGAACGACACCCGCAGCCTGGCCTTCGTAGTGAATTCGGTGGCCTTGGAGCCGAAATGACGCGGGCGTGGCGTGTGGCGTATTGGCTGGCGCCCCTGGCGCTTTGTCTGGCTCTGTATCGGCTGGGCCTGAGAGTCTGGTTCATGCAGGACGATTTCGCGTGGCTCATGCTGCGCAACCACGCGGTCGATTTCCACAACTTTCTGTGGGCTCTGTTCGCGCCTATGGCGCAAGGCACCATCCGGATTTTCAGCGAGCGCGTCTTCTTCATGGCGTTTTCTTACGTTTTCGGGCTGCACCCCATGCCCTATCGCGTCTTCGTCTTTCTGAATCAACTCGTCAACGTCGCGCTGGTGATGCTGGTGGCTCGCAAGCTCACCCGGTCGGAACTGGCGAGTTTTCTTGCGCCGGTGCTATGGCTGGCGAACCCGGTTTTGGTGATGCCCATGATCTGGACTTCGTCCTATAACGAAATCCAGTGCGCCACTTTCTTACTGCTGAGCTTTTATCTTTTCCTTCGCTACACCGAAACCGGCGAGCGCAAGTTTTATTGGCTGCAGTGGACTACGTTTGTGCTGGGCTTCGGATCGCTCGAAATCAACATTGTCTATCCCGCCATCGCCACGTGGTATGCAATCCTTTTCGCGCGACGGTATTTCCTTGGCACGCTGCCGCTGTTCGGCGGTTCCGCGGTCTTTGCGGCGCTTCACCGGCTGGCGGGCAACTTTCAGCAAGGCTTTTACTACGATCTGGATTTTCATCCCGGCCCGGTTCTGAATACGCTGGTCGCGTATTGGAACATACTGCTGGGGGTTCCGGCTTATGTGAGCCTGCGGCAGCGGCCGGACTGGTGGGGTGTGGGCGCGGTGCTGTTGCTGACGGCGGTGATCCTGGGCTTTGTGGCCTGGCAGTCCTGGAAGCGCCGTTTGCTGCCATTGTTCCTGCTGGGTTGGTTTGTGATCGTGCTCAGCCCATTGCTGCCGCTGCACAATCATGTCAGCGATTACTACCTTTTCATTCCAGCCATCGGAATGTCGATTCTGGCCGCCCACGCGATAGCGCAAGCCTGGCGGAGCGGGCCGGCGCCGGTTGCCTTGGCGGCGATCCTGGCGTTGCTCTATGCGGTGCCGTCGGCCACAGCAGGGCAGGCCGGCATGCGCTACTACTTCGCGCGGGCCGAGCGCGTTCGCGCCCTGGTGCAAAGCGTTGCCTATGCCAAGCATATCCATCCCGGCAAGACGATCCTGCTGCGGGATGTCGACGATGCGCTGTTCTGGTCGGCGGTCTACGATTCGCCGTTTCACATCTTCGGCTGGTATGACGTTTTCCTCACGCCGGACACCCGCGAGCAAATCCGCGAGGATAAGAATCTGAATCCGATCGACGCTTACTTCCTGCCTGCCTCCGCGGTGTCACGGGTCTTGAACGACCAGGCGGCGGAGGTTTACGCGGTCGAGAAGCAGCGCTTGAGAAACGTCACCCGCATGTACACGATCCTGTTGAACGCGCAGCCCGAGCCGGAGCTGGCGTCCAGTGTGGATGCCGGTACGGCCTATTTCGACGATCAATTGGGCGCGGGCTGGTACCACTTGGAAAACGGCTTTCGCTGGTGCGGCCCGCGCGCGGTGGTTTATCTGCACGGCCCGACTTCGGCGGCCCAGAAGCTCCTGGTGCACGGCTTCGCGCCCGAATCGCAGACCAGGCTGGGCGCGGTGCATTTGGCGCTGACCGTCAATGGAGAGAAAGAGCCGGTCCAAACCCTGGACCGCGCCAACTCGGAGTTTCGCTTGCAATACGATCTGCCGGCCAATGTGGTTGGCCAGCCGAAAATCGAGGTCACTCTCACGGTTGACCGAACCGTGCGGGCGCCCGGCGATCCGCGAGACCTGGGACTGGTGTTCGGCGACTTCAGCATTCGATGAGCGCGCCTGCTGTCTCTCCCTTCATCTGGCCGGGACCGGGCGCCCGGCGCGCGAGTGCAGCCGCGCTCGTGCTGGCCGCCGCGGTTCTGTTCTTCGCCATCAATCGCGGGGCGTACCAAGGGTACTTCTCCGACGACGACCTGGAGAACCTGAGCTGGCCGACCTACGTCGGCAATGACGTTTACGCTCGCGCCCTGGTGTCACCTGTCTTCGAGGGGTTCAACTTTCGCCCGGTTGGGGATCTTTACTACCGCAGCCTGTACCGGATTTTCCATCTGAATTATCGCGCTTACGTCGCGGTGCTGCAATTGATCCACCTAGTCAATACCGTCTTGCTCGCTGCGCTTCTGGCGAGGCTGGGATTTTCCGCCTGGGCCGCCGGCGCCGGCGCTGTGTTTTTCATCTTTCATGCGGCAGTCCTGGAAGCGTATTGGAAGCCGATGTACGTTTTCGATGTGCTGTGCGGCGCGTTTTGCCTGACCGCCTGCCTGCTCTACCTGCGAGGGCATTGGATGCTCGCTCTGGTTCCGTTCTGGCTGGCTTACAAGTCCAAAGAGATCGCCATCATGCTCCCGGTTGCCTTGCTGGCCTATGAGTGGTTGCTAGGGGAGCGCAAATGGAAGCGTCTGATCCCGTATTTCGCGATCTCGCTGAGCTTTGGCCTGCAAGCGCTGTGGTGGGACGTGAATTTTCCGCCCGACAACGCGTATGCCTTGCGCTTCAGTCCGCAAGCGCTGTTCCAGACGGTGGCGGCCTATTCATCTTCGATTCTGTTCTTGCCGTTTGCGGGATTCGCTTGGCTGCTATTGCCGGTTTTTCTGCGCGAGCGGCGTTTGTACCTGGGTCTGATCTTGGCTGGTTCACTTTTGTTTCCGATGCTGGCGCTGCCGGGCCGGGTGGGGAGCATGTACTGGTATGTTCCGATGGTGGGTCTGGCGATGGCGGTGGCCGTGATTGCTTCGCGCGTGCCGCGCTGGGCGGTGGCCGCGTTCTTCGTCGTATGGCTTCCAGTGAACTACGCCGTGCTGCGCGAAAAGCGCCGCTCGATCTTGGCGATCGCTGATGAGAATCGCTGGTACACCACGGGATTGCTGGATTATGCGCGCCGCGCGCCGGCGCTGAAGGCGGTGGTTTTCCAGGGCATTCCTGCGCATGCGCAGCGCTTTGGCGTGGAGGCGGCAATCCATGTCGCCTTCGGACCGAACGTCGCGGCAGCCTGGTATCTCGACGTGGGAGTCCGGGCGGCGCTGGCGCAAACGCCCATGGCGATCGTCACCTATTACCCGGTGGAACGGCTGGTCCGCGGATTGCTGCGCACCAGCGACGTGCCGGGAGGCCAGAGCTACTTGCGGTTTGGGGACGGAAGACAGGACTCACAGCTTGGCGCGGGCTGGTACGAGCGGGTGGCGGGCGGCCGCGAAAGCGCTCCCAAAGCCAGCGTGGCATTGTATCGCCCAGCCGGCGCGAGCGAATTCGAATTGGCCGCCGCCTCCCCGCCTGCTCGCGGTACGCAAGATGCGCCGCCACAAATCACGGTGTTCGAGAATGGCAGGTCGATGGGAACGCAGATGCTGCCTCGCTCAGACCAGCCATCGCGCCTGCACTGGAAGCTGCCGGAGGGCGAGCCGGGCGTGTGCGATATCACGATTCTTACGGAACCGGCACGTCACGCATCGGGAGATGCGCGGGATCTTGGCGCCGTTGTTTACTCCGCCGGCTACGTATCGCCATGATGGCCGGCCTGGGACCCAACCAACCCGAAGCCGGCAAATCCGGGCCCGGGCAGCAGCCACCGCCCGCCGGCGCGTGGAATCGGCCGCGCCCGCTCTCCATTCTGACGGTGCTGTTCATCGGCAGCTACTTCGCCGCGCTCAACAAAGATGCGCTGATCCCGTATTTCAGCCCGGGCGACTGCACCAATCTTTATCGGTCCTGGGCCAGCGCGGGCGCGCTTGTGAAGGCCAATCTTTTGTTTTTTTTGAACTCGCCGTTCTACCGGCCGCTGGCCAGCGCCTGGTATGCGTCGATCTATTATTTCGCGGGTTTCAATCCAGTGCCGTTTCACGCCACGAATGTCCTGATTCTCGCGGCCAACGTCTGGTTGACGTACTGCGTCGTGAGGAGGCTGGCGGACTCTCGGGGGGCGGGCGCGCTAGGCGCTCTGTTGATCTCCTACTACGGACCCTGCAAAGCGCTGTACTTCGACACCGAGTACATCTTCGACGTTCTCTGTTACTTCTTTTATTTTTCCGCGCTCTTGTTTTATCTGCGGATGCGGTCGCGCCCGCGGACGCCGAAGTTGTGGGAACTGGTCTGGCTGTCGGTCTTGTACGTCTGCGCCTTGAACTCCAAAGAAGTAGCTATCACGTTGCCGTTTTTCCTTGCGGCCTACGAATGGTTGTATCTGCGGCCGCCGCTTTGGCCGCCGCGGCTGCTGCTGCAATGGGTGATCGGGGAGGGAAGGGCGGTGCTGGTTACCGCCGCCCTGACTGCACTGTTCGCTGTCGGACGGGCATTCGGGCCCAACGCTCTGTTGAATATGGCCCCGTACCGGCCGGTATTCACCTGGAGCCGGTTTCTGGAGACGAGCGAGAATTCCCTGGGCGAGCTGTTTTTTCAGGCTCACCCGTTACAGGCCGCCAGCGTGTTACTGATCTGGTTAGCGCTGTTTGCGATTGCCTGGATAACGAAGATTCGCGCGCTGAAATTCGCTTGGCTATTTCTCATGTTCAGCGTCGTTCCTCTGGCCTTCATCACGCCGCGAGCGGTCGCGCAGTATTACGTTCCGCTGTTTGGTTGGGTGTTGTATGCGGCTGCTGCGCTGGTGGCCGGGACGCGATCCTGGTTTACAAACATGACTGGCGCGGCACGTTATGCGCAAATTGGATTGATATTGATTTTCCTCGCCACCGCGGGGTTCCTGTACCGGCTGAACAGGCGGACCACCTGGCTGGACGTTACATCGGTGGCGGCGGAAGGCGAGGAGTTGCACTCCATTGTCGAGCAGGTGCATCAGTTGCGCCCTGCTTTGCGGCGCGGCTCGCGGGTTTTGTTCCTGGACGATCCTCTCACCGACGGGCACCGGCTCATGTACGTGATGCGGCTGAGCTACGGAGATCGGGACCTGACGGTCGACTCCGCGAAGTTCATGCGGAAGCGCCCCAGCGATGCGGAAATCGCATCCTACGATTATGTCTTCGACTATCGCGAGGGCCTTTTTTTTGATGCGGCGCATCCGCCGTCCGACAAACCGGAGCCGTCGATCGTGTATCAATGGGGCTACCCGGCGGTATTTCACCAGGACTGGAGCAAGGTGGCGCGCTGGCGCCCGGCGAAGCGCGGCGAAGTAGTCATTTCGCTGGCCAAGGATCTTGGATTGACGGAGCCGCCGGTGCCGGCGGGCCAGCCGTTCCCGGTCAGCCCGCTAGCCCAGGTGGTCTCGCCGATCGAGGTCCGCGTGAGCGGAGAGCCCGCTCAAATTCACGTCAAGATCGGCTGGCCGGGCTTGGTGAATCGTTATCGAGTGGATTTTCGAATTCCGAAGAATATTCCAGCCGGCACGGCGGCCGTGGTGCTGCGTTCGGGCAATACAGGACCGGCGACGATGATCCCGGTGCGCTAGATCCGCGGCGACTCACGCCGCAGCCATCCGGCGGCACAAAGCGCCAGTGCCCCCAGAAACGCCGAGAGTGTGGCTGCGCCGCCCGCCACCACGCTCAGCGGCCGATAGCGCATCTCGATTTTGTGCTTTCCCGGCCCAACCACGACGCCGCGCAGCGCGGTGTAGGCCTCGTAGATTGGAGTCTCCTTGCCGTCCACCCGCGCGATCCAGCCGGGTGCGTCGTTTTCGCTCTGCACCACCATGCCGCGGCATTGCATGTCGACTTGTACGGTGCTGGAGTTGATGCCGCGGCTGAAATACCGGATCGCATCGCCGTCGCAGCGATCCATGGCCGGCGGCGCGGCGTACCCGAACGTCTTTTTCCGCAGATCGAAGTTGGGATCCTGCAGGTGCCCGCGAGCCTCGCGCGGGCTCGCCACCTGGACCGCCTCGTGAACCGTCCAGACCCGCGGCAGCGTGTTGGGGTTCTTGAAAACGAGCAGGCCGTTGTTGTCCCGGAAGACCTCTTGCTGGCCCTCCATGTTCGGCTTCTTGCTGAGCGTGTAGTTGACGCCGTACAGCATCTTGGTTCGAGGCGTGTGGATCTCCAGCTCGTTGAAGTTGATCGGCAGGCTGGCGGAGTAGCCGTTGGAGGTGTCGATCCCGTACCAGTCGCCGAGGTTGATGGAAACATCGTCGCCGTTCACTTCCAGGCGTACCGGCCCGGGCTGGCTTTGGAGAAAATCAGCGGCCCGCTGGGTGTCGTCAAAACCCTTCAGAAAAACATTTCTGTTCTTTTCGTCTTTGTGCGGCAAGGCGTAGAGGGAAACGTTTCCGATCTCGACGATGTAGAGGCCGATGATCAGAACCAGCAATCCGGTGCGGACCGTCTCGTTGCGGCTGCAGCGATAAATGAGGCCCGCCAGAGCGAAGGCGGCCAGGCTCGTGATCATGACTCGATCCTCGCCCTGCCAGTTCAGCGACTCCGCCAGATCGATGCCGAAAATCAGCAGGAACAGAATTGCGCCGAAGCCGGCCAGCGCCAGCGCGATGCGCCTCAGCGGCGGCCTGGCCGTCGAGAGAAACAGGGCGTCCAGGCCGAAAGCGAGCAGCACCGCGATCGCGAAGTGGAAAAGACAAATCGCCACGCCGGGGCTGCGCGCTTTCTCGACCATCGGCACGACGCTGTACAGAATGCCTTGAAACACGTCGTTCTTGGCGAGCGCGTAAAGCAGGCCGGCTATGCCCACGGCGGTCAGAACGCGGACTTCTCGCGTCTTCCAGCAGCAGGCCAGCGCAATTCCGGCCAGCACCAGCGCCACGACACCGGTGTACGGGCTGACCTCCGCGCCATAGCCCGGGATCAGCACGCCGATCAGAAGAATAGGGCTCAACCCATAGCGCTGATGCACGCTGTAAGGCACCGCCTGGTTCCAGCGCAGCGCGTCTTCGGCGCCCGCCCAGCGCACGGCCGTTTGTCCATAGGCGTAAGCGGGCCACATCTGAAACGCGCCGGTCAGAACCAAGAATGCGGCGAAGACGGCGGCGGGTTTTATGAGAGGCCAGTTGGGCCGGCCTTTGTGGAAAATCAAATAAAGCCACACGCCGCCCGCGGCCAAGGTGAGAAAGATGGGGACCTGATGGTGGCCGCTCAGCCAGCTTACGCCTAGAAACAATCCCGAGAAGGCCGCACTCGCCAACGGCCGGACGCCGCGCGCCACCCGGAACAGAAACAGAAAGACCAGCGGCGCCCAGACCGCGCCGTTGATCATTTGCGGCCAGTCCGTCGTGCCGATGTAGCCTCCCAATCCGAATGCCACGCCCGCCAGTACCGAGCCGGCGACGCTGCGCCCGAGATCGCGGCACAGCAGATAGCAGAACAACGCCGCCAGGTAGTGGATCGCCATGTAATACCAGTTCAGAATCGTGGTGCTGATATGGCCGCGATCGAGCGGCGCGAGAAAAAGCAGCCAGTTCGGCGGATAGGCGAGGCCGGGCTGCGCCTGCCCGATCAGCGATTGGCCGCCAAACAGGAATGGGTCCCAAATGGGAAAGTGGTGCTGGTGGAATTGCCGCGCCTGGTAATCGAGCCAGGGAAGCACCTGATACGCCAAGTCGGGAGCTTGCAGCCAACTGTACTGGTCGGTGAGCAGCAGCTTCCAGAAGAAGCCGATGACGATCAGAAGCAGAATCGCAGGACCGAAGAACCGCCCCAGCAATCCGCCTCGTGCGGGAGCGGTTTCAGCCACGCCGCCGCCTGGGCGCGATGCTGAGAAAAAAAGCGCCTAAGAAAGCGGAGAACGTTGCCGCAGCTCCGCCCAGCACGCTGAGCGGGTGGTAGCGCATCTCGATTTTGTGCGTCCCCGGCCCCACCACGACGCCGCGCAACGTGGTGTAAGCCGCATAGATCGGCGTGCTCCGGCCGTCCACGGTTGCGATCCAGCCTGGCGCATCGTTCTCGCTTTGCACCACCATCCCGCGGCATTTCATGTCGACCACAACCGTGCTGGAGTTGATGCCGCGCTCGAAAGAGCGCACGCTGTCGCCCTCGCACTGCTGCATACTGGGTGCGGGCGTAAACCCGAAAGTTTTCTTTTGGAGATCAAAGGCGGAATCCTGCGTCAGGCGGAAAGCGTCCTGCGGATCTTTGGCCAGCACCGCTTCGTGCACTGTCCAGACCCGGGGGAGCGCGTGCGGGTTTTTATAAACGATCAGGCCGGCGCTGTCCCGAAAGATTTCCTGTTCGCCGTCCAGGGTGGGCTTGTTCGCTACCGCATAGTTGGTTCCGTAGAGGTTCAGCGTGCGCTGGTAGCCAAACCCGATGTTACACAGGTTGGCGGGCAGGCTCGGAAGAACGCCCTTCATCGCGTCGATGCCGTACCAGTCGCCGAAATTAAACTCCACTTCCTGGCGCCCGATGTCGACGCGCAGCGGCCGCGGCTGGCTTTTCAAAAAAGCCGCGACCTCTTTTGTGCTGTCGAAGGCAGTCCGGTATCTGGATCGATCTTTGTCGTCGTTGGCGGCCAGGAAATAGAAGGCCACGTTGCCCGCTTCGAGCATGTACAGGCCGATCACCAGGGCCGGCAGCCATCCCCGGCTCGACCGCGTCCGGCTGAACCGGTAAGCCAGCGCAGCCAGAAGAAGAGCCGCCAAGGGAAACATGACGACCCGATCGTCGAAGGTCCAGTTCAGTGCGTGCGCCAGGTCGATCCCGGCGATGATCAGAAACACCAGCGCGCCTGTGCCCAGCAGCAACGCGGCCAGGCGCCGCAGCAGGACCCGGTTTTCCGGTGCGAGCATCGCGTCCAGTCCGAAGGCGGCCAGAACAGCGATGGCGAAGTGGAAGAGATAAATGGCCGTGCCCGGGCTGCGCGCCTTTTCCACCAGCGGCACGATGCTGTATAGCATGCCGTGGAAAACGTCGTTTTGGGCGATGGCTAAAAAAAGGCCCGCGACGCCGATGCCGCACACAAACCTGACTTCCCTGATTCGCCACCAGCAGGCCAGCGCCAGCGCCGCGAGCGCCAGGCCCACCACGCCGGCAAACGCGCTGGAGGTGGTCTCATAGCCGGGAATCACCAGGCCCAGCAGGTAAATCGGCGGGATGGAATATTGCTGGTGCACCGTGTAAGGCACGGGCTCATTCCACGCAATCGGATCGTGCGCGGAGCCCACCCAGCGCATCGCCTGGCGGCCATATTCGAATGCGGGCCAGGTCTGAAGTGCGCCGGCCAGGACGAAGAACACTACGAAGACGGCGGCCGGTTTTAACAACGCCCGATTCAAGCGGCCCTTTTCGAGCAGGAAATAGAGCCAAATGCCGGCTGCGGCGAGCGTTAGAAAGATCGGGATCTGATGATGGCCGCTCAGCCAGCTCACGCCCAGGAATAGTCCGGAGAACGCAGCGCTGGCGACGGGCCGGACGCCGCGCGCGGCACGGAACAAGAAAAGTAAGACGAGCGGTCCCCAGATGGCGCCATTGATCATCTGCGGCCACACGGTATCGCCGACGTAGCCGCCCAATCCGAACGCGACGCCGCCCAGGATCGAAGCCGCCAGGCTGCGGCCCAAATCGCGGCACAGCCAATAGCAAAACAGCGCTCCCAGATAGTGAATGGACAAGAAATACCAATGCAATTCCGTGGTGGTCAGATGGCCGTTCCCCAGCGGCAGTGAGAAAAGAATCCAGTTTAACGGGTAGGCGAGGCCGGGCTGGCCCTGCCCGATGAGCGACTGCCCGCCGAACAGGTAGGGGTCCCACATAGGAAAGCGCCGCGCGTGGAACTGCTGCGCCTCGTAGTCCAGCCACGGCACCACCTGGTTGGCGATGTCGGGCGCCTCGATCCAACTGTATTGGTCCGTGAGCACCAGCTTCCAGAAGAACCCGATGACCAGCGCCAGCAGGATCGCGGGACCGGCTAGCCGCCGCGCGATCGATCCGCCGTTACCATCGCGGCTGAGTTCGCGCTGTGTGATGGGTTCGGCGGCAGACATCGAACACTGCGGTACGTTGAAGCAGAGTGTTCGAAGTATAGCGCAGCGAGGCGCCCGCGGTCACAAACGTGTGCTAGTATCGCAAGCTCGGCGACAATAGCACGGCATGTTGGCGAACTGGCTGATACCTGGAAAATCATTCGCCGCGCTGGCGGCATTGGTTGTGCTCACTTCGTGCGATCCGGGTGGTTATGCGCCTCCCGCCCAGATCGCGATGCCCTCGGGCCCCGAGCCAGCCAACGCGCCCGATCCGGACGCGGGTTTGCTGGTGGCCATGTCGGATCCCGATGCCGAGGCCCATATCCGAGGCGATGTGTTCGGCTCCGAGGCCGGCTCGGAATGGCGCTTCACCGGTCTCCACCCGGCCTTTCGCATCGATGTTCCGCGCGTGTCGGGCCTGAATTTTTATCTGCGTTGCTCCATCACCGCCGAGATGCTGCGCGCGCGTGGCCCGGTGACGTATGACATCACGATCAACGGAAACCATTTCCGGTCTCCGCGTTTTGCGACGGAGGGCGACATCGAGTACCGCCGGCCCATTCCGGACGGATGGGTTCAGAGTCCGGGCCCGGTCGAGATTCGGATCGACGTCAGCCCACCCTGGCACGCGGGCGACGGCGGGACGTACGGCATGTTTCTGAACTCGGTGGGATTCGAGAAGCGCTAGACATATGCAGGTTGTGAGCATTCTGTTCGCCGCCGCCTTCACCTTGGCCACCTGCCTCGCGCTGGGGAAGATGCTTCTCCGGGCGGTGGGCGCGAAATTGTATCGCTCCGAGGAGTTATTCCTCGGCTTTGTAAGCGGGGCGGCGTGTCTGAGCACGATCGTCCTGGTTCTGGGGGCCTTCAGCCTGGTGTACTGGTGGGTTTTTCTGACGCTCGGCTGCGTCGCTCTGGGGGTGGCCTATTTGTCCGGCGCACTGCGATTCACGCGGGAGCGGCTGCCGGGGATGCCCTGGCCGTGGCTGCTGTTGTTTGTATCCGTTTACGGCCTGTTCGCGATCCTGGATTTGGGCAACGCTCTCGCGCCCGAGGCAAGCCCGGATGGCGTGCTTTACCATGTGGCGTTTCCGGCGCTCTACTTTCGAGAGCATCGCATCCCGGCCATCACTACGAACTTCTTCAGCAATTTTTCGCAAGGGATGGAGATGCTGTTCCTGTTTGCATTCTCTTTCGGCAAACACAGCGCCGCGGCGATGACCCACTTGCTATTCACGCTGCTGTTGCCCTGGGGCATGCTGTCGTACGCGCGAAGGATTGGCGCTCCGGTGGCGGGCGTGGTGGGAGGCCTGCTTGTCTTCCTGAGCCCAAACGCGACCTGGGACGGTAGCGTCGCCTACGTGGACGTGGGACTGGCTGCGGTGGTTTTCGCCGCATTCTATTGGATCCAGATCTGGAGAACGGAGCAGAACGCGCTGCTGCTGGTTCCGGCTGGACTGGCGGGGGGATTCGCGTACGGAATCAAGTACACGGCGTTCCTGACGGTCTTCTATGCGCTCGCCGTGGTCGCCTGGCGGCAGTGGCGCACGCGCCGGCCGGTCTGGCAGCCGTGCGCCCTACTGCTACTCAGTTCCTTCATCCTGGTGGCTCCGTGGATGATCAAGAACGCGATTGTGCTCGGCAATCCCGTGTCGCCCTTCGGCAACCGCGTGTTCCGCAATCCCAATCTGTACGTCTCCACGGAAGCGGACTACCGGAGCAATATGGATTCGCTGCACGGCATGTCCATCTGGCGAGTGCCATACGAGGTGACTACGCGCGGCGGTTCGACGCAGGGTTTGCTCGGGCCGATTTTTCTGGTGGTGGTCCCGCTGGCGTTGCTCGCGATGACGTCGCCGGCGGGACGTCAACTCCTGCTGGCCGGCTGGTTGTTTGCATTGCCGTTTTGCTTTTTTCCAGTGGCTCGAATTCTTCTTCCGGCGCTCCCCTTCGTTTCGCTGGCGTTCGGCCTGGTGGTATCGCGCTGGCCGCAAGCCGCTTTAGCCACGATACTCTTGCATGCGCTGATGTCCTGGCCCTCCGAGATTCCCAAGTACGCGGATCGCTATGCCATTCGCCCCATGCTTCCGGACTGGAGGGCGGCGCTCCGGCTGACTCCTGAGGCTGAGTTCCTGAAGCGGCGCATCGAGGAATACGGGCTGGAAACGCTGCTCGACGCGAAGGTGCCGCCGGGCGAGCGCGTGTTCAGCTTTGGTGGATTCTCCCAGGCCTATCATTCGCCCGAGGTGCTGGTGGAATGGGAGTCCACGCTGGGAGTCCGCTTGGGCGAAGCTTTGCGGGCGGCCATGCAGGGCGCTTTTCAACCAACACAGCATCTCGATTTTCACTTCGAGCCGCGCGCGGTCCGAAAGTTGCGGCTGGTCGAGACTGCGCGCGGTGGCGCCGGCGACTGGAGCATTTCCGAATTGCGGGTGTTTCGAGGCGGTGCGGAGTTGGCGCGGAAACCGGAATGGCGGCTGCGCGGGTTTCCCAATCCCTGGGATGTGCAGTTGGCTTTCGACAACAGCCCGCTGACGCGCTGGTCGAGCCGCGAGGAGCCTCGGCCGGGCATGTTCCTCGAGCTGGATTTTGGTACGCCGCAAAGCATCGACCGGGTGACGGTGGAACGCACGCCCGATCAAGCTGGAACGCAAATGCAAATCGAGTTTGAGAGTGCGCCGGAGCACTGGCAGACCCTTGCTTCCCAGCCCGCTGGTTCTACGGTGGCGATGCCCGTACGGCTGCGCCGCGCGGCCATCGAGGAACTCGAACGCCACGGAGTGCGCTGGCTGGTGGTCCACGATCTGTATCCGGGTGCGCGAGACTTCCGATTGCGCCAACAGCAGTGGGGCATCGCGGCCGCTGGAACCGCCGGAAGGTTCACGCTGTACCGGCTCGAATAGCAATTTCAGCCGGACCTCGCAGCCGCAGCTTGAGGGCGGTTGCGGTTACTGGCGCGTGAAGGATGGAACTGCTCCACATGTGTATCCTTACTGTGCGATAAATACTGCGCTGCGGGCGGTCCTCAGTTCTTCACGTACTTTTTCAGATCCCGGGGACCCACTTCAGCGCCATACACGTTCCCGTCGTGGTCCACCGCTACGCCTTCCGAGATGCTGGAGCCGCCTTTGGGATCCGGATCGGGGATAAAAGCGATCACTTTCCCGTCCTTGAGGGATCCGATGCGAATGCCGCGGTGGCAGCCCGGATTGTGTCCGTAGCCGTCCTGGTCGCGCGACTCCGAGTCGGTCACGTAGAGCGTATCCCGCTTATCGATGAAAATGCCGCTAGGCCGGCCGAACTGCGTCCAGGCTGCGATGAAGTTGCCGTCCTGGTCGAAAATCTGGATGCGGTTGTTGGAGCGGTCGCCCACAAACAGCCGTCCCTTGGAGTCGAATGCCAGCGCGTGCGGCCCGTCGAATTCCCCCGGACCCGATCCTTTCTTGCCGAAGGCCTTGATGAACTTTCCATCCTTGGAAAATTTCACGATGCGCGCGTTGGGGCAATTGCAACCCTGATGCCCGTCGGAGACGAAGATGTCGCCGTTGGGCGCCACCACCACGTCGGTGGGCGCGCCGAAGGCATCCGGCCCCTCGCCGGAGACGCCTTTCGTGCCCAGCGTCATCAGGACTTTTCCATCCGGGCTGAACTTGAAGACCTGCAGTCCTTTGCTCTTGTCCTTGGCGGCCTGGTCGTCGGTGACCCACACGTTGCCGCTCTTGTCGACAAAAAATCCGTGAGGCTGCACGAACAACCCCGCGCCGAAGTGCCGGAGAACTTTGCCGGACTTGTCAAATTCGAGGATGGGATCGAGCGGCGAATCGGCGCAGCTATTGGCGCCGCAGCGGTCGTAGGCCCAGATGTTTCCGGCCGGTCCGACATCCACGCCGGCGGTGGAACCCCATTTGCGCCCGTCCGGCAATTGCGCCCAGCCGGTGACGGTGTGGTACGGATTCGGCGCGTCGTTCGACGGTGGATAGCTGGCCGGTGCGTTGGCGACTTTCGCCGCCGCGGCGATCATGGCAACGCCGGCCAGCGCCAGCGTAAATTGTACTCGTCTCGGATGTGGCATTGTGAACCTCCCTGGATTTCATATCCTAATACTTCTCGCGGATCGCTGGATGAACAGGGGCATCCGGGCGGCCGCAGCGGAGTTGTACAGGCGCTGCGACATCGTTCGTGCAAGCGAGGTCAGACAGAATTCATGGAACAACAGATGAGCCTTCGAGAACGCTCCCTGCAATCGCGGGATGTGGTCGAGCTTGTTTCCAACAACAGGAGTGGCAGCACAGATCGAGCGAGCCGGGCAGATTGCCGGCTACTGTTTGGTAGGATCGACGCGCGGCCAGCCTGGAGAAGTTGGAGCCGGGGGCGCAGATGCAGGCGGCGGCGCTGTCGCCGGCGGCGTTGACTGACGGGCGGGCTGAGCCGGTGACTGCGCTGGATTTGTTGAGGCTCCAATAGCGGATCCGTCTTCGTTCACGGCGACGCGGCGGCGCTTGGCGGGCGCTGGATCGCTGGGCGAGCTCTCAATGGGCGCAGCCGCATAGCTCGGGTTCCGAGGCGGGCGCGTGACTTGCGTGGAGGCAGCCTTGGCATCGCCGTCGGGCGTCATGTAGACGCGGCGGTAGCGGACTTCGGCGTCCGGAAACCGCCGCCTGGCGGCAGGCGTGAGATCCACCTGGATGTTGCGCTCCTGACCCGGTTGCACGCCGTCCGGAAGATTGAAGTACAAGGCATAGCGCTGCCGGAGCCGCGCCAGCGTCTCTTCGAGTGCGGAGGCGTCATCCACAGACATGCTGTCGCCGCCCGAATCGCGCGCGATCTCCGCCGTGCCCGCTGAACTGGTGTGCGGCATTCTGCCGCCGCCACTTCCTGGCCGCCGGTTGCCGCCATACGGCCCGCCGCCTCGAGGGAAGATGATTCCACCCAGTGGACCACCCAGGCCCGGACCACCGCCCCAAACGCCGCCGCGTTGTCGTCCGCCACCCGGATATCCGCCATTCGGATAGCGGCCGGTCCCCATGGCATCCGGCGCGATCAGCGCGCACATCACTGCGTCGGCGCGCGTCAGGGCGCGCATCACCGTTACGTCGTCGCGCTCCATTTCGGTCTGATCGTCGGTCAGGATCACGATCGCCCGCCGCGCGTCGGCCCGTCCTTGCCGGCGGATGTAGTCGGCGGCGTCCAGCATCCCGCGCAGGATGTCTGTCCCGCCGTTGAATCTCTCCTGGCTCAGCAGGCGGTCGAAAGCGCGCTGGACCTCCTCCCGGCTGCTCGAAAACGGCAGCCGCACCCGCGTCGAGCGATCGAACACCATGATGGCCATGCGATCGTCCTTGCCGAGCACGGTCAGCGCTTGCCCCGATGCGTCGGCGATGCGTCGCACGTGCGGGCCCATGCTGGCGCTGACATCGAGCAGGAACAGGACGTCGACCGGGACATTCTCGGTGGCGAAGTTGCGGATCGGTTGCGGCCGGCCTTCCTCGCGCAGCACGAAGTCATCGGCGGTTAGATGCGCAATGGCGCGATTCGAGCTGTCGATCACCTGCGCGTCGACACGAACCAGCGAGACATCGCTGCGGAAGACAATGCTCTCCTGGGGCCAGGCAGTCGGCAGAATCGTGAGGCAGGAAATCGCCAAAAGAAAGGAAGCGGCTCGGATCATGAACTCCTCGATCAGGCGCGGGAGGGTCTCAAGGATGTTGAACGTACCACAGGCTAAACGCGTTACAACCGAGTTAGGCGGATCGTGCGCGACGCCGCAGATGCCACGCCCATCGAGTTTGCGCGGCTCATCGCTGGTGCGGTAGGTGGATTCCAGCCACCCAGGGCGTACGCGTCCTAGTGTTTCCCGGGAGGCCGTACCAGCCTGGAATGTGCTACATTTGGTAGTCCCAGTTAGGACATTATGTCAGCACACAACGGCGATAAGTCTCGTTTCGGCCGCCAGCGCAAGCGCAAACTCAACCGGAGACAGCACATGCGGGTACTACGGCGTGCTCTGGCTGAAGCTCGGGCGTCAAAATCCAAGTAAAGAAAGCCAATTAATCACCTAGCAACCGCCATTTCTGGATTGGATGTTTACGTGCTCGCCTCATGTGCATGGAGAGCCGACGAGATGGTCTGGAGGCTACGATGCGCTTCGAATGGTTCGCCACTGAACACTACCGGTTGCACAGCGTCGAGGAGTGGCCGGATGGACCACATAAGGAAGTGGCGCTCAGCGCGATTCGGTCTTCGCTCGCCAGCCTTACGCGTAACCTGCCGTCTGGCGTGAAACTCCCGGGCTGCGAAGTGTGCCTGAGCCGCAAACATGCCTCCGGAGTGGTGCCATTTCCGTCCGGGATTCGTCAAGACGGAGATGTGGGTACCGACTTGGCCGCCTAGTCTTTCTTCACAAAATCTCTTTCCAGTACGCGCTGCCTTCCGCACCGGAACGCGGTGTTTCGATTGACACACAAGCAAGTTGAGGGTAGGATCAAATCGCTGTCCTGGGCATGTTGTCCTGACGGGAGGATTTCGATGAATAGTCGGGCCTTCGTTCCCGAAGGAGCGTTGGCGAGCGTTCTGGTTGTGGGATTGTTAGCCGGAACTGCGGCGGGCCAGTCCTCTGGGTCCGCAGCCAAGCCCTGGACTCCCGCGCGCACATCCTTCGGACAGCCCGACCTGCAGGGACTCTGGAACAACGTCACCATCACTCCGCTCGAGCGCCCCCGCGATCTGGCTGGCAAGCAGTTTTTTACCGAAGAGGAAGCCGCTGCGTATGAGAAGCGGATGGTCGAGGGGCGCGATTCGAATCCCAACGCAGCCGAATCGGTGGCCGATCCCGTGGTGTGGTGGGAACGCGGAGTTCACATCGTGTCCACGCGCCGAACTTCTCTGATTGTTGATCCGCCCGACGGCAGAATCCCGCCCCTGACGCCCGAAGCGCAGAAGCGCATGCAGGAGGCGCGCGCGCAGACTCGCCTGCATCCGGCCGATGGCCCGGAGGACCGGAGCTTGCAGGAACGCTGTCTGCTGTCCACCTCCACCGGCCCGCCGACTCTGCCTGCTCCTTACAACAACAACATCCAGATCGTCCAGACGCCCGGCTACGTGATGCTGGTCATCGAGATGATTCACGAAGTGCGCGTCATTCCGCTTGACGGCCGGCCCCATCTTCCGGTGGACGTTCGCTTGTGGATGGGCGACCCGCGCGGGCATTGGGAGGGCGACACGCTGGTGGTGGACAGCACCAACTTCACCGCCAAAACGCACTTCCGAGGCTCGGACGAGAACCTGCACCTGGTGGAGCGATTTACGCGCGTGGCCCCGGACACGGTCCTCTACCAATTCACCGTGGACGATCCGACCGCCTTTACCAGGCCGTGGACCGGCGAACTGCCTCTGCATGCCTCAGAAGGTCCGATGTACGAGTTCGCCTGTCACGAAGGCAACGTCGCGATGGATCACATGTTGATCAACGCACGCAAGGCCGAGAAGGCGGCCGCACAACCCTCGAAAGCAACGCAGTAGTCTACTTCCCGAGCACTTCGAGATAGCGCGCCACCGCCTCGATTCCACGGAAGAAATTGGGCAGGTGCAGCTTTTCGTTGGGTGCGTGCAGGTTGTCGTCCGGAAGGCCGAAGCCCATCATGACGCTCGGTATTCCGAGAAACTGATCGAATGCTGCGACGATCGGGATGGAACCGCCCGAACGGATGTACACGGTTTGCTTGCCGAACACCTGCCGCATCGCGTCGGCTGCGGCTTGGATGAAGCGATTGTCGGGATTGACCAGGGACGGTCGCGCGGAGTGAATGGGCCGGTATTCGGCGGTCACGCCTTTGGGACACGCTGCGGCCACTGCCTTTTGAAGCTGCGCCAACGCTTCCTCCGGACGCTGGTCCGCCACTAGCCGAATGCTCAGCTTGGCCAGCGCGCGAGCCGGGATCACGGTCTTCGCGCCCTCGCCCGTGAAGCCTCCGCGGATGCCATGCACTTCCAGCGTCGGCCGCGCCCACAAACGCTCGAACAGCGGCACCTCCGGTTCGCCGACCAGCTCTTTGACGCCGACCTCGTGCTGCTTGTAGTCCTGCTCGTTAAACGGGAGCCGCGCCCAAGCCTCGCGCTCTTTCGCGCTGGGTGGCTGCACGCGATCGTAGAAACCCGGAATGCGGATGTGCCCATCGCGATCCTTCAGCGTCGTCAGGATCTCGGCGATGGCCTGGATCGGATTGGGCGCCGCGCCGCCGTAGACGCCCGAGTGCAGATCGTGATTCGCGCCTTCCACCGCCAGCTCACCGTAAACAATGCCGCGCAGCCCCACGCAGATGGTGGGCAGCTCGGGCGCGAACATCTCGGTGTCGCAGATCACCGCGGCGTCGGCCTTGATGCGCGCCGGCTTGCTTGCAACATAGCTCTCGATGTGCTCGCCGCCGACTTCCTCCTCGCCTTCGATCAAAAATTTGACGTTGATCGGCAGCCGCCCGTGCTGTTTCAGCAATCCATCGACGGCCTTGATCAGGATATAAGTCTGCCCCTTGTCGTCGGCCGAGCCGCGCGCGTAAATGTTGTTGTTGCGGATAGCCGGCTCGAAGGGCGGCGATTTCCATTCATCCAGCGGATCCGGAGGCTGTACGTCATAGTGGCCGTACAGCAACAGCGTCGGCTTTCCGGGCGCGCCCAGCCACTCTGCGTACACCAACGGGTTGCCCTTGCCCTGGATGAGCTGTGCCTCTTTGAGGCCCGCTTTTTCCAGTTCGCCGCGCACGAACTCGGCTGCTTTCTGGATGTCCGGCTTGTGCTCGGAGAGCGTGCTGATGCTGGGGATGCGCAGGAATGTCTTCAGTCCTTCGAGATAATCCTGGTGGTGCTGTTCGTAGTAGTTCATGATTTTTTCAATCGCCGCACTTCTCGACTTGGACCAAGCAACTATAGAAGGTGGGGCCGCCGCCGATATCAGTGAGCCGGTCGGATGTCAGTACGTTCAGGTTGCAGGCATCGGGGGCGAGCTTGTTCCAGCGAATCGACGGCGCCCAGGCCACGCCGCTTCGCACCACGCCGTCCACTTCGGCCGTGAGCAGGCAACTGCCGCGATCGTTGAACACGCGCACGAGGTCGCCGGTCGCGATGCCGCGTTTCTGCGCGTCGTCGGAGTGAAGGAAGAGCGTGGAAGTTTGCATTTGCGTCCAGGGTTGATTGCCGAAGGTCGAATTCATGCTGTCGTGGCTTTTGGAGGAAATCAGCTCCAGCGGATAGCGGGATTGCAGCTCCGTCGCGCCCAATCGCGACTCTACCGGCGGACGATAATCTAATGTTTCGGCGTCGAATTCGCACTTGCCCGACGGCGTCCCGTACCCGCCGCGCGCGAACGGCAGGAAGGGCTCATTGCGTGGCGAGACGTTGAGCCGCACGGAATGCTCGCGATCTAGCTGCTCCAGTGTTATGCCTTTGACGAACGGATGCTCGGAGTCGAGCAGCGTCCGGATCATGTCGTCGTCGGTGTCGCGGAAGCAGGCATCTTCGAAGCCCATGCGCTGGGCGAGCAAACGGAAGATTTCCACGTTGGATTTGGTCTCGCCGGGCGCAGGCAGCGCCGGCCGCGCCAGTTGCAGATAGTAGTGGCCGTAAGCGAAGTAGAGGTCGGTGTGCTCCAGAAACGTCGTCACGGGCAGCAGGATGTCGGCGTGATCGGCGGTGTCGGTTTGGAATTGCTCCAGCACCACCGTAAACAAATCGTCGCGCCGCATGCCCTTCAGCACCAGGTTTTGATTGGGCGCGATGGCCGCGGGGTTCGAATTGTAGACGACCAGCGCCTTCACGGGCGGATCGGCGACCTCGGTCAGCGCCTTGCCCAGCTCGGCCATGTTGAGGATGCGCGCTTCGCGCCCTAGCGACGAGCGAAGCTGCAACTCGGGCATTTCGAGCCCGGCTTTGTTCAAATGAAATGCCTGGCTGGTGGAAAGCTGCAAACCTCCGCCCACTTCGCGCCAGGAGCCGATCAGGGCAGGGAGGTCTGCAATGGCGCGCACCGCCGTGCCTCCACGATCGCTGCGCTGCACGCCGTAGTTGAGGCGGATCGCGGCCGGACGCGTGGTGGCGTACTCGCGTGCCAGCGAAACCACCTCGCCGCGATCGATGCCGGTGAGGACCTCGACGCGCTCCGGCGGATATTCCGCGACGCGCCGCGACAGCGCCTCGAACCCGCTGGCGTAGCTCGCGACATAATCGGCGTCGTAAAGCTTTTCGCCGATGATGACGTGCATCAGGCCCAGCGCCAGAGCTAGATCGCTGCCAGGGAAAATGCTGAAGTGCTTGTCGGAAAGATGCCCGGTGCGCGTGCGAACCGGATCGATGGTGTAGAACTTCGCGCCGTTGCGCCGCGCCTCCACGATGAACGGCCACAGGTGTACGTTGGTGGCAAGAATGTTGGCGCCCCAGGCGATGATGAGCTTGGAGTGCCGGAATTGTTCGGGCTCGGTGCCATAGCGGAGCCCGAGCGTCTTCGTCAGGCCCGCGCTACCCGCCGAGGAACAAATGGTGCGATCCAGTCGAGAAGCGCCCTGCCGGTGGAAGAACCGCCGGTCCATGCCGGCTCCGTTCAGCAGACCCATGGTGCCCGCGTAGCTGTAAGGCAGGATGGATTCAGATCCGAACTCAGCGGCCACGGTTCTTAGACGCCGCGCGATGCTATCAAGCGCCTCATCCCAGGAGATGCGCTCGAACTTGCCTTCGCCTTTTCGCCCCGTGCGCTTCTGCGGATAAAGCAACCGGTTCTGGGAGTACTCGCGCTCCAGGTACCGGGCGACTTTGCCGCACAGAAATCCGCGCGTGACCGGATGATTTGGGTCTCCACGCAACTGGCTGCCTTTTCCGTCTTGTACATTGATGAGCAGCGCGCAGCAGTCCGGGCAATCGAGAGCGCAAACGGAATGTCGAACATCCGCCATCTCTCCGATTATAACTTCGGCGGCGGGCTGGAACCGCGGGCCAGGCCATCGCGTCTGTAAAATATGCTCGCGGCTAGGTTTTGTGAGTTACAATCGGTGTCGGGAGGTGTTATGCGCTCCTTGATCTCGGCGGCATTTTTCTTGGGCCTGCTGGGAACCGCCTTCGGCCAGCATCAGGGGCAGTACTCGTCCTTGGGCGGTTTCGGCAACGTTTTGTATCCCGGCACAGGCCACGCGCCCGCCACGCCGGTAGGCGGCATCAATGGCCCTCGCTTCCCAGGATTTTTCAACGGAGCCGTACTGGCGAATCCGGGTTTCGCCGCTCACCCGCAGCATCGCCGGACAGTGATTGTTCCTTATCCGGTCTTTTACGGCGGCGGTTACGGCTACGGCGGCTACGGCTACGGATATGATCCGTCGCAAGGCTACCCGCCCGGTTATGGAGATCAGGCGCCGCCGATCGTGAACACGAACACCGCGCCCTCGGTGGTTATCAACCAGAACTTTGTTCCTCCGCAAGCCAATCCGGTGGTTCGCGAGTATGGTCCCGATACGAGCGGCGATCAATCCAGCCTGCGGATGTATCAGGTGCCGTCGTCGCGCCAGTTGGCCGAGGCGGCCCAAGGCGCCGGCGCAGGCGCAGCGACCGCGCAGCGTCCGGCCAACGACTCCGACCAGCCCACGCTGTACCTGATCGCCTTCAAGGACCACAACATCGTACAAGCACTCGGCTATTGGATGGAGGGTTCCACACTGCACTATGTTACGGTCGACCACTCCCTCAACCAGGTCAGCCTGGATCTGATCGATCGCGATCTTTCGCAGCGGTTGAACGCCGAGCGCAACATCGAGTTCAAGCTGCCTGCGGCGAGGTGAGTGCCCGCACAGTATTCGCCGAGGGGCGCAGGCCTCAGCCTTCAGTGCCATAGACCAGAATGGAATCTGAAGCGAGGCTGAGTATTGCGCGGACGGCGCCCGAGGACGTCAAGCAACGGCAGATTATCGTCAAGCTGGACGGGGAGTGGATCGGAGATTTGTTGTACGGCCGGACTCTCTCGCTGGACATCCAACCCGGCCGCCACACGCTGCGCGTGGACAACACCTGGAACAAAAAGACGATCGAATTCGACGTGTCGCCAGGGGAACAGGTGAAGTTCCGCACCGTCAATCGGGCGGGCGGCTGCACCTGGTTTCTGGTGGCCTCCATCGGCGCCGGACCGATGTATGTGTCCATCGAACGGGAGGCGGAAGCCGAAGCGCCGAATCCCGCGCCCGGCTCATGAATAACTTCGGATGAAGTCTGCGTCGCCTTCCAGAAAATCGTAGGCCCGCAGGCGCTCTCGCGATTCCCAGCGGATCTGCTCGAAATCGAGGTTGCGGGGTTCGCCCTCGAATTCCGTCACTCGAAAGAAGATCAACAGGATGGGCGACCTTCCCGGATATTGGTATTCGTAGCGCATGATTTCGCGATCGACGCGCGCACGGATGGCGAGTTCTTCCTCCAGTTCGCGGATGGTCGCGGCCTCGGGCGTTTCGCCCTGCTCCACCTTTCCGCCTGGAAACTCCCATTTGAGCGGATGGTGTCCACTGTTCCTTCGTTGCCCGATGAGAATCCGCCCGTCGCGCTCTATGACAGCGGCCACCACGGTCGTCACTTGGCGCAGGACCCGTGGCGCGGATATTCGAGAATGCCGCCCAGCCGCTTCATGCCGCGCGATTCCGCGTTACATAATGAAAGAGCACTCGGGACGAGTATAGCGTGTACAGCGAGACGTTCCTCGATCATTTCAAGAATCCGCGCAACGTGGGCGAGCTTGCTCCGCCGGCGGTGACGGTGCAGATCGAGAATCCGGTGTGCGGAGACATTCTGCGCCTGTCGGCGCGCTTTGACGGCGACCGCGTGGCCGAGGTTCGCTATAAAGTGCGGGGATGCACGGCCTCGATCGCGAGCGGCTCTGCGCTCACCGAGTGGATGAAAAGCAAGACGCGCGCCGAACTGGCCGCGCTGAAACCCGGCATGCTGGAAGCGCTGGCCGGCGGCCTGATTCCGGAATCCAAGCACGCTGCGGTGCTTTGCATCGATGGCTTGAAGAAACTGCTCGCGGCGGCATAATTGCCGGATCAGGTGGTTCGATGATTCCGTCAGAAACCGTTCTGCTGTTCCTCGAGCGCATCAACCAGCGCGACCCTGCCAAGCTGGCTGAGTTGATGACCGAAGACCACGGTTCATCGACTCGCTGCGCAAGCGCGTGCAACCGTGAGAGCATGCGCCAGGCCTGGCAGGCGTACTTTGCATTCTGCCCGGATTACTGGACGTCGCACCAGGAGATCCTCGCCGAGGGGAATTTAGTCGCGGTGTTTGGCGCCGCGGGCGGCACCATCAGCGTGGACGGGAAACTCTCGCCGGAAAACAGATGGGAGATTCCGGCCGCTTGGCGGGCCGTCGTCCAGAACGGACTGGTGAAAGAGTGGCAGGTTTACGCCGACAACAAGCCGGTGTACGATATCCTCGCGAAACACGCAAATTGACGCGCCGATCGACCGCTGCCAGCCGGGACCGGCTGTGCCACAATTGGGGAAGAGGTCCGTTTGGCAGAGGAACGCAGCGCGCCGCGACCTGTTCGTCCCGGCTCCATAGGGTCGCTTCGGCTGATGGGCGTCCCGGTTCAAGTCCACTTCACCTTTGTCCTGCTGCTGGTTTTTCTGGCGCTCATGGGCGTGGGAGGCAACCAGCCGCCCGGCTATTACGGCTTGTTTTTGCTGGCGCTGCTGGCCTCGGTTCTGCTGCACGAATTCGGGCACGCTTTGGCGACTTCCTGCTGCGGCCTCAAGACGCTGGAGATCGTCATGTTTCCGATCGGCGGGGTGGCGCGTCTGGACCGGCCGGCCAAGCCGCGCCAAGAGTTCTGGATCGCGGCCGCCGGGCCGCTGGTGAATCTGGCGATCGCCGGAGCGATCTTCGCGCTGCTGTATTCCAAGTACCACGGGGTCAATCTGTCCGCGCTGTCAGAGCCTGGCGGCGAAAGCCTGGCGGACCGCATCGCGCTGGGCAACCTGGTTCTGGCCGGATTCAATCTGCTGCCCGCTTTCCCAATGGATGGCGGTCACATGTTGCGCGCGGCCTTGTCGCGGAGCCGGCCCGAATATGAGGCCACGCGCCTTGCCACCTGGTCGGGACGCGTGCTGGCCATCAGCATGGCCCTGTATGGATTGGTCAATATGCCGATGCTGGCGCTGGTGGCATTTTTCGTCTTCCTCGGCGCAGACAGCGAAGGCATCGCAGCGCGCCGGCGTTCGCTGGCGCAGGCTGTTCCGGTGAAAGCGGCCATGCTGAGGGAGTACCGCTCGCTCTCGCATGGAAGCACGCTTCGCGAGGCTGCCGATTTGTTGCTGGCCACTTCGCAACAGGATTTTCCCATCCTGCACGGAGACCAGGTGATCGGATTGCTGGGGCGCAATGCGCTACTGCGAGGGTTGGCGGCCGCAGGGCCGGATTCGTACGTCGCCCAGTTCATGGACCGCGAATTCGCCAGCGTTTCTCCCGACGCCCAACTGTCCGACGTTCTGCAATTGATAACGCACCCCGGCGCGTGCGTGCTGGTGGTCGAAGATGGCCGGCCGCTGGGTTTGCTCGGCTACGAAAATTTATCGCATTTCCTGGTCCTGCGAAGCGCCGGTCTGCGGCCGGTGGAAAGATGAGCATGCAACACACCGCCCAGCGCAAACGGAATGGACGTATCGCGCCGGTAGTTCGAACACTGTGCTGGCTGCTGCTGGCGGCCGGCTGCCTCCTCGCCGCCAATATCCGGCTGTACCTCAAGGACGGCACCTATCAAATAGTGCGCGAATACAAGGTCGAAGGCGACCGCGTGCGCCTCTTCAGCGCTGATCGGGGGGAGTGGGAAGAGATGCCGCTCGAGCTGGTCGACGTCGCTAAGACGGAGGCCGAGATCAAGCAGCGCGCCGAAGAAACGCGCGAAAACGCTGCCGCCGCCGACGCCGAAGAGAAAGCCGAGCGCCAGGCTCGCCGGGAAGTGGAACAAATTCCGGTTGAGAATGGCGTGTACCTGATCGAAAACGAGAAACTGGTTCCCATCAAAGCCGCGGAATCGAAGATCGTGACCAATAAAGGGCGCAGCGTCCTCAAGGTGCTCAGCCCGCTGCCGCTGGTGACCGGCAAAGCCACCGTGGAACTCGACGGGCCACACGCCACCACCGGCACGGCCAACCGAGAGCCGGAGTTTTACATCCGGCTCTCGGAAGACGAGCGCTTCGGCATCTTGCGCATGGGAGACCACAAGGGGAATCGCGTGGTGGAGAAACTGACCATCATCCCGGTTTCCAAGGAGAACGTCGAGGAGCCCGACATGGTCGAGACTTTTCGCAGACAGGTGGGCGATGGGCTCTTCAAGATCTGGCCGGAAAAGCCGCTCGCGCCGGGAGAATACGCGGTGGTCGAATACACCGAAGGCAAGGTCAATATGCAGGTGTGGGATTTCTTCATCGCGCCAGGCACGGGAAAGTAATTAGCCGCCACTCACGCGAATCTACGGAAAAACTCCAGGCTCTGGCGCGCGCAGATCTCCCAACGGAATTGCTGTGCGCGAGCCATTCCGGCGCGCCCGAGCTGATCGCGCAGCGGCTCGGATGCCAGCAGGCGCTCGATCGCCGATCGAATTTCCACCGCGCTGCGCGGGTCCACTAGCAGGGCTCCTTCAGCGGCGATTTCCGGGAGCGAGGAGTTGTTGGACGTGATCACTGGGACGCCGGCGGCCATGGCCTGCGCCACCGGAAATCCGAAGCCCTCGTAAAGCGACGGGTAAATGAACATGGTCGCTCCCGCCATCAGGCCCGGCAGCTCGTCTTCCGGTACATAACCGAGATAGCGGACGCCCGCTGGTTTCGCCGCCAGGCGCGCCATGGTTTTTTCGGAGGCCCAACCGCTCGCGCCGGCAATCACGAGATCCAGGCCGGTTCCGGGGCGCAGCCCTTCCCAGGCGTCCAGCAGCGTATCGAGATTCTTGCGCGGCTCGATGGTTGCGAGGAACAAAGCATAGGGCCGAGCCGCCGGTCTCGCTCGCGCGCCAAAATACACTTCCGGAATGCCCGGATAAATCACTTGGATGCGCTCGGCGGGCAGGTTGAGTAGCCGGATCGCATCCGCTTTGGTGTTTTCTGAAATCGCGATCAGGCCCACGGCGCGCCGCAGGACCTTTTCAGTAAGGCTCTGGTCGGCGCGGAGATTGGCCGCGGTGTGAAGTTCCGGCAGCAACCGCGTGGTCAGGTCGTAGAGAGTAGCGGTGAGCTGAATCGTCTGCGGCGGATTGCGAATCTGGTTCGAGACGTGAAAAACGTCCGCCTTCGGCGTCATCCAGCTCAAAAGCGGCACGGCGGGCACGACATTCGCAGCATACAGCATCCCCAGATGACGAAAAGTGCGCGCGGGACCGAGTATCGAACGCTCGTGATCCAGCGAGGCGAAATTCCTGAGACGCGGAAACGTCAGAATCTGTTCGTTGCCGGCCGCCTGCAAGATGTGCTGAATCCAGTAGTAGGTGTAGGTCTTGACGCCCGCGCTGCGCAATAGGAGCGGCGTAGCGTCAATCAGGATTCGCATGGTTGGTGAATAAGAACTTGCCGCCGCTGTCGGCCACGGTGTAAAGTTCGTTGCGCGCCACCACCTTTTCGATGCGCGCGACCGATGGCCCCTCGATCAGCAGATAGTAGCGCCGCGGTTCGCGCCACAGGCGGGCCAAGTCCGCGTCGTTGATGAAGACGTTCGGCGCGCCCGGGGCGTAGGAGCCATATTCCAGGTTGGTTTGACGGCCGTTCAGCAGCAGCCCGCGCCGGTTGGTGTAGAAGAACACGGACGAGAACGTGTAGTAGGCGTTGTCCTCGATCAATTCGCCGGGCGGCGCCTTCACTAGCGCCTCAGCCAGCGGCCGCGAGGACAGATACGGATCGAACACGATCATCGCCAGCCGCGCCGCATGCAGGAACAGTACCATCATGATCAGAAACGCCACCATGGGACGCCGCTTCCAAAAGGGAGCCGAAGCGCCCATCAGACACGCCAGGCCGGCCAGGATCAGCGGCGTTCGCAAATACGCGAATGATGCGAGCGTCAGGTCTCCCATGTGCCCGAGCGACAAGGTATACGCTTCCGGGTGTTGCGTCAGCGCGCTCGAAATGTCGCCGGGCGTGGGCAAGTTCCAGACCTGGCTCAAAATCACGGCGATGATCACCGCGGCGGCGCCCGCGACCGCTGCGATCGCCCAATGCCCGGCGCGAATCCAGGTTTTCTCCGCCAGCGCGCAGCCGATCAGCAAAGCCAGCGCCGGATAGCAGGGCATCGAATAATATTCCTGCGTGGATGAGAACGTGAAGAAGACCAGCAGGAACCCGATCCAGCAAAGGGCCAGCAGGCGCAACCGCCCGGCGCGATCGACGGGTTTATAGCTCAATCGCGCGGCTGCCGGCAGATAGGCGCTCCAAGGGAATAGCCACACCAGATGCAGCAGCCAGAAGTACAGGCGGGGGACGGTGTTGTAGTCGCGCGGATAACGGAGGTTCAGAAAACGCAGCAGGTGCTCGTTAAAAAAGTAGAACCAGAAAAATCCGTGATACTCGCCGGGCACGCTGCGCAGCGAGAAATAGAAATAGGGCGGATTGTGGAGCGTCGCCAGCACGTGCCAGGGCGCGGCGATCGCGAGAATGATGAGGGTCCCGGAAAAAGGCCGCAATCGGACCCAGGTTCGGCGCGCGAAGAGCTGCCGCGTAAGCAGCAGGTAGACCAGGCCCGCGCCCACCGGAAACACCGCCGCGATCAGCCCTTTCAAGAGCAAGCCTGTCGCGATGCCGGCCGCCATCAGCCAGGCCCAGCGCCGCGAATGCGGCTCTTCTTCTTCCAGCGCCCGAAGGAAGGACCACATCGCGAGCGCAACGGTGAGCGTAAGAATCACATCCGGAAT
>DASQHQ010000017.1:0-9713 GCA_035632015.1 Bryobacteraceae bacterium
TGAAGACGTCGCTCGTAAGCCGCGAAGTGATCGCGGATTCAATCGAGCTGATGGCGCGCGGCCACATGTTCGACGGCATCGTGGCGCTGGTCGCCTGCGACAAGACGATACCCGGCGCGGGCATGGCGCTGCTGCGGCTGAACGTTCCCGGAATCATTCTCTATGGCGGGTCGATCCTGCCGGGGCGATGGCGCGGCAAAGACATCACCATTCTCGATGTGTTCGAAGCCATGGGCGCGAATGCCGCCGGCAGGATCTCCGATAACGAGCTGCTGGAGATCGAGAATCACGCGTGCCCGGGCGCCGGCGCCTGCGGCGGACAATTCACGGCCAACACGATGGCGACCGTGATGGAGCTCATCGGGCTTTCACCCATGGGGACGGCCGCCGTTCCGCAGGTCGACGTGCGCAAGCAGGACGTGGCGCGGCGCTGCGGCGAAGTGATTCTCAACTGCGTAAACAAGAACATCCGGCCGCGCGACATTGCCACGCGCAAGGCGTTTGAGAACGCCATCGCGGGCGTCGCCGCTTCGGGCGGCTCGACCAATGCGGTGCTGCATCTGCTGGCGATGGCGCGCGAGGCGGAAGTCGAGCTCCGGATCGACGATTTCCAGACCATCAGCGAGCGCACGCCGCTGCTGGTGGACCTGAAGCCGGCCGGAAAATTCGTAGCGGTGGACGTGGACAAAGCCGGAGGGATTCCAGTGATCGCGCAGCGGCTCGTCCAGGGCGGCTACGCCGATGGCTCCGCGATGACCGTGACCGGCCGCACGCTGGCGCAGGAAGCGGCCGAAGCGAAGGAGACGCCCGGGCAGGAAGTGATCCACGCGTTGAGCAACCCGATCAAGAAAAGCGGCGGCCTGGTCATTCTGCGGGGCTCGCTCGCGCCCGAAGGCTGCGTGATCAAGGTGACAGGGATCGAGCGCAGCGAGCAGCGCGGTCCGGCGCGCGTCTTCGATTCCGAGGAAGCCGCTATGGCGGCGGTGCTGGGCGGCAAGATTCACGCCGGCGACATCGTGGTGATTCGCTACGAAGGCCCGCGTGGAGGCCCCGGGATGCGCGAGATGCTGGGCGTGACCAGTGCGATCGTAGGCGCCGGGCTTTCCGACAGCGTCGCGCTCATCACCGATGGCCGGTTTAGCGGAGCCACGCGCGGCTTTTGCGTGGGGCATGTCGCGCCGGAAGCCGCAGTCGGAGGTCCCATCGCGGCTCTGGAAGAGGGCGACATCATCCGCATCGACATCAAGAAACGCACGATCAACCTAGAAGTTCCCGAGCCGGTCCGGCGCGAGCGGCTCAAGAAATGGAAAACGCCCGAGCCGCGTTACCGCTCGGGCGTCTTCGCCAAGTACGTCGCTTTAGTGGGTTCTGCTTCCGAGGGAGCGCTGACCACGCCAGGAGCAACCAGTCCGGTCGCGTCGCGCGCGCCTGTCGCCTAGAGACGGCTACGGCCCCGGGCGCCGGGTCATCCGGCGGCGGGAGTGCACCTCCTCACTTCTGCGGCTTCAGCTCCTCGACGAACTTCTTCGCCGCCTTCTCGGGTAGCTCGGCACGCTCGCCGCTGGATGAAGTAAATTCATTGAACCAATACGAGGCCGTCTGCTTGATGGTCTTTTGCCATACCACCTCGCCGGTTGTTGCGTCTCTAAGAGTGAATTCGAACCCGGCATGGGCACGACCGGTGCCGGAACCGATCATGAGCCGCTTGGCTGCCTTGTCGGCAGCAAAATCCACGCCACGGGCATTGATTTCAATCCAGGTTGCCTTGTCTCGATTTGCGGCTTCCTCCGGCGCCAGCACATCGGCGAAGATGCCGCTTTCCTTTAAAATCGAGATGACGGATTCCCGAGTGGCCTTCGGTAAGGCGGGTGCGGCCTTACCAGTAGATTCGAAGGCAGCGATTTTCGAGAGGTCTACGCCCTTTTCGCGCTTTGGGAAGAGGGCATGCTCAGCAATAGAAATACGACCAAGGCCACACTACACGCGGAAATGCTTTTGTGTCCCATAAGACAAATCCTCCGCGCGGGCACGCTCCTTGCCGGACAGTTTGTCTCCGGAGACAAAGGATTATCACGGGACTTTCCTGTAGTAATTCGTTAAACAGCGGTCTTTACACCCATCGGGTGCGTCGAATTACTGCGCGGTAGCACCCATCATAATCGCTAGGCTAGCGTGATCTGCATCCGCGCAGACGGTTGATTGATCCATAGACTGGCCCTGCTGGTGGTCTTGGACGTGCGGCCGCTTGCAGGCGATTGTCGATTGCTCGAGCCTCTCTTACCGGCACCCGGAGAAACCGGCGAGTAGGCCAAAACGGGTTCGACGATGAGACATCCAGGACGTACGGCACCCTTTCGCACGCCGGCAGGCGATATCCAGCGCGGAGGCATCGCCGAGATCAGCTATAGGCGCTGGGGCGGGCTCGATCAATGGGTGATGATCCGGAACGAGAGCGTCGCCAATCCGGTCTTGATCCTGGTGCACGGCGGGCCCGGCTTCCCCGAGATGCGGCTTTTCCGCTACTTCAATGCCCCGCTTGAGAAAGCTTCACGATTGTGTATTGGGAGCAGCGCGGCACCGGCAAATCGTTCGATTCCAGCATTGTCAAATCCTCGATGACAGTCGAACATTTCATCACCGATCTCGACGCGCTGGTTGATGCGGTGCGCAAGCGCTTCGGCAAGGACAAGGTGGCACTCTACGGGCACTTCATGGGGCTCCGCGCTCGGCGCACTCGATGCCGCACGCTTTCCGAACAAGGTTTCAGCCTATGTTGAAGCGGCACAAGTCGGCGATTGGCCTGCGAGCGAAGTTATATGCTACGAGTTCACCCTGGCGCAGGCGCAGCGACGCGGGAATGGCAAAGCCCTCCGGGAACTCTTCGACGCCGGTCCGCCGCCGTATACCGGCCGCAAAGTGATGGTGCAGCGCAAATGGCTCACACGCTTCGTCGCAATGGTGCGCGGCATGTCGATGTGGAGGTTGTCGCGTATCATTCTGGCCGGGCCGGAATCGTCGGTCTCGGATTTGCCCAACATTTTGCGCGGCATATTTTTCTCCACCTATGCGATGTGGGAGGAAGTCTCCGCGCTGCATCTCATAAGAGCCAGTGTTGCAAGTACCCGTATTTTTCTTTCTAGGCCGCTACGATCACGTAATTGCACCGGAAATTAGCGGCGCCTATTTCGATATGTTGAAGGCCCCGTCGAAGAGGCTGGTGTGGTTCGAGGACGCAGCACATGAACCGCCTTTCAAAGAACCGGCGAAGTTCAACGCAGCGATGGTGGAGTTAGTACGGCCCGTCACGTGCCTGGGTGGATGACCGAGCCCCCCGCTCACGACACGTCTCAAAGGAGAGGAGAAAGAATGACGCGAGCTAAATTCTTCCGCGCTCTCATGATTGCAAGCGTTATCGCTCCGGCATGCTTGGCCCAACTAGGGGCGCCATTTGTGACTTCCGTGGTCAACGCCGCCAGTTATTCAAATGGCGGCATAGCCCAGGGCGCGATTTTCACGGTGCTGGGTTATTCCCTCGGGCCTGATCAACTGGTGGAGGCGGAGCCGTTTTCCCTGCCCTTCGAACTGGCCGGCACATCCATTCAAATCACGGCAGGCGCGAAGACCTATGACTGCCCGATGGTCTCCACATCCTACTCGGAGGTCTCAGCCATCTTGCCATCGAATACGCCTCTTGGCGACGCAATGCTGACGCCTAGCTACCAGGGAGTAGCTGCGAGCTTCTTCCCTACGCACATCACCGTCGTCGCTAGCTCCTTTGGAATCTATTCGACTGCCGGTTCCGGTCTGGGACCTGGGTTGATCGCGGGCAGCGATGGCACAGTCAAGACATTCGACCAGCCGGCGAACCCCGGCGATGTTGCGATCGCAAGAGGCACTGGCTTGGGCGCGGTTGAGGGAGGAGATTCCAGCCCGCCAGCCAACACGGTTCAATTCCCGAAGGTCGAGGTGTTTGTTGGAAACAGCCCCGCCACGGTGGTGTCCGCCGGGCGATCACAGTGTTGCGCGGGGCAGGACGAAGTTGCCTTTCAAGTTCCGGACTCTCCGTCAGGCTGCTTCGTTCCGGTGGCGATTCGCACCGGAGGAACGACGGTAAGCAATTTCGTAACGCTTCCGGTTGCCGCTTCCGGCGAGCCGTGCACAATCCCTCCGCCCGGTTTGCCCGCCCCAGTTGTTTCCAGCGCGCTGGCGGGGGAGCAGCTGAACGTCGGCATCCTTGCGATCGGGCCGGTTCAGTTTCTGGAGTTTTTCGGCTTTTCCTTCGCCCAGAACGCTGTAGACAATCTGTCCGCTTTGCTCCACAAGCCGATAGACGAGGCGGACGTGAAGCTCCTGATCCAGGCCTACCGCGCCAGGCGGGCTCGCACCCTGCAGCAGATTCTGTCGAAGTATGGTGTCCGGCGCAAGCAGATCGACCGGAGGCTGGTGCGGGCGTTACGAACTGCTGCGGGCACTAACCAGCAGGGGGCCGCGGCCGCTTTCGGAACCGCTGGATCGCTCGTTGACTTGACCCAGCAATTCGCTTCCAGCGTCGCTTCGGCAGGAACATGCATGGTAACCAGGTTTTCCGGCAGGTTTCCCCCGCAGCTGTCACAAAGTCCGCAGGGCAGGTCCCTGGACGCAGGTGCGACGCTAACGTTCAACGGTCCGAACGGCCAGAACGCGATGCCGGGCAGATCCGGCGTGTACCAAGCTTTGCTGGGAGGCGGTTTTCAAAGCGCCACTGTGCCGGTCGGCTCATATGCCATATCGGGAACAGGCGGGGCAGACGTCGGGCCGTTTACTGCTGCGCTCAGTGTCGACAATACGCTGATCTGGACGAACAAGTCCGCCATGAGCAGTGTGGACCGCAGCATGCCGCTTACCCTAACCTGGTCCGGCGGACCAACGGGGGGGTTCGTACTGATCGGCGCGGCTGTGCGGTCCGACAAGACTACGGTACTCATGCAGTGCACAGCACAGAGCGAGCAGGGGTCGTTTACCATTCCAGACTTCGTATTGTCCGCATTGCCGGCAGCGGATGCGGCTTCCGCGTATCTTTCTGTTGGGCCTCATCCGTTCTCCAGCCCGATGACTATTCCCGGGCTGGACCTCGTATACTTCGCCAACTTGAGCGTCGACTACGTCGCGATGGAGTTTCGGTAAGAGGGGTGTGGCCGGAGGTCCGCGGGGTCAAGGTTAGGGTTTTGGCAGCCAACAACAGCAATTTGATGCAGGCCCCGCCAAGAGTCAAAATGGCCTTGTTTGCCTCGAGTCAGCTCCCTACGGTCAAGTTCCCGAGCCGGTCCGGCGCGAGCGGCTCAAGAAATGGAAAACGCCCGAGCCGCGTTACCGCTCGGGCGTCTTCGCCAAGTACGTCGCTTTAGTGGGTTCTGCTTCCGAAGGAGCGCTGACCACACCAGGAGGATCCAGTCCGGTGGCCGCGCGTGCGCCTGTCGCCTAAACAGCCACGGCCCCGGGCGCCGAGCTTGCGGCGGCTTGCACATGGGCGTCGATCATCTTCTGAAGGTCCGCTTTGCCCGTTGCGCCGACCTTTTGCGCCACCACCTTGCCGCCCTTGAAAAGCAGCAGGGTCGGAATACCGCGGACGTTGTAGCGCATGCCGGTGGACCCGTTTTCGTCGACATTGAGCTTGCCGACCTTCAAGCGGCCAGCGTACTCCGACGCGATGGCATCCACCGTCGGCGACATCATGCGGCAGGGACCGCACCATTCCGCCCAAAAATCGACCAGGACCGGAACTTCCGAGTTGAGAACGTCCTTATCCCAAGTCGCGTCCGTAAAGGTTACCGTGTTTGCGCCAGCCATATTCGTTGTTAAACTCTCCCTTAACCTGATGTAGTGACCGGGTGAAAAGATTCAATCCGGCAAAAGCCGGCGGTAGAGCGCCGAGTACTCACGCGCGGACGCGTCCCACGAAAAGTTCTTACGCATGCCGCTGCGCATCATGCCAACCCATTGCTCTGGCGTCTTATAGGCATTCAGGGCCGACCCTAGGGCCTCCAGCAATCCGCGGCCGGAATATTCGCGGAACTTGAACCCGGTTTCCTCATCAATGGTATCATCCAGGCCGCCGGTGGCGCGAACCACTGGTACCGTGCCGTAGCGCAGGCTATAGATCTGGTTCAGACCGCAGGGCTCGTAGCGGCTGGGCATCAGGAACATGTCGACGCCGGCCTCGATCCGGTGCGACAGCCCGTTGTCGTAGCCAACGCGAAGCGCCATTCTTTCTGGATAGGATTGCGCCAGGCGCCGGAGCAGGACCTCGAACACGGCGTCGCCCGAACCCAGCACGGCCAGTAGCAGATCGTTCTCGAGCAGGCGGGACGCTACTTCGCTGATCAAATCGAAGCCCTTCTGAGCAGCGAAACGGGACACCATGCCGATCACCGGCCGGTCCAGATCATCGGCCGGCAGGCCTAGCTCGGCCAGCAAGGCGCGCTTGCATTCGCGCTTGCCGGATAGATCGCCGGCCGAATAGTTGCGGGCGATGTGCGGATCGTGCTCGGGATTCCATTCCGCGTAGTCCACGCCGTTCAGAATTCCAGCGACGGGGCCGTGCTTGCGAAGAAAATCGTCCAGGCCGAAGCCGAATTCGCGGGTCTGGATTTCTCGCGCGTAGCCCCTGCTGACCGTGCTCACCGCGTCGCTCCAGGCGATGCCGCCCTTGAGGAAATTCACCTTGCCGAAGAACTCGAGCTGCTCCGGATTAAACAGGCGCGCATCCAGGCCGAGCGGAGCGAGCGCGGCGGGCGCGAACAGGCCCTGATAACCGAGGTTGTGGATGGTAAGCAAAACCTTCACGCCGCTGAAGGTCGGGTCCGTACGGAAGTGTTCGCCCAGGTAGACCGGGACCAGCGCGGACTGCCAGTCGTGGCAATGGATGATTTGCGGGCGGAACAAATGACGCGCGACGGCGAGCGCGGCCATCGACAGCACGCCGAAGCGGAGGTGGTTGTCGGGAAAATCGCCGGCCGCGGCGCCGTAGAGGCCGTCGCGGTCGAACAGCGGCGGGCAATGGACGAAGTAAAAATCGACGTCCCGCTCGGTGGCTTGATAAATGCGGGCGAGAAAGCCCGGCCCCAGCGGAATCCACAGGTTGCGATAGGCTTCGCGCGGCGGATCCGCGTAAGCATTCTCGCGATAGGCCGGCATTACGACGGCCACGCGTTCGCCGTGCGCGGCCAGTGCGGCCGGCAGCGCGCCCACCACGTCCGCCAGTCCGCCGGTCTTCGCAAAAGGATGGGCCTCGGAGGCCACCATCAGGATGTTCATCGGAGTTCAGCTACTCGCGCCGCCTTCCGGATTCTGAACGGCCGCGAAACGCTGCTTTCGCACCGCATCCAGCACGCCGTTGATGAAGGGCACGGATTCATCGCCGGAGAACTGGCGTGCCAGTTCCAGGGCCTCGTCGATGATCACCGCCGGCGGTGTATTCTTGCGGCTCATTTCGTAGATGGCCATGCGCAGGATGTTGCGATCGACCAGCGGCATCCGCTCGAGTTTCCAGTTCTCGGCTTTCTCCGCGATCTGGTGGTCGATGTCGGTGGCCATGGCGGAAGTGCCCTTGGCGAGCTCTTCCATGAATTCGTCGCGATTGGGCGGCGCGGCGCCTTCCTCCGAGTAGAGCGTATCGTAGAAGGACGAGATGGCTTCGTCAACGGCTTGTTTTCTCAAGTCCCACTGGTAGAGGACTTGCAGGGCGCGCTGGCGGGATCGGTGGCGGGCGGACATCGTTTTACCTGGGCGGTTGCGGGGTGGGCGATTGTTCCTGCCGTCCACGCCAGGCGTTCACACCAGCGCACAGGACGCCGCGGCCTCCTCCCGGAAGAAACAAAACTCTGCCGCGGCGTTCCGTTGTGCGCGTTTTCTGCAAGGTGTTAACTCGGCGCGCACGCGTGCGTGCGCCACGGCAAACTACCCGGCCTCCACACACGGGAACCACGATTCTATTTTCGCAGGCGGCGCAGGAGGTCGGCCATCTCGATGGCGGTCATGGCGGCGGCGAAGCCCTTGTTGCCGCTCTTGCCGCCGGCGCGGTCGATGGCTTGCTCGATGGTGTTGGTGGTAAGAACGCCAAACGCCACCGGCACGCCGGTCTCGAGCTGCACGCCGGCGAGTCCGCTGGCGGCTTGATTGGCGACATGATCGAAGTGCGGCGTTTCGCCGCGGATCACGGCGCCCAGCGCGATGATGGCGTCGAAACGCTTCTGCGCGGCCAGCGTCTTTGCCGCCACGGCCAGCTCCCAGGAGCCCGGGACCTTCACCACCACCACGTCGTCCGCACCGGCGCCCGAGCGCTTCAGCGCGTCTTCGGCTCCGGCCAGCAGCCGATCGGTGATGAAGCTGTTGAATCTCGACACCACGATCGCAAATTTGAGACCACGCGCCTCGACATTTCCTTCGATCGTCTGGGACATATGGGCTAAACTGGGTTCAGGTCCTCATTCTACCGCATGGATCCCTCGCTCATACGCAATTTCTCTATCATTGCGCACATCGATCACGGCAAATCGACGCTGGCCGACCGCCTGCTCGAAGTGACCGGCGCGCTTTCGCAGCGTGAAATGATGGAGCAGGTGCTGGATACGATGGATCTGGAACGCGAGCGCGGCATCACCATCAAGGCGCACGCGGTGCGTCTGAACTACCAGGCCGACGATGGGCAGACCTATCAGCTCAACCTGATCGATACGCCCGGCCACGTCGATTTCACCTACGAGGTTTCGCGCAGCCTGCAAGCCTGCGAGGGCGCGCTGCTGGTGGTGGACGCCTCGCAAGGCGTCGAGGCGCAGACGCTCGCCAACACCTATCTGGCGCTGCACCACAATCTGGAGATCATTCCAGTGATCAACAAAATCGATCTGCCGTCGGCCGAGCCGGAGCGAATCCGCGAGCAGATCGAGCAGGTGATCGGCTTGCCCGCCAAGGATGCGCTGCTGGTGAGCGCCAAGCAAGGCATCGGCATCAAGGACGTGCTGGAGGCCGTGGTGCACCTGGTGCCGCGGCCGGCGGGTTCACCCGATGCACCGCTGCGCGCCCTGATTTTCGATTCCTGGTTCGATCCTTATCGCGGCGTCATCATTCTGGCGCGCGTGGTGGATGGCCGGCTGCGCATGGGGCAGAAGATTCGCCTCTGGTCGAATGGCACGGAGTTTGAAGTGGAGGGCCTGGGCTATCAGTCGCCCAAGCCGATCCCGTGCGAGGAGCTGGCGGCCGGCGAGGTTGGATTCCTGTTCGCCAATATCAAGACCGTCTCGGACGCCAAGATCGGCGACACCATCACCAGCGCCGAGAAGCCCGCCTCCGCGCCGCTGCCGGGCTTCGAGGAAGTAAAGCCCATGGTGTTCGCGGGACTTTATCCGGTGGAATCGCACGAGCACGGGAGGCTGCGGGAGGCGCTCGAAAAGCTGCGGCTCAATGACAGCGCGTTCAGCTTCGAGCCCGAAAATTCGGTGGCGCTGGGCTTTGGCTTTCGCTGCGGATTTCTGGGGCTGCTGCACCTGGAGATCGTGCAGGAGCGGCTGGAGCGGGAATTCAATATCGACTTGATTACCACGGCGCCGGGCGTGCGGTACCGGATCACGAAGACCAACGGCGACGTGGCCGAGGTGGACAATCCGACGAAGTTTCCGAATCCGGGCGAGATCCGGCAGATCGAGGAGCCGATCATCGACGCCACCGTGATCACGCGC
>DASQHQ010000018.1:0-80225 GCA_035632015.1 Bryobacteraceae bacterium
TTGCGCGTAAACAATTTCGCCGCCATCGTCACCATGGACTCGCACGGCCACAGCCTGCACGCCGACGTCGAGCAGGAGACGGGCGCAAAGCTCGCGGCGCTGCAGCAGGTCTAGCCGCGCGTTTGATAAAATTCAAGACAACAGCGGTCTCGCGGCGTTGCTTGCGGCCAGGTAGCTCAGATGGTAGAGCGCAGCCCTGAAAAGGCTGGCGTCGGCGGTTCGATTCCGTCCCTGGCCACCACATTTTCAAGCAGTTACAGCCACTCCAAAACCGAGTTTCATTCCCGTGTGGTCAAAGAATCAAAACCACTCGTGGTCAGCGCTAAGATAGGCAGTCGAACCATGAGGATAAGAAGGGGTGCAACTGCTGGCGCACATCTGTTTGCTCCGCGGGGGGAGCGGCGCGGGATTATGTGCTTGAGGACTTTGGCTGCTGAAGACTGGGCGGCGGCGATCCGTTCGGCGCATCCCGCGGGCAGTCGACAATCAAGTCTCAACAATTCTCGATCGCGATCAGGCCCCCAAACGACAAGAGAGAGGTGCAAATCCGGACGCTCGCCGTGCGTTTCGGCGGCCGAGGAACTGACTTTGCCGCGGCCCTCGATCGCCTGCAGAGACTCCGCCCAACGCTTGCGTCTATTCTCGAAACCGAGGGCGTGCCTAAGCAACTCGTCGCGGTCTAACCTGTTCTAGAAATAAAACTTCAGCGCGAATTGAATCTGGCGCGGATTCACCTGAGTACCCGTAATCTGCCCAAACGCGGGATTTCCCAGTGCCGAAGTCGGCGCCAGGAACTGGCTTGTGTTCGCCAGATTGAAAAATTCGGCACGAAGCTGGAAATAGGCCTGCTCGGTGATCGCGAAATGTTTGAACAGGGATGCGTCCCAGTTCGCCAAGCCTGGCGTTCGAGGACCCGGCGTGACGCCGCAGGTCCCAAAGTTATACCGTGCCGGCGGGCCATAATTCGCGGGATTCAACCATTCGTTGACGTTTTGAGTGAAAGGAAAATTACCCACGCAATTGGCCCGCTCCTGGTGGAAAGTCGTTCCGCTCAGATCGGTTGCCATACTGATGTCGATGGGTTGACCGCTGGCATAAGTAGTAATGGCGTTGACCTGCCAGCCCCCCAGGACGTAGTCGCCGACCTGCGAACTGGCAAACCGATGGCCTTTGCCAAGCGGCAGCGAGTAGGAGACGCTGCTGACGAAGCGATGGGGAGTATCGCCCAAAAACAGGCCCCTGTTGCCCTTCATGTTGTGCACGTCTTGAGGAAGAGTGCTGCGACCGTAACCATAGATCTGACCGGTCGAGAGACCTTCCACGGCGTCGGCGATCCCCTTGCTCCAAGCATAGGAGAGCAGGTAGCTGAATCCGCTGGAAAAGCGCCGCTCTAATTTGACTTGCAGTGCGTTATAGTTCGAGTTGCCATTCGCATCCAGCCATTCAACGGTTGTGGGCGCGCCGGGCAGTGAAAATGTGGGGAACGGGAGCACGGGCGGTTGGCCGGGCGTACTGAGGATTCCCTGGTTGATGTTCTCGTACCGCCACAGACGATGCGCGTTGTTGCCCACCCAGCCGACTTCGAGCAGCGTGTTCTTCGCAACTGAGTATTCGAAGTTGGCGCTGGCTTGACCGACTCGGCCTGGTCGCAGGTTTCCAGCTTGCGCGCGGATGAAAAGCGCAGCGACCTGCGCTTGATTCGTGATGCTCACCGGAGCGATGTATTTGGCGGGAAAACCCTGACTCAACAAAAAGGGCGGCCCCTGCGAAGGCGTATAGGTCTGATCTTGATCCACCAGAAATGGCGGATTGAGCGAGATCATACTTTCGCTTCCATGCCGGTCGTAGCCCTGAATGAAGTAACCGCCCCCTGCGCGAAAGACCAGCTTGGACGTAAGTTGATAAGCCAGCCCGAGGCGGGGGACTATACCTGCCTTCCAGGGCTGAATGGTGGTGCGTTCATACGTGCCCGAGGCACTCGGACTCGCCGTGAATAATCCGCCTTGGCCACCGTTCAGGGCTGGATTGAAGTTGGTTACACGATTGTCGCGCTCAAACGGCGGCGAAACGTATTCGTATCGGACTCCATAGTTAAAGGTCAGTTTCTGGTTTACCTTCCACGTGTCCTGAATGAAGAAGGCCAGTGCGTTTTGGTAGAGATGTGGAATCGTCAACGTCTCCAGCGCCGTCTCCGTCGGTATGCCCAGCAGGAAGTCGGCAAAAGCATTTCCAGTGTACTGCCCGCTGAAGGAGAACGATCCGCGGTTGCAGCACAAGTCCAGGAAGCTGTTGGCGTCGCGGCGCCACTCACCGCCGGCCTTAAACGTGTGGCTGCCGCGAATATAGGTGACCCCGTCCCGGTATTGCCACACCTGGGAGAATTGATTCTGCGGGTTATATTGCGGCGCGCCGAGACCAGCGTAATTCGTCACCAGGATGGTAGGCAGGCCGCCCGTGAAGACCGGATTGGGGGTCACGCCAAAGCTGCCGAACTGGGAGCTTACATCCTGTCCGAATTCGATCTGTTGCGAGTGTGACGCCATGCGGTTAAACCCGGCGCGAAATTCGTTCAGCAAATTGGAGGAGAACACGTGTGTCCAGGCGAAGGCCGCGCTGGTTCCCCGGTTACGAACTTTTCCGGCGACAGCGTTCAGACCGCCATCGGCAATGGGGTTAAAGTTATAAAAGATGCCAGGCTGGAAGAGATCCAATTCGTTGGTGGTGAAACGTCCGAAAACGTTGTCCTTGTTGGAAAACGTTTGGTCCACGCGAATTGCGCCTTGGTCCATATCGCGCAAGTACGTCGGGCTCGCGATATAGTTGCTGCCTTTGAAACTGCCCGGGATGCCTTCTTGGCTGCGGTTGGTATTGGGGAGCGGGTAAAGGGAGAGCAGCTTCTGAGCGGAGGTATCGATACAGGAGCTTGTGATGGCCTTGTTTTGAATGCAGTTGCCAAACTGCCCTAACCCTGCCGCCGTGGGTGAGAAGACGTTGGCGTTAATCTCGCTGAAATTGCCTTGCCGCATTAATGGCGTCGGAACCGTCGCTAGCGATGTCGTCCCCTGAGCAATACGGGTTCCCTCGTAGTTCCCAAACCAAAATGTTTTGTTCCGCCCGTGGTAGAGCTTCGGAATGTAGACCGGGCCTCCAATAGTGAACCCAAACTGGTTCTGGCGGAATTCCGGAATGGGCTGGCCGACGCGGTTCAAGAAGAAGTTGTTCGCGTCGAGATCAGAGTTCCGCAGGAACTCGTAGACATCTCCGTGGATCTGGTTGGTTCCCGATTTTGTGGTCGCATTGATGATCGATCCTGCATTGCGGCCAAACTCCGCGTCGTAGGTGCGCGTCTGCAACTTGAACTCGGACAGGGAGTCGACGGACGGTAAAACGACTTGAACGCTGCCTTCCTGGATGTTCTCGGAGAAAGAGTTGTTGTCGACGCCATCCAGCATATAGTTGTTCTGCGTACCCCAATTGCCGTTGGCGTCAAAGACTCCCTCGCCACGCTGCCGTTGCCTGGGCGTGTCAACCGTGACGCCGGGAACAAGCAACGCCAGTTGGTCATACTGCCGGCCGTTGAGCGGCAGGTCCACAATCGTTCGTGCCGCGACCACTTGTCCAACAGCGGCGCTTTCGGTTTGAATCAAGGGAACGTCACCGGTCACGCTTACCTGCTGCGTCACGGCTCCCAAGGCCAGCGTTGCGTCCACCTGCTTCCGGTCCTGGACGTTCAATATGATGCCCGAGTGCACCACCTTCTGGAAGCCCTCTTTTTCCACCGAGACGCTGTAGGTTCCCACCTTCAGAGAAGGCACCACGTATTCGCCGACGGGATTCGTCGTCGTAGTGTTGTTAACCCCGGTACCCTCATTGGTGATGGTTACTTTGGCGCCCGACACCACGGCCCCGGTGCTGTCTTTAACGGTGCCCACGATGCTTCCGGTATCGATCTGCGCGGGCGCCAATGTCGCGCCGAGGAGAAAGAGAGTAAACAAGATAGCCCAGGAACCCACCCATCCTGACCTGGCGAGTTTGCTGGCTGTTAAGAACCTTCCGACCCGGATCAGACCAAAACCAGGCTCGGCATTAACTTGCTGGGTTTCTCGCGCAACGGGCACCTTCTCCGGCGCCGCAAACTGGGACATCGCCAATTTAGGCATCGCAAGACTCCTTCCTGAAATGAACAGCGAGGTTGTTTGTGCAAACGCTTGCAACATGATACTCCGGTTACGGATTCATTGTCAAAGCCTTCCTGACCTAAGACTACACACGTGTGAGTAATCCAACACACGGGGCAGTCTCTGATTGGCCATTTGGGGATAGGCCAGCCTGATGGTGATGTCTTTAGGCCGCAGGTGCCACCAATCCAACTTCAATCCGCAAATCACTTACTATCTCAATAAGCCACGCCCGTTGCTCAAAAGCAAGCGTGTGGAGGTGATCGCGCACTGGGACGATTCAGCAAATGACGCACACAACCCTGATCCCACCGCGACGGTCCGGTGGGCGATCAGAATCGGGACGAGAGGCTGAGTGCCCCTTTTGGGCGCGGTCGTCGACAGGAATGGCGGGAGAACGGTACATTAGAGCATTGAAAAATGAATAGGACACAATTCTTTCAGTGCGCATCGATCCTCTCGCTGACCATGACGCAAGTCTGTCACGCTCAGAACGATTGGCCCGTATTCGGCCACGACGCGGGCGCACAGAAGTACTCTCCGCTGACCCAGATCACACCCCGGAACGTTGGTAAATTGAGGCTCGCGTGGAAGTATTCGACAGCGGAGGCCGTGACGCCACCGCCCAACACGCCGTCGGCAGGAGGCGCTGGACCTGGCACTGCGCGAGGGCGGATCTCGGAAATCTCGCCACTGGTTGTTGGGAATGTAATGTACGTGACGTCACCGTACAACTTCGCCGCAGCGCTGGAGCCCGAGACCGGCAAGGAAATCTGGAAATGGGAATACAAGGATTACGGCCCGGCCTCTCTGCGCGGACTCACCCACTGGGCTGGCGATCGGCAGTCTCCCGCCACGATTTTCTTCGGCACGGAAGGCGGGTACCTGATCGCGCTGAACGCCAAAACCGGCAAGCCTGTGCCGGGTTTCGCCGATGAAGGAATCCTGAATTTGCGCAAAGGCATGACCGAGAAATTTCCGAACTTGCGGTACGGCCTGTCATCACCGCCGTCCATCTACAAAAACCTCGTCATCGCGGGATCACACCTCCAGGAAAGCCCCGCACTCGGCCCCAGCGGCGACGTCCGGGCGTGGGATGTGCATACCGGAAAGCTGGTCTGGACGTTTCATACGATTCCGCAACCTGGTGAACCGAACTTCGACACCTGGACCGGCGATAGCTGGAAAAACCGGTCCGGCAGCAATGTTTGGGGGACGATGACCGTCGACCTGGAGCGCGGAATCATCTATCTTCCGCTGGGTTGCACCACCAAGGATTACGATGGAACGGACCGGCCCGGTCTCAATCTCTACGGAACCACTCTGGTGGCGCTCGACGCGGCCACCGGCAAGGTGAAGTGGTATTTCCAGACAACTCATCACGACATCTGGGACTACGATCTGAACGCACCGCCGGCGCTAATCGACATTACGGTCAATGGGAAGAAGATTCCCGCGGTCGCCGAGATCAGCAAAGAAGGCCTTCTGTTTGTGTTCGACCGGACCACGGGCAAGCCCGTCTACGGCATCGAGGAACGTCCCGTGCCGCAGGACGGATTTGCGGAGGGCGAGCAACCCTGGCCGACTCAGCCCTTTCCAGTAAAGCCACCCCCTCTGTCACGCAATAGTTTTCAGCCCGATGAAATCGCAAAGATCACACCCCAGCATCAGAAGTATTGTGAGGAGAAACTGGAGGCCGATGGCGGCGCGCATTACGGTGGCCCGTATACTTCCTTTGGTGAAAAGGCGGCAACGGTTATCTTTCCGTCGACGCTCGGCGGCGGGCTGTGGGCGGGCATCGCCTACGACCCCAAGCTGGGATATATGTTCGTCAATACGCAAGAGCTGGGCGACTTTGGCCAGCACGGCGGCGGGCCCAGGTTCTGGGACGCCGAAAAACATTGGCCGTGCCAGCAGCCGCCGTGGGGCCTGCTGACCGCAGTCGATTCCAGGACCGGCGACATTGCCTGGAAGGTACCGCTCGGCAGCTACCCGGAGTTAGAGCAGCTTGGCATCCATCACGCCGGCACGCCGAACATCGGCGGCGTTACCGCAACTGCCAGCGGTCTGCTGTTCGTCTCGGGAACGCTCGATAACAAAATGTACGCGTTCGATTCCAAGACCGGCCAGGAGCTTTGGTCCACCGCGCTCCCTGCGGCAGGACACGCGATCCCGGTCACCTATCTGGGGAAAGACGGCAAGCAGTACGTCGCTGTGATGGTCAGCGGCGGGGGATATCTCGGCGATACGGTCATCCCAGCCACGCTGATGGTCTACGCGCTACCGTAACACTCAGGTCGCGACCTTCTGCTGTTGTCCGTCCGCCAGGAAAGTGCGTTCCTTTTTCACTTCCGCTTCGTAGTCGCTTCGAAGCGCACGCACGGCTTCCAGCTCTGAAACTTCGGCAACCGGCACATCCCACCAGGAGTTGTATCCGGGAACGCGGACGTTCATGTCGGTCTCCACGACGATCACCGTAGTTCGGTTCTGGTGGCGTGCTTGCTCCAGGGCGCACTCCAGTTCCTGGGGGGTCTTGGCGCGAATGGCATGCGCTCCATAGCTCGCCGCGTTCGCGACGAAGTCGATCGGGATGGGTTTACCCGTCAACCCGCCGTTGTTCCGGAAGCGATACTCGGTCCCGAAACCCTGGCACCCTACGGCCTTGGACAAGCCGTTGATGCTGGCGAACCCGTGGTTATCGATGAGGATGATGTTGAGCTTATATCCCTCTTGCAGGGAAGTCGCGATTTCGGATGACATCATCTGATACGCGCCGTCGCCAACCATGACGTAAACCTCGCGCGACGGGTCGGCCATTTTCGCCCCGAGTCCACCGGCGATCTCGTACCCCATGCAGGAATTTCCATATTCCAAGTGGTAGCCTTTGCTGTCCCTCGTTCTCCACAGCCGCAACAAGTCGCCCGGAAGGCTGCCGGCAGCACAAACCACGACGTCTTTCGGGCCTGAAAACCTGTTGACAGCCCCGATCACGTTGCTCTGCGAGATTCCTGATGGGTCTTCCATGTTCACGAGACGGTCGACTTCAGCCTCCCAGTCCTTTTTCAACTTAGCCACCGAATCGGTGTAGGCCGCGCCGACGCGGTGGCCTTTCAGCAATTCGGCCAGCGATTCCAGCGCGACTTTTGCGTCGCAAACCAGGGGCAAAGCCGATTGCTTGAACGCGTCCAACTCAGCGACGTTAATATTGATGAATCGAACATCCGGGTTCTGAAACTGTGTCTTTGACGCGGTCGTAAAGTCGGTTAACCGCGTTCCAATAGCGATGATCAGGTCGGCGTCGGCAGCTCGCACATTCGCACTGCGCGTTCCGTTGACTCCGATGGCGCCAAGCTGTTGCGGATGATCGAAGGGAAGGGCGCCCTTACCGGACTGGGTTTCAGATACCGCGATGCCAGTCTGAGTGGCGAACGCGTCTAGAGCCTGCTCGGCGCCAGCATAGATAGCGCCGCCACCGGCGATGATCAGCGGCTTCTCAGCCGCGCGAATCCATTCGGCGGCCTGCTTCAACCAGACGCGATCCGGTTCGGGGCGGGCGATGTGCCACACCCGCTTCTCAAAAAGCTCCGCTGGATAATCGCAGGCTTCCGCCTGCACATCTTGCGGCATCGCCAGCGTTACCGCTCCGGTCTGCGCGGGCGACGTCAGCACGCGCATGGCCTCCAGAACGGCAAAAGGAAGTTGATCTGGCCGGTTGATGCGATCCCAATAGCGGGAGACTGGCTTGAATGCGTCGTTCGCGGAGATGTCCTGGGTAAACTCCGATTCTATCTGTTGCAGAACCGGAGCCACATTCCGGCGCGCGAAGATATCGCCAGGTAACAACAGGACAGGCAGCCGATTCACGGTCGCCGTCGCGGCCCCAGTAACCATGTTTGTAGCACCCGGCCCGATCGAAGTTGTGCACGCGAACGTGGCCAGTCGGTTTTTCTGTTTGGCATATCCGATGGCCGTGTGGACCATGGCCTGCTCGTTCCGGCATAGGTAATATCGCAGATCGGGGTCCTGGAGCAACGCTTGTCCAAGCCCGGCAACGTTGCCGTGACCAAAGATCCCCCAGACGCCGACGAAGAAAGCATTCTCAGTGCCATCCCGCTCGACGTACTGGTTCTTCAGAAAGCGGACCAAGGCTTGCGCCGTGGTCAGACGCCGCGTCTTCATTTCGTGTCCCTTCTGGAACTCGGCCAGCTTTCAGGGCCATGCATACGTGTGCAGCAGCTCGAACTCGTGGCCGCCTTCGTCATCTGGAACCTAACCCCACTACTATGCCCAATACCAATCTGGGAAGTCAAGAACCGTGTCCGGAGCGGTGCCCCCTCAGCTACGGCTGGGACATGATAACGATGGCACGCTCCCCTATACTCCTTATGCATGTTCGAGGCGCGGTTCACTCGGGCTCAATCCGTCAAGCTTCACAAGAGTCCGGAGGCATCTGAACCGGGACCGGCGCGGGATTCGGCCTCTCCTATACGCTCTCGGCACACGCTTGCACCGACTCGCCAACATGCTACAATCCGGCTATGATTTCACGCCGATCCATTCTGGGCACCGCCGCTGCAAGTGGATTGATCTCGATGCAATCGCGATTGCTTGCTAAACCCATAAACCACTACGCTGAGGTCGAAAATCGCCTGGCGCGGCATGATCTCAAGGACCTTTCCAAAGAAGACCTGCCGACCCCGTGCATGCTCGTCGATCTGGATATCTTCGAGAAGAATCTGCACGTCATGGCGGATCACTGCCGCAGAACCGGCATCCACTTGCGCGCCCACGTGAAGGTTCACAAGAGCCCTGAGATTGCCAAGCGACAGTTGGCGTTAGGAGCGATTGGGATCACGTGCGCGACGGTCGCCGAGTGTGAACTGCTGTCCCACGCCGGAATCAGCGGGTTGCTTTTGACCCGGCAGCCCACCAGCAAGAACAACATCGGCCGCGCCATCGCTCTCGCGAAACACGACCCGACCTTCGGCACGGTGGTCGACGACCCGCTGCTGGCCGACTGGCTCCAGGAGGCCGCGGCGGCCGAAGGCGTGAAGCTCAGAACCGTCGTGGATATCTATGCCGGATTGACTCGTCACGGCATCGAGCCCGGCGCGCCCGCTTTGGATTTGGCGAAAAAGGTGGATGCTTCGAAAAACCTCAAGCTCATCGGGCTGATGGGTTATTCCGGAGGCGCGGCCCACACCCACGGCTGGCCAGAGCGAATGGAAAAGTCAAAGGCGGATCTGGCCGGAACCATGGAGACGGTCGCGGCGGCGCGAGCGGCGGGGCTGCCGATCGAAATCGTTTCAGGAGGCAGCACGGGTACTTATAATATTGACTCCGAGACCAAGAGCCTGACCGAGCTGCAAGCCGGCTCTTACGTTTTTATGGACACTCTGTACCGCGTGATCGGCGGCAAAGATGATCCCCACTCCTACCACGATTTCGGGATGTCCCTTACCGTGATGTCGACGGTAATCAGCGCCCGCCATCCCAGGCAATGCACGATCGACGCGGGCAACAAGGCGTTACTCAAGCCCACCGACGAAGTGAAAGGCCGCCCGGCAGTCAAGGTGGAAAACCAAGGCGCAGAGTACGGCATCCTCAAGTGGGAAGACGGCGACCCCGGCTTCAAGCTGGGCGAGCGCGTGGAACTGTATCCGTCCAACCTCGATAACAGCACCGCCGTTTACGACCGCTACTACGTCGCCCGCGGCGAGCGGATCGTGGACGTCTGGCCGATCATGGGGCGCTCGGGCGCGGCGCAGCGCTAACCGCAATCATGCACCGCCTTAGCCGGCGTGAATTTGCCGCAGCTCTGGGAGCCGCTGTTCTCGCGCGCGCTGAAACGCCCGGGGACCTGGCCGCACTGACCATCGGCGAGGCGGCCGGGAGAATTCGCTCGCGCTCTCTGACTTCAACGCAACTGGTGAATGCCTGCCTGGAGCGCATTGAAGTCTACAATCCCAAGCTGAATGCCTTCATTACCGTTATGCGCGCCGAGGCACTCGCGCGGGCGCGTGAGCTCGACGCCGAACAGGCCGCGGGCCGGCTGCATGGACCGCTGCACGGCGTTCCGATCGCGCTCAAGGACAACATCGATACCGCCGGAATCCGAACCACCGGCGCGAGCGCTCTATTCGACGATCGTGTTCCCACTCAAGACGCCGAAGTGACGCGCCGTTTGAAAAACGCGGGCGCCGTGCTGATCGGTAAAACCAACCTCAACGAGTTTGCGCTGGGAGGGACCTCGGCGACCAGCTATTTCGGCCCGGTGCGCAATCCCTGGGCGCTGGATCGAAATCCTGGAGGATCCTCCGGCGGCTCCGGGGCGGCGGTTGCAGCGGATCTGTGCCACGGCGCGTTAGGCACCGACACCACCGGCTCCATCCGCGGGCCGGCCTCCAACTGCGGCGTCGTAGGACTGAAAGCGACTTACGGCCTGGTCCCGATTCGCGGCATTATTCCGCTGACACTCTCGCTCGATCACTGCGGTCCCATTACCAAGAATGTCGAGGACGCGGCCCGGTTGCTCAATGTGCTGGCTGGTTTCGACAAGCTGGATATCAGCAGCGTTCCGCACGCGCCGGAAGATTACCTGGCAGGGATGAAGCAGCCCGCCTCGAGTCTCCGAATCGGGATTCCGCGCGCGCCGTTCTTCGATCTCGTGGACGCTGATATCGCCACCCGCGTGGAAGACGCAATCCGCGTAATTTCAAAGCTGACTGGGAGCGTTAAGGACGTAACGCTGCCCGCGATGCACAATATCACTCAGGCACTGGGAGGCGAGCTGTACGCTTACCATGAGCAATACTACACGCAGTACCCGACCCGCTATCAGCTCCGCGCTCGCCATATCCTGCGCGACCGCGCCAATCTGAAAGCGGCCGACTACATCCGGGCGCGCTGGGAAATGGAACTATTGCGGCGCACCATCGATGACGCCTTCTCAGACTTCGACCTGATCGTAGTGCCGACGCGCCATCAGCCTCCGCGCACCATCGACGCCGCTTTAAAGCTGGATGAAAGCGACACGCCGCGCAACCCGGAAGCCGACAACAACGGGTATTTCAATGCCTGCGGCATTCCCGCCATCTCGATTCCGTGCGGATTCAACCGCGACGGCCTGCCGATCGGCCTGGAGATCGCCGGTCCGCATTTTTCCGAATCGAAGATTCTGGCTCTGGCGCAGGCATACGAGCGCACGACCGAGTGGCACAAGCTGAGGCCGAAACTCGCTCCCGATACGCCGGTGCCTCCGCTCGCATCCGCCAACCAGTAGCCACTCACCTGGTCCGCAGACCGGCGCCCGGGTAGACTCCCTCCACGGTTTTGCCGTCGCGAATGACGAACGTGCCGCCGACCAATACGTATCGGATGCCGTCGGAATACTGCGCCGGCTTCTCGAATGTCGCGCGATCGATGACATGATCGGGATCGAACACGGTAATGTCGGCGTCCGCCCCCACTCGAATCCGTCCCTTGTTGCGCATCGCCGGAACCGACGCCTCCAGCCGCTGCGCAGGCATGAGAGTCATCCGGCGCAGCGCGTCCATCAGCGGGATCGCTTTTTGTTCGCGGACGTATAGCCCCAGCACGCGGCAGAACGTGCCGGCGCTGCGAGGGTGCCCCTGACCATTCACCATTCGGCCGTCGCTCGCGAACATCACCATGGGATTGGCCAAGCCCAGTCGAAGAGCCTCCTCCGGAATGGTGTGCGCGATAACGGCGCCACCCTCCTTGCGGTATCGCGCGAAGGATTCGGCCGTCAGACGCTCGCCGCTGGCGACCCATTGGAGATCGTGATAGCTCGCCCCGGTACGCGCCAGCCAATCTCCGTCATAGATGGCCGACTCGATCCGCGAAGCGGAGGCCGTGTAGGGATACATCTCGGTGGTGACATCCATGCCGTGCCGTCTCGCACCTTCGATCAGTTGCAGGCAGGTTGCGGTCTTGCGCGCGCCCACGCTGGTGATGTGAACCACGTGCAGCGGCGCTCCGGTTGCCGCAGCGTCGGCGATGATCTCCTGGAGAGCCGGAATCGCGCCATCTGCATCTATCGAACCCCGCATGTGAACAAAAACCGGGACGCGCCGGTCGGCCGCCAATTGGAACAATCTGAGAATCTCCTCCCGGCCCGCCGTGGGTACATAGGCGATGCCGAACCCGATGCCGATGGCTCCATCGTCCAGTCCCATCCGCACGGCATTGACGATAGCCAGCTTTTCCTCGTCGGTGGCGATCCGATGAGCGGCCTGATCGCGAGGCAGGAAGGTGCCGGAGTCGTGCATCACCGCCATGCGAGCAGGCACGTGGCCCGAACTGGCGCCGAAATTGATCAGAGCCTTGCCCGCCCGTTCGGCATAGAACGGCGCGACCGGTGACACGCCGATCTCCAGCTCCAGCGCTGTGGTGACGCCATCGTGCGCCTTGAATTTGTAATTCTCGTCGTCCTGTCCGTGCGAATGTAAATCGATGAACCCAGGCGCAACCACCAACCCGCGGACATCCAGGACCGTGCGCCCATTGAGCGGCGTCTGGGAAAGCGCCTGGATGCGTCCGCCAGTGATGCCGATGTTACGGACCGCATCGGTCCGGGATTCAGGATCCATCACGCGGCCGTTGGCGAGGACGATGTCATAGGTCTGGCCAAACGACAAGGCCGAGAAAGCCCCTGCGAGTGTTAAAAGAAGTTTCTTCATACCTTCTTGCAATGATAGTCCACGAGGCTCACGTCATCCACTTTGGGAGCCACACTGGCTTTGCTTCGCTCTTCGAACTCCGCCTCGCGCTCGTGGTCGCCGCTGTTTAGTTTGGCCGCCGGCAAGAATTACAATTTCAGACCCAGCGTGCCAGCGAAGTATTGCTTGAACTTCGGGTAGACCTCCGGCTCGCGCGTCGAATTGACGAAGTCATAATTGCCGAGACCAATGTACTCGCCCAGGACGAATCCGTCGAAGTCACTCTCCTTTAGGAACTCGACCACGGCAGGAAAATTGACAGCGCCCTGTCCCGGCACAACCATACCTCCTTTGCCGTGCGTGCCGCGGTCGTTCCATTCGCGATTGGGATCGAAATCCTTGAAGTGGATAGTCATCAGCCGGGACCTATAGGCGCGGAGAATTTCGAGCGCATCGCCGTTTCCCCGCGCCCGCAGCCATCCCAAGTCGGGATTGAGACTCAAGTAGGCCGGATTGGTGAGATCCATGAGTCTGCGGAACCCGAAGGTCGAGTGCGTGTGATAGGTGAAGCGAATCCCGTACTGTTCCTTGATCCGCTTGCCTTCTTCGTTGGCCAGGCGGGCGATCTGGCGCATTTGGTCTTCGACCTCGACTTGTTCTCCCGTGGCGCCGGGGGCCAGGGCGCCTTCCCAGCCCAGGTAGGTCGCTCCAACATCTTTGAGAAACTTGCCCACCAGGGTGTTCTTGTCCTTGATGGCAGCGGCGGTGCTCGGGTCGGCAAACTGATAGGGCTGGTTCACGCCGACCAGTTGCAGGTTCAACTTCGCCATTCGGTCATGAAATTCCGCCGGCTTGGAGGCGTAGGCCTCAGCGATTTTGACCATGCCGTTGTCCACTTCAATATTGCGAAGCCCAACTTCTGAAAGCGCCTTCATCCTCATCCAATAGCTGTCCAGGGTGCCGTCTGTGGCCGGAGCGAAGCCTACACGAAATCGTTGCGGCTTGTCGGTCTTCGCTGCCAGCCAGGCCAAGCGAGAATGCGCGAAAACGGCGCCGCCCGCCAGAAGGCTGGAGTACTTCACAAATGCCCTGCGGTCCAGAGTGTTCTGCATCGTTCTTTCTCCTTGGTTGCTCGCTACCACTGTGAATTGGCGGTCGCGCGCCTCTGTGTGGTCCGCCTGCTCTGTGTGAACGCACACGAGTGCAATAAGTCTATTACCGGCTTCCGGGCTTGTCAAGGCCCTGCAGGCCCTGCGGGGAACCCTGCCGGAGCCAGCACCAAATCCAATGGCGCAGGTTGAGCTTCGGAGCTCTCATGCGGCGATGTGCTTCTCCAGATAGACCTTCGTATTTAAGGCTTCGAAGGAACTGTGAGTTTCTGCTGGCCGGCACTCCATGTGGTTTACGGGCGGGGCATTCGCATTGACAAACGTGGCCCGGTGTGTTGGAATCAACTGGAAGTTGCACACGTTTGCCGCGCGAGCCGCTGCAACCGCTCAGGAGTATTCCAGCCGGATTCGGTGCAGCGCCCGTCGCCAATAGTATGCAGGAGGTTGCTTTCTATGGATCGACGACAGTTTCTGAAGACGACAGCGGGGGCGGCCATGGCCCTCCCGCCGGCACTAGTCAGCGGAGCGAACCCGCAAAAATTCAAGATCGGGATGGCCGCAACTGCGTGGCTCCAAGCGAATGCTTCCGCCGAGACATACTGGAAAGCGTGCCAGGAGATGTCCGCCCTCGGATTTCATGCCACCGAGGCCGACGACACACTAAGCGACTTGGACGAGGTGTATAGAGACAAGATCCCGGAATTTAAGAACCGTTCCGCGCAATGCTCTGTCGAATTGAAGGGTGTGTTCTATTCCTTCGCGCTGTGGGATCAAGCCAACCTGCCGGACGAAAGAAAGAAGGCAGCCCAAATCTGCAAATTCTTAAAAGCGATCGGCGCTACCTATATCGCTACCGGGGAAGGCCGGCGGCAACGCCAGGGGACTAAAGTTCTGTTTGAAGCCAAGCCGCAGGAGAAAGCCGCGCAAGAGGCCGGCCAGGGTGTCGATCAAGCCATTAAGAGCCTGAACGAACTGGGCAAGCTTTGCAAAGAGGAGTACGGCATTGGCATCGCTTTCCATCCGGGGCGTGGGATGAGCAAGCCGATGATTCAAACGATTCTAGACAAGACCGACCCGCGCTGGGTCGGATTTTGCGCCGATGTTGGGCATCTCACGGCGGCAGGGTACAACGCAGTGGAGGCGGTCCGCACGTACAGGTCGCGTTTGATAGCCAGCCACTGGAAGGATTATGATCCCAACGCCGCGTTCCGTCGGCCTGACTATGCGAAGACAATGAAAGGCGACTTTGTCGAGCTTGGCAAAGGCACTGTCGACTTCCCAGCTTTGGCGGAGACGTTCAAAGAGATCGGCTACTCCGGCTGGGTCATGCTGGAGTTGGACCGCAGTTTGACGTCTCCGGCGCAGAGTGCACGCGAGATGAAGTCATACATCGTGGACAGACTCAAGCTGACGATTTGAGACTTCTCTGCTCATTGGTCCCGCCTGCGCTATCGAAGTGTTGGTTGGCAGTTCAAATTCGTCACGCTGCATAAAGCGGTTTCAGGAAAATGGGCTGCGCTTGAACGCGTAATCGATGGATTCCTGAGGCACGCTATACGCACTGGTCGCCGAGTTGCCCATGTAGCCGAGGTCCTTCATCCCGATCGGGCTGGTGTAAAAGGCGTCGATCGCCATGCGGCTTATCCAATTGAAAAAGGTCACGCCGGGACTCAGGTTGATCGCTTCCCTGGCGCCCGGATTGCGAGGCTCGCGCGGTCCCGAGCCAGAGCCTTCACTCTGCGTTCGCGCACGCACTAGTTGTTCGAGGAGAGCGATCTGACGTTCGGCGCGAGCCTCGACGAAGGTTGTTTGGTAGAGCGTTCGGGCGAAAGTATCGATCCAACCGATTCCGCCGGTGCAGATATCGGCCAACTTTTCATTGTGGCTCGCCAGCAGGTCGATGAACTCAGGCGCACCTGCATCTACCGCGCTGCCCGATACCTGGTCCGCGGGAACGATTAGTTCCGCGAGGCGCGTTATCGTCTCGTACTCATGCTTGTTAAATAGCTTGGGTTTGTAGGCGCCGGTGCGGCTCTTTTCTTGGATGGCGTGGCTGTGGACCTCCTGAGCATCTGCTAGCGGGATGGCCTCCATCGCCACAACGGCCATGGCGACTCTCTTCAACAGCTCGCGGCGGGAAAAATCGCCGATCTGAACCGGGATCATTAAATATTCCCCTTCCGCATCTCTTCCGCGAGGTAGTCACTCGCGCGCCAGGCCAGAGCATTTATGGTCGGGGTGGGATTCTTGTCGGCATTGCTCACGAACACCGCGCCGTCACACAGAAATAAGTTCTTCACTTCGTGCGCCTGACAAAAGCCGTTGACCACGGACATCCGCTTGTCATCTCCCATGCGTACTGCCCCTACCTCGTGCTGCACCGACCCGGGAATCAGGACGATTCCGCTGGCGTCCGGTCCACCGGTTCGTCTAGGAAGCACCCGGCCGCCCATCTGCTCAATGATCTGAATAAATGTCCGCTCCATGTGCCGAGCCTGCTTCCACTCGTAATCGGACCATTTATAGTGAAAGCGCAACGTGGGGATACCCCACCGATCGACCACGTGCGGATCAATTTCAACGTAGCTGTTGTCGTTGGGAATGGCTTCGCCGCGGCCGGCGAGCCGGATGGTGCAACCGTATTCGCGGCGCACGGCCTCCTTGAGTCTCTTTCCGAATCCTTGCTGGGCTCCGTAGGAAGTGAAAGAGCCGATACCGGGCATCCCGAAGCCGCCGAAGACCTCGATGTGGTAGCCACGCGGGAAATCCAGCTTGTCGTGACGCTCCCAGAGCCACCATGGGATGTAAACATGCCCTTGCGCGTAGCCATCGGTGTTGTAGCGGGGCATGCCCTCCAGACACGGCAGATAACCGCTCACGCTGAAATCAACCGTGTTGGTGAGGTTGCGGCCCACCATTCCCGACCCGTTTGCCAATCCGTTGGGGAACTCCGAAGATTTCGAGTTGAGCAGAAGCCGCGCCGTCTCGCAAGCACCGCCCGCGACCGCGACCGCTCGTCCTCGAACCAACTTCTCCTGGCGCGTACGTTTATCGATGTAGATCACTCCGGTGACGCGGCCCTGGCCGTTGGTAACAACTTCGCGAGCCATGGCCATATCAAAGAGTTTCAGCCGGCCGCTCCGCAAAGCGGGAATGATCTGGATCTGAAGCGAGTCGTAATTGGAAGCGGTTCCGCATCCGCGCGCGCATTGCCCGCAATAGTGGCAGGCGGGTCTGCCATTGAACGGCTTAGTGATAATTGCGAGGCGATTGGGGATGCACGGAATACTGAGCTTGGCGCAGGCCTTTTGCAACAGCAGCTCATGAACCTTGGGCGGGGCCGGCTCGAGGAAGATGCCGTCGGGCGCGCTCCGTATGCCTGCGGACGAGCCCGCTACGCCGGTCAACCTCTCGGTCTTGTCATAGTACGGCGCAAGATCTTCGTAAGAAATCGGCCAGTTGGGCGAGAGCCCGTCGCGATCATACGGCTTGAAGTCGTAGTCGGCGTAGCGGTAGGAATTGCGCGCATAATGCAGCGTGCGGCCCCCAACCACTCGCGAGCGCCACCACAGAAACTGAGTGCCGTCGGCCAGCGTATACGGCTCGCCGTCCAGTTCGTTTCCCCCGAAGTTGGCGTTGAAGGTAAACCCCTGGCCGGAGGATCCGCCACCGCCGAAATAACTCTCGGCGCCCGGGCCGGCGCCACGGTGCGGGTAATCATACGGCCACTTGTGTTCCTTGAAGTCCCGCCGTGGATCGATCATCGGCCCAGCCTCCAGCACCGCACAGCGGAGGCCTTTCGCAGTCAGCACATGCGCTACCGTACCGCCGCCGGCGCCGGAGCCGATAATCACGACGTCATAGATTTCGGCGGAGGAGCTCTGCGGCATGCTACTTTCTTATCACATGCGGTGGTTGTGTGCAATCGTGTGCAACATCGGATTTTCTGCCTCCGTTTGCTGGATGGCACGCTGCTGCGAAGGCGTCATTCTTGACCCAATGCACACGCCGGCAGTAAGCTGGGTTAGCACAATTTCTTTCACCGATTCGAACCCAGGATGTGCCGCTGGAAGCCGGATCACGGTGCGGCGGAGTTGTGACAGAAGAAACCGAGGTTATAGGAGTCCTTCGTGGCAAGAGTCGTCCCCATCTTTGTTCTCCTAGCGCTCGCACCAGCGATTCCGGCCCAACCGACAGGAGGACAGGTGCGGAACTTCGAAAACCGCTGCACGATCTGTCACGGTGGGGATGGAGCCGGTACCGATCGAGCGCCGTCGATATTGAGTTTCTTTGTAAGCCACATCGATAGTGAGATTGCCGATTTCGTGCGAAAGGGAAGGATTGAGAAAGGAATGCCGGCCTTCCCGTTCACCGACAACGAAATGAAATCTCTGATCGCCTACGTGCGCGGCTTAGTCGCGGGTGAGATCAAGGTTGAGGCTGAACAAGGCGGTTCTCGGGGGAGGGGGCTGCTGGAACCCAAGCCGGGAAGCTTCCAGCTCGGCGATGGCGGAACCGTTCAAGGAACCATCATGAATGAGGGCGACTTCAGCGCCGAGGTCCGCACCGCCGATGGCAGGTTCCATCTGTTGCACCGCGATCGCCGCGAAGACAGCTTCCGGGAACGGCCCATCGAACCGAAGCAGGATTGGGCGTCCTACGACGGAAGCGTGAGCGGAAATCGATACAGCAACCTCGAACAGGTGAACGCGCAAAACGTGGCTCGAATGTCCCTCAGCTGGTTCTTCCCGATTCCGGAAGCGCCCCGTCTCGAAGTGACCCCGGTTGTAGTCGACGGTGTGATGTACATCACGACCGTGAACGAAGTCTGGGCTCTCAATGCAACCGCGGGCCGCCAGATCTGGCATTGGCGCCAGCCGCGCACTCAGGGCTTGCTGAGCGAAGCGGGCGCTGGAGCCAACCGGGGCGTCGCAGTAAAAGGCGACCGAGTCTTCATGGAGACCGATCACGCGCACCTGATCGCCCTGGATCGAAGAACCGGCGAGAAGCTGTGGGACTCCAAGATGGGAGATCCCAAGGACGGATATAGCGCCACCTCAGCGCCCCTGGTGGTTGGCGATTTGGTTGTGGCCGGCTTGGCCGGCGGCGAAGAGGGGGCTCGCGGCTTTCTCGACGCCTTTAAGGCCGACACCGGAGAGCACGCCTGGCGCTTCTACACAATACCAGCACGAGGAGAAAAAGAAGCCGAAACCTGGCAAGGCAAATGGCTGGAGCGTGGCTGTGGCGCAACCTGGCTGACCGGGTCCTACGACCCGAATCTGGATCTGGTCTATTGGTCGGTCGGCAATCCCTGCCCGGATTACAACGGTGACGAACGCAAAGGCGACAATCTTTACACCTCGAGCGTGGTGGCGTTGGAGGCGAAAACCGGGAAACTGAAGTGGTATAAGCAATTCACGCCCCACGACCTGCATGACTGGGATTCTGCCCAGCCGATGGTGCTGGTAGACCAGAATTGGGAGGGCCGGCCGCGCAAGCTTTTGCTGCACGCGGATCGCAATGGGTTCTTCTTCGTTCTCGACCGGACCAATGGTGAGCTGCTGCGGGCCACTCCGTTCGTTCGCGTGACCTGGGCTACCGGCTACGGAAAGGACGGCAGGCCGATTCTGACTTCGGATAACGAGCCCACCGTGCAGGGAACCTTCGCGTGCCCTGGTTATGGCGGCACAACCTGGATGTCGGCTGCTTTCAATCCAGTTTACAACTTGTTTTACGTTCGCGCCAGCGGAAATTGCGGGATCTTCAAGAAGAGCGAGGAAGAGATCGACGTAGGCGAGCGGACCTATGGCGGCAACACCGATCGTCCGCCCGGCCCTCCCAAGGGGAGCTCGATCAAGGCATTGGACATCGCAACGGGGAAGACCGTTTGGGAATATCCGGTCGGGAACGCATTCGACCGCTCCGGGACGCTGGCGACCGCGGGTGGCCTGGTGTTTTTCGGCCAGGGCGGCGGAAGTCTGGTGGCGGTTCACGCGGCAACCGGGAAAACGTTATGGCACGCTGACGTTGGTCAAAATTGGTGGGCTTCTCCGATGACTTACATGGTTGGCGGCAAGCAATATGTCGCGATTGCAGGCCCAGCGGGCATCTTTTGTTTTTCGCTGCCCGACTCGCTCAGCGCTCCGGCGGCACCCTAGGCTCTGGACTTCGGAGGCGCCGCGGACTCGCGTACGATTAATTCACCTTGAACCTTGCGCACGCTGCTAGCAATCGATTCCTGCAGAAGATTGAGCAGCATTTCCGTGGCAGCGCGACCCATCTGGTGCTTGGGCTGCCGGATGGTCGTGAGGGGAGGGTGGGTGTACGACGCAATCTCGAGATCGTCGAACCCGACGATCGAGACATCGTCAGGCACCAATAATCCGTTCTGTCGAATTGCACTCAAGGCTCCGATCGCCAGGAGGTCGTTGTAACAGAACACGGCCGTCGGGATCTCAGCGAGCGAGAGGAGTTGGTCCATGGCGTTTCTCCCTGATTCCGGTTTTCCATCGCCGTAGACCATCAACTCGGGACGTTCCGGAATTCCCGCCGCCTCCAAGGCCTGCCGGTACCCGGCGGCGCGTTCGGCATCCGACTGGTACCCGCCCCGCTTACCCAGATAGGCGATCCGCGTGTGACCAAGATGGACCAAGTATCGGGTAGCCATCTGGCTGGCCGCCACATTGTCGATTGAGATCGAGTGCACAAATTCGCCGGGATGCTGGCTGTTGATGAGCACAATCGGAACCTTCATTCGTGCCAGCATCGGAATATAAACGGAACCGACGCGGGAATCGAGTACGATTATCCCATCCACGCGCCGTTCTTCAAACGAATGGACGACTTTGAGTTCCCGATCCGGATTCGCCTTGGAGTTGGCCAGAATCAACGAGTAGCCGTGAGCGTTTGCTGCGTCTTCTGCGCCGCTCAGCACCTCAGCGACGAAAGGATCCTCGATGGTGGTGGCGACCGCGCCCAGCGTATTGGTCCGCCCGGTCGCCAGGCTGCGGCCAATGGCGCTGACTCGAAAATCCGATTCCTTGGCGATCTTGCGGATGCGTTCGGCCGTTTCCCGATTCACTAGCGGGCTGTTGCGCAGTGCCCTGGAAACCGTGGAGTGCGAGACGTCCGCCTTCCTGGCAATATCCTTAATCGAAATCGCAACTTTCTTCACAGTGTGTATCTATTTAGATGATATTTCATCACGTACAGGGCTAGCGCTTGGCCGCCGCTCGGTTCGAGTAATTTTCCGAGCCCGGCAGTCCATCCGAGCCAAGGCGAGGTACTCTTGAGTTAATAGCACACTCATTCCTTTGTAGCAATCGCCGCTCCCTTGTAATAGGCCCGCGTCGCCTGGCATTTCGTCTTGCGAAAGGGTCATTAGGGTTGGATATTTGATCGCTTCGCCGAGCGCTGCCCGATCAATGGGCCGGCCTGTCCCAAGCGGCGAAGAGAACGCGCTAGACTTTGATTGCATGCGTGTGCGGGCCCGATTTTTCAAGAGGAGACAGGCGCTGTGGACCATGCCCAAGCCGCGCGAACTGTGAGCGAGACCCGCTATTCGTCCGAGCCAAAGCTCCGGCGCGTTCTCACACTCAGCGATCTGATTCTCTACGGGCTCATCGTCATTCAGCCCACGGCTCCGATGCCCATCTTCGGCGTCGTAAGCCAGCAGGCCCGCGGCCACGTGGTAACCGCGGTCCTGATCGCGATGATCGCGATGCTATTCACCGCGATCAGCTATGGACGCATGGCGCGGGTCTATCCGAGCGCCGGCTCGGCCTATACTTACGTCGGCAATGCCCTGCATCCCAGCCTTGGATACCTGACCGGCTGGAGCATCACCATGGATTATCTGCTGAACCCCATCATCTGCACGATCTGGTGCTCCAAGGCGGCCCAGAATTTTGTGCCCTTCATTCCGTACTGGGTCTTGGCATGCGCATTCGCTGTGCTATTCACGTTGCTCAACCTGGGGGGAGTGAAAACATCGGCGCGTTTCAACCGCGCGATGGTAGCGGGGATGTCCGTGGTCGTGCTGATTTTCTTCGGCTACGCCCTACGCTTTTTGGGCGCACACCATCTTGACGCGGCCGCGTACCTGCGCCCATTTTACGACTCGAATACATTTTCCTGGAGCGCTGTTTCGCGAGGAACGGCTATCGCAGCCCTCACTTATATCGGCTTCGACGGCGTGTCCACACTCTCGGAAGAAGTCGAGAACCCGCGCCGGAATATCATGCTGGCGACGGTTTTGACCTGCGTCATTACGGGCGCGCTGGCAGCCGCGGAAGTTTATGCGGGACAGTTGATCTGGCCGGATTACCGACACTATCCGGATGTCGACACGGCGTTCGTTCATGTCGCAGGACGGGCCGGGGGACCGCTCCTGTTCGCGTTAGTCAATCTCACGCTGCTGGTGGCGACCGTGGGCTCGGGCGCGGCGGCTCAACTGGGCGCGGCCCGTCTCATGTTTGGCATGGGCCGCGACGACGTGATCCCGAAGCGGTTCTTCGGCGTTCTCTCCGGCCGGGGCGTTCCACGCAACAACGTCCTGTTCAGCGGGGTTCTGGCCCTGGGCGCAGCTCTGGTCTTGAGCTACGAATTGAGTGTCGAGTTGCTGAATTTCGGTGCGTTCATTGCCTTTATGGGCGTAAACGCATCGGCGCTGGTTCAGGGCGGGAACGGATCGCGCTGGCATTGGAAAAATGCGTTGCCACCCGTCCTGGGTTTCGCAGTCTGCTTCTATATTTGGTTGAGTCTGAGTGGCACGGCCAAGCTGGTGGGAGGGCTCTGGCTCCTGGTGGGCTTGGGCTATGGTGCCGCCCGCGGCAGCCTGAAACGACGTCCAGCCGCGATTCCAGACTGATTTGACTCGGCGGGACACCCTGGTGTGACACGCTGGTGATTGCATGGTCTGCACGCGTGTGCGATAATCCCTGAGGACCACCGAATGCCGAATGTATTAGCGATCAACGGCGGCTCCCGCGTAGTACCTGAAGGACTTACCCGCCTGTGGCCGCAGATCACCGAGAACGAGCGCCAGGCGGTACTGCGGGTCTTAGACTCCCGTATCCTGTCCGGCTCGCATGCTCCCGAAATACGGGCGCTCGAAACAGAATTCGCCCAGTACGCGGAAGCCAAACATTGTCTCAGCAGCAATAGCGGCACCGCCGCACTTCACATGGCCGTGGCGGCAGCCGGGACCCAGCCCGGGGACGAGGTCATTACCTCAGCCTTCACTTTTCTCGCCTCGGCGCTCGCCGTACTGCATCACAACGCGATTCCGATATTCGCGGACATCGATCCGGTTACGTTCAACATCAGTCCGGCGGAGATCGAACGCAAGATCACACCCCGCACGCGCGCCGTCATGCCGGTTCACATCCACGGCCTGCCGGCGGATCTGGACGAAATTCGCGCGATTGCGCGAAAGCACAACCTGGTGGTCATTGAAGACGCGGCGCAAGCGCACGGTGCTACCTACAAAGGCAGGAAGGTGGGCGCGATCGGGGACATGGGCGCTTTCAGCGTCCAGAGCAGCAAGAATCTTCCGGCGGGCGAGGGCGGCCTCTTCGTCACCAACAACGACGCGTTCTATGAACGTGCGAACTGCGTTCGCCAATTCGGAGAAGAAGCCGCTGACTCGACGCCGGCTGGGCTCGACCCCATGCATCCGCTGGACGATCTTCGCGACTATAACGCCGTGACCATGGGGTGGATGTATCGCATGACCTCGCTGACCGCCGCCATTGCCCGCTGTCAGCTCGCGCGCCTGGACCACAGCAACGAAAATGCGCGACGAAATGCTGAATACCTGACCAGCCGGCTCAGCGGCTTAGATCTTGTGACGCCGCCCTCGGTCCCAGCGGACCGCACCAGCGTCTTCCATAAGTACCGCGTACGTCTGCACCCGGAGCGGCTCGAGGCCGGTCTGGATGCGAAGCGTTTCCGCAACGCTTTGATCCAATCGCTGCGCCAGGAGGGAGTGGAGACGGTTCTCTGGCAGGTAACTCCGGTGCCTTCGCAGGTTCTTTTTGAGCAGCAAGCCGGCTATGGAAAGGGCTGTCCCTGGACCTGTCACAAGTCCACTGTTCAATACCGCAAAGAGGAGTACCCGGAGACCACCCGGCTCTTGGACAATTCTTTGGTCATAGGTTCGCAATCAGCGCCGCTGGCGGGGCAAGGCATCCAGTTGATGCACTGCTACGCTGACGCGTTCGAGAAAGTTCTGGCCGATCGCGATACGCTGATTCGTCTGGCGCGCGTCTGATCGCGCCGAAAAGGAGGTCGCATGTCCGCTCGTTGGCTTTTGCTGCTGGCAGCCGCATGGACGCTGGCTGCTCAGGAACTCCCGGTGCGCTGGGATGAGTTGGTGGCATCCGACTGGAAACGGGCCATCGAGCTCTCGCACGGCACCTGCCTGCTCCCCATCGGAATCCTGGAAAAGCACGGCCCGCACGTACCGGTCGGTTCGGACCTGTTCCACGCCACTTACATCTCGCGTGAAACGGCCAAGCGCGAGTATGTGGTCGTGTTTCCGGAATACTTTTACGGCCAGATTTACGAGGCCAAGTACGGCGAGGGCACGTTTGCGCTGCCGCCGGCTCTGATTTCAGAACTGCTCCAGGCTACTCTGGATGAAATCGCCAGGAACGGATTCAAGAAGATCCTGGTCTACAGCACGCATGGCGGGAACCCGCATTGGCTGCGGTTTTTCATGCAAACTCAGCTCGACAAGAGGCGGGACTACGTCGTCTATTACTACGATCCGCAGCCGGATCCCGCGTTTCTCGAAACGTACTTGAAGATGCGCAAAACGCCGATCGCAGGCGACGAGCATGCCGGTGAGAGTGAGACGTCGAGCATGCTAGCCATCCGGCCCGATCTGGTGAAAATGGAGCGCGCCGGCGACCAGGACGGCAGCGATAAGAAGCGGTTGGCAGATATGCCCAACATCTGGACATCCACCAGTTGGTACGCACGCTTCCCGAATCACTATGCGGGGGTGGGCTCGGCAGCTTCGGTGGAAGAAGGCAAGTTTCTGGTGGAGCACAGCATCCAAGCGCTCGCGAAGGTCGTTCGAGAGGTAAAGAACGACGACGTGACGCCCAGGATCCAAAAAGAGAACTACGATCGTCAGCTCAAGTAAAGCTGAAATTGTAACCTGAACACGAAGGTTCTGGAGGTAATATGCAATTGAAAATGGACCGCAGATCATTCCTGAAATCGGCCGGCGCCGTGGCTGCCGGCATGGCCACAACGTTCAGCACGTCGACGGTCGCACAAGCGGCTTCGACCAAGCCACAGAAGTTTCTGGCGGGGATGGCGCCGGGATCTCTGGGAATCAGCATCGACGGCTTCTGGCACACCATGGAGGCCGCGTCGAAAGTTGGCTTCCATAACATCGAAGTCGACAACTCGCAGCTCAAGCTGGCCCAGGCCTACATCAACAAAACCAGTGAGTTCAAGGACCGGATGGACAAGCTCCAGCTCAGGCTGGTCGGTTTGAACGAGTCCTACTCGTTGCTCGACACAACCAAGTACAGCGAAATCGCTGAGGAGAACCGTCTGATTGGAAGGTTCATGCAGGCGATCGGCGGAATTTATACCGGCCCCTATGGCCCGTTGACCAACGAGGAAGACCTGATGCGCAAGATCGCCGCACTCTGCAACGAAGAAGGCAAGCGGCTGAAGGAAACCAATGGAATCAAGTTCGCCTATCACACGCATTCCTCGCTCGGCTTCCGCCGCCTGATGGACGTGACGGATCCCCGCTATGTCAACTTGACGACCGATCTCGGCTGGTTGGCGCGCGGTTATAGCACACGCGGAGAGACCTCGCCTCCTGCCGACGCGCTGGAAGTGGTCCGGGCCTACGAATCACGCCTCTGCACCGTGCATATGAAGGACTGGGATCCCAAGCCTGAATACGACTACAATGGCCAGCACTATAAGGGAGCGGTGACCGTGCCCGGCAAAGGAATTGTCAATTTTCCAGCGGTGGTCGACTTCCTCAGGGAAGCGGGATGGACGGGGCAATGGCTCGGAGAACACGTCGGTATCGGGACCTACGAGTTTGAGAAAACGCCGCAAGCCGTCGACGTCTATCCGGAATACCGGGACTACATGGTCAACGTGCTGCACTTGAGTCTCGCGCTGAAGGTTTAAGCATGACCAAGACACTGCTCCTCGTCTTGGCGCTTCTGGCCGGCCGCCTGTGCGGCCAGCCGCTGCCGGTGCGCTGGGACGAACTGGTGGCGACCGACTGGGCCAAAGCGATCGAGCTTTCCAAGGGGACCTGTCTGCTTCCGATCGGAATTCTGGAGAAGCACGGCCCGCATTTGCCGATCGGATCCGATCTGATCGGCGCGCAAGCGCGCGCGCGGGAGGTCGCAAAGCGGGAGTATGTCGTGGTGTTCCCCGAATATTATTTCGGGCAGATTTACGAAGCGAAGTACGCCGAGGGCACTGTCGCGCTGCCGCCGGACCTGATCAGCAAAGTTTTGCAGGCCACGCTCGATGAAATCGCCCGGAACGGTTTCAAGAAGATCGTGATCTACAGCAGCCACGGCGGCAACCCGCACTGGCTCCGATTCTTTGTGCAAAGCCAGTTAGACAAGCGGCGCGATTACGTCGTCTATTACTTCGATCCCCCACCCGACCCCGAATACACCAAGGAGTTCCAAAAGTATCGCAAGACTCCGCTGGCGGGCGACGAGCACGCCGGTGAACAAGAGACCTCGCGCATTCTCGCCATCCGTCCGGACCTGGTAAAACTCGACCGCGCGACTCAAGAAGATGGCAGCGATCAAAAACGCCTGGAGAGCATGCCGAATCTTTGGACCGCGGTGAGCTGGTATGCCCGCTTTCCACATCATTATGCCGGCGTTGGCGCGGCTGCCAGCGTCGAGGAGGGCAAGTTCTCGAACGAGCACATCACCCAGTTGCTAGTCCAAGCCGTCCGCAACGTGAAGAACGACCAGATCACACCCGCGATTCAAAAAGAGAACTACGACCGGCAGCTCAAATAACGGATGGCCATACTTCGTGTCGGAAACGCCCCGTGCTCCTGGGGAACCCTCGAGTTTGACGAGACTCAAGGCCAACAGATTGAATATAGCCGCATGCTCGACGAGCTGGTCGAGACCGGATACACGGGCACGGAGTTAGGCGATTGGGGCTATATGCCGACCGATCCTGCAGTGCTCGGCGGCGAACTAAGGAAGCGGAATCTGGTAATGCTGGGCGCGTTCGTCCAGGTGGCATTGAAAGACCGAAGCGCTCATGCAGCGGGAGTGGCCCGCGCGGTGAAGACGGCTGGACTCCTCGCCGATGTTGCCGGCCAGCCCAAACCCTTTCTCGTTCTCGCCGACGACAACGCAACGGATCCAAAGCGCACCGCGAATGCGGGGCGGATCACGCCTGAAATGGGCCTTAGCCCAGGGGACTGGAAGACGTTCGCGGATGGCGCGATGCATGTGGCGGATGCCGTCTTGTCGGAGACCGGGTTACGCACCGTCTTTCACCATCATTGCGCCGGGTACGTGGAGACGCCGGACGAAATCGCGCGATTCCTGGAACTGACCGATGCAAAGCGTATCGGCTTGGTTTTCGACACCGGACACTATGCGTTTGGGGCGGGCCATTGCGCCGTCGTGGAAGGTCTGCAGCGCTTTTGGGAGCGTGTGTGGTATGTCCACTTGAAGGATTGCCACCCGGGAATCGCGCAGCAGTCTCGATCCCAGGGATGGAACTACTTTGAAGCACTTCGCCACGGCGTTTTCTGCGAGCTCGGCGCCGGCGGTGTGGATTTCCCAGGAGTCTTACGATGGCTGAAGGCAAACGGTTACGCGGGCTTTGTCCTGGTCGAGCAGGACGTCTTGCCTGGCATGGGCACTCCCAAGGCCAGTGCATTGCGCAACAGGCAATATCTGCGCTCGATCGAATCGAACTACTGAGAAGCAGTCTTCTACCTCCCCACTGCTCAACCAACCAATCGACCTTGACAAGCCCCTCTCGGCTGTGGGTAAATGGCATTTCGCTTCCTTGCACACGGTTGTATTCGCGGCCTCCACGATGAAAGGCTAGAGCCAACTGCATGAACCGCCGTCGGATCTTTTTTTCGAGCTGTCTGGCGCTGGCGACTACGGCCGTGTCCTTCGCCATCCGCGGTGACATTCTCGACGCGCTGGGTGCGGATTTTCATCTCACGCACGAACAGATCGGAGTAGTACTGAGCCCCGCCTTTTGGGGTTGCACGCTGTCCATCCTGATAGGCGGAGTTCTAATCGATTTGGTTGGAATGCGCCGGTTGTTCCTGCTGTCCAGCCTCGGGTATATCGTTGCACCGGCCCTGATTATTTTCGCGCCCCGACCTTCCGCTGCTGTCACGCCGTTCTATTCGGATCCCGGTTTCCTGTGTCTCTACGCAGGAATGCTTTTGCTCGGCCTTTCGCAGGGATTTGTCGAAGGCACTGTGAACCCGCTGGTTGCGACGCTGAACCCGGACGACAAGACTCACAAGTTGAACGTGCTGCATTCCTGGTGGCCGGGAGGCACCATCCTGGGAGGCTTGGCTGCCTACCTGATTACGAAATGGATGGGGCTCGATGTGCCTGGCCTGGCCGCTGCCAGCTCCACGCTCGGCTGGCAGGTGAAGATAGCCGTGCTCATGATTCCAGCCATAGCGTACGGCCTGCTGATGCTTCCGCTGAAGTTTCCCAACACCGAGCGAGTGGATGCCGGCGTTTCCTCGCGGGACATGTTCCGCGAAGCGCTACGGCCGATGTTTCTTCTGTTCTTCGTATGCATGTGGATGACAAGTTGTACGGAGCTTGGCCCGGACCAATGGGTTGGCCCGCTCGTCACGAACATGACGGGAATGCGTGGAATTCTGATCCTGGTCTTTACGTCCGGAATAATGTTTTTGCTTCGTAATTTCGCCGGCGGACGATTGGCGCGGCGTCTGTCCCCACTGGGTTTGCTCACCACCTCATCCGTCGCCTCCGCGATCGGACTGTTCGCGTTATCCGCCGCGCAAACGCCTTTTCAGGCGTTCGGCGCCGCAACAATCTTCGGTTTTGGCACCGCCTTCTTCTGGCCCACAATGATGGCCGTGACATCGGAACAGTTCCCGCGCGGAGGCGCTTGGCTGCTCGCAATCATGGGCGGCGTTGGAAACCTGGCGGTAGCCTTCATCCTACCCTTGATGGGCGGCGTGTACGACACACGCGGCGCGGCTGCTGCCTTCCGTTCGGTCGCCATCCTGCCAATCATCCTCACTGTAGTGTTCAGCGGCGTGATTTTGTACTTCCGCTCCAAAGGCGGCTATACGTCGGTTCAACTGAAACCGCTCGAAGCCCGCGTGGAACGAGCAGCGCGATGAACCTGCTCTTGGCTGGTAATCAGTTTGAAACAATCGAAACGTAGAATCAAGCCAGCGCCCGAGGTTTTTGGCGCTCGCTGGCGTGCTCGCGATCCGCTCTGCGGTGGTCCAGAAGAAAGCTGTTGTGCAAGCTTCTGGAGTTCAGGCGCCCGGCTTCGAGGTGGATCCTTTTTGGCCGAAGCCGCTGCCCAATCATTGTGCAATCGGGATGACCATCGGCGTGTCGGCTGACGTGTCGTTCGCCAATAATCCATCCGGTTTCATCTCACGCCGCAGTGCGCTCATAGCGATACTGGAGGCCGGCGAGTTCTGCGATCGCTACGATCGCACCATCCTTCGTCGCCTGGCGCTCGAACGGCACTGTTTGCTGAGCGCCAGATGCGGGCGTGAGCGGTGGTAGTAGCGGAAATATGCGGCCGGCGTCTTCTTCAAGTGCCGAGTGTTCAAGATAATAAAAGGGGTCAACCACTCGCGTCGAATCGATCCAATCAAGCGCTCGGCGTTGGCATTCTGCCAAGGGCGCTGTCAGCACCTCCGCAATGCCCAGCGACGTCAGACGCCTCCATACCTCGGTTCCATAAACGCCATCTCGAATCGCGGATCAGATGCGGATCAGATAATGAGGTGTTTCACGATCGGCGAATGCCTCCACAATGTGCTGTGCAACCCAGGCTGACGTCGGGCGATCAGTCACGTTGTAGTGGAGCAACTCGCGGCGGCGGTGCTCCATCACGAGGAATACGAACAGCCCCCCAGCCGGATGGCCGGAACCGTAAAGAAATCAGCCGATACGATCTGTCCAAGGGGATTGTGGAGAAACGTCTTCCACGTCTGAGAGGGTGGCCGTGGAACGGTCTAACTTGGCCATGGATTTTCGGGACGCTCTCACCAGCAAAGACCGCGATGCCATGCTCAACTGGATTCGGACCGCAGCGCATTCCGGCATTGGTCCCCTGGTTCGCTTCGCCTACGGATTGAAGAAGGATCTGGGTGATAGTCGTGGCGGCTGTGGAAACGCGCTGGAGCCACGGTCAAGTGAAGGGGCAGATCAACCCTCTGAAGGGCAGCAAACGCCAAATGTATGGCCGCACTGGCTTGCTTCTGCTAAGAGCACGCGTGCTGCCCTACAATGCCATGCCACCATGATCTGTACCGAAAGTGCGGAAGATCCATTTTAGCGACGGGTAGTGACACAGTCGGGGAATACGGCAACATCACCGCCTGCGTCGCAATTGGAGATCCCGGTTTTTTCGATTGAGATCGGCACCGCCCATCCGGACAGAAGACAACGCAAGGCAGTACCACGTAGGTACGTAGGTACTAGTCGACGGCGCTCTTCGCGCACGCCGCGCAAGAATTCGACTATCCGAAAAGATAGTCAGTGCCCAGGTCTGACTCCGCGCTCAATAATTGTTTGGACTCAAATGGGCGCATCGAGAAGAAGCGGCGATTCGAAAAAAGGTCCGTTCACGGGAGATTCATCACTTCGCAATTTGGCCATGAGTACAAGCGGCGCACATCGCGAGGCGGCGTGCCGATCGAAGGCCGAGTAAGTCTTCACGTCAAGACCGGCTGAAACAATCGACAGCGACCAGCATCTTACTTTGTCCAGAGGACAAAAGCAGAAACCGCTAGACGAATCGGAGGTTGTAGTATGCTCTCCCCGTTGCCGGACATAGTACCTTTCGGCGAACGACTCCGTGCTTCAGCTGCGCTCCAGCGGCTCGCCAGGCCAGCCCTGAGGGTTCGAAGGAATGAGAACGTGTATATGTATGGGGACCGCGATGACAGCGTGTACCTTATCCAGAGCGGACAAATCAAACTCTCAACCTGCAACGCGGAAGCCAAGAGCTGTACGCTGGGCATCTTTGGGGCGGGGGATGTCTTCGGAGAACTGTCCCTGGTCACGCAAAGCCGCGCTGAGACCGCCACAGCGATGAAGGACAGCTTTCTGAGACAAATCAAATCGTACGACCTCCTGTCCTGGCTGACTTCCAACGACTTGATTGAATCGTTCGTCAATCACCTGCTTGTTCGCATCGCAGTACACCAGCAAACCATCAGTAATCTCGTGACATGCGACAGTGAGCGACGTTTGGCCAGCGTCTTGCTCCAGCTCGGCAAGCAGCTTAGAACTCTCGATGATCGGCGTTCCTACGTCGAGTGTGCGATCTCGCAACAGGAACTCGCCCAAATGGTCGGGACGACACGCACCCGAGTCGGTCAATTCCTCAAGAAATTCCGCGCGTTGGGTCTGATCGAAAAGCTACCGCGAGCCTTCCCGATCATCAATGAGGAAAGGCTCACGGCGTACCTAGAAACAACCGGGGGCGAGCGTACTCCGACACCGTCGAAAAAAATGTCACGTTCTGCTCACTATTGAGCAAAACTATTTTCGACTCCGTGATACGCTGACTAAGTTCATCCGCCAGTTAGTTGGGTGAGGCGCGATGTCTGGATCGCTGTTACTGCTAAAAACAATTACCGCTCTCCGGCCGTTCTTCTTTGAGAGTCGAGCAACGGGATCCCACGCCCACTTTGACGGGCACTTGCGGCAGTCTGTCACCAGTATCGATTTAGGGCTTCTTCATTGGAACCTTCAGCTCGACGAACCATACCTTCGGCATTTTCTGTCGGTAGAGATGAACCAAGGAGAGCGCGACCGCGTCAGCGACGGTCTTGATGCGGCGGCCGTGGCAAGCGTAGCGCAGGTCAAACGGCTTCTGGCGGCTTTTGCCGAACGCATGTTGACCGCCGATGAGATTATATTTTGCTTCCGCGTCTTGTCGAGATGTGCGTCGTTAGTTTCGAAGCATGAGCCAAGCCTCGATCTTCACCTGGCTCGGGGTTTGCTCGCTAAAGAGTACGACCAGTATCAGTTGGCTGAGGTATTGAAGGCAGCGGAAAACCCAGGTGGGACTGGACTGGGCCGTTATTTCGCACATCTGCTGGAGTTAGCCGGCATACCTCAGGAACCCGCCGCCGCAGTAGTCAATTTGAGGAACGACGGCGAGCTGAATCAAGCGTTTCTAATCGCCAGCATCATCAGGAAGAAGTCGCCGGCAACAGTCATCATACTGGACACGTCCGGAGCGAACGAGCAGTACAACTTCGGCGAATGGGTGCCGCTGCTCACGAAATTCCGCGAGGGAGTGTCACGTTACTTCGACTACTTTCTGCCGCGGCAGGACTACAAGGCAAGTCTCAGCTCTCTCCTGGAAGCGATTCTGGCCGGCTCCCGCCCGATCCCCAACGGCACAGCCAACGTCGTGTCGTTTATCGATGCGGCTTCGGCAAGAGGCGCGATGCCGCCGTTACTGGCGGTTGAGGAAAGTTTTACGCGCTACATCGACTCGCTGCCTGTGTTTCGAGCCGCTGGCCAGCGAACGATCGTTGGCCGGCTCTCGCCTTCGAAATGCCATTGGGCCGCCTGCAAGTTCTGTACGATCAACAGCCAGCATCTCATGCCGCGTGGGCTCGCGGTGTTCGACGATCACTACGAGCGAGACTTTGACATTCTCGTTCGCAAAATCCGAAAGGACCATATTGAGTCCTTGATCCTGATGGATGAGGCTCTGCATCCGAAGGTTCTGCTGGCGTTCGCCGACCGTCTCCTGGCGCGGGGTGTATCGATCGTGTACCGGGCTCGTTGCCGCTTCACCAATGACCTGACGCCCGAGGCCTGCAAGAAACTTTACGATTCCGGGTGCCGGTATCTTGGACTGGGATTGGAAGCAGCAAGCGCGCGCGTTAATGCACTGGTCAACAAACACGCGGGAGCGCCCATAGACTACGAACGAGTGTTGAGCGGCCTTGACAATGCCGGCATTCGAATGCACATCTACGCGATCCTCGGATTCCCCACCGAGACTCGCGAAGAAATCACGCGGACTGCCACGTTTCTGATTGAAAGCATCGCCCGTCATCGTTATCTGACGGTTAGCGCCAATTTGTTTTACCTGATGAGGGGCTCGGGGATTGCGGCGGATCCAGAACAGTTCAACATTCAGAGAATCAGCGAGGCTGGGGATGTCGCGCTGGTGCTGCAATTCGACGAACCGGAGCGGAACGAAAACTATTCTTTGGCTGAGCAGTCGGTGCAGCGAGTATTTCAAGCCGAGTTTTTCCCCGACACGGATGAGCCCGCGGCCCAGGCATTCTGGCACTTCATCGATCAGACAGGCATGTTCTACGTGCAGAAGGTCATTCACGCAAAAAATCCTTTTCATGCGCTGGCCGAGCGCCGGAACACGCCGTTGCCGCAGGACTTTCTCGAGGCCCGCTACCAGCCGTCCGGCCTGTTTTGGCTGGATGAGAGCGAAGAAGGCGATTCCAGACTATTGTGCGATTGGGTGACTTTTCACTACGCCCAGATCCCGCTCTGGCTCAGGGATTTCCTATTGCGTTTCGATTACTCATGCTCGCTCCGAGCGAATGTGGAACGACTGCTGCCGCGCCAGCGCTGGGAGGAAACTTATGGCGCATTTCGGACGCTCGCAGAAAACGGATTTCTATTGACGACAAGCGCCGGCATGTGTCCGCAGGACGGCGCCCCGCTGCAATCGATCTTCAGGGACGCCACAGCCCGAACGGCAGCGGCTGGAACGAGATCTATCGATCTTAGTTTCGACATTCTAAGCTCGACCGCAAGGAGCGAGGTGAACGTTTAAGCCTCGAACAGTACCAAGGAGGTTGCAAATGCCCGAACGACCAGATGAGAAGGTTGGAAAGAGTATTTCAGCAATATCGCAGGTGGTTACCGTCGGACATTTAGAACGACTGGTGATGCGGCCGGGAGGTCTGAACCTCAACAGGGTCGCGAGCTGGTGCGGTTCCGGCTCGGGCTCGGGCTCCGGCTCGGGTTCGGGCTCGGGCTCCGGCTCGGGCAGCGGCGCTCTGTACTAGTGGTTGGCCGAAGCGAAGTCGCCGCGCCGCGAAACTGTTGCGTGGAGCCAGGAGCATTGCCGGTCTAAGGAGAGACTTATATGAGTTGGTCTGTTAAGAAAGTAGCGCTGGCGGACATAAAGAGAAAGAAAGCCGAGCCGAACTACGGTTTCGTCGAGCAGAGTATTGCCAACGGCACCGCGTATAGCATCGGCGGGAAAAACGGATCCGGTTATTTCATCGTGGCATCGGAGAACTCGCTGGTTCCCGGCTTTGTCGTGGAACTCGCGCTTCCAGAGCTTGCCGTGCAAGAGGAGTACGAGTCGCTTGCCGACAAAATGCGGCTGCACTCTTTAGGCGTACTTTGGTTCGATTCCTCCGATCGAGATGCTTGCGATTTTGTTTGGCGCCTGGGCGCTGCGATCCGTTCCGGGCCACCGTTGTTTGTCTTTAAGGCGCTCAAGGGAGATATCCATCTCGACGGGCTTGAAGTAGCCGTTGCAGACAAGTCAATGAAAGACGACGTTGTCAAGCTCCTGAGTTCGGCGCCGCCGGAACTTGGAGGGCAAACACCTGAAGCGGCGGCCGAGAATGTGGATGGCCGATGTGTTCTGGTTCTTCGTAAAGGGAAGGACATCGTGGGGGCCGCGGTCAGCTCCCCTTTGCCCGGCCCCTATGCGGCCCTGAACAGCGTGGTGATGCAGACGTATTCCGATCTGGCAGCCGACACGCACGAGAAGGAGCACCGAAATCTGGAACTCGTGTTTATGAACATGGTGGCGGTCGAGACGAAGAAGAAAGATCGTGACCTTGTGTACTCCATGGCTCGTAACACGCCAATGGGCTATCTGGAAGCTATCAAATTGAACATGACCTTGGTGAAGCAGAGTTTTCTGGCTAACTTGAGCGTCCGTGTTCACGACAACACTGTTACCGAGGCTTTGTAACCCTTGCGCGGACGCAGTTGCGTTCGCAGCAACATCAGGAGACGGCAATGAAACTGACGATTCAAGAAGCTCAGATCGCGGAACTGAAGCCTTCTTTGCCCGAACCGGCATTGGGCTTTGTGCGCGAGGCGATAGCGGGTGGAAAGGGATATAAGGTGGGCAGCGGCGGCTATTTCGTGGTCGCCGGCATGAACTCCATTCTCCCGCGGTTCGTCGTAGACCTGCGCCTTCCGGAGCTCCCGAATTTGGCCTCGTACAAGTGGGTGGCGATTCAGATGTTGAAGCGAAGCAATGGCATGCTGTTTGTCGGCTCCTCGCACTCCGATGCCTTTGCCCTGGCCTGGCGACTTCAACTCCAAGTGCTACCCGGATCGCCTCTGTTCCAATTTGCTCCGCAGGCGCAAAAGCATTCCAGTTCCTCGGAGGCCATGCGCGAGGCTGGCGCTCACGACGAGGCTCATCTCAAAAGCCTTCTTACATCCGTGCCCCGTCATCTTGGAGGAGCCTCGGAGCACGACGTTACGCGCTACGTGCAGAACAAGCAGGCGCATGTTTTGGAGCGAGGCGGCAAGCTGGCGGCAGCGGCGGTTCTAGTCCCGCAAGGCGACCGGTATTTGTGGCTGGAGGCGTTCGCTCTCGATCCGTCGGCGAGGCATCGGGAATCAGGATACAAGGTGTTTGAGAAATTGGGCCTGGAAGCGCGCCGCAGTGGACGCACGCTTATTTTTGGCATGTCTCATCAGGGCGCAGCTGAGTACGCTGGTGCACTCAAACTTGGCATCACAATGGTCGGACAGAGTTGGCACGCTTTCTTACCCACCGCCTGCTCGGATTTCCGGATGACACCATCCTATTCATGAGCCGGAGGCTTAGCCGTTTTCGTCTTTTGCTCGAACAACCGCACTAATACTCACGGAAGGAGTGAACATGCAGCAAGCAGGAATGAACCACAGTGGCGCTGAGGATTCGGCAATGTCCGGATTGCTATTCGGGAAGCTCTCGACGATTGTATATGGTCCGTCCGTTGCGGTTCCCGGGGCGTTGGAGCGCGGCGATCGAATCATCGAGCCGCGCATCGATCGCTATATCGACATTTACTGCGGATCGGGAAGCGGTTCGGGCAGCGGCAGCGGCGGATGCCATGGTGAGGTGCTGGAACGGCTGGAACGGGAAGTAGCCGCGGAAATGGACGCTCCCGGGGTGGAGTCCGCCTCCGGAGAAGGCCACGTCCACTAGCGCTTGCTCCGCCAATGATGCTTCACGCCTGAAAGAGGAACTCAGCCATGGCGAGCGTCCCTTCTGTCTTTCTCTTTCGCACCATCACAACCGTTCGCCCACAGTACTTCTCTTCGTCCTTCTTGGCGCACGGCAGCTATTTTGACAAGGTTCTGAATGTCGAAGTGTTGAACGTGGACATCGGTGCGATGTTCTGGGACCGCACTCTCCGTCCGCCACAGCTGATCCGGGCGCTCGAACTCGAACCGGAGCCGCACCCAACCAGGCATGAGTTCGGATTGGCAGCCATTGCGGCGCTGGACGAGGTGCGGGCCATCCTGGGGCGGGCTTCGCTGAGCTTGCCCGCGGCGCCGGAACTCTTATTCTGCTATCGAGTCATCCTGGAATGCGCTCGCATCGCATCATTGGCACAGCGAGGATACAAAGTACACATCGCTCGCGGCTTGGTTGCTCTTGAATGTGACCAGTGGGACTTGACCGCCATTGTACAGGTGGCATCGCAAGTTGGCCAAAGCGCGATCGGGAACTTATTGGACGAGCTGCTTCGAAACGTACAGTTCCCGGCGGGCGGCCCGAAGATTGCCATCGTTAATCTTCGAAACGACGGAGAACTCTATCAAGCGATCTGTCTGGCTGCCTGGCTTAAGGCCAGGTTTGCGAACACTACGGTGGTACTGGATGCAGCCGGAGGAAACGAGCAATACAACTTTGGGGAGTGGGTGCCTTTGTTCCGGAAGCATCGAGAGACGCTAGGCCTGTTCCTGGACTACTTCTTGCCGCGGCAGGACTACCATGCCAGCCTGAGAGCTCTCCTAGACTGCCTTCTCAACGGAGGAGATCGAGGCCGGCTCGATCCGCGGAACACGATCATATTGCGCCCGGCGGCGGAGAATCCGCCGTCACCCGGCATCGCGATTACGACAATTGAGGACGCATTTGACTCCTACGTGCGGAACCAGCCCACTTTCTATGCTGCGGGGCGCCGGACGATCCTGACCCGGCTTTCCCCGGACAAGTGTCACTGGGCAGCTTGCAAGTTCTGCACAATAAACACCCAGCACCTGATGCCGCGCGGCCGTTCGCAAGTGGATCCGACCGTTGACCGGCACATCACGGTCCTGATCGAAACCATTAAATCCCGACGAATAGAGTCCATGATTCTTACCGATGAGGCTCTGCACCCGGCGATCTTACTCGAGTGCGCGCGGCGATTGATTGCGGCGGGCGTTCGGATTCTGATCCGCGCTCGCGCGCGATTTACCAACGACCTTACTCTCGATGCCTGCCAGTTGTTATATCGCGCGGGCGTGCGTTTTCTTGGCATGGGACTGGAGTCGGCCAGCCCCAGGATCAATACCCTTTTCGATAAGCACTTCGGAACGCCGATCGACTATCATCGCGTACTCAACAACCTGAATGCGGCGGGCATCAATGCTCATATCTACGCGATTCTCGGCTTTCCTTCCGAGTCGAAGGCCGAGACTGCCGCCACTCGCGATTTTCTTTTGAACGCCATCCGAAGCTTTCGCTACGTGACAGTGAGCGCGAACACGTTCTATCTGATGCGCGGCTCGCGCGCGGCGGAGGATCCGCAATCTGTGGGTATTACGCGTGTGAAAGAGCGCGGCAATGTGAGCCTGGTGCTGGATTACGAGGAGGCGGCCGAGGAAGGCAAACCGGCATTCGCCGAACGGTCAGCCCACGAAGTCTTCGAGGCGGAGTTCATGCCTGGGTTGGGCGAGCCGTACATGGCGCGCGGGTACTGGTCTTTCATCGATCAATCCGGATTGTTTTATACGGAAAAGATCGAATACCGGGAGAACCCGTATCGAGCCATGGCGAAATCTCGATCCGAACCACTCGCCCCGTCTTTTGCGGATGTTACCTATCTCCGGTCACGCCTATTTCGACTTCGCACGCTCGAAACATCGGATCGTGCGGTGTTTTCCGATTGGGTGACTGGCAACTATGTCGCGATACCGCCTGGCCTGGCGCCGCTCCTTGAAAGCTACGACTCCACGAAAACCCTTCGCAGCAACCTGAGCGAGCTTGTCGCTCCGCGCTTTGGCGACACCGCTCTCGAACTGTTTCCCAGCCTTTATGCGCATGGGTTCTTCCGTGCGGGAGCCTCCAAGCAGATCGGTTTGAACGAAAGCCTGCAAGCGCGTGCAGACGCCAGTCTCGCCATATGACTTCGCTGCTGACGATCAGCGATACAACGTTGCGGGATGGCGTCCAGATGTCTGGCGCCCGTTTGAGCGTCCAAGGCAAAGTGCGTATTGCCGAGAAGCTGGAATCGATTGGCGTAAGGTCTCTCGAGATTGGGTTCCCCGCCTCCGGGGCGCGAGAAATCCAGGAAATGCGGGCCATCGCGAAAACGGTTCGCCGGTCCATGCTGCTTGCGCTTTGCCGGACTGTCGAACGGGATATCGACGCGGCCCGTTCCGTGTTTGATTCCGTTGCGCGGATCCGCTGCGGGGTGAATCTGTTTCTGGCTACCAGCCCGATTCATCGTGACCGCAAGCTGAGAATGACCCGGAAAGAGCTCCTGCGTTCGATAACGCGAGCGGTCGCCTATGCGCGCAAGTATTTTACCGCTGTCTCGTTCAGCGCTGAAGATGCCAGCCGCACCGAGCCGGAATTCCTGCTTGAGGTTTATAAGAGCGCCATCGGCGCCGGTGTCACAACCATCGGTTATCCGGATACGTTGGGGATTTTGACACCCGAGGCTGCATACGATGCCATCGCCAGAATCCGAAACAGCTTGGATGCGCAAGGAACGCGAGTGGCGGTCCATTTCCACAACGATCTCGGACTTGCGACGGCGAACTCGCTGGCTGCGATCAAGGCCGGGGCCGATGTGGTTCAGTGCACGGTAAACGGCATGGGAGAGCGGGCCGGCAACGCCCCGCTAGAGGAAGTTGCGGTCGCGCTGATGCTGCACCCACGCACATATGGCCGTGTGCCTAAAATCGATACCACCAAGCTAACCGCCGTGAGTCAGCTTGTGGCGCGCGAGACCGGCATCGGCATTCCCGTTAACAAGCCGATCGTCGGACGAAACGTTTTCTCGAGCGCCGCCGGATTGCACCAGGACGGCCTGCTCAAGGATCCTCGAACTTATTTGCCCTTCAGTCCGCAACTAGTCGGGATCGATACAGTCGAATTAGTCCTGGGTCGCCAGAGCGGGCGTGCGGCCGCCGCCGCGTATCTTGCAGCCCGCGGGGAATCGGCTACCCGCGAATCAGTGGACTCGCTCGTGAGCGAACTAAAAACCGGGAATTGCGGACGGATTCAACGGAGAGTGCTTGTAAATGTCGGCTGAAGATCTCTGCGGTAACCGCCCCGTCAGCTGCCCGCCGGCGGCGTACGATTGTTACACGAAGACATTTGTTTCGGCTTACGACACGCTGATGATCCGCCGCCTCGCGCAGGAGTGCCGTCATGTTGAACGAAGACTGGAATTGCTGGACATCGGGACGGGTACAGCCAGGCTGCTCCTGCAAATTGCCGCAACGGGACAATTCACATCGGCTGCGTTGATTGGTCTCGAATACTTTTCCGATATGGCCGGCCAGGCGTGGAGCAATGTACTCAATTCCGGCCTCCGGCAGCGCATCCAAATCGTTCAAGGTGACGCGCATGCGCTGCCCTTCGATGACAACAGCTTTGACATTGTAGTCAGCCGATCAACGATACACCACTTTGCCGATCCCGTCAGAGCCATTCGCGAGACATACCGCGTTCTGCGATCCGAGGGTGTCGCGATCATCCACGAGGTCCGCCGTGATGCGCCTGCAGTCGTTGTGCATCGATTCAACACGTCGCGCGCTGCTGCCGGGATCGGCAACAGTACTAAAGCCGACAAGTACACGGTGCAGCAGCTTCAAGAGTTTGTTTCTTACGCAGGCATAGCCGATGAGAGCACGCTTAGAATCGCCTCTGCCGGCTATGCAAGCCTCGGCATGGAGTTGCGAATTAAAAAGAAGTGACTTCTGTCCAATCGGGGAATGGCGAGCGAACCTCTATGTCACAACTGCTTCCATCAGTGGCCATCACCGGAATCGGTGCGGTCACTAACTTCGGCTGCGGGTTTCCAGTTGCCTGGAGCAGCCAACTAAGCGGAGCGGCGCCCGTCACCCGTCCTCGCGCGAGCCAAGGATCAAACCAGCACATGACATTCACGACGCAGGCGCCTGCGGCCGCGGATCTGGAACCTGAGTTCGGTAAATTGGAGTACCCACGGCCTTCGCGCTCTTCCTTAATGGCGTTAATCGCCGCGCGCGAGGCTTGGCGCATGGCGAACTTTTCCTCTGCACCGAACTCTTCCCGCGTGGGCGTCTTGATAAGCCGGTGCTTTGGAGAGCTCGATATCCAGGAACGATATTACAGGACCTTGCGCCAGCGAGGGCCGGGAGCGGTCAGCGGTCTCGAGTTCGTGCAATCGTTGGCGAATACGGTACTTGGCCGCGTGGCCATGGACCTTGGAGCGCGCGGACCCTCGCTGCTCTCCGTTGGTCCTCCGGTCTTCGGTTTAGCGCTGGACGCGCTTCGCCGGCATGAGGCGGACGTCATTGTCGCCGGCGGTGTGGACCATTTGTCGGATTTTGTCTGCGATCTGTGCAACGCCGCTGATCTCAGCGGCCAAGGCAGGGAAGGAGAGTTTTTCGAGTGCGGCACTTCGACCCGGTTCATCCCCGGCGACGGCGCAGCGTTTCTGATTTTGGAGCGATACGAATATACTCGCGAACGCGGTGCGCATCCGATTGCGTTCTTGCGGGGCAGCGCGACCGTAATGGACCGGCTGCACGGCGCCCGAGGAATCGAACGAAGCTGCGAAGACATCGCTGCGTCCGTACAGTTCGCATTGAAAGATGCGGGTACTGACCCGGGCGACATCGCCTTCGTCAGCAGAGCATCGGCCGGTCTGCCACGTTATGACGAAGTAGAGCTGGAAGCGATTCGATCGTCCGTCAACCCGCACGCCTTCGTATTCTCAACTAAGGCCGCGCACGGCGAGACGTGGGGGGCGTCCGGCGCCCTGGCGCTCGCCAGCGCCGCGACGGCGATCGAGAAAGGACTGGTTCCCCCGCAGACCAGCATCCAGTCAGACCGCCGCGCCCGGATTGTGGCTGGCCCGCCGAGATGCGGAATCAGCTTGAGTTTTGATCTGCCGGGCTCAAATTCAGCTTTCGTGGTTTCATCATGCTAACGCCCGCTTCTGCTGAGCGATTTGCCTTGGTGACCGGCGGCTCCCGCGGCATCGGCCGGGCTATATGTCAAAGCCTGGCCCGTGACGGTTATACGGTGTTTGTGAATTTCTGCACAAATGCCGCGGCTGCGGTCGAAACGGTTGCAGCCATCCGGGCTATGGGGCAGCACGCATGCGCTATGCAAGCCGATGTAAGCGACGAGGCGCAGGTGCGAACGATGTTTCGAAACATCAACGCACACGCCGGCCGCTTGGACGTACTGGTCAACAACGCGGGACGCACACTCGAAGCTTTGCTGACGCTCACGAGCCCAGGCCGCTTCCTGGATCTCCTGAAGGTCAATCTCCTGGGCGCGCACATGTGCTCGCAGGCGGCCATTCGAATCATGTTGCGACATAACCGCGGTTGCATCGTCAATGTCTCTACGGCCGCCGCGCTGAGGGTTCCAACCGGCTTAGGCGCCTACGCGGCCTCCAAGGCCGCTATGAATGCGCTCACCAAGGGCTTCGCTAGAGAAGTTGCCGGCCGTGGCATCCGAGTCAACTCCATCGCGCCGGCTTACGTGCGGAGCGACATGCTGGCCTCTTCCCGTGACCGAGTCGCTTCCGAGGAAGTAGCCAAGATTCCGCTGGGCCGAATTGCGGAACCGGAGGAAATTGCCGCTGCGGTAGCAGCCATCGTCCGCGATGACTTTTCGTATCTGACAGGGCAAATCGTGGTCCTGGACGGAGGCCGCGGCTCATGAGGGACGAGATCGTCGTTACGGGCCTGGGCATGTGGACGCCCTATGGCCGCGGCGCCGGCGCGTTTTGGCAGGGGCTCATGAGCGGCCGGCCCGCGTTGCGCCACGTCGATCGATTCGACTGCGGCCACAAGGGATACCGGTCTAACCTGGCGGCCTCGATCCCGGGCATGGGTTGTGAAGCGTCCGGCGAGACGGAGGCCGTGGCTGCAACGATGATCGAAACGGTGCTCGCCGATACGATGGCGGATGCAGCGGTGGAACCCGGCGATCTGCCGGCATACGACGTTGCACTTGTCTTAGGTGTCACGCAGGGACTTCCTGTCCAGTTTCGGGCGAGTCGGGTATCCACGGCGCGGCAGGCGCTCTGCCGCATTGGCAGTGGCGCCATTCTCAGCAAATTGGCGGCCCGCATCGGCGCCCAGGGATACGTCGGTTCTGTATCCACCGCCTGCGCCTCAGGGACTCAATCGATCGGCGTCGCGTATGGACTCCTCGAGAGCGGGCGTGCACGCCGTGTGTTCGCGGGGGGATTTGGTTATTTTTCCGAAGCCTCTTTCAGCGGCTTCAACATCTTCCGTCTCTTAAGCAAGTCTGGGTGCCGTCCTTTCGACGCTGAGCGCGATGGAGTGATCTTAGGAGATGGTTTTGTACTTACCGTTCTGGAGAAGCAGGAACTGGCGCGCAGCCGCTCCGCGCATATATATGGTCGCGTTCTGGGTTATGCCAGCGGAAATGAAGCGTTCCATGCAACTGCGCCCGACCCGACGGGAAAATCGGCCTACGAAACGATGTTGCGGTGTTTTGAAGGTAAAACCGAATACCTCGAACAGCTCGATTACGTCAATGCGCATGGCACCGGGACCATGGCCAATGACCCGGCCGAACTGGCGGCAATCTCGCGGCTGGCGGCGCATCGTTCCTCGAAGCGCGCCATTGCCGTAAGCTCGACGAAAGGACATCACGGCCATGCGTTGGGGGCAGCCGGCAGCATCGAATTTGCGGCCACATTGCTCGCCATTGTTCACCAAACTGTTCCTCCCACGTGCGGCCTGGCCGAGCCAGCGGCAGTCTATGACGAAATTGAGCTTATAAGAGGGCTGCCTTCTCAGCGAACCGTGCGTCTGGCGCTGTCCAACTCCTTCGCATTTGGCGGGAATCTCGCTTCCCTTGTTGTGGGGGCCCCATGAGTCAACCAATTTCTGTTGAACAAACTTTTCCCGAGACGATCGTAACGGAATACCTGCACATCGCTCAAGAGCGCATCGACAGTTTCGCAGCGGTGACAGAAGATGGACAGTGGATTCATACCGATCCGGCCCGTGCGGCAGCCGAGTCGCCCTTCCAGGCCACGGTAGCTCACGGCTTTCTGACCCTTGCTCTGCTGCCACGCCTGCTGCGCGGCCATCTTGAAGATCGTGGCTGTCGCGCACGCGTTAATTACGGTTTCAATCGCGTCCGCTTCTTGAGCCCGGTTCGCGTAAATTCCAGGATCCGGGCGCGAATTCGCCTGCTGCGGTCCATCGAGCTGAAGAACGGTGTCGAGCGGACCTGGGACGTCACAGTGGAGTGCGAAAACGCCAGGCTTCCAGCCTGTGTGGCGGAATGGGTGGTTCGTTACTACTCGTAAATCGGCTGGAGAGATAGCGAAGATATGAGGGCTTTGTGGTTACTTAAGAACGGGGGATTAGATGCTTTATCGGTCCGCGAGTCGAATGAACCGGCGCCGCATGATGGCGAAGTGCGCGTGCGCGTGCACGCGGCCGGACTGAATTTTGCAGAAATTCTGATCCGCCAGGGCCTGTATCCGGACGCTCCCGCACTGCCGGCCGTGCTGGGGTTTGATGCTGCCGGTGTTGTCGATGCCGTCTCGCCGGCCACGGACGGCCTCCAGCCGGGATCGCGCGTTGCGGTCCGAACGCACTATGGGTCGCACGCAGACTACGTGTGTGCTTCCGCGGACTCGGTATATCCTTTACCGCCCGCAATGACCTTTGCGGAAGCAGTCAGCTTCCCGGTAACGTACGCGACGGCCTATCACGCCTTATTCCGAACTGCGTGCGTTCGCGCCGGAGACTGGGTTCTTATTCACGCCGCGGGCGGCGGAGTTGGCATTGCCGCCGTGCAGCTCTGCAGCACCGTCGAAGGTGTGAGCGTGATCGGGACAGCTTCCGCCCGCAAACACAGCCTCCTTTTGCAGCTGGGCTGTGCGCACGCGATCGACTATCACAATCAGGATTATCGCGCTGAAGTGATGCGGATTACCAAGGGTCGCGGTGTCGACGTCGTGCTCGACCCGCTGGGTGGCTCAGATAACGTTCAGAACTACGGGCTCCTGGCGGCCGAGGGGCGGCTCGTCTGCTACGGCTTCCTGAACCTGGTTTGTGGGGAACGCCGGGATGTGCGACACGTGTCTCAACAGGTTCGCCGCCTTTCGTCGTTCAATGTGCGCGACCTGGTGGCCACCAGCCGGATCGTCGCCGGCCTCAACCTGACGCGAATCAACGACCGAGACGCTCGATTCCGGAAGGCGACCATGCAGGCCCTTTTCAAGCTATACGAAGAAGGCAAGATTGGCCCAGTCATCGCCGAACAGTACGAGCTTGAAAACGCTCCGCTAGGCTATTCCAGAATGCAGCGTGGCGAAAGCACAGGGAAAATTGTCGTCATTATGTAGCAAAGTTCAAATTGGAGAATCGGCATGTCCTTAGAAACCGTCATTGTCGCTATCATCCTGGAACGTCTCGCGCTTCCGATCGAATCCATACGCAGTGACACTCCTTTGTTCGCGTCGGCTGACGGTGGACTTGAACTCGACTCTCTTGCAAGTCTCGACATACTGGCTGGGCTGTCGGACCGGTTCGACCTTCCGTTCGACGACATCGAGGCAAAGGACTTTCAGACGGTGTCTACGCTTGCGCAGTACCTTCGGGCGAGCGGAATTAAAGATGAAGATGCGAATTGCAGAAGCTGTTAAAGAATCTCCCTTTCTGTTGGGAGACCTCATAAACTGGCCGGCAAAACTGTACCCCGACAAACCGGCCATTTCGTGGGATGGCGCCTATATTAGTTACGCGGATTTGCAAAACCGAGTAATCGAGCGGGCTGCCCATCTTTCCGGTCTGGGGATTTCCCGCTTTCAGCGCTGGGGTTTAGTCTATCCGAACTGCGCCGAGTTTGTCGTGTCACTCATCGCTCTGATGCGGCTGGGTGCAGTAGCTGTTCCGCTTGGAATTCGATACCCCGCGGCCAAGATCCGCTTGCTGGGAGAGAGGGTCAGGCTTGCCGGGATCCTTGTTGCGAATACACCGGGCGGCCAGGAGCGTTTGTCAGCCGCCTTCTCGGCGTGGCAGCCCCGGAATGTCGACGACCATACTCTGGCCTTGCAAAACCCGTCCTCTGATCCCCTTGCAGCGGTTGAGCCGCAGCGCGGCATAGATCTCGATCCCGCACTGATTCTCCTTACTTCCGGTTCGACGGGGGCTAGCCATGGTGTGGTTTTGCAGCACCACGCGATTCTTGCGAACTTGAGAGCCAACATCTGTGAACTCGGCTATCGCGACGAAGATCGCACGCTGGTAGTGCTGCCAATGTCACACGCCTACGCCCTGATTCATCAAGTATTGGCTCACTTGTTGCTCGGCGCCACCGTTTACTTAAGTTCGACGCCGATTGTCCCCCAGGCACTCTGGCGTCGCTTGGATCGAGAAAGGATTACGACGCTTTCGATCGCACCTCCTTTAGTCCCTGTTGTCGTGAAGGCTCTCGAAGGGCGCAAATGTCTGCAGGACATGCGTCTGCTGTCCATCGGTGCCGCGCGAACGGAACCAGAGCACTTGGCGAAACTCGTACCCCTCCTAAAGAAAACTTCCATAGCGCTCACATACGGTTTGACGGAGGCTGGCCCGAGGGTTTCAACTCATTTCGTCACTGGAGGAAAATTCAACCCGCGATCTATCGGCGCGCCTTTGCCAAATGTTGAGGTCAGACTGTCAGGCGCGGGCGATACCGCAAGCGAGCTGCTCGTTCGTAGCCGGGCAATTTCTAACAGATCGGCTGAAGAACCGTTTGCAGAGGGCCAGGACAACGTATTACACACCGGAGACGTCGCTCGATTCAGCGGCGGCGACCTGGAGTTGGAAGGAAGGTTGCGGCGAACCTTGAATCGTGGAGGTTTTTTGATAGCGCCGCAGGATATAGAGGATACTTTGCGGAGACACCACGAGGTCGGGGACGCTTTCGTGAAGGGTGATCTTGACGGTGCTCTCGGGGAAGTCCCTGTAGCTTTCGTTTCTCCTCGCCAAGGCGCCACGATCGACATTGTTGAGCTTCGGCGTTATTGCGCGGCCCACTTGTCTCCGGAAGAGCGTCCCGTGCGCTTCATCGTGGTCGACGCCATCGATCGGGCCGGCGACAAACAGAAGATGCTGACTTCAGCGTCGCTCGGCCTTACGCTCAAAACCTGTTTCGACTGACGTTCGGTGCCTTCTGCGGCCTTGTTTTGTCGGCCCAATAAAAAGGTCTGAAACCGCCAATTGCCCTCGGGTCCGTCGCCATGACCTGTGCGGCCACAGATTCCGCTTGCAATTTCTCCCAACCAGAGTGATGGATGTGTCGACCGCAACCGCTTTAGGAGAAAACAATGATCAGCGATTCAATCGAGAACAGCACGACGGCGCCCGAGGCCGAACAGCCGAAGGGCGGGCCCAAGCAATCGAGGAAGCCAAAGGCTATGAAGGAAGCGGGCCGCGCGAAGAGGTCGGCTGGTAAACCCGAGTCTGAACGCACCAACAAGAAGGCCGAGGTGATCGCGCTCATGAAACGCGCGAAAGGGGCGACACTGGCCGAGATCATGAAAGCCACGGGCTGGCAGGCGCACACCGTGCGCGGCTTGGTCAGCATCCTGGGGAAGAAGGTAGGCGAGAAAGTCGAATCGTCCAAGAGCGCCGACGGCGAGCGCACGTACAAGATCAAGTAGCCGTCCACACGCCCGCGACCTTAACGCCGCTTCCGGCTGGCCGGGCGGCGTTCCTGCTTGGGTAGGCCACATTGCTCGGCAAAATCACGCGACGGACCCCTCACGTCATTGGCTCAAAGGGCTTCCACGCAAAAATCATTCAGGGCCCGAAATGTTCTAGCCTGAGGCGCGCAGAATAGCCGTTCCCTGGGGCCGAAAGGGCCCTCAGGCGCTTTCCTCGCCACCGGCTGGCCGGTTCTCCCTAGGCTTTCCGCCAGCGCGCCTGCTCCCGCGAGCCAGCGAGGGCTTTAGGCGGCGTCCGGATGGGCGCCATTCGGACCGGTTTCAGCAAAACGGTGCCGGAAGGCTACCGAAAAAGTACGCGGTTGGTACGCTCGCTCCGGAAACGGCGCACACTGAATCGAGAAGGTGTCTATGGCAAGGATGCCCTCCAGCGTCATCGAGTTGCTGGCCGGCAAACGCTTTGCTATCGCGGGAGTCTCGCGAAGTCCTGCCAGGCGGCGAATGCGTTTTATCGTAAACTGCGGGACCCGGGATTCGAAGTGTTTCCCGTCGACCCGAATGCCAACGAAGTTGAAGGTGCTCGATGCTATCCCGACCTCGGCTCAATACCGGGCGCCATTGGCCGCCTCATGATCGCCATATGCAGACAATTCCAATTCTGAAGCCCTCCTTGCTTCCGTCGGCCTCAACATCGGCCTCAGCGGCGCGTTTTTCTTTGAGCAGATCCACACCCTGACGCCCAGCCGGTGGACATGCGGCATACTTGAAAGCAACGCGCCTTGCTCGCCTTCTACGGAACTGCACGCGCTTGAAGTGATCGTCCAGTCTGTTCAATAACACTTGAGTGACAAATGACAAAGCAGTCATCCTATCCCCGGATAAGACTGTAGCTTGCCACCCGCCCAAACGGGGGATACACTAGATCGTCGAGTTTATCATGCCTGCTCGGGGGCGGCGAGCCAGCCAAACATTGAGGCGCCGCTTCAGTGCCGGGTTGGGGACCCACGGTTTCCGAGCTGCCCAAAGGCGGTTTTTCGGGGTGTCCTACCGCGGTTAGCGGTGTCGATAGGAGGACAACGGAATGAAGCATACCTTTGCGGTATCCATTGGTGGCGCCGCAGGACAGGGCGTCGCGACTCCGGGCAACATCTTGGCCCGGATTTTGGCTCGGCGGGGCCTGCACCTGATTGCGTACAATGCCTATCAATCCATCATTCGAGGCGGACACACATTTCTGACGATCCGCACCGGTCCACAACCAGTTACCAGCGTCGGCGACAAGATCGACCTCCTTATTCCGCTCAATCAGGACACCATGGACCGGCACCTCGGGTTACTTGGCCCCGGCGCGGCGGTCATATATAACGGGGACAGCATCAAGCCCGGGACTGTGCCGTCCGGGGTGCGGCTCTGCCCGCTTCCGGTTTCCGAGCTGTCGCACAACAGCCGTAACAAAGTGGAACAGAACACGCTCGCGGTGGCCGCCGCGATCAACATGGTCGGGATCGGGTTTCAGCCACTGGAAGAAGTACTGACGCAACAGTTCAAGAAGAAGGGCAACGCGGTGGTGACTGAGAACGTCGAGGTGGCTCGCGCTGCCTATCAGTATGCGACGGACCACTTCGAGCCGTATCCTCGACCGCTGCCGATGGTCGACCATCCCAAGGCCGTCCTCACAGGTAATATGGCCCTTGCGATGGGCGGCGCGGCCGCCGGAGTGCGATTCTACTGTGCCTATCCGATGAGCCCTTCGACGGGCGTGCTGCACTGGATGGCGACGCACGCGCGCAAAGCCGGGATCATGGTGCGTCAGGTCGAAGACGAGATTGGCGTGATCAACATGGCGATCGGCGCCGCGCATGCAGGTTGCCGGGCGATGTGCGCCACCTCGGGCGGCGGCTTCGCCCTGATGACTGAAGGACTGGGCATGTCGGCCATGATCGAGACGCCCGTGGTAGTGATCGATGTGCAGCGCGCTGGCCCATCTACCGGCGTGCCGACTAAGACCGAACAAGGGGACTTATGGCAGATGCTTGGGGCAGGACACGGCGACTATCCAAGACTGATTGCCACGCCCGGTGACATTGGGGACTGTTTTAAGCTCATCCCCGAAATGTTCAACCTGGTCGACCGGTTCCAGTGTCCAGGTATCGTGCTCACCGACCTGCTGCTTTCCGAAGGCACCACGGCCCTCGACCCAGAGGACCTGGACTTCAATGTGGAGATCGACCGGGGCGAGCTGATCACCTCTGCGGATGGGAACGGAGCCAACGGCTACAAGCGCTACTTGTTCACTGAATCTGGCATTTCGCCGCGCGCCATACCCGGCCTGCCAGGCTATACCCACACCGCCGCCACGGACGAGCACCAGGAAGACGGCGTCCTGATCAGCGACGAATTCACCAATCCGGTCAAGCGCCGGCAGATGATGGAGAAACGCCAGCGGAAGATCGCGGGCATGGAGGCGGCCGTGAAACCACCGGAGTTGATGGGGCGGCCGGACGCGGAAGTGACGCTGATCGGTTGGGGCTCCACCAAGGGAGTGATCCAGGAGGCCGTCGAAATGCTCAATGAAGAGGGTCTCCCGGCAAACCAGCTTCAGATCCGTTGGATGGTGCCCCTCCACGGTGAACGCATCCTCGAGATCCTGAAGAAGTCCAAGCGCACAATTATCGTGGAGAACAACTACAGCGGCCAGTTCGCGCGCTATCTGCGCAGCGAGACGAGTTTCGCAGCCGATGGCCACATCCGGAAGTATGACGGTGAACCCTTTATGCCGCACCATATTGTGGAAGCGGTTAAGGACCAAATGGCCGGGCGCACCAAGCTGTCGGTTCCAATGCACGAGATCATGGTTTAAGGAGAGGCGATATGGCGACGACCGCTCAGGACATCAAGCAAATAACGCTCACCGACTTAAAAGGCAGGGTTGACCCGGACTGGTGTCCGGGATGCGGCGATTTCGGCGTGCTGGCCGCGCTGCAGAAGGCGATGGTCGAGTTGCAGATCCAACCGCACAATGTTGTGACCATCAGCGGTATCGGTTGCTCGTCCAATCTGCCGGGGTACATCGAGACGTACGGCATGCACACCTTGCACGGCCGTGCGCTGGCGGTGGCCACCGGCGTCAAGCTCGCCAACCACGCTCTCACGGTATTGGTTACCGGCGGTGACGGCGACGGGTTCGGCATTGGCGGCAACCACTTCATCCACACCATGCGCCGCAACGTGGACCTGGTGTACTTAGCGATGGACAACCAGATTTACGGGCTGACCACCGGGCAAATGTCGCCCACCAGCCGGCTCGGGATGAAAACCAAGAGCACGCCGTTTGGCAACGTTGAGAACCCGATCAATCCGATCTCACTAGCGCTGGCGGCGGGCGCAACCTTTGTAGCGCGCGGGTTCAGCGGCGAGCAGAAGCACCTGACCAACCTGATCAAGCAGGCCATCCAGCACAAAGGTTTCGCCTTTGTGGACGTCTTCAGCCCGTGCGTGACCTACAACCTCGATAACACGTACCCGTGGTTCAAGCAGCGCGTCAAGAAACTGGAGGACGATCCGTCATACGACCCGACGAACTGGATCGCAGCGATCGGAAAGTCGCAGATCTGGGGCGAGGAGATTCCGATCGGCAAGTTCTTCCAGCGAACAGATCTGCCAGCGCTGCATGAGTCCGAGCCGATCCTCGACGAAGGCGGCCCGCTGGCGCTTCGCAACCTTGGAATTCCGCCGGAGGCCGTGCAGGAGTTTATTGCTGAACTGATGTGACCTGCTGTCCCCCGGCAAGCCCCAGGAGGATGCGGCCGCGGGAAACCGGCAGTTTCCGCAGCGACTCAGCGGCCGAAGTAGGACGCATTCTTGCCTGCGAATTCTGACCACTTCTCCGGCAGATCGTCCAGAGCAAAAATCGCCGAGACCGGGCAGACCGGCACACACGCGCCGCAGTCGATGCATTCCACCGGGTCTATATAGAGCATCACCGCGTCCGCGAAGTTGGCCTCTTCTTTTTTCGGATGAATACAATCCACGGGGCAGGCGTCGATACAGGCGGTGTCTTTGGTGCCGATGCACGGTTCTGCTATCACGTATGCCATTGCCGCTCTCCTAGGTATCCTAAAGAAATAGCATGGCGGGAAGGGAAATACAATCCGCATACGCGCCAACATCTGCCCACGTGTATGTAATGGCCGTTCGAGCGTGCGTACACGAAGATGATTGCGTTTACCAGATGGCCAATCTCGATCGGTCAAGCAGTGGAAGGCAGCGGTGACACCCTCTCCGAGCAGCGCATACTTGCAGTACTCCCAGGGCCATTCCCGCGGTAAGATCGCAGGCATTCTCGAATCTGGAGGCCTATTGATTATTGATGCCTAAGAGCGGACAATACTTTGTCGCCATTGTCGGGGGCGCAATTGCGGGTTCCGTCGCGGCGGAAATATTGGCGGACCGCGGGATTCGAGTGGCTGTTTTTGAACAGAACAAAAGGCCCTATGGAAAAATCGAAGATGGCCTGCCGCGCTGGCACGTGGAGCAGCGCAAACAGGAATATGCGCGCATCGATGCCCGTCTGAAAAAGCCCGGCGTCTCCTTCATTCCTTCCACCAAGCTCGGCCGCGACCTGAGCCTTCAGGATCTCTGCGACAACTGGGGCTTTTCGGCGGTGATTCTGGCCAATGGCGCCTGGCGCGATAGAGAGCTGGGAGTTCCCGGCGCGCAGCAATTTGTGGACAAGGGGCTCATTTACCAAAACCCCTTCATCTACTGGTACAACCACAAAAATGAAAAGGGCTATGTGGGACCGCGTTACGATACGCCGGACGAGACCTTGGTGGTGGGCGGCGGGCTCGCATCCCTCGACGTGGTAAAGGTTCTGCAAATCGAGAACTACGAACGTGCGCTGAAGGCTCGTGGCGTCCAAACCAACATGCACGAGCTCGAAAAAAAAGGCATCCCGGCTATTTGCAAGCTGCATAGCATCCAGCCGGAGGATTGCGGCGTGAAAGGCTGCCTGCTCATTTACCGCCGGCGGGAACAGGACATGCCGCTGGCGCAGCCTCCTGAAAACGCAACCCCTGAACAAATCGCCAAGACCGAGTCGATTCGCCAGAAGATGCTTCGTCTGGCGCGAGAAAAATATCTGTTTCGATTTCAGGAGCGCAGGTTGGCAACCGAACTCGTGGTGGAGAGTGGAAGGTTGGCCGGCCTGAAGGTGACGGAGACCCGAGTGGAGGGCCGGAAAGCGGAACCAATCCCCGGCTCAGAGGCTGAGTTGCGCGCCCCAGTGGTGATTTCTTCGATCGGATCGGTGCCCGAGATCATTCCCGGGATCGCTATGCAGGGGGAATACTACACCTTTGAGAACGAGGTTCTGCCGCGATATTCCGGCTGCGAGCGCGTGTTCGGTGTTGGCAACGTCGTAACCGGCCAGGGAAATATTCGGGTTTCGCTCGTGCACAGCCGCGAGGTGACTAAGCAACTCATCGAAAATTACATCGGTGTAGGGGATGGAGGCTCGGATTTTCATGCCCTGTACGCATCCGCCGAGGCCCGGGGCGCTGCACAGGCGGAGGCCGTGCAAGCGCGCGTTCAAGCGCTGCCATCCTTGGCAGACAACGAGATTGCAGCCATTCAAGAACGGATCCGTAAGCTTCAGGAACGAGCCAGCTACACGGGCGATTACGACTCCTGGATCGCTCGGGAGACGCCTCCCGACTTGGAATAGATTCGCCCGTGCGGACGCTGCCTGGTGTGCTGCGGAAACATTGAACGACTTCGCGACCTGCGGTTCGCCCATAGTACCTCCTGCGATTTCGAGATCCGGGCGGCGGTCGAAGAATGTGTCACAGACTGACGCTGTTTTCACGAACGGGAGGAAGTTTCCCTATGACTGAACCCAGGACGGGCGCCTCCTGCTTTATGCCGTCGGCGGTCAGAAATTCGACATCTGGGTGCTCCCCGTCACTGAAGACGACCACAAGGCCAATTCCATATCTTCAAACCGAATCCAGCGTATACCCGGTTCTTCCCGGCAGCCGCCGGATTGCATACACCTCCGACGAGTCCGGCAAAGCGAGGTCTACGTACGGTCCTCCTTCGCAGCCTTGTGCGTGCCGTCGTTATCCAGGATTAGATGGTCCCGGCGTCAGGAGGGCACTCGCGATGGCGTCCAGGACTCTACGAAACGCTGCTGAGCGATGGCGATGATGTAACTGGTCAATTACCCGGCTGGCTTTCAATTCCAGCGCCGCAAACCACGCAGTAGTCCACACTGCGCAGTCCTGCGCGCCCGTTCGAGTTGGCTCTCAAGGTACCCGCAGCGGGAGCGGATGGCGTTTCAGTAGACAGGCGTTAGATTTTCGTGCACTCTCAGCGTCTACTGCTCCAAGTAGAAGATTTGTCGAAGTGGCAGGTTGGAGACGGCGTACCCTCGGCAATTCCTCTGTCCCACGGGACTCCTCGGGAGGCGGCGTTTCAGTGCCTGCCCGGATGAGTGATACCTTGACCTTGCCCAGTTTGGGCTCTCCGGAGACTTGTAGGGCGGAGTCTCGCAACACGAGCCAAGGAATTGGATGGCCTTAAACAGCCATTTCGGCGCTGGAACATGGATCAGACAGAAGTGATCTAAGACTCGTGAGCCTGAAGAACAGATGGGCAGCTTTAAAAAAAAGACCGAAGACGTTCAATCAACTGGTGAGCGACGCCGAGAACCTTGCCCGGCGTACCGGAACCCCCACGCAGGAGGCGTTTCAGCGCCCCCACGCACATATGGCCGTGTGATAACGCGAGCGGTCGCGTCCTTCGCCGTGGGTTCACCTTCCGCTCTTGAAATAAAGCGAGTCGTTTGCGAAAGGGACAGAATCTAGGCCACCTGGGCGGCGCGAGGCCAGAAGAACAACCGGTAGAGCGTGAGCAACTCTGTATTTTTGCAAGCGGTTGCAGTCTCTGCAACGAGCCCTGACAGGCCGGACCGAGTTTTTTGCGGACGACAAGTTCGAGCACACCCCGTTTTAGGCCGCAAAAGTTCGAAACGTGTCCTATGTGGGATGCATTCCTCAGCAGTGCTATCCGTTGCTATCTGTCGCTCGCGAACGGTTGTATACGGCGAGTGGAGCAACAAATGGCCGCCGAGAACCTTGCCGATGTCATCTCCCGTTCGGTTGCGCTCATAGGCACTAAGTTCCACGCCGAAAAGCAGTTCTAAGTCTTCCAGACGGCTCCACGCGCAAGACTCGTACCCTTGTGCCCGAAGGTAACCGTTTCGGCACAATCAGCGGCACGTACATTCGATAAAACGCGGCGCGACTGACCGCGCGTAATCGGCGGCTGCTAGGCAGGTCAGGAAAGATCCGCGGGGTTATGCCTCCTGGATGAGTCGATGTCGCCGTAGATCACCGCGCCGATCAGTCACAGCACCGCTGTCGCAAAAAATGGAACGTTTCAAATTGAAATCGAGTTTAGCTCATCCGGACCGCGAACCTCGAAGAGACGCGCCCGGCTCATTCGATGATCTCCTAGAACAATCCTCCAGCGCGGCCGCCAGCCGATCCACTCCCCTCCGAAGCTCATTGTCGTCGACGCTGGCGAATCCCAGCAGCAGACCTTCGGGATGGCGGGCCTTCAGACAGAATCGACGCAGCGGAATCGCTTCGACGTTCCTTTCCATAGCCGCCTTGGCGACGGCCCCGGCGTCCAATCCCACGGCCAGCCATCCGACAGTATGCATTCCCGCTTGGGTTTCACCGATTTCCAGCGCGCCGCGCAGTTTCCGCCGGACCGCATCGCAGAGCACCGCGAGCCGGCCGGCATACAGCTCTCGCATGCGGCGAATGTGACTGCCAAAGTGCCCCGCCGTGATGAAATCGCACAGTATCGCTTGATCGATCAGCGAGGAGTGGCGATCCATGAGCATCCGGCCGGCTGCGAATTTTTCCACCAGTTCGCCGGACGCCACCAGGTATCCGAGGCGAAGGCTCGGAAAGAGCACTTTGCTGAAACTTCCCGCCAGAATCACCGAACCGGTTGTGTCGATACCCTGCAGAGAGGGAAGCGGCCGGCCGGCGTACCGGTACTCGCTGTCGTAGTCGTCTTCGAAGATGAGTGCGCCGCTCTGGCGAGCCCAGTCGAGCAGCGCCAGACGCCGGCTGGCACTCATGCTTACTCCGAGCGGGAACTGGTGCGCAGGGGTGACGTAGGCGAGCTTCGCCCGCCGGGAACGCCGCCGTCCTTCGGCCACGTTGAGCCCTTGATCGTCCACTGGCACCGGCACGACTCGCGCGCCCATCGCCCGGAACATGTCCGCCACCAGGAAGGCGCAGGGGTCTTCTAGCCACACTTCGTCACCCGGATCCAGTACGATTCGAGCCGTCAAGTCCAGCGCCTGCTGGATTCCTGCCAGGATGATCACTTGGTCCCAGGTACATCGGACGCCGCGTGCCGAGCCGAGATATGCGGAGACCGCTTCGCGCAACGGTCTGTAGCCCCGCGGATTCTCATCGGCGAGGAGTTGTCTGGTGACGCCTCGCAGGCGGCGCGAGGCAATCTGGCTCCACAGGGACAGTGGAAACGCATCGAAAGCGGGCGTCAACAGACGAAACGGCCGCGGCGGCGGCACCCTGACATCCGGCGCTGGAGTGAGACGCAGCCCGTATTTCGACAACTTGGGCCGCGGTGACTTCCTTGCGCCTGCAGCCGAAACCCCGCTCTTGGCGGGTAAGAGGTCCTCAGGCAGATGTGTGTTGACGCGTGTTCCCGCCCCAACTCTTGCCTCAAGGTATCCCTCAGCCTGCAATTGATCGAACGTGCTGATGACGGTGCCGCGCGAGATGCGATAGCGCTTGGCCAGTTCTCTGGTGGCGGGAAGCCGTGCGCCGCGCCGGAGGCGGCCCTCGAGGATGGCGGAGCGGATCTCATGGTAAAGCCACCGGAACAGAACCGCTCCGTCTGGCGGCGGGTGAAGAGCCAGGTCCACGGAAGTGGCGGTCTTTCCCACCCCATAATGGTACATCTCGACTACCTGCATGGCATGGTGGTGGTCCAATGTCCCTACTTCGATCTGCTTAGTTGACTCTTCGCCCGGGCCAGGAATTCCGTGGCGCCCGCCTCGTCGAAGTAGAACATCTGCGCGCGCGCCAGCTTTCCTTCCCGTAATTGATACAGCCCGAGCACTTCCCCGTCGTAGCGGTCGCCGGCGGCGCTGAGTCCTCTTTGGTGATAAAGGACCACAACCTCGTCGTCATTCGCCGCCACTACGCGCGGGTCCATTCGTCGCTCGGCCCTGGTGGGTTGTAGTGGAGTCCAAACCGCTCCCCAGCTCGGACGATCGGGAAGCGGCGCGATACCCCGCGAGCTGCCCCCGTAAGGCAGGGACGCGGGCCAATGAAATTCGACGTTCGTATTCACCAGTTCGAGTTGGCGCTGCGGGTTGGGTTTTTGGGGATCGCGGTCCTCGATCATGCGGAATATGTCGAGTATGGTTTGAATATTCTTTTCCCGCAGATCCGTGGAACCGCCTTTCTTTCGATCCTGCGGGAACGCGCGGGTCGTGGCGCCGAGCAGGAATGCCAGCGTGACCAGGGCGCCGATCAAGTGCTTCATAGCATAACCTCCTGTCAAAGCGTAACCGCCAGATGGACCTGTTCACAGATCCATTTGCCCGCTTTTGAATGAGCCATTGATTCAGCGGCGATAGCTGCCCGGTTCAGCGGGAGATGTCGCGACGGGAAAACAGCAAGTACGCCAGCGCATAGCCGGCCACAGCCGTCCCGGCCAGCGCCCAGAGATTAGATCGCGGCAGCGGATTGCCCATCACAAGGTCTGACGGACTGTAGTAGCGGAACGGCGAGAGCCAGGCCACCGATTCAACGGGTCGCCAGATGCGCCCGACGTAGTCGAGAAGGAACGTGGCCAAAGCAGCGAAGCCGGCCAGCCCGCCCGCCACGCCGCGGCGGCGGGACACTGAGCCGATTGCCATTGCGATGCCGCCCCAACACAACAGCAGCAGACCCAGATTCGCCACCAGGGACAGAATCAGTTTCGCAGATGGCCATGCGACGCCCGCCCGCACCAGCGTGCCGAGGCCGATCCAAGTGCCGGCCATCATCAGTACAACCGGCCCGGCGGTGCACAACACGACCACCAGAATCGAACGCGTGATGATCCAGTGCCGCGCCAGAGGGCGGGCCAGGATCAAGTCGATGAAGCCCGTCTCCACTTCCGACGTTGGCATGGTCGCAAGGCTGATGGACAACGCTACCAGCGAGCCCATCACAGCCAGATGATAGTATCCCAGGCAGACGATTCCCTGAAACGACAGCATCGCCGTCACCGAGGGGCCCATGAGTTCGCGCGCGAACGGTGGAACCAGATTCTCGAGTTGCCCGAATGCGTCTGATCCTTGAAGCGAATTGGCCACCGCGATGAGTACTAACTGGAAGCCCCCCAGCAGCAAGCCCACGGCCAGCACCAGCGAGCGGACGCGCCGCAGTGAATAGCCCAGCAGCCACCACAGGTCTCTCATTTTGGCCCGCCTCCGTAGTACTTCACCAGCACATCTTCCAGGCGCGGCTGCTCGATTTGAATGTCTTCGACCGGCAAACTCGAAAGAATCGAAACTAGGTTGCCCAGCGCGCCTTCGACTTCGAGCTGCCAGCAGCGCGGGGACACGCCAACAACCTTGTGCCCGCCGGGAAGTGTGGGCGCGGCTGTCACATCTTCGCGGAACACGACCGTGATGCGCCGCGGAGCCAACTTTCGGACTTCCGCAACTGTCGACAGCAGCGCCAGCTCGCCGCCTCGCAATAGCGCGATGCGATCGCAGATGCGTTCCACCTCGGAGAGCACGTGCGAGGACATGAAGACCGTCTGGCCTTTGCCGCGGGCTTCCTGGAGCAGTTCGTAAAAGGCTTCCTGCATCAGCGGATCGAGCCCATCGGTCGGTTCGTCCAGGATCAGCAGAGGAGGTTCCGCTTGAAGAGCCTGCATCAAACCGAGTTTTCGTTTCATTCCGGTGCTGTATTCGCGGAGCTTGCGCCGGAGGTCGGCCTCTTTCAACTCCAGCCGCTCTTGCAACTCGCACTGATACTGCTTACGCACGGGCTGTCGCGTTAAACCGCCTAACAAGTCCAGCACTTCGCGTCCGGCCATGTCGGAGTAAACGCCCATTTCGCCAGGCAGATAGCCGGCCAGCGCGCGCGCTTCGATGCCACTAGCCTGGCAATCATGGCCGAAGATAAATGCCTGGCCCGTGGTGGGGCGAATCAGGTCCAGCAAGACGCGGATGGTGCTTGTTTTTCCCGCGCCGTTCGGACCGAGAAATCCGAGTATTTCACCCGGCGTCACTTCCAGCGTGAGATCGTGAACCGCCAGGAGATTGCGATAGCGTTTCGAGACTCCATGCAGGGAAACAGCCGCTGCGTGCTTGGGCACTTTCAAGTTTGCGATCCGCAGCCGCTGGCGCATAGCGCCAGGCCATCGCGAACGCTGGATACGCCGGGCCGCCATCCGGTTGCGTCTTTGAAGAGGCAATTCGAGACGCGACGGCTGCGCGAGAGAATGTCGCTGAGCTCCGGCCCAACCGCGCGGCGGACTACCCATTGCGGTAAGCGATGCAAACGCTTGCGCCCAACCGCCGCGGCCAGATTATCCATCCACGTCTGGTTGGTCGGAGGCTCGTCGTCCACGATGTCGAACGCACCCGAAGCCGCGTGTTGCAGCGCCGCCACCACGGCGGAAGCGGCGTCCTGGATCCAGATCACGGAACGATAGCTGTCGCTCGGCCCGAAGACCGTAGCCACTCCCCAGCGGGCTAGGCGCAGCTCCTCCTGAACTTGGTTTGACTCGGGACCGTAGAACTGCCCCATCCGCAGAACGATGCCGCGCCCGCCCCGAGCGGCAAATCTCGATACTGTGTCCTCGGCTTCCAGCGTGGACCGAGTGATGCTGGAAGGCGTCACTTTTGACGTGTTCGCGTCGATCCATCCGGATCCGTGATCCGGATAAACGAAGCACACACTCGGATAGACGATTGCCTGGACCCCGTTCGCGGACGCCGCTTCCGCAACGTTGCGGGTTCCTTCGCTGCGTATCCGATCGTTGTCAGCCCAGGCCCCCCCGCGGCTCATCTGGTTCCGCGCGGGAATTCTGGTTGCCAGATGCAGAATCGCAAAAGTGTCCGTCGTGGCGCGCCGAAGCGAGTTGGGATCGAACAAGTCAGCTTCCACCGCCTCGGCGCCAGCCTCACTCAGACGCGTTGCATTGACGGCTGATCGAGCCAGGGCCCGAACCCGCAACCCAGCGGACCTCAGCAAAGGAATCACGGATCTTCCAAGCACTCCAGTCGCGCCAATCACAAAGATCGTTTGCGGCTCCGCTTGAGTCATGTGTCTCAACCTGATCGTATCCCACCGGCCCCATTCTGGACAGATCCACTTTTGGGTCGCCGGACGATCCACTCCCAACCAGCCCATCTGGCACTGCTGCTGCGGGAACGCTAGCCGACTGTACACCTACGGTGTGGCCATCTCCAACCAGAGCCTGCGTGCTCTCGAAAACGGCTGCGTCAGCTTCGAATGGAAGGACTATGCGCAGCATGGCCAGCGCAAGCATGACCTTGGATGCGGTGGCTGGCTGTTTGCCAAACTCCTGCGCCAGCCGATTCCCACAACCTTGCCGATCCCAACGTCCAAGATCGCTGGTCTTGTCCGATCTGCAAGCTCGGGCGGTTGATCACCATCGAAGTCATCCATCCAGAACGGGCTATGGTGCCGGACACTTCATGACCTTATCGTGCGACCCTTCTTCGTCGAGTCTCTACACCACATTTCGGGTTCGGCGGATCTCTGCCTGCACCTCGCAACTCCGCGCGTCCAGGTTTGTCCTACCGCATCTCCGGCCATTCGTATCGTTGCTCGCATCCCTTCGCAGCATTCCAACTATGTCATTTCGGGCATCCTGAGCGTCGCATTCGTCGGCAAAACGTCATTCAATACCCGGTAGGCTCGCAGCGGCTCAGTTCAATGAGTTCTATCGGCAACGCTCGCGCCGACGCTATCCTACTCCCCGACGATCTGTTTGCTTGAGCACTCTCGATAGAATGCTTTTCATTAGCGGAGCCTTTGTGGTTCGAATATCGTCCCAGTCTAGGTCCAGGGCGTTGCCCGTCAACTCACGTGGCGCCTGCTTATCAGGGCTTAACAGCTGCCACTGGCCGCACCAATTCCGCCATGGCTGCGTTGAACTTGGCCGGTTCCTCGACCGGCGGCTCGTGTGCGGATTCCTCGAACCAGACGAGTCTCTTCGATGGCGCGGTCAGCATGTCGAAATAGGCGACGCTAGTTTCCGGGGCGATCACATGGTCGCGGCGACCAATAAAGAAGAACACCGGCACCTGCAGCACCGGCGCCGCCTTCTTGAGATTGATCGCCGAGATTTCATCCCACATCGAGTAAGTGGAAAAGAGCGTGCCCCGCAGAATATTGGCTAAATCGAGCACCGAGGATTCCGGTCCGCCAAGAATGATCCGCGACAACCTCCACATCGACATGCCGCGCACCATGCCCACGAAGCGTGTGAACCATTTGCGCTGCACCATTACTCTCTGGCCGGTGTGCGGCGGCGGACCGACGGCATGAAGCTCGCGGAGGGCTTTGCGATTCCCCCGACGCTCTGCCTCCGCCAGCGTGAAGTCGTAACATATAACCTCGCTCGCCGGCCAATCGCCGACCTGTGCGGCGCCCACATAGGCTGAAACCTGGTCCGCGAAGCGTGCAACATAGAGCATGCCAAGCGCGGAGCCCCAGGAATGTCCGTAAATTGCGACCTTGTCCTTGTTGAAGCGCTTGCGCACCATATCAACCAGCTCGTCGAGATCGGCGATGAACTGTTCGACTGTCATGGAGGATTTGGCAATTTTGGAGTCGAACGATTTTCCTGTGCCGCGTTGCTCCCAATAGACGACGGTGAAGCTCTTCTCAAGTGGGGCATTGAAGCAGCGGAAAAGACGCATCTCGGGGAAACCGGGCCCGCCATGCACCAGGATCAAGAGCGGATTTGCAACGCTCTCGCCCCGAATCATGACCCATTGATCGAGCCCGCCCAGGCGGACATAGGCGACCTCCGCGATGCTCCCAGGCAGAATCTCGCCGGTGGGTGTGCGAAACGGCGGTGTGCTTCCTCGATGTCTCATCGTGAGGATCTTCTCCAGGGCTCAATTCATGCCGCCTGCCACCGTCAAGGGACACCAGTTTCGGCCAACTCCATCACAAGATGCTCGCAGAAGCGAAGCGTTTGGGCTTTTCGTCAGGTGTTGTCCAAAGAACAACGCTGGTTGAGGCGCAGGCTTTGCCTCGCTGAACGTGAATCCACTCGCGGTGCCGTGCAAGCGCGAGAGCTTACCAGGCGTGCCCGATGTCGTGCAGGCAGTATCGATATGCGCGGTCGGGGTACTTCCACGCTTCGCGCCACACAATGCTCGTCAAGAGGAACACGATCGGCGCAGAGCGGCCAGCCCACTTCAGGCCGACATCGCCCAGGGCACGCTGCTCGGCCACCTGTCTGAGGGATAGCCCGTCGGGCCACTCCTTCCGACCCCGGGTGAGGAAGTGCAATTCGGTTGGGTGTGCGGAACGCGTTTGGAGGCGCTGATCGCAGCGGAATAGAACAGCAGTCCCGAAAGGAAGTCGGACCGTCACGGGCAGACGCACTACCAAAGATATTGTGAAGGACGTCGAGTGGTGGCGTTTCAGGGACGGCTGGATCTGCTGGCAGGTCGAGCACCGGCACGCCCTCGTACTGACGGAACGGATCGGGCGTGTTCGCCCAATCGAGAGCGTGCTGCGACCGGCTGAGCGATTGGCGGGTGCGCTTGGTGGACTCGTGACATTCGCGCCACGCCATTGTTGGTGGAATGCCGAGGAGGCTGCACTTACCGCTGGTTCGCTCCTAGGCCGTCCCCCCAATGGGAGCTTGCCATCGAAACAGGAAAAAGTGGCGGCCGCAGAGAGCGCACCGGTAGGGAAGAAGGATCCAGTAGAGAGCTTTCTCGAGCGCATTTCGTACGCCTACGCCTCTAAAGTCGACAGATCGGCAATGTGGACAGCGTGAAGATAACACAGGCACTCCCTTTCGTCACTAGCCCGACTAGACGTCAGCCTTCGCCGCACTGCCGGACGGAGAGATCGCCCTATTTCGGACCGGCATCGAATTTCGCAGGTTCGGTTGGGGACCCTTGGTCCGCCCATCAGTGGGGCGGCTCGCTTCGCGGGCGAGCCTAACCTCTTCCGGCGTTCTCAGGTCCGGCACCGAGAGCCTAACGTGATCTTTTGCGCGCGAGACCTGGCGCTTGTGTCGCTTTTGAAGTCTTTTGTTCATTCGTTTCCTTACCGCTACTGCCTTGGCAGCAGCTAATTGTCCAGATCCTCCACAGCCGCGCAAATCATGGCCTCAGTTGTCAGCATGAGAGAAGAGATGGAAGCCGCATTCTGCAGAGCCGTGCGCGTTACCTTGGTGGGATCGATCACGCCGGCTTTCACCAGGTCTTCGTAATGTTCGGTGGAAGCGTTGAAGCCGAAATTAGGATGCGGCTGGTTCTTGATCTTCTCGGCGACGACAGCGCCCTCAGTTCCGCAGTTGACCACGATCTGCCGGACCGGCTCCTCGCACGCGCGGCGCACGATGTTGACACCGAACTGCTCGTCGCCCTCGAGTTTCAGTTTCTCGAGCGCGATGGATGCCCGCAGCAGCGCAACGCCACCGCCCGGTACGATGCCTTCCTCGACCGCTGCGCGAGTGGCATGGAGAGCGTCCTCCACACGGGCCTTTTTCTCTTTCATCTCGGTCTCGGTTGCCGCACCTACTCGGATGATCGCCACACCGCCGGCCAGCTTGGCCATGCGCTCCTGCAGTTTCTCGCGATCGTAGTCGGAGGTGGTCTCATCGATCTGGTTCCGAAGTTGCTTGATCCGGCCCTCGATGTTGTTCTGCGTTCCCGCTCCATCGATGATGGTGGTGTTGTCCTTGTCCACGGTGATTCGCTTGGCGCGACCCAGGTCGTCCAATTGGACGCCTTCCAGCTTTATGCCGGTCTCTTCCATGATGGCCTTGCCGCCCGTGAGGATAGAGATGTCTTCCAGCATCGCCTTGCGGCGGTCGCCAAAGCCGGGCGCTTTCACCGCGCAAACATTCAGCGTTCCCCGGAGCTTGTTGACCACCAGCGTCGCCAGGGCTTCGCCTTCCACTTCCTCGGAGATCAGCAAGAGCGGCTTACCCGCGCGAGCGATCTGCTCAAGAAGTGGAAGCACGTCTTTCATGCTGCCGATCTTCTTTTCGTGAATCAGGATGTAAGGATCTTCGAGAACACATTCCATGCGCTCGTGGTCGGTTACAAAGTACGGTGAGAGATAGCCGCGGTCAAATTGCATGCCATCCACCGTCGCTAGCTCGGTGGTCATGGTCTTGGATTCTTCAACCGTGATCACGCCGTCCTTGCCCACCTTCTTCATCGCTTCGGCAATGATGTTGCCAATGGTAGAGTCGCTGTTTGCGGAAATGCTGCCGACCTGCGCGATCATATCGCCGGAGACAGGCATGGAAAGCTTCTTGACTTCCTCGACGGCAACTTCCACGGCCTTGTCGATGCCACGCTTGATGGCCATCGGGTTCGCGCCCGCCGTCACGGCTTTGACGCCCTCGCGGAAAATCGCCTGGGCCAGAATCGTGGCGGTGGTGGTGCCATCGCCGCCAACGTCGGAGGTCTTCGACGCCACCTCGCGCACCATCAGGGCGCCCATGTTCTCGAGCGGGTCCTTCAGATCGATCTCTTTTGCCACCGTCACACCGTCCTTGGTGATGGTCGGTCCGCCGAATTTCTTTTCGAGAACGACATTGCGCCCCCTGGGGCCAAGGGTGACCTTCACTGCTTCGGCGAGTTGATTGACGCCGCGCAGGATCGCCTGACGGGAGTCGTCGCTATAAATAATCTGTTTTGCCATAGATGGTCTCCTTATTAGTCGATTTGAATCAGCCCGCTGCCTTGGTGGACCGGGCAGCTCCATCCAGAATGCCGAGGACGTCGTCTTCGCGCATGATGATGTACTCGCTGCCATCCAGCTTGGTGTCGCTGCCGGAGTACTTCCCAAAGAGGATACGGTCACCGGCTTTGACGTCCAGGGCGACCAACTTGCCATCCTCGAGCCGCTTGCCATGCCCGACGGCGATGACCTCTCCCTCTTGCGGTTTCTCCTTGGCAGAATCGGGGATGATGATGCCGTTCCGCGTGGTTTCTTGTTCCTCGATCCTCTTCACCACGATGCGGTCGTATAACGGTCTGAGTGTCATGTTTCCAGCCTCCACTTAAGTTGAAATCTGTGAGCCCTTGGGCGGGATCGGACTAGAATCCTTGCGTAGTCACCGCCGCACCGCTTTCCTAGCCTTGATCGCCTGGTAGCGAGCATCGTGAAATATCATGAGTCGCACCTGATCACTGATCTCCTGCCAGTCGTGAATGAAGGAGCCGGCCTGTGTTCTGCTCATCACTTCAGCCCGCTTGTCTTCGAGGATCGCGAGAATGGCTTCCGTGTCAGCGCGCTCGGCATCGCTCTGCTTTACGGCAACTGATCGGAATGACCGTGCCACGCGATCAAACTCGTCGTTCACCTGGCGCTTGATTCGCTCTGCCCACTCCACCTGACTGGCGGTTCCGCTCATCGAGGCCGCAGAGACGCCGGGCGGCGCCGATGCTGAGCCTCCCTCGCCTTCCCACGTTTCGGTGTCGGGGGCCATGGAACGCCAATCAGCCTGAAACCGGGCCCCTGTAGCTGCCGACATCACACCGATAGTCATGCTGCGCCTTTCTCGCCTTGCGCCAAGCCAGTGACGCGACGAACGGGACTGCGGTCGCTACCACGAGAGCCCGTTGCCAACCACCCCAAAGACTGAAAACCGGCGCCAGCGGGTTGTACAGCAGCGCAAGCGTTCCAAACACGATCGTGAAGGCGTAGTGCCGCGAACGGAGCGCGTCGAACATCACAATGATTGCGCCCAAGGCTACAACGCATCTCACGAAGACGCCGTAAGGCGTAACGTAGGAGCCCAGGCCGGCGGCGACAAGCAATGTCACCGCCGAAACCCACCTCACGGCCTTGACGCGGGCTGCGTTTCTGCGCTGCTGTTGCGCGCGGTTCTTCGCTAACCATGCTTGCCACGCCGCTTCGTCTAGCGGCTTCGTCACTGGTTCCCACGCTTTTCGTGGTTCCCGCAATCCTGCTAGAGTCGGCGTCTTTCTTCCTCTTTCTTCGGTCCTTCAAGTCGCGCAGCCCGTTGCGGGGCCTCCCGGTCTGTGTCACTGACTCGAGAAGACCATTCCATCCTGAATATGACGCGAATGAGCGGAGACGCTTATGTAAGGCATCCCCAACAACGAGTGCATGGCAACGTCGTCAATTACCAGGCAATTGCATCCTTGCAACTCTGCGCTCGCGATGCTGCGCCTGAGCGCGGCATTCACCATGTTTTGCCTCTGAAACCCGAAGGCCGCCGTCCTGATCGAACCGGCCATGTAAAAGAACGTCCAGCCAGCAGTGGCCAGCTGCTCCGCAAGTTGGCGACCGTTGAGGTTATTTGCGATGTATGCCCAGTGCGTCGCAGCTGAGTCGCTTTCCAGCTTCAGCGGCTCCGGGAGTGGCGTCCCAATTTTGACCAGGATGGCTCCGGGCCCAATGACTCGACTAGGGTGCTGCGGAACCATAGGAGTTTAGGGCCGAAAGTTCGCTTTGTTCACTGACCGGGCCTTCTCCAGAGAGAGGCGTTGTTCGTCGTCACGTCTCTTTTGCTGCTCGATTTCCCGCTGCGGCGCCTCTAGTGCGTCAAGACGAACGGCCTCCTTGATCGCCGCCTGCGCTAACACGTCCAGTCGTTTCGAATAGAGGATCAGGGCAAAACTGGTTTGATCACCAGACCGGACCAGATTGTATGCGTATTGCGAGTCTTCCCATCGCGCGATGACCGGCGCAATCTCACCATAAATGGAATGGTAGGCAATCTCAGCCGAGGGCCTGGTGGCGGTCCCGTAGGTCACCGATACAGCTTGGATCATGTCCTCTGCCGTCATCCCCTCAGTTTTGAAGCGGTCGTACGTGACGACCATTCGAAAGAGCTCTCCATTGAAAAAAGACAACACGGTGTCTCGTACTGGGTCTGCCTCCAAGAGAGCCCCGGACAGCGAGCCATACCGGTAGTCCATTTCCTGAATCACGGCCGGCCGCTGGTGAACTGTTCTCGCTTCGGTTGGGCTTGTTCCTGCCTGCTTCGCCGCCGACGAGAGATTCATGCCAAACTGCATTCCGCGATAGCTCGAGAAGTCGGCCGCACGGACCATTGGCATGCCCAACGCAGCGCACAATAATGGAATCGCGAGAAGCCCGGATTTGGCCATTTCGCTTCGCCCCTTTTGAATTGCGATCGAGGGGATGGATCTCCGCGAAAACTTTCTCCAGAGCATCCACGCCAATGTCGCGCAGAGTGCGCTGCACCCAATCGCCAGGGCAAGAGCGAAGTATCCGAATGGACGCGAGACCATCAATATCGCAGGAATGAAGATGAAGGCCATGGAAAGCAGGGCGGCCGTGGCTGTGTACCCGGTTCCGGTAGACTTCTGCTGTGCATCAAACATGGCAACCTCCCAGGGGTTGGGTTGGTGGGCCTAAGAGGAGGGAATCAGACCGCCGGACTTAGTTCAGACGGTTTGCGAGTGGGCAGGAGTGCTCAGCCATTAACTATTATCGGTTAAGTTCAGCTTGCGTGTCAAGCGCCGTCAGGAGATGATCCAGAATGTCAGTTCACCTAGTTTAGTGAAGTGCTGGGCTTCAAGGGGTTCATGGTAAGCTAGAAGAGCTCAACAATTTTGGCATCTTCGCATTAGTCCGGCCCAACCGCCCTCGTCCGATCCTGCCCCTATTCACGAATCTGTAAGCCAAAGGAAAAAGCATGAAGAATATTTTTGTAGGAAACCTCAACTTTGGGGCCACCGAAGCTGCGGTTCGATCTCTGTTCGAGACGTACGGGCCCGTCGAGCGCGTGAACCTCGTCACTGACCGGGATACCGGCCAAGCGAGGGGATTCGGATTTGTCGAGATGAGCGCTAACGCGGATGCGGATCGCGCCATCGCCGAGCTGAATGGCAGGGAGCTCGACGGCAGAGCCCTGAACGTCAATGAAGCCCGCCCGAAACCGGAGCGTTCATTCGGTGCTGGCGGCGGCCAGCGCCGGTATAATCGCTAGTAGCCGGCTCGATCCAGCCGAGGGGCGGCCGCGCAAAGCGTCGCCTCTTCATCTATCCCCGCTGTTTTCCGCTGCTGGCGGTTCGTCAGACTGCGGCTGCGCTGCCAAGGAGGTGTCTTTTGAGCACTGCCAGAGTCATGTTTTCCGAGGATGAGCCGCAAATTTGCCGCGGGTTGCGGGCCCGCTTCCTGGAGGCGATCTTCGATCAACTTTCTGATGCCGTGGTCCTTTGCCGGGAAGACCTGCAAATTTTTGGTGTCAATCCAGCCGCTGAACGCCTCTTCGGCATGGTGGCCAGCGAGCTCATCGGGCAAAACTGCCAAGCTCTGTTTCATTGCAGTTCCTGCGAGCCGGATGGCGGCATGCGCCGGACGATCGGCTGTCAGTTTGTTGATCTACCGAGCGGAACGTTCAATCTTCACGTGAAGAACGGACGACAGCGCCTGGTCGTGATCCGAACAGCGCAACTCCGCGACGATACCAACTCCGTCGAAGGCGTGGTGGCAACGATCAAAGACATTACCGAAGAGTCACACCCGGTTGTGTGCCGTATCATCGCCGAATCGCAGGCCATGCGTGATTTGCTTGATTTTGCTCGCAGGATAGCTGCTAGCGAGGCAACTTCCGTTCTCATCGAGGGCGAGAACGGGACCGGGAAAGACCTTATCGCCAAAACTCTGCACGATCAGAGTCCAAGACAAGCCGAGCCCTTCCTGGCGATCAACTGCGCTGCAATCCCCGAGACTCTGCTTGAGAGTGAACTGTTCGGCTTCGAGAAAGGTGCGTTCACGGATGCGCGGGCGCAAAAACGCGGCTTGTTTGAACTGGCGGACAAGGGCACCTTGTTCCTGGACGAAATCGGCGAGATGCCGCTTTCGCTGCAAGTCAAGCTATTGCGGGTGCTCGAAGACCAGACCTTTCGGCGGTTGGGTGGACTACGGGACATCCATGTGGACATCCGCATCGTCGCCGCCACCAATAAGAACCTCCGCGAGGCGCTCAAAGAAGGAGCTTTCAGGCTGGACTTATATTATCGTCTGGGTGTAATTCAGGTCGTCGTCCCGCCGCTGCGAGAAAGGCCAGAAGACATTCTGCCGTTGGCGCGCTTTTTCATCGAACACTACAATGCCAAGTTCAAACAGCAGATCGAGGGCGTTTCGCCCGAAACGGAGAGCCTTCTACTGACCTACCACTGGCCCGGCAACGTGCGCGAACTGCGCAACGCGATTGAGCGCGCGATGATACTCGAAGATACGGCTTACATTCGGCCCGCGAGCTTGCGCATTGAAGTTCCCGATGGCGGATCAGCCTTAGTGTCACTACCCGAAGCCGGCTTATCACTGCTGGAGCACGAGCGCCATATGGTCGTTCAGGCTTTGGATGCGGCCGCCGGTAATCAGACTCAGGCCGCTCGTTTGTTGAGGATTACTCGCGACACGCTGCGCTACAAGATGAAGAAATTCGACCTTGCTTCGAGGAGATGATCTTAGATTATGTCGGACCCTAAGAAAGAGTGCTGCCCCCGATTTTCGCGATCTAAGTCAGTAACAACACAGCTCCTCTGTTGGCGCTGACGTTTCCCTCTGCAATGGAGACACCTCATGCAAGAACATTCGAGAGTTCGCAAGATCGCTTTCGTCGGCGACCACTTGCCGCGCAAGTGCGGCATTGCGACATTTACGTCTGACCTACTCGGGGCTGTCGCCGCTGCGTACCCTCAAAGCCAGTGTTTCTGTGTGTCAGTGAACGACATTAAGGGTGGCTACGAGTATCCGGAAGTGGTTCGCTTCGAGATTGAGGAGCAGGATTTGTCGTCCTATCTGCGTGCCGCGGATTTCCTCAACATCAGCAACGTCGACATCGTGTGCCTGCAGCACGAATTCGGCATTTTCGGCGGGCCCGCCGGCGGTCACATTCTGGCGTTCCTGCGCGAGTTGAGGATGCCGGTGGTCACAACGCTGCATACTGTCTTGCGTGAGCCGAGACCAGAGCAACGGCGCGTCATGCAGGAGTTAATCGCGCTTTCGACGCGCGTTGTTGCCATGGCTGAGCGCGGGCGGCGGATGCTGCAGGACATCTACGAGGCGCCGCCGGCGAAAATCGATCTCATCGCGCATGGGATTCCCGACGTGGGCTTCGTCGATCCGACCTACTTCAAGGACCAGTTTGGTGTGGAAGGAAAGGTGGTGTTGCTCACATTCGGCCTGCTTTCGCCCAACAAAGGCATCGAATACGTGCTCAACGCTCTGCCGCAGATTCTCGCGGAGTTTCCGGACGTGGTTTACATTGTGCTGGGCGCCACCCACCCCAACGAACTGCGCGAGCATGGCGAAGCCTACCGCGTGAGCCTCGAAATGCTGGCCAAGAAAAACAAGATCGAGAAGAACGTCATTTTTTACAACGATTTCGTAGAACTCGAGAATTTGAAAGAGTTCATCGGCGCTGCGGACCTTTACATAACGCCCTATCTCAATGAAGCGCAGATCACGTCAGGCACCCTGGCCTATGCGTTTGGCGCGGGCAAAGCGGTAGTCTCCACGCCCTATTGGCACGCCGAAGAATTGCTGGCCGAGGACCGCGGAGTGCTGGTGCCATTCCGCGATGCGCCCGCCATCGCGCGGGAAGTGATGGCCTTGCTCAGGGACGATACCTGCCGGCACGCGATGCGCAAGAACGCCTACCGGATCGGCCGGGAGATGGTCTGGAGCAATGTCGCGCAGCTATATATGCGTTCCTTTGAGTCATCGCGGCTGGAGGGAGCGGCCCTCTCGCGAAAATCTCTGGTCAGCAAAACACTCGACCACAGGCCACGGGAGCTCCCCGAGTTGAAGATGAATCATCTGTGGCGGATGACCGACTCCACCGGAGTCTTCCAACACGCAATTTTCGGCGTGCCGAATTTTTCGGAGGGCTATTGCACCGACGATAACGCGCGTGCATTTATCCTCGCCGTGCTGCTCGGCGAACTAGGCGAAGAGCCAGAGGGAGTGCTGGGCGTCGCCACCACTTCCGCTGCTTTTGTTCATCACGCATTCGATACGCACACTGGACGCTTCCACAACCACCTGAGTTTCGACCGCCGCTGGCTCGACGAGCGCGGATCGGAGGACTGTCATGGCCGGGCGCTCTGGGCCCTCGGCATTGGCGTGGGACGTTCGCTGTTCCGCAGCTTCCAGATGATGGCTGGACAGCTCTTCGCACAGGCCTTGCCGGCCTTGACGGATTTCACCTCGCCGCGGGCCTGGGCATTCGGGCTGATCGGCATTCACGAGTACCTGCGCCGCCTGAGCGGTGACAGCTTTGTCAACCAGACTCGCGAGACGCTCACCTGCCGGCTCATGGAACTTTTCGAAAGGAACGCCAAGCCGGACTGGTGCTGGTTTGAAGAGCAGCTATCCTACGACAACGCCAAGCTCGCCCACGCCTTGATTCTCAGTGGACACGCGACCGGACAAGCACAGGTGTTTGAGCGAGGCTTGCACGCGTTGCGCTGGCTGAATGAGTTGCAAATCTCCGAGAAGGGCCACTTCCGGCCGATCGGCAGCAATGGTTTCTACCGGCGAGGCGGCACTCGCGCCAATTTTGACCAACAACCAATCGAGGCTCAAGCCATGGTCTCGGCCTGTCTGGAAGCCTATAGCGCCACGTCGGATGTCTGGTGGTACGAACAGGCGCAACGCGCCTTCGACTGGTTCCTGGGCTGGAACGATCTCGGCCTGGAACTCTATTCTCCCGAGAGCGGCGGCTGCGGCGATGGGTTGCACGTGGATCGGGTCAATGGAAACCAGGGAGCGGAATCCACCTTGGCATTTCTGCTTTCATTAGCGGAAATGCGCCTGGCGCAAAACATGGTGACGAGTTTCAAGGAACCGATCGCCGTTGGAGTGTAATGACCGCTTCTTCTGCAATTCACGTTAATCGCACTTCCACCATCCTCCAACCCGACCAGTCGCGCGTTCTGCTGAGGCCCTTCAGCCCTGGGGGGCCCGAACGGACGGCCAGCATCATCTCACGAATCATGTCGATTCCCGAGGAGCGAGTCGGCTCTCTGCTGGAGGAGATCTCCGCCGAGTTCTCCCAGCGGCACCAGCGGATCCGAGACATTTTTCTGGAACGCTTTGAGCAAGTGCGGGAGACGCTATCGGGTGGCGAGTGCCTCTCCGAGCAAAGGCGGCTGTTGATTGGTTCGTATTTCCTGGCCGAGTACTCGTTGGAATCCGCCGCGCTGTTCAATCCCTCCATCGTTCCGCATCCCGATCAAAGCGGCGTACCAACCGGCGCTTTGCGGTTCATCCTGAGTCTGCGTGCCACCGGGGAAGGACACATTTCTTCCATCACTTTTCGAACCGGTGTCATTTATCCCGATCATCGGATCGAGGTGTTCACTCCAACGGGCTTCCTCACCGAGCCAAGTCAAGTCCCAAATCCCGTTTATGACAAGGGCCTGTTCACGAGGAAGCTCGTTGAACTAGGATTGAGCAGCGAATTCATGCGCCGGGTCATGAACAAACTTGGAGAGTCGTTCGCGCTAGGAGAGCTTCGCGCCAGTCTCCAAGCCGAGCAGTTCCGCCTTCCGGACGGAATGCCGCAAGAAGATCAAGACGCGGCAAGAGGGATCTGGATCCTGGCCCGGTCCAACTACGAGGTCCAGTTTCGTCCGGAGCAGGAGCTGTCTGAGCGCGTGCTATTCCCAGCGACACGCTCGCAAAGCAACGGCATCGAGGATGCGCGGTTCGTCCGTTTCCAGAACGAGGACGGCACTCACAGCTACTACGCGACGTTCACGGCCTTCGACGGCAAAGTTGTCATGCCGGAACTGGTCGAGACTTCGAACTTCCGGCTCTTTCGCTTCATCACACTGAACGGACCGGCCGCCCAAAACAAAGGCATGGCTCTGTTCCCGCGAAAGATTAACGGGCTGTACGCCATGCTCTCGCGCCAGGACAACGAAAATATCTACCTCATGTACTCCGACAACGTCCACTTCTGGAATGAACGCCAGGCGCTCCTCAAGCCGATGTTTTCGTGGGAACTGGTTCAGCTCGGCAACTGCGGATCCCCTATCGAAACCGACGCGGGCTGGCTGGTCCTGAGCCATGGTGTGGGCCCGATGCGAAAATACTGCATCGGCGCGTTTCTTTTGGATCGCGATGATCCCAGCAAGGTAATCGGCCGCCTTCGCGAACCCTTGCTTGAGCCGAACGAGAACGAGCGCGAAGGGTACGTGCCGAATGTCGTTTATACCTGCGGGGCTCTGCTCCATAATGGCCAACTGATCATCCCGTATGGCCTGGCCGATCACGCCACGGGTTTCGCAACTGTTCCGCTCCGGGACGTGCTGGTCGCGATGAACTAAAGAAGACCGTTTCCAGCATGACCGCCTCCAACAAAAGACTGGCTGTCCTGTCGCCCGTAGCTTGGCGCACTCCTCCCAGGCAATACGGCGCTTGGGAGACGGTCGCCAGCAACATCGCTGAAGGACTGGTCGCCCGGGGCTGGGATGTGACGCTGTTCGCCACTGCGGATTCGGTGACTCGTGCCCACCTGCGCGCCGTAGTTGACAAAGGATACGAAGAGGACCGTTCGGTAGATCCGAAAGTCGCCGAATATCTTCACATCTCCGAAGTGTTCGAGCATGCTGCTGAGTTTGACTTGATCCATAGCCATTACGACTTCATGGCGCTGTCTTACACGCGGCTCGTGAAAACGCCGGTCCTTACTACCATCCACGGCTTCTCGTCGCCCAGGATCATGCAGGTTTATGACAAGTATCGTGACGGATATTTTGTTTCCATCAGCGACTCCGATCGTGCACCGGGGCTGAACTACCTGGCTACCGTGTACAACGGCATCGACCTGTCCTTGTACCCGCTCCAGGAAGCGATGGGCCGGGACCTGGTTTTCCTCGGGCGAATTCACCCGGACAAAGGCGTCCACCTGGCGATCGAAGTTGCTCGACGGAGCGGGTTGCCCCTGCTCATCGCGGGCATCATTCAGGATCAGACATATTTTCGGGAGCAAGTGGAGCCCCACCTCGATCGATCCATCCAATACATTGGGCCCGTGGACGTGCCGGGTAAAAACGAATTGTTCGCGCGTGCCCGAGCTCTGCTGCACCTGAACACGATCCCGGAGCGATTCGGACTTGTCCTGGCTGAAGCCAATGCTGCAGGCGTGCCGGTAATCGCGATGGACTTGGGTTCCTGCCGCGAAGTGATCCTCAGCGGGCAGACCGGTTTTCTGGTCGCGAGCGTCGACGAAGCCGTAGTGGCGCTGGAACGAGTTGACGAAATTGATCGCACCGCATGCCGCAGGCGCGTCCAGCAATGTTTCTCGATCGAGACCATGGTGCAGGCGTACGAACGAGTCTACGCGGATATTTTCAAACTGGAGGCAGGGGACTCATTATGAAAACGGATATCGTCAGGCGATACGGCCTGAATCCGATCCTCACTAAGGCCCAGATTCCGTATCCAGTCGAAACCGTTCACAATGCGGCGGTGGTGAAGCATCGGGACAAATACATCATGCTTTTCCGCTCCCATCTCCGCACGGGCCGGTCCATTATTGGGTTGGCGCGAAGCTACGACGGATTCCGCTTCGTCGCCGATCCGGAGCCCTTTCTGACTCCTGCGAAGGACGGTCCCTTTGCCGAATATGAGGAGTTCGGTGTCGAGGACCCGCGGGTGACTGCACTGGATGGGGAGTACTGCATTACCTACAGCGCTTACTCGCGAAATGGAGTACGGATCGCGCTTGCCAAGACCAGCGACTTCGATCACGTGGAAAGATTCTCCCTCATCACGGAAGCGGATTATCGGAATGTGGTGATCTTTCCCGAGAAGTTTAACGGCCTCTATGCCCGGCTCGATCGTCCGCATTCGGAGATCGCACCCTGGTCGATCTGGATCTCCTATTCTCCAGATCTGCGTTTTTGGGGCGATTCCCGGCTCATCATGCGGCCTGAACAATATCACTGGGACGAGATGAAGATCGGTCCGGGCGCTCCACCGATCAAAACCAGCCAGGGATGGCTTTCCATCTATCACGGCGCTTTCCAGACCATGGCCGGATCGGTCTATCGTTTGGGTGTTGCCCTGCATGACCTTCAAGATCCGGCGAAAATTATCGGGGTGGGCGATTCGTGGATTTTGCAGCCGGAAGAGCCCTGGGAGATAACCGGGTATGTTCACAACGTAGTCTTCACTTGCGGCGCGGTTGCCGAGTCCGATGGGACTGTGAAGATCTACTGGGGCGGTGCAGATACGGTTATGTGCGTGGGTGAAGCGAACGTTGCGGACCTGGTTGCCCTCTGCCTGGATCACCGAAGGCCCACCAAGTAGACAGGCTTATCGGCGTCGTTGTTGAACTTAGACGAAATTCGGCCGAGGAGCCTGGTCTGTCGACTCACTTCATTCTGAATGCCCCCACTTGCCGACATCGGCCTAGACCGTTCCTTTGTGCCCCACGTTGCGCGGAGAAATGGCGAGGAGCAAGATCCTCGACAGCAGTTCGTTCATTATGCGTTCCCCGAACTAAGACTCTGGAGTTGGCTGGGTAGGCCTGATGCGATTGCTTGTTGGCGCAATAGCTGCAATACTGAAGACACCTCGATCTGAGAGCCTCGTCGTATCCGAGAGCGCTGGGCGGTCCTCTTCTTTCTTGGTAGAAAACAGGTGCCCAGGTGCAGAGTCAGTCCTACAAACTAAAGACAGGAGTTGCCGGCTTCGTCTCCCTGCCGGGCGGCGGGACCATGGAAGTGACCATCCCAGCGGGCAGCACCGTGAATCTTTTGCGCGTGCCCTTGGATGACACTGGGCTGACACCCGTGAGTTATGGAGAACGCTCGTGTCATGTTCCACTGCGGGATTTGCAAAGGTGCGGCACATTGGTTGAAAAGGCCATTGCATGAGTCGGCGCCGGAAGCCCGGGAAAGGTTGAACCCGATCTGCCGAATTCTTCAAATCTGATCGCCGACATCCGAGATCTCGTCGTGCATCTGCACCGAGGCAATGGCCCACAAGCCGAGTCGCTGGTCGCGGAGGTCGCTGCCCATCTAAAGGCGATAATGTCATCCGGGGAGGATCCTGGAAGCCGCGACGTGCAACGGGCGGAACAGACCATGTTCGCTATTGACGAAGTCCGCATCCTTTTGGCGCAGCGTGACTTCGAGGGTGCGGCAACTGCGGCCAGAGATGCTGCCAGGGAGTGGCGGCAGCAATCGGCGTCTGAGATCACGCACCGCCTCTGAGGTGCGAGGAAACCCAGGTTGTGTGCATGCACTCGTCGTGTCATCGTCGGTAGATGCGCCACTCGCCACCCTGGTAGCCCGCTCCTCGCGCCGCGGCCCACAGAAAGAGGGTTGTGTGTGGTCGAGATGGGATCTGCAACATGGCGGCACAGTATGAAACGGTGCAGCGTCGCAATAAGTCGAGCGCAGGTGCCGAATCCTGGGCCCAAAACATCAGGTCTTGACGCGTCCGCAAGCCTTCCGCCTCCTCCATTCAACACGAAAAGCCCACTTGGCGGAAGACGCTCTTGGCACTACCATCGACCTTCCCAATGGTCCGGTATTTCCGCCCTGATCAAAGGCCGGCATCCAAGAATTGCAATGGACGAACCACGACAAACGCAGATTCCGGACATCGCTTTCGACAATGCTAAGTATCGGGGCGCCTGAGAGAGCGAGTTCGCGACGCCCGCGCTGGTGGTGCCGATCGCGCCGTCGCGATCCCGGTGACCGCGGACGTCCACGTTACCGCAAATGTCCGAGTCGGCGACTTTTCGCCCGGGGAGCCCTGGTTCATTGGTAAACGAAGGTTAGTTGAGTTCGCGAGGTCGTGAAGGCAGGTATCGCTTTGCACTGATTGGGGTTCCCTTTTGCTTTTGAGCGGCCTGTTGGATTTTTCGATAAGCTCAAGATGGCTTCGCCAGAATAGAGTGTCCAATGAGGCTGAGCACGTTGGTCACAGACATCCGCAAGGATGTGGTGTATGCTGTGCGGGCGCTGCTGAAATCACCCGGATTCGCATTAGTCGGAATTTTCTCTTTAGGGATGGGGATCGGCGTCCCGACGGTCGTCTTCAGCGAAGTGAATGCTATTATCTTTCGTGACATGCCGGGCGCGATCGACGCCGGCCGGCTGGCGCTGGTGGAGGCGCCGGTCTCTTATCCTTATTTCGAGCGCTACCGCGAGCAGGGCGACATGTTTGCGGGCGCGGCCGCGTTCCAACAAAGCGTGCCGTTCAGCGTGGCTCTCGAAGGAGCGAAGGATGCTAAGAAGGAACGCATATTCGGCCATATAGTCTCGCCGGAATATTTTCCTGTGCTCGGGACTGTCGCGGCCCGCGGGCGCCTCTTCAGTCCGGAAATCGACAAACCGGGTTCGCCGGCCGAGGTGGTCGTTAGCGACCGCTTCTGGCGCAACCGTCTGAAGGCCGACCCCAACGCAGTGGGCCGAACCATCCGCATCAATGGGCGAACCGCGACCATCGTCGGCATTGGGCCGCCGGATTTTCTAGGGGTGATGCCATTTCTGACGGCGGACTTGTTTGTGCCCGCCACGGCGCCCCCGGCGCTGGCCCCGGAGCTGTCCGATGACGTCCTGCACCGCCGCGACCGCCGCGTATTCCGTGTCGTGCTGCGCCTTAAGCCCGGAGTGACGCTGCAGTCGGCTGAGAGCGCCCTCGATTCCCTGACTCATCACTTGGACCAGGAGACGCTCGACCCCGACCGCGACCGCAAAGGCCGGCGCGTGCATCTCTTTCCAGGTGGCAGTGTTTTTCCGCTTCCACGCGAGGCCATGCCGATCCTGTATGGTTTCTATGGAACGCTCTTAGGGCTCATTCTCACCATCGCGTGCATGAACCTGACGAATATGATGCTTGCGCGTGCTGCCAGCCGCCGCCGCGAAGTAGCCATCCGTCTGGCCGTCGGTGCCAGCCGGTTTCGCCTGGTCCGGCAGTTGCTCACCGAGAGCGTGCTGCTTGCCACCTGCGGTGGTATCGCAGGTCTGCTGCTCACGCTCTGGCTATCACACGCGGCAGCGAGTCTAAGACTGCCTGTGGACATTCCCTACCAGATCGACATCAGTCCCGATTGGCGCGTGCTGTTTTTCACCTTGGCTGTGTCCGTCATCACCGGACTGCTTTTCGGTCTCGCGCCGGCGCTCGAAACGGTCAAGACCAACCTGGTGACATCCCTTAAGGAGGGCGGCGTGGTCGAGTTGCGCGGCTACCGCCGATTTGGTTTGCGAAATCTGCTGATGGTGTGGCAGGTGGCTGCTTCCTTGATGGTGCTTATGATAAGCGGTTTTATCATACTCGGTATCCAGAAGACATCCGCGGTGAGCAAGGGCGTGGATGTGCAGCACCTGTATGTGTTTTCCATGGATCCGGTGCGCGATGGCTACTCGTCCGAGCAGGCTTCGTCGCTCTTCGAAAAGCTGGGCGAACGCCTAGGCGGCGTTAGCGCCGTGAGGAATGTGGCCCTGGCCGACCGGGTGCCTTTCGCCCCGGGGCAAAGCATCCTGGATTTCAAGGTGAATGCACTCTCTGGTGACGACTCCAGCCCGCAGCAGATGCTCGAGCGCATCAGCACGCAAGCAGTGGGCGCCGGCTACTTCACCGCGCTCGGCGTGGCCGTTCGGAGCGGGCGCGAGTTCACAGAGCAGGATGAGAGGGACAGCTCGACTAACCGGGCCGTTCTGCGCGCCATTTTGAACGAACCTGCGGTGCGTGCGTTATTTGGACATGTAAGTCCGCTTGGACAGCGCATCAGCGGAGCCGACCAGTCTTACGAGGTTGTTGGGGTTGTGCCGGAACTCCGCGGGGGTTTCAGCATGAACGGCGAGTCGCCGGTCATATACATTCCGATCGCCAGAGGCGCCTTTGCTCACCCGCCGGTGGGAGGCATCACTGTGTTGATCCGCGCCTTGGCCGGTCCCGACGCCGTGGACGGAGTGCGGCGCGAAATCGCGGCCATCGATCCGAATCTCAGCGTGTTCGGTATGCAACCGCTCCAGCGCCAGCTCGACCAGATGGATGCGTACCTGCGCGTGGGAGCTAGCCTTTATGCCAGTCTGGGCCTGTTCGGTTTGGTCTTGTCGTCCATCGGTTTGGCCGGTGTAACAGCGTACTCTGTCGCACGCCGTCGCAAAGAAATCGGAATCCGCGTGGCGCTGGGCGCTCGCGCCGACCAAGTGCTGAGACTGGTGCTGCGCGAAGGCGGAGCTCTCATCCTGGTGGGAACTGTAATCGGGTTCGCCGGGGCTTTCGCCATATCCCGGGCGCTGTCCTCACTCACGGCCGCATTAGGGACAGTGTTCGCATCCGGCACCGGCGATCCGACGTTGCTGGTTGGCGCCCCGCTGCTACTCAGCGCCGTCGCTCTGCTGTCTTGCTACGTTCCGGCGAGGAAATCCACACAAATCGATCCTCTAGCTGCGCTCCGCCAAGAGTAAACGGCGCGAGCCCGACCGCGACGCGGCTTCCCGAATGACACCTACTGTACGGGTCAGCGACGCTCAAATGGGATGTTTCCAAATGACCGACGGACCGAATACGGACAGGGCAGGCGATTTTGGCGACTAACAACCGTTCCCCTAGGGACTCCGTCATGTGCAGGCGAGCGCGAGACTACCCTTCGCGATCGGTTGCGCAACTGGCCGCTATAGGGATTTCTAAACCGGAAAAATTACTTCTTGTGCGCCTTCGCCGCCGCGGCTTCCTCCGCCCGCGCGCCAGCCAGGATTCCGACCATGCCCTCGTTGCCTTCGTGGCAGGCATACTCAAAAACCGGCTCGTTGGAGTGATGCAGCGGGATCATCAGGGTCCACGGCCTCGTCCATGTCAGCGGATCGTCGACCGTTATTTCGTACGTCAGCGTCTCCGGGCCTGTGCGGGAGAAGCGCTCCGTCACCTGCAGCTTCTCGCTGGAATACGACATGAACGCCTTGGGCTTGTAGTTGGTGGTGTCGACGACCAGCGTGTCGCCTTCCCAATGGCCGCGCGAATCCCCTTGCCATCCGGTCACATTAGATGACACATGCGGACCTCCATTGATGGGAATGATGCGGACATCGTGAATCATCTCCGTCATAAACATCACCGCCTTGGGTGTCTGCACAATCTGATAGTAGCTTTGGTATCCCGCCACCAATTGCGGCGAGCCGTAGGTGATGCACCTCTCAGACAGGCCCCGGTCCTCTGGGCCGTTGGGCGACTTGAGCATCCCCGCGAACGCACCCTCCTGCCTCTTCTTCCCATCCGGAGTCAAGGGCGGCATCCGTCCGTCTGGCGGATCCGTGATGAGCGAAGTGCGGTTGTCCCAGACCCTCTCTATGGTCCACACCGAACTGTAGTCGCCGGTCTCACCGTCTGTGCTCTTGAAACCCGACTTGACTCCCAGCACGTTCGCCAGCACCGTGTTGTAGACCTGGTCGCCAAACGCGGCGTCTCCGTTGCCGCCGAACAGCTCATGCGCTTTCACCCTCATCTTGGCCACTTCCTCGTCCGTCAAGGTGGCGCGCCCGTTCAGTTCTTTGGGCCGCTCCATGGGTGTCGCGTTGTTATTGGACCAGAATCCCTGCAGG
>DASQHQ010000019.1:0-37095 GCA_035632015.1 Bryobacteraceae bacterium
GCTCCTTGACTTGGCTACAGAGGCAGGTTTACGACCGCGGACCCGAGATCAAAAGCAGGGCGAACACCGAGGGGAAAGACTGACTCCGAAAACACTCCTTCAGTGTGCCAAAATTCGCAGAGCATGTCAAAAAAAGTCCGGCATAGATGTCAAGCAGCTTGCCGCTCCGTCGGTTTTTCAAGCGTGTCTAGTCGTGTACTGGCTGATTTGATCTCACTGAGCATCGTGTATAGCGGATTGGGAATGAGAAGCGCGCTGCTTGGAGTTTCGAAATGCGTCCAGACCGGGGACTCGATTAATCGCGCCGGAGGTTTCGGCGGTTCGATCGGCTGATCGACTTGAAACGGTGATAAGTTTCGACGCCCGACCGCAAGCGGGTACCCGAACGTCATGTTCGCACTCCTACGCTGGCTACTTTGAGCCGTCTTCCTCGGAGTCCAACGTCGTCGTGCCCGGGTTGCTCGCTCGGCCCTGTGGCAGACTCGACGCATCAAACGCGTCGAAAGGCCGCAAGAATTTTGCCGGCGAAAAATCAAAGAAAGACGGCGGAGCGCTGTTTAGCTGCGGGCCCAGTGCCGTAGCTTCCGCGTTGAGGGTAGCCGGATCCAGATCCGGCCACACACCGCTATCTAACCGTTGAAGCAGCTCTTGGAGGGCAGTGAGGGTTTCCGCCGGAGTAAAGGTGCAGTGTCCCGCGCGGTGGATGAAGGTGCGGCGCAGCAGGCGGTTTTCACGCGCTTCTCGGACTACATCTGCATAAGCGCTCTCGTTCTGATTCGAAACCAGCCCATCTCCCGAGGTATGCATGGTCAGCACAGGGAAGCGAATATGGCCATTGAAAATGATGTTGTTTTCCAGGTATTGAACGGATGCCGGATTAGCCGCAATGCGTTCGGCATTGTTCAGGGTTTCAAGGTCGGCCTTCAACTCCAAACCGGCTTCCGCATAGAGCGCCTCAACTTCGTCCTTATCCACAGAATGACGAAGCTGAACCTTATACTTCACATCCGTGTTCCAGGAAGGATTGCCTCCGGCACGAAACTCCAATTCGGCGCGCAGCGCAAAGACAAAAGGAAAATCGACTTGTTGCGCCCACAGGAATTGATTGGCTTCCCGACTGGCAAAGTCGGTGGACGCAGGTTCCGGAGAGGCCGGATCGAACCAGCCAGGGAGGTCGCCAAGCGCGAAGGACAGCGCTAGCCGGGCCCTGCCCTGCGGAGTGGCTTGTGCGGCGCTCAGAATACTTTCCGCCAAGGCAAGATTGGCTGAGGGATTGGTGATATTCACCAGTTGCAGGGAATCGCCCGAATCCAGGAGGGTCTTGAAGGCAAATGCGGAGTCGAGCGCCTGGTTCCATGTGCCAACGCCACCGGAAAGTACGCCGCACATAGGAAGAGCGCCATCGAATCGCTCCGGAAAACTTTGGATGAGGCCGGCCGTGATGATTCCGCCCAGAGAGTGTCCCCAGGCAATGGTGCGAGTGGGCGACCCGACCAGGGAAGCAAAAGCATCCAGGACAGCGATTTGGTCAGGGAGAGCTTCCTGGATGGCCCAGCCGGTATGCGCGTATGAAGAGCCGGCCAGCGCGAAACCATTGGCCAGCAAAAATGCCTGGGTTGCCGGATCGCCGACATCGTGCGCGGGATTGGAGCTGCCCGGCGAGACGTAACCATGGCTGTAAAGCAGCAGGGTGCCATTCCACGGCGAAGGAACCTCAATGAGGTAGGTCGCGCCGTCGGGTAAAGTGCCCCTGTAACTGGTAGTGTCCGCGATAGCACTGGTGGAGATCGCAAGCAACAATAAAATCAGCCAAATGAAGTTTCGGGTCAAACCGGAGCTTAGCATAGTGATTTCTTCTGTGAACAACTTCAAACCGAACTGGAGCAACTGACGGGCGCCGCCGGAAACACTGCCGCGTTCGTCCTGCCTAGCGGGGCGTAATCAAGCCACCCAGCTTGTCCTGTTCGGATGCGGTGGCTCGCGGAAAGCGCGTGGAAAATGCTTCCAGATACTTCAAACCCGCGCCGGTATTGTACAGCACGATGCGGTCTTGGGCTTTCAAAAATCCGTTGGCAAGCAGCTTCTTCAGAGCCGCCACGCATGCGCCGCCCTCGGGTGCGCAAAAGATTCCCTGATCCGCGCCCAATTGGAGCGACGCGTCCAGCAATTCCTGGTCGCTGACCGCGATGGCCGTGCCGCCGCTCTTGCGAATCGCGTCCAGCATCAGGGCGTCGCCCAGCGGCTTCGGCACGCGCAGGCCGGCGGCCACGGTGTGGGCATTCTCCCAAAACTCGCTCTTCGTTTCGCCGCGTTCGAACGCCCGCACCACCGGCTGGCAGCCTTCGGTCTGCACCGCGATCATCTTGGGCCGCTGGGAGGGAATCCATCCCAGGGCCTCAAGCTCGCCGAAGGCCTTCCACATCCCGATCAGGCCGACGCCGCCGCCGGCGGGATAAAAGATGGCATCCGGCAGAGTCCAGCCGAGCTGCTCGGCCACCTCGAAGCCCATGGTCTTCTTGCCTTCGATGCGATAGGGTTCCTTGAGCGTGCTCACGTCGAACCAGCCTTCGGCGTCCTTGCGCTCGGCAACCACGCGGCCGCAGTCGCTGATGAGCCCGTCCACCAGCGTCACGTGCGCGCCGAAGGCCTGGCATTCGATGTAATTCGATTGCGGCACGTCGCGCGGCATGAAGATATGCGCCTGGATGCCTGCCGCGGCCGCATAAGCGGCCGTCGCGCTGGCGGCATTGCCCGCCGACGGGACCGCGACCTTGCGGATTCCGAGTTCCCGGCACATGGAAATCGCGCACGAAAGCCCGCGTGCCTTGAACGATCCGGTGGGGTTGACGCCTTCGTCCTTGACCCACAGATCTTTCGCGCCCAGCCGCGCGCCGAGCCGCGTGGCGCGCACCAGCGGCGTCATGCCTTCGCCCAGCGAAACCACCGAGCTCGAATCGCGCACCGGCAGCAGGGTCGCGTAGCGCCACATGCTGCACGGGCCTTTCGCCACGGCATCGCGGCTCCAGGCGGCTCTTGTTTTTTCGAGATCGTAGTGCACCAGCAGCGGCCCGCCGCATTCGCACAGGTTGTGGATTTGTCCGGTCTCCCGCCGCTTGCGGCACACGCTGCATTCCAGATGGGTAACGGTGGTCATGGCAAAGTCCGATGATAGCAATCCACTCAGCGAGCCACGACGTGCGAAATTGATAGCAGTGCCCGGCCGCGCGTCCAACAAGCGCTCGAGAGTTTACTCCCGCTCCGCCCTGTCGCAGCGGCCGCGGCGCGGGCTGATCAGCGGGATCCTCATCGGCGTGGTTTTGTTCGCGCTGGGCCTTTACTGCCTGTGCGCGGCGTCCGTGTTCGCTTTACGGTGGATCAATCCTCCGGTCACGATGGTTCAAGTGCAGCGCCGCGTGGAAGCCATGCGGCAGCACCGCCGCTACGAGAAGCGCTATCGATTTGTTCCGCTGCGCCGCATCTCGCCCAATCTTCAGCACGCTGTGATCGCTGCCGAGGACGGTCGCTTCTTCCAGCATCATGGCTTCGACTGGGTCGAGATGCAAAAGGTTCTGGAAGACGACATGAAGCGCCAAAGACTGGGACGAGGTGGCTCGACCATCACGCAGCAGCTGGTCAAAAACCTGTTCCTCACCACCGAGCGCTCCCTGATCCGCAAAGGTCTCGAGGCCGCCCTGGTCCCGCTGGTCGAGGCGTTGCTGCCCAAGAACCGCATCCTGGAGCTCTACCTGAACGTTATCGAGTGGGGACCGGGCGTCTATGGCGCGGAAGCCGCCAGCGAATTCTATTACCACGTGCATGCTTCGGAGGTCAGCCGGGAGCAGGCGGCCCGGTTAGCGGCCATCATCCCGGCGCCTCTGAAGAGGAGACCGGGGCGCATGGACGAATACAGCGCAATCATTCTGGACCGCATGGCGAAGACGGGCTGGTAACGGCGCGCGGGGCTCAACGTTTCTCGAGCACAGCCAACAACGACTGGCCGAACGGCGGCGGCGCCACGGCTTCGCAGCGCGACAGCACCGGAACAACGAAGCGGTCGAAAATTTCAATCTGGCGTTCCGATTGCGCCTCGCGCTTGAGCACATGCGCATTCATCCACCAGCCGAAGAATCCGGCCAGGTTGACGTAGTGTGCCTTCTTCAAGCGAAGGCCGGTCTGATGCGCCAACCGCGCGATGTCGCCGCGCCGGTAGCGCCGGAAATGTCCCAGATTCCGGTCCACCGGCCCATACAACGCCTGAAAGGCGGGCACGAACAGAACAATTGCTCCGCCGCTTTCGAGGATGGATGCCATCGCGTCCAGCGCCTGCCGGTCGTCTTGGATGTGCTCCAGCACGTTCACGCACACGCACGAATCCGGATGGAATCGAGCTAAGTCGGCGAAACACGCCTGGCAGGGATCGCAAACTAATGCGTGCAAATTCGCTTGCCGCGGATAGCGCTGCCGGAGGCGCTGGACGCAATCGGGCTCCGGGTCCAGGGCGATCACGGCCTGGCGATCGAGCAACTGCCCCGTGAAATTTCCGACGCCGCAACCCACTTCCACGACTCTTGGTCCCAGCGCCGGAAGGATCAGGCGGCTTTGCCAGGCCAGGTAATTCTTGGCCCTGGCCATCCGCTTTTGATCTTCCAACGTATACGTCGAGCTGTGCACGCGATGCGCTGTCCCGCCGGTGATGACCTCTGAAGACATCTTGCCATATGAGCGCCGTTAGCCGGTCTCGACGCACTGCTCCGACCGGTATCCGTCCGTAAAGATCCATCCGATTCGTGGCGTACGCACTCATGCGCGCCGTGCCGGCAACCGTGCCAACGCTTGGCCGAAGCTTCAGCGCATCTCGAGGCGTTCACACGAGTGTGAACGCGGCACGCACGAGTGCGTGCGCCACGGCTCGCCGGCAGCTACACCGAAGAGCTGAGCTGATCAGGCAAGGATTTCCCACGCCGGAAAATACTACAGGGCCGTTCCGCACCCGGCGTGCGGTTCTTGCTTCCCAGATCAGGTTGGCCCGACATTTGCGGCGAGACGGCCGAGGCCACCACGCTATGACATATCGAGTTACTTTCATGGAGCGCACGGACGCCGCAGGTGAACCCTCTGAGGCGCCGGCCGATTACGCGGCCATCGACGTTCCGGAAGGTGTCGTCCTGGGAAAGACCTTCGTGGAGCGAACCGAGGCCAGCGGTTTACATTCGGAGGACCGCCTGGAAGAAGACGACGATTTCTTGAGCGCCGGCTCGGAAACATGGGACTACGAGATAGCGGAGGATCGCGACGAGGAGTTCATCGCGGCGCTCCAGAATTCGCAGATGGTAATGGAGTACGTGCCGCTGGATGAAGAGCCCTCGGCCGCGTGAGCCTACGGGCTCGCGGCCGGATAGGCAGTCAGCCTGGGGGGACGAGCGTCGGGCTCGAGGAGCCAGACCGTGCGGCCGGGATAATAGCGCCGCAGTTTTTCGTTCTCGCCCGTGCCCAGGTCGCGGGCCCACACTACGCGCGCGCTGTCGATATCGGCCGCGTTGTGAACCCACTCCTGGAACTGGTGCTGCGGCCAATAGCGAACAAAGACGAGCTGCTGGCCGGGACTCGCCGCGAGCCTGCGATTGATCGCGATCCGGCCCTCGGGGTCGCCGTGATTAATCGCATCCCAGGTTTCGTACTGCGTCATCTGGCGGATCACGTCCTCGTCGCGCGAGGCGTGCACGCCGTACCAAAGCAGGAAATGCGCACCACACAGAAACAGAATCAGGCGCGCCGCATCTCCACCGGCGAAGCGGTCCCGGAGGCTGAATGCGCTCAAGCGTTCCAGTCCCGCGACGCTGACCAAAACGAACAAACACGCCACCGCGGCGATGTAGTGGCTGTAGAAATAAGGATAGAAATTGGTTCCCAAGGCAAAGAGCAGAAGCGCGCCCACGACGCATGCGAAGCGGAACTCGCGCAGCCTGGCCAGGAAGAACGGAATCGCCAGATACAGCGGCGCAAGTAAGAAGAAACGATAGAACCGGAGCCGGCCGGCGAACCTGTCCCAGTAGGTTGAGAATGTATCGGCGCCCGCTCCGTGCGCGGCGGACTGCGCCTCGTAATCCAGCTCCTGTTCGCGCGTGAGCGGCCGGTGGGGAACCGGATTCGGTTGTACGGTGAACGTTGCCGGCACGCCATATTGATCCCGGCTAAGCATGTAGGGCATTGAAAACCAATTGCGGGTGACCGCCCGGTTTTGCGCCAGCGTCAACGCGATGGCCGGCAACACGGCCAGCGCCACAACCACGGCGGCGCGAGCAACTCTCGGAAGCTGGACGCGATTGCGCAGCGCCGGCAGCAGGAACAAGATCGCGCTCAGTAGCAGGAAAATCGACTCGAAGGGCCGCGAGAGCAATTGCAGGCCGAACCCGAGTCCCAGGAACGCGGCATCACGCCGGCGCCATGCCTGAAGCAGCGGCGGCAACGATCCAAACACCAGGCAACCGGCGATGCCCGAGACCGCGCCGCCCCAATAGCTGTTCATCCACTGGTTCAGCGGCCCGAACTCGATGGCCGCCAGCAATCCTCCAGCCAGCGCCCAAACGGGCGTGGTCCAAGAGCGCAGCATCCAATAGCACAGCGCGCAGAAAGCTCCCACCGAAAGCGCGACGCCGGCCCAGGGATGACCGAAAATCATCCAGCCGATCGCCAGCGCGATGCCCTGGCCCAGCGGGAAGATCGAGCTGTAGGACGGCTCCTGCAACACGAAGAATGTCTCAAAGAACTGGTGCAACGGATGCGCTGGATTCGCCAGCCGGAAATGCCGCAACGTGTCGGCCAGAAGCAGATAGCTGAAGTCGTCGGATACACCAGGCGACGGGATTGGATACTGCGGCAGCAGCGACAGCCGCAGCGCCACCGGCAGGACCAAGAGGAGCAACATGCTCCAGCCGGTTCGCTCCGCCAGCCGCCGCGCATAGGGCTCGATCCAGGCTCGTGACGCCACCGCGAACAAGACCAGCGCGGCGGCCAGCACCAGCTCGACGAAATCACTGGCGCCGAAACCGAGCGGATTGCGAAGCGGAAGGAACGAGCGGAACAGAGGCAGCAGATCCATCGTCTAGCGCACCTGCTCGAATCGCAACGTTGGAGCCCCGGTCTTGGGGGGCGTCGGCGGCTTCGCCGGCTCGGGCTCCGGACGCTGGGTTGGTTTGGCCGGTTCCGGTACGTAGCGGCTCAGGGTCGGCGGCCGGGCGTCGGGCTCGAGCAGCCAGGCGGTGCGATCCGGATAATAGCGCCGGAGCTTTTCGTTTTCTAAAGAGCCCAGGTCGCGCGCCCACACCACCCGCGCGCGATCGATGTCCGCTTCGTTGTACACCCACTCGTCCTGGAAGATGTGCTGCGGCCAATAGCGCACAAAGACGAGTTGCTTCCCGGATGCTTGCGCGAGCTGTTGGTTTACCAGAATCCGGCGCTCGGGATTGGTGTGATTGATCGAGTCCCAGGTCTCGAACCGGCGCATCGCCGCGGAAACATCCGTGTCATCGAACAGGTGGAGGGAATACCAAAAGATGAAATGCGCGGCGCACAGGAAGACGATCACGCGCGCGGCGTCCGCGCCGGCCGGGATTCCACGGGTCTTCCACTGCCTGAGCCGCTGAAGTCCGGTCACGCTGACCAAGACGAAGAGGCACGTTACCGCCGCGATGTAGTGCAACTGGAAAGCCGGGAAGAAGTTGACGCCGAGCGCGAAGAGGGCCAGGGTCAGGGTCACCCACACATAGCGAAATTCACGAATAGTCAGGAGAAACACCGGAAGCGCCAGGTACAGAGGCGCAAGAAAAAAGAAGCGGTAGAATCGCACGCGATAAGCGAGCCGGGTGAAATAACTCGCCAGGGTCTCCGGACCGCTGCGGAACGAAAGCTGCGATTTGTACTCCAGCTCCTGCTGCGGCGTCAGCTCGCGATGCGGCGCGGGATCCGCTTGAAAGGTGAGCGCGGCCGGAACACCGTATTGATATTGACTGAGCATTTCCGGCAGCATCGTCCAGTTGCCGGTGACTCGCTTGTTCTGCAGCAGGGTGACGCCGAGCGCGACAATGACCAGCGAACAGCTCAGCAGCGCGGGTTTCGCCAGCCAGCGCAGCTCGTCGAGACTCCGTAAGGCGGGAGCGAAATATAACGCGACAGCGGCGCAGAGAAAAATGGACTCATAGGGACGCGTGAGGAGATGAATGGCCAGTCCCAAACCCAACAGCAGCGCATCGCGCGCACGGCCTTTCTCCCGGAGTCTCGGCAGCGCTCCGAAGACCAGGCAGCCGGCGGCCGCCGCCAGGGCGCCACCCCAGTAGTTATTCATCCACTGATTCAGCGGGCCGAACTCAATCACGGCCAGCAACCCGCCCAGCAGCGCCCAGGCGGGCGTGGTCCACGCGCGCAACATCCAGTAGCACAGCGAGCACAATGCGGCCGTCGCCAGAAGCACCCCGGCCCAAGGCACGCCGAAGATCCAGCGCCCCAGCGCCAGCGCGAGTCCCGGGCCGATGGGATAAATTGAACTATAGGCCGGCTGCTGCAAAACGAAAAACGTTTCGAAAAACTGATGCAGCGGATGCGATGGATTCGCCAGCCGGAAGTGGCGCAGCGTGTCGGCTACCAGCAAGTGCCCGAATTCGTCATACAGGTCGGGCGAGGGTACGGGATGGTGGGGCAGCAGAGCCAGCCGCAGGGCCACCGGAAGCGCCGCCAGCAGCAGCATGCACCAGCCAGTCTTCGGCGCGAGCTTCTTCGCATAGGGCTCCAGCCAGGGGCGCGAGAACAGCGCGAACGCCGCCAGCAGCGCCGCCAGAGCCAACTCGATGAAGTCGCCGGCCCCAAATCCAAGTGGATTGCGCAGCGGCAGAAACGACCGGAACAGGTCGAAGACTTCCATGAAGTCCCATTGTCCCTTGTGGCGCACGCAGTGGCGCGTAGCGCGCTGGTACGATAACGAAGGTTCATGGCTCTCTCGCCATCCAGTCCGGAAGAGCTTGCGGCGCAGCTTGCCGACGCCAATGCCAAGCATCAATCCATCACACTGTGCGGCGCCGGCACAAAGAACCGGATGGCCGGCCCGATTTGCGCATCGGATGTGACCATCACCACCTGCGCCCTGAATCGGGTATTACAATACGAACCGCGCGACCTGACGATCAGCGTGCAGGCCGGCCTGCTGTGGCGCGAATTCAGCCGCATTCTAGCCGAACACAACCAGATGGTGCCGCTCGACCCAGCCTTTTCCGATGACGCTACGGTGGGTGGAATCGTGGCGGCGAACAGCAGCGGCCCGCGCCGCCGTCTGTACGGAACCGCGCGCGACATGGTGATCGGCATGACCTTCGCCACGCTGGAAGGCAAGCTGGTCCGCACCGGCGGTATGGTGGTCAAGAACGTTGCTGGTCTCGACATGGGCAAACTCCTGATCGGTTCGTTTGGAACGCTGGCGGCCATGGCGGTGGTCAATTTCAGGCTGCACCCGCGGCCCGCCGGAACACGCACCTACGTCCAGGAATTCGTCCGCATCGCCGAAGCCGTGGCAGCGCGGGACAAGATTTTGAAGAGCGCCTTGCAGCCGGCGGCCATCGATATTCTCAAAACGTCCGAGGGCTACGATCTGCTGGTCCAGGCCGGCGGCAGCCCGCGCGTTCTGGACCGATACTCGCGCGAACTCGGCGCGGCCCGCATCGTCGAAGACGCCGAGGAACAGCTTTTGTGGCGCAACATCCGCGAATTCACGCCGGACTTTCTGAGCGAGCACGGGAATGGCGCGGTGCTGCGAGCCTCGTGCACGCTTTCGGAAGTCGGTGCGGTGCTGGAGTCGCTGCCTGCGCCGGCCCTGTCTCGCGCCGGGTCGGGAGTCTGCTACGGCTATTTTCCCGATCCGCGCGAGCTGCGCCCGCCGCGCCGAGGCAACAGCGTCGTGGAATTCGCGCCGGCCGATTTTCGAGACTGCGCCGATCTTTGGCCCGAGCCGGGGAGCGACTTTGCGATGATGAAGAAGGTCAAGCAAATGTTCGACCCCCTGGGCCTTCTCAACCGCCGCAGGCTGTATGGCCGTATCTGAACTCGTCAGCGCCGATCAACCGCAGCAGGCCGATCTCGACCGGTGCGTCCATTGCGGCCTCTGTCTGAACGCCTGCCCCACCTATCGCGAGCTGCGCGTGGAGATGGATTCGCCGCGCGGCCGGATCTACCAAATGGCGCAGGTGGCCGCCGGGGCCGCTATCACGCCGTCCTACATCGAGCACATCGAGCTTTGCCTGGCGTGCCGCGGTTGCGAAACGGCTTGCCCATCCGGAGTGCGGTACGGCCGGCTAGTGGAAGCGGCGCGAGCCCAGATCGAGACGCAGATCCAACGGCCCTGGCACGCCCGCCGGCTGCGCTCCTTCTTTTTCCGAAAACTGCTGCCATCACGCCTCAACCTCGGCATTCTCGGAACCGCGCTGTACTTGTACCAAGCCAGCGGGCTGCAATGGCTGGTGCGCGTGCTGGGTTTCCTCCCAGCCAAGCTGCGCGACATCGAAAGCCTGGCGCCTAATGTGGAGGCGCCGTTTTTCTTCCCCTACTACGGCAAAGTGCTCCCGTCGGAGGGCCGGCAGCGTTATCGCGTGGCTTTCCTGGGCGGGTGCATCGCGAATTTTTCCTTCGCGCGGCTGAACGAGGCTACCGTTCGAGTTCTGCAGAAGAACGGCTGCGAGGTTTCCATCCCCGAGGCCCAGACCTGTTGCGGCGCGCTGCATGTCCACGCTGGCCTCGCGGAGCAAGCGCGCAAGCTGGCGCGGTGCAACATCGACGCTCTGCGCGAGGGCGGATTCGACGCCATCATCACCAACGCGGCCGGCTGCGGCTCGACGCTGAAGGAATACGGCGAGCTTCTCGAACACGATCCGGCGTATGCGGAGCAGGCCCGCCGGTTCGCCGCTCAGGTCCAAGACGTCACGGAATTTCTGGCGTCCATCGAGCTGAACACCGAAATGGCGGCGCGCCCGGTGGTGGCCACGTACCAGGATTCCTGCCACCTGGCTCACGGCCAGAAAATCCGCACGGCTCCGCGCCAGCTGCTCCATTTGGTGCCCGGCCTGGAGCTTCGCGAAATGCCGCTGTCGGACCTGTGCTGCGGCAGCGCCGGCATCTACAACGTCTTGCACACCGGCATGGCCCTGGCGCTGCTGCGGAAAAAAATGGATGCCATCCAATCCACCGGCGCCCAGGTGGTCATCACTGCGAACCCCGGCTGCATGCTGCAGTTCGCGGCCGGCGCGCGAAAATTCGGGCACGGCGAGAGAGTGGCGCACGTCGTCGAGATACTGGATCAGGCCTACCGCGCCGCCAGGGAACCTAAACCCGCATCGTGAACACGGCACCGCCGCCGGGCCCGTTGGCCGCGGTGACCGCTCCGCCGTTCTGTTCCACGATGGATTGCACGACATACAGCCCCAGCCCCGAGATAATCGACTTGGTCGATACGCGCGGCTGAAAGATGGTCGGAAGCAACTCGGCCGCGATCCCCGGGCCGTCGTCGCTGACCATAATTTCGCACTCGCGCGCCTCAATGCGGATGTTCTTAGCGCCGGCTTGCGCCGAATTCAAGAAAAGATTCACCAGGACGCGCTCCCACTGGCCCGCGTCGCCCTTCAGGCGGAATTCAGGACTGATCTCCTGCTCGAAGTGGAGCTTGGGCCGGTTGGCGCATTCCAGGTAATCCTGGCAGAACTGCGCGGCATTTTCGATCACCGGGGCCAGCTCGGTGGCGGAGCGGTTGGTTTCGAGAATGCTGTGCGCGATCCGCTGGCCGCGATCCACGCTGCGCTGCAAGGTGCGCGCCAGTCTTTCCCATTTCGGATCATTTTGCAATTGGTCCGCGCTCTCCGCGATAGTCTGAAAGACATTGTTCAGATCGTGGACCAGCCCTTCCAGCGAAAGGTCAGACGCCGCCATTCCGATTTACCCCGCAACTCGATGTAGTGTATCGAAAAATTGAGGAAAAGACACCCCCGCCGCTTCCGCTCCTTGGATGGTGCAGGGACCGTCGGCGGCCAGCGACGCCACCGAGAACGCCATCGCGATGCGGTGATCGCCGAAAGAATCCAGTTCCGCCGCGCGGAATCGCTGGCGCCCGGGAATTTCAAAGCCGTCCTGGTGCACGTCGATGCGCAGCTGCATGCGCCGGAAGTTGTCCGCGATGGTGGCGATGCGGTCCGTCTCCTTGACTCGTAATTCCGACGCATCGCGGACGACCAGACCTTCTTCGCTGGCCGCGCCCAGAACCGCCAGGGCCGGGATCTCGTCGATCAGAGCCGCGGTTCGCGCTTTCTCCAGCAGCCCGCCCCGGATGCGCGACTTTCGCACCAGCACGTTGCCGATCAGCTCGCCGCCCGCGGCCTGAATGTCGAGGATCTTGATCTGAGCGCCCATCTCCGCGAGAAAATCGAGCAGCGCGGTGCGGGTCGGGTTCAGTCCGACATTGACGATGGTCAGCGCGGACTCCGGCACGATCAGCGCCGCCACCAGAAAAAACGCCGCCGAAGACAGATCCCCGGGAACGCGCAACTCCCGCCCGGTAAGATGCGGGCGCCCGGTGACCGTGATCGAGCGCCCGCGCACCTCGACTTCGGCGCCGAATTCCCGCAGCGCCAGCTCGGTGTGATCGCGCGTGCGCACAGGTTCGTGGACCGTGGTTTTTCCGTCAGTATAGAGCCCAGCCAGCAGGACGCAACTCTTCACCTGCGCGCTCGCCACCGGAAGCGTGTATTCGATCGGATGCAGGTTGGTCCCGCGAATGGTGAGCGGGGGGTAGCGCTTCTCTCGCGCCTCGATCGAAGCGCCCATCTGCGCCAGCGGAGCCATGATACGGTCCATCGGCCGCCTGGACAGGGATTCGTCGCCGCCGATGCGGGTGACGAACGGCTGCGCGGACAGAATACCGGACAGCATCCGAATGGTCGAGCCCGAGTTGCCGGCGTCCAGCATGCCGGCCGGCTCACGCAAGCCGTGCAGTCCGCGGCCCAGGATGCACAGCATTCCATCCTGAGTTTGGGTCTCGGCTCCCAGCGCGCGCATGCAGGCCAGAGTCGACTGGCAATCGCCGCCGCTCGAGTAGTTCGCGATCCGGGTGCTCCCCTCCGCCATGGCAGCCAGCATGGCGTAACGGTGCGAGATGGATTTGTCGCCCGGCAGCTCAACGACGCCGCTGACAGCATTGGCAGGAACGATTTGTTCTCGCATGAAACAAAAGCTCAGTGTACCGTGCCGAGCGAGTGCGTTCAGGGGCTACTTCGGCGGGCAGGTTACAGCAAGGTGACTTCGCGCGTGTCAAAACTGCGTAACGAAAGCAACTTTTACGTCATTCCCTTCGACCGTAAAGGCTGAACCTCCCTTGTGAATCAACGAGTTACGCTTTTGGCGTAATGCGTGCTAACCTGGACCCAAGAGGAGATCGTTCACTTATGACCCTTCGCTATATACCGCTGATGTTAAGTGGGTTGGCTCTCTTGTCGTTGGCCAGCGTAGGCTGCGCCACCAAGAAGCACGTCCGCGAGGCCATTGCCCCGGTGCAAAACCAGGTAAACCAGACGCAGACTCAAGTCACCGCGCTGCAAAAGCAGTCGGACGAGACGAAGCAGGCCGTCGGTGATTTGGATCGGCAAGTAGCAACCGCCGATGAGAAGGCCGTGGAGGCTGGACGGAAGGCTCAGGAAGCGGCCGATGCCGCCGCCAAGGCCAACAGCGCGGCTGCCGAAGCCGCCCAGCGCGCCGATACAGCCAACGGACTGGCCCAGCAGGCTCAGCAGGGCGTGTCCAGAATCGATCAGTCGCTCCAAAATCTCGACAACTACAAGCTGGTTACGACCGAGCAAGTCCATTTCGGTCTGAACAGGAGCGCGCTCACCAAAGAGGAGCAGGCCAAACTGGATGACGCCATCCAGAAGATCGGCAGCATGAAAAACTATATCGTCGAAGTGGCGGGTTATGCCGACCGCACCGGCGACAAGACCTATAACCGCGAGCTGAGCCGCCGCCGCGCGGATGCCGTGGTGCATTACCTGGCCGTGGAGCACAACGTTCCGCTGCGAGCGATCCGTGAAGTGGGCGCCGGCGCCGATTTCCCGGATGCCGATAACAAGACACGCGAGGCCCGCAAGGAGAACCGGCGCGTGGACGTCAAGATCTACTCGCTGGATCTGGGCGGGCAAGCCTCTGCGCAGGCTTCTTCGTTAAACGCGCCGCAGTAGGGCGGCTGACAGCACCTTTCCTCTCCAAAAGCGCGCACAACGGAACGCCGCGGCAGCTCCTTTTTGTCCGCTACGTGGAGGCCGCGCGCGTCCTGTGCGCTCCTCCAGAAAGCGCGCACAACGGAACGCCGCGGCAGTTCCTTTTTGTCCGCTACGTGGAGGCCGCGGGCGTCCTGTGCGCTCCTCCAGAAAGCGCGCACAACGGAACGCCGCGGCAGCTCCTTTTTGTCCGCTACGTGGAGGCCGCGGGCGTCCTGTGCGCTCCTCCAAAAGCGCGCACAACGGAACGCCGCGGCAGCTCCTTTTGTCCGCTACGTGGAGGCCGCGGGCGTCCTGTGCGCTCCTCCAGAAAGCGCGCACAACCGAGCGCCGCGGCAGTTCCTTTTGTCCGACACGAGGATGCCCCGGCGTTTTGTGCGCTCAGGATGGAGCGGGCGGCGGCGGTGCCGCCCGCTTCAGTGAACGCTTCTCTCCAGATTTCTCGCGAGAACCTCCGCGCGCTCGGCCAACCTTCGCGCGCCCGGCAAGTCGGAGGCGCGTGTGGCTTGCGCCTGGCGGATGAAGTTCTGAATCTCTTCCAGACTCGCACGTTGTTCGGCGCTTAACTGCCGGTTCCCGATGGCACGCAGGCTGCCCTGCGCGCGCTCCAAGCTCTGATCGATGGCGCCGTTGTACTCCTTCTGCTGCTCCGGCGTCAGGACTTGTCCAAGCCTCGGCGCAGGAGCGGCGGGCGGCGCGGGATTTGCCGGCCCCTGGGAGGGTTGCGGCGCGGGAGTGCCGGCCGGCGGACGTGGACGGCGCGGCACCGGGCTCGGAGTGCTGCTCGGGCTGGGCTGCGCCGGCGCGGGCTGGGCTGGAGCCGGCTGGGCTGGAGCAGGCTGGGTTGGAGCAGGCTGGGTTGGAGCAGGCTGGGCTGGAGCCGCTTCGGGCGGCTGCTCTGGTGTCGAAGGCGAAGACGCCGCGGGCGCCGAGGGTTGCGGCGGCGACGGCACTCTCACCTGCCTACGATGGCAGGCCGACGCCGACACCACCAACAGGAACAGCGGCAGCGCGCAGAGCACTCGTGTCAAGGCCCAGCGCGAGTTAGGAAACGCCTGTCGCGGAGCGGTACACTTCACTTCGGTAGTCTACCATTCCAGGAAAACGCAGTCGGAAGGTGGTGCCTTTCCCCAACTCGCTGACAAAGTCGATGGTTCCCCCGTGCAGTTGAACAACCCGGAAGGTGGTTGCCAGCCCGATGCCGGTGCCGCTTTTCTTAGTGGTGAAGTAGAGATTGAAAATCCGGTCCCGAATCTCCGGGGCGATACCGGGTCCGGCATCTGAAATCGTGAGCTGGCAATCCTCGCCATTCCAACCGGTTTGCACGGTCAATCGGCCGCCTTCTGGCATGGCCTCCAGGCCATTGTTGACGACGTTTAGAATAGCCTGCTTGAGCAGATCGGCGTCGCCGTTGATGACCAGGCCGTCTTCGAGCGACATTTGGATGTCGACCTGTCTGGCCTGCGCTTCGGGAGACACTAGCGCGATCACCTGTTCCGCCAAGCGGCTCAAGTCGATGGGCCGGGCCTGCACCTCGATGGGCTTGTTGAAGTTCAGGAAGGTCTTGACCACGTTATCCAGCCGCTTGATCTCTCCGGCGATCACGTCTACTTCCGGCTGCTCGCCGTCCAGCCGGCCCTTCAAGACCTCCAACTGCAACGCCATCGCATTCAGTGGATTCTTGATCTCGTGCGCCACGCCGCTGGTGAGACGGCTGAGCGCCGCGAGGCGCGAAGAAAGGTCGAGCTGGCGCTCGAGTTGGCGCCTGCTCTCCGCGTCTCGAACCGCGATTAAGGTTCCGAGATCATCCTGTCCGGGATTCTTTTGGAGCACGTTTACACTCACCAGCAGCTTGGAGGAGGCGCCATCGCCGCGCAGCAGCGTGACGCGCTGGTCCTGAACCGATTGACGGCTTTGAACAGCGGTTGCGATCACGTTGCCCAGCGCGCTGGAAGGCGGAAACAGGTCCTCGAGCCGCCGCCCGATCATTTCGATACGGGGCGTGCCCAGCAAGCGCTCGGCCGCCTCGGCCGCCATCCTGAGCCGGCCCGTGTTGTCGAACAGCAGAACCGCTCCCTCCAGCCTCTGCAGCAACTGCTCCACGTTGCTGCGCAACTCCAGGGCATCCTGCTTGGCTCCGCGGAACTGCTCGCCCAAGACGCTCAGTTTGCTCTGCACGTCGGCGAACTCCCGAGTTTCCCGCTGCGGCTCAGGCGCAGCCGAGCGGAACTGGCCCGCCAGAATCAAGTCAATGCTCTGGCTCATGCGCCCTAACGGATCCAGCAGCACATTCGGAAGCACCGAGCCCAGAAAGATCGCAATGAAAAGCGAGGCCGCGAAGGCCAGGGCCAGACTCTTGAGCGCGGGCTCAACATCCCTTCTGACGAAGTCGGACTTGATGACCACCAGAAGATTGAAAAGAGGGTGATCGTTGACGCCCAGCATCCGGGTGGTGGAGTAGTCCTGGCTTTGGGTCATCAGAAACCACAGGTTCGTGAACCAGTACGCACGTTGGATTTCACGAAAGTCGCGCGCCGGCCGGGGAGTTTTCCCGACCAGTGCGGGATCCGAAGCGGCCAAAACTTTACCGTGGTCATCGGTAACGCGGATCGAGGAAACCAGGTTCTCGTTGGTCAGCATTCGAAGCAGCATTCTGGAGATACTGGGGTCGGTGCGAATCGTCCGGGTCCAACTATCTTTCAATTGATCGAAGGAGGGAGGAGGTTCGGCCACCGCTGCGGGAACATTCAGTCTTGCGATCAGGTTACCGTTCACTTCATCGGCGACGACGCCGGCGCGATCGAAGGCGGAGCGGAAAGAGAGATTGGTGAAGTCGTACAGATACAGCACCGACATGGCGATGACCACGAGCGTGACCAGCGCCACGATCGCAATCCGCAGCCGGGCTTTCAGCGACATCTAGGCACCTGTGCCGGCTTCCGCTTCGGCCGCCCCGTACTCCTTGAGCTTGTTGAACAGGGTCTTGAGGCTTATCCCCAGAATCTCCGCAGCGCGCGTTTTATTGTTCTTGGTGTGCTGCAGCGTGAGTTGGATCAGCGCCTTCTCGGCCTCGCCGACGGTAGTGCCGACGGGCAGCCGCACGGTATCGGGTTCGAAGACTTGCTGCGCCGGCCGCGCCCCCGCGGGCACCCCGAAGTCCCGCGGCATATGGTGCATGGTGATAGTTCCCTCGCCGGCCAAGATGACGGCGCGTTCCAGCACGTTGCGCAACTCTCGCACGTTTCCGGGCCAGGAATACCGCTTGAACTGTTCCATGACGTCCGGATGCACATCCACGACGCGCGTCTCGTGCTTGTGATTGAGAGTCTCGAGCAACGCTTCGGTGAGCAGCGGAAGATCGCCGTTACGCTGGCGCAGGGGCGGCAGGGGTATCTGAAAGACGTTGAGACGGTAATACAGATCCTCGCGCAGCTCGCCTTTCCGCAGCGCCTCTTCCACCACTTTGTTGGTGGAGGCGATCACGCGCACGTCGACTGCGATCTCGGTCTTTCCGCCCAGGCGGCGGACGCAGGAGTCCTCCAGCACGCGCAGCAGCTTGGCTTGCGTGCCCACCGCCATTTCGCCCAGTTCATCCAAAAGCAGCGTGCCGTGCTGAGCCAGCTCGAAGCAGCCGGCGCGGCGTTCCACCGCGCCCGTGAAAGCGCCCTTTTCGTGTCCGAACAACTCGCTCTCCATCAGAGTTTCCGGAAGCGCGGCGCAATTAATGGCGACAAAGGGTCCGCTGCTGCGCGGGCTCAGATGATGAATGGCCCGCGCGACCAGCTCCTTGCCGGTCCCGCTTTCGCCCACCACCAGGACCGCCGCTTTGGAAGGCGCCACTTGCTGGATCAACGAGAACACCTGTTGCATCGCCGAGCAAGCGCCCACCAGGTCCACCAGCACGCCTTGATAGCGCAAACGCCGCTGCAGCCGCTCGGTTTCTTCGGCCAACCGGCTCTGCGTCGCCGCGCGCTCCAGCAGGAACTTCAAAACGCTGGGCTGAATCGGTTTTTCCAGGAACCAGAACGCTCCCAGATCGTGCACGGTCTGCACCGCGGTTTCTGTATTGCCGAAAGCCGTGAGAACGATGGTGGGCGGAAGCGCCCCCTGCGCGTCCAAGCGCTTCAACAGCTCAAAGCCGTCCAGGCGCGGCATCATCAGATCGGTAACCAGGACGTGCACCGGCTTCTGACTCAGCTTTTCCAGGGCGTCCTGGCCATCCGCCGCGGTTTCCACGGCGATGCCCCAGGATTGAATCATTTTTGCCAGGCCGGCTCGCTGATTCTCTTCGTCGTCGGCCACGAGCACTCGGATTTGCGGGGAGGAGGCGATGTTTTCCATTCGACTACAATTGTATCCGCACGCCACCGCTGCGGAAAAAATCCGGCGTGCATTGTCCGAGCATGGCCTACGCCGTGACCGGCAGCGTTTTGGTCTTGGTTTCCGCGGACTCCGCCACCTGCAGCCATTTGAGGATCGACGGAATCGCGGCCATGGCGGCCTGTTCGCCCAGCTTGATCAGTCTCTTCGCGTCGGAGAAGGAATCCCACGTCATGTGGGCCAGCGCCGGCGCGATCACCAGGTCCGAATGCCGCCGCCAACTGTTTTCTGTCCTCGAACTCATCACTTGAAAGCATCGGCTGACCACGGAGAACATGTTTCCGTAGTCCTCGATGCCATCGTTATTCGGAATTGCCACCGAAATCACGTGCGTTGCCCCCATCTGTAGCAGCGGCTCGGCCGGCACCTCCATGGAAACGAAGCCATCCACCAGCAGTCTTCCTTCATACCGCAACGGCTGGAACAAACCGGGATACGCGCAACTGGCGCGAATCGGAAGCACCACGTCGCCCTTGGCGTGATAGATCACCGGCTGCCCGCGCACCAGGTCAGTGGCGACAATAGCCAGCGGGATTTTCATGTCTTCGAAGCAACTTACTTTCAGCAGCCGGGCCAGAAAGCTGATCATGCGATCGTTGCCCGCCAAGCCGCGCAGATTCAGGGTCCATCGCGCCACGTCGCGAAATTTCATCGAAAGCGCAACTTTTTCGATCTCATCCGCCGAAGACCCGCTGGCCGCCGCAGCCGCCACGATCGCCCCGGAACTGACGCCGGCGATTGCACCGAGGGGAATGTTGTGTTTCTCGAGAGCCCTCAGCACACCAATGTGCGCGATGCCGCGTGCGAAGCCGCCACCCAGAGCCAAACCGATCCGCGGCTCCAGCGGCTTCCGAATCAACCCGCTTCGGATCCAAGTCCGGGTTCGCCTCCACCAACTCGGCGCCGGTTTCATCTCGACGGCGTCCATGGCCTCGCCTCCCTGAGTCACGTATCATGTTTATGTACGTGAACCCACTACTATATCGATGCAAATCAGCTTCCAGATTAATCTGGCTGGCATCCTGTTTAATTGTAATTTATATTACAACCAGTTGGGGACAGCGGGAATTGTCCGGGGCGGCCGAGGCGAAACTGGCGCTGGATCGATTGAACGTGGTGGCCAGCGTACTCATGATCGCGGCGCATCCGGACGACGAGAACACCGCACTGCTGGCCTACCTGGCGCGCGGCCGCAAGGTTCGCACCGGATATCTTTCGCTGACGCGCGGCGAAGGCGGCCAGAATCTGATCGGGCCCGAGCAGGGTGACGCGCTGGGATTGATCCGCACCCAAGAGCTGCTGGCGGCCAGGCGAATCGACGGAGCGGAGCAGTTTTTCACGCGAGCCATCGACTTCGGGTTCACCAAGACGCCGCAAGAAGCGTTTGAAAAATGGGGGCGCGAGAAGATCCTGAGCGACGTGGTGTGGATCGTGCGGCGCTTTCAGCCGGACGTGATCGTGCTGCGCTTCACCGGCACGCCGCGCGATGGTCACGGCCAGCATCAGGCTTCCGCGATCCTGGGCAAGGAAGCGTTTTCAGCCGCCGCGGATCCGGCCCGGTTCCCCGAGCAGTTGCAATATGTGAAGCCGTGGCAGGCCCAGCGCCTGATGTGGAACGCGGGTGCGTTCACCCGCGAGCAGGAGCAGGAAATTGAAAAAGCTCCTGACAAGATCGAAGTGGATCCGGGCGAATACGATCCGGTGCTCGGATATTCCTATGCCGAAATCGCGGGAATGTCGCGCAGCCAGCATCGCAGCCAAGGCATGGGCTCGCCGGAGCGAAAGGGATCGGCGAAAACGTATCTGTTGCCGGTCGCGGGCGAGCCGGCCAAGCATGATCTTTTCGATGGCATCGACACTACTTGGAATCGCTTTGCGGGCGGCGCCGCAGTCGGACCGCCGCTGGAAGGGGCCGCGCGCACGTTTGATCCGCGCAATCCAGCCAAGATCCTGCCGCTGCTGCTCAGAGCTCAGCGAACGATGGCTCAATTGCACCAGCCGCTGGTGGCCGTAAAGCAGCAGGAGCTGGAAGATGCGATCGCGATTTGTTCCGGGCTGTGGCTGGATGCCACGGCGGATAAGTTTGCGGTGGCGCCCGGCGGCGCATTGAGGCTGAGCGCCACGGCGGTGGATCGCGAGAAGGCGCCGGCCGCGGTCGAATCGGTCCAGGTGGAGGGCATGGTGCAGGCCACTACCAAGGATTCGGCGGGAGCGCTGCCGTTCAACGAGCCCAAAGTGTTTGCGCTCAGCGTAACCGTTCCCGCCAACGAGCCGCTGTCCCAGCCTTATTGGCTTCGCGAACCCAAGCAGGGCGAGACCTACACGGTGTCCAATCCGCTGGAGATCGGCCTTGCAGAAAATCCGCCGCTGCTGCGCGCTCGTTTTCACTTGCGCCTTCAAGGCGAAACCGTGGAAGTGGTGCGGCCGGTCATTTACCGCTATATCGAGCGGGCGCAGGGCGAGCTGACGCGTCCGCTGATCGTCCAGCCGCCGGTGGCGGTGCAGTGGTCCGAGAGCGCGCGCTTGTTTCCTGATAACGCGCCGAAGAGCATCGGGCTTCAGGTGACGGCGAATGTGGCCGGCGCCTGGGGCGATGTCCAGGTGCAAGCACCTGGCGGATGGAATACCACCCCAGGCGGGGAGAGTTTTCAGCTCGCGGCCGCGGGCCAGGAAGCGTCTTTCTCGTTTGACATCCGCCCGCCGGCCGGCCAAGCGAAGGGCGTTCTGGCGGCGACCGCACGAGTTGGCGATCAAACCGTCGCGGTCGGCATGGAAACCATCCGTTATCCGCACATTCCTCCGCAGGTTTTGTTTTCTCCCGCCCGGATCGAACTTGTGCGCAGCGACGTCAAGCTTCTAGCCAAGGCCGTCGGCTACGTGATGGGTGCGGGCGACGAGGTGCCGGAGGCGCTGCGGCAGTTGGGCGCGGACGTTGTCCTGCTGGGCCCGGATGAACTGCTGCGCGGTGACCTTGGCCGTTTCGATGCGATTGTCACGGGCGTCAGAGCCTACAATACGCGGCCGGATCTTCGCGCCAACCAGGAGCGCCTGCTCCAGTATGTGCAGGCTGGCGGAACGCTGGTGGTTCAGTACAACGTGCCCGAGGGCGGCGGGCGCGGCGGGCGGGGCCCGCAGCCTGCCAGCGGTCAGGCGGCCGCCGGTCGCAGAAACCAGACCGGACGGGTCGGGCGCGGCGGCGAGCCGTCCGTCCTCGATCACATCGGACCTTACCCGATCGCCATCGGGGGCGACCGCGTGACGGTGGAGGATTCTGCGGTCCAGTTGCCCCATCCAGAGAGCCCGCTGCTGCATCGACCGAACGAGATCACCGCCCGCGACTTCGAAGGCTGGGTCCAGGAGCGCGGACTCAATTTCGCCTCCCAATGGGACTCGCGCTACCAGCCGCTGTTTGAAACCCACGATCCCGGCGAGAAGCCGCTGCTCGGAGGCACTCTGTACACTCGATACGGCAAGGGCGCTTACGTGTTTACCGCCTTTTCCTGGTTCCGGCAGTTGCCCGCGGGCGTCCCCGGAGCGTTCCGCCTCTTCGCGAACTTGCTCAGTGCGGGAAAGACCTTGTGAGCAAGCATCCGATCCATGCTCCCACGCGCCGCGCCGAGGAGCCGCCGCCCTTCCTCGGCTCCTGGAAAAACGTCTATATTTTCGTGATCTGCTATCTGGCCTGCCTGATCGCAGGCTTTTATGTTTTTTCGCGGGCGTACGCCCCATGAGGCCTCTCGACTGGGTGGTGATGTTCGGGTGGCTGACGTTCATCGTCAGCTTCGGCTTGTATCGCGGACGGGGCAGCAGCACCGTGAACAAGTTTTTGTTGGCCGGCAAGTCGATGCCGTGGTACGCGATGGGACTGTCGATCATGGCGACGCAGGCCAGCGCCATCACGTTCATCTCCACCACCGGGCAGGGCTACATCGACGGCATGCGGTTCGTGCAGTTCTATTTCGGACTTCCGCTCGCGATGCTGGTGCTTTCCGCCACGGCCGTGCCCATTTTTCACCGCTCCGGCGTTTACACCGCCTACGAGTACCTGGAGCGGCGCTTCGACAGTAAAACGCGCGCGCTGGTGAGCGTGATTTTCCTGCTGCAACGCGGGCTGGCGGCGGGGCTTTCTCTTTATGCGCCCGCGGTCGTGCTCTCGATCGTTCTGGGCTGGTCCGACCGGCTGACCGCGGTGATCATGGGCGTGCTGATCGTCTCGTACACGGCCTTCGGCGGCATCAAGGCCGTTACCTGGGCGGACGTCCCGCAGATGATGCTGATCTTCTGCGGCCTCTTGATTTCCATGTTCATGGCCGTCCACCTGCTCCCGGCCAACGTGTCGTTTCGAGATGCAGTTTCGCTGGCGGGCGCGGCGGGCCGGCTGAAGGCGGTGACGTTTCATTTCGACTGGGACGACCGCTACAACGTCTGGAGCGGCCTGATCGGCGGGATGTTCCTGATGCTGGCCTACTTCGGCTGCGATCAATCGCAGGTCCAGCGCTATCTCACCGGCAAGTCGATCGAACAGAGCCGCCTGAGCCTGATCTTCAACGCGATGGCGAAGATCCCGATGCAGTTCTTCATCCTGTTCATCGGCGCAATGCTGTTTGTATTTTTTGTTTTCGTCCAGCCGCCGGTGCTGTTCCAGCCAGTGGAGTTGAACAATCTGCGCGGCGACGCGCGCTTGCCGGTGGTCCAACGCCGTTATGATCAAGCTTTCGCCAAGCGCCGGGAGGCGGCCGAACAATACGTGCGCGCCGAGCGGTCCGGCGATGGAGCGGGCCAGCGCGCCAGCCTGGCTCAATTTCAGAGCGCTGAGCGCGAATTGAACGACGCGCACGCCGCCGGCGAGCAACTGGTCGGCAAGGATTTTCAGGATACGAACTACATTTTCCTTTCATTCGTGACGCGCTACCTCCCCGCCGGGCTGGTGGGGCTGATCATCGCGGTGATCTTTTCCGCCGCCATGTCTTCGACGTCGGGCGAGATCAATTCGCTGGCCACGGTCAGCGTGATCGACATTTACCGGCGGCACTTTAACCGCGGCGCGTCCGATCATCATTATCTGACGGCCTCGCGCGTTGCCACGGTTTTCTGGGGCCTGTACGCCGTCGGTTTTGCGCAGTACGGCCGGAACTTCGGCGCGCTGATCGAAGCGGTGAACATCGTGGGATCGCTGTTTTATGGCGGGCTGCTGGGCGTATTCGTGCTGGCGTTCTTCTTTAAGAGCGTGGGTGCGAACGGCGCGTTCTTCGGCGTGCTGGCCGGCGAGGCCGCGATTTTCTACGCCAATTTCTTCACCCGGATTTCGTTCTTGTGGTACAACGTGATCGGCTGCGTGGTGGTAGTGGTAACCGGCATCCTGGTGTCGCGCACGTTCGATCCAACCAGGCAGCCAGCAATCAAAAGCGTTGCTGATAACGCGCGCTGATTCGGGTAAGCGCTGCTCCGTAGTCCAGCCGGGTTCCTCTCTCGTCAACCCAGGCGAACGAGAAGGGCGGCGCGTTGGTTGCCTTGAAACGCAAGACCAGAAACTCATCGTAGTGTGCTGCGGCTTCCGCGCGTAAGCGGCGCTCGGCTTGAGCTGCCTCTTGATAAGGGTGCAGGAAACCGGCTTTCCCGGTCGTAGGAAATGGCCGATCGCCCTCATAACTGACCACGCTTTCCGCGTGGTTGATTCCCACAACCGCAACGGAAATGGGATGTCCACCGCCACGCTGAAACTGCGCCACCTGGTTTCTCAGGTCATTCGACACGCGATCAATCTGTTTGATCATCGCCTTCGCGAGTATCTTCACTTCGACGCCGATCTCCACGGTCGCAATTGGCCCTCGAGCGACTCTGTAGCCGGCATCCACGATCGGCGTCGCACCAGGAATGATCTCTCCAAAAGTTCCATCGCCGCGTCGCGCGTCAATTCCGCGGCGTCTGTTTTGGACATTCAATACGCGATCCTTCCGAACAGTTACGGCCTCGATGAGTTTCGTTGACCGATTGATCGCAACAAGATCTTCATAGAGGTGCATCGCGACGAAATCACCCTGGTTGGATACGCGATGCTTGTAAACTCGTCCCTCAAAGAGCCGCTGGAACTCCGCGAGGAGGCGGTATTCCATCTGGCCGGACGTTTCCGTCAATGATGACCTCGGCTTGGGTCGCACCTACAAACCGAGGTTCGCGGGCAGCCTTAATGAGTCTCTTTCTCGCGATCTCGACGTAAGTGGACTCGATTTCGTTGGAAATTGAATTTCTTCCCGTGATGATAGCAGCTTCGGACGTTGAGGCCGTGCCTCCGAACGGATCAAGCACGGTATCGCCGGCAAAAGAATACAACCGAATCAGTCGCTCCGCAATTTCTGCCGGATACGGAGCCGGATGTCCCTGCCTGGTGGAAGCCCCGCGGATGTCCGACCAGATAGATCGCTGCCAAGTCTTCATCTCTTCGCGAGTCAGCATGGATAGAGCCTTCTGCAGCGGACTTACGGACCTGTACTCACCACCCTTTCGCAAGAACAAAATGTATTCGATGTCGTTCTTGATGATGCCACCGGGCTGGTACGGCTTTCCGTAGAAACCAGCACCATTACCCTCCGCTTCCATCGCGCCGTTCGCGATCTTATGCCAGAGAATCGGCATCAGGCAGTCCAGGCCGAGGGCGCGAGCCCGCACTTGTATGTCTGAGTGTAGTGGCACGAGGTGATGGCGACCGTCACGCTTCCTAGGCACGCAAACGTCGCCGACAATGCAACAGATCCGGCCACCGCCTACCAGGACACGCGCGCACCCCTTCCACACGCGATCCAGTTCGGACAGAAAGTGCGCATAGTTCTCAAAATGGCCCATTTGGCTGGCATTGCCGGGCGCGTATTGTTTCAAGGTCCAATATGGCGGCGAAGTTACGATCAGATGAACCGAGGCATCCGGAAGAAACGAAAGATCGCGAGCGTCCCCTTGATGAAGCCGGTGAGTCGTGTGGTTGTACGGCTCCGGCCAGGGTACTTCACGGTACTGGCGGTTCGCTTCCAGCAGCGCGCGCAGTCCTTGGGGCGTGTTGTCCTCTAGCGGGAGTGAAGGAGCACGTCGCTTAACCTTCTTGGGAACGGCTGTCGGGAAAAGCTGGTCCTGCAGCGCATCCTCGGTCCGTTTCGCGCGGGCACGATTTCTTCCGGGTAGTGCTTGGCCGAACATAAGTTTCGGAGTGCTCAAGGTGATTGTATCCTTCTTGTTCGGTCCTGCGCCCATCTCCTATACTTATCGGCACGCTAGCGACTGACGTGAAATCGTGCGGATTCCACGCCATAATAAGGCCCCTGCGCGAGCGCTGCAGCGTTCAAACCCCAGGTCTTACAACAGGGCGGTGTCGAGACGGACGCCGTTCGGCGGATCCGGCGCGGCTGCAGGGCTGGCCTCGCCGTTGCGCAGGTAACGCAGCAGCGCGTCCTCGGAGCCTTCGAAAAAGCTGTCGACTAAATCGCGGATCGCCAAGCGGCGGAGGCCGTCGCGGCTCAGCACCGGCGCATACACAAACGAGCGGCCGGCCTTGCGCCGGACCACGCCGCCTTTTCGGGCCAGCCGGTCGAGCACCGTCATGACCGTGGTGTAGGCCAGGCTGCGATTGGAGGTCAGACCGCGCCGCACGTCTTTGACGTTGCCTTCGCCCAATCTCCACAGCACTTTCAGGCACTCCAGCTCGAGCGGCGGCGGGATCTCGCGCTTTCCATTGGACGGCACTCAGGACTCCTTGCGCCAGGCCTGCTGCAGCTTTTCGGCGAACGGTGAGGCGCTCTGGCCGCCCGGTTCTTTGTGGCTGTCGGGTGCGGGCGGCGGCGCGGTTGCCGAGGACGGCGGATCGGGCTGAGACGCTTCGATCAAGCCCGGCCCGGCGCCAGCTTCAGACGGTTCTTCATCCAGAAATCTCGCCTTCTTCAAGACCGAGCGGTCGAGCGACGGATTGTAAGCGGTCCAGTAGCCTTCCACGTGCCGGTCGTTCGCCACCTGCCGGCGCATGCACTCCATCTTCGAATCCAGATTGTCGAGATGATGCAGCAGCAAGGCTTCCGGAAACAGCGGCACTTTGGGAGAACCGAACTCCAGCTCCCCATGATGGCTGACGATCATGTGCTCCACCAGCACGCGCAGCTTGTGTGGAAAGTCGGGCAGGCGCTGCAGCTTGTCGTGCAGCAGGCGCAGGCCGATGATGATGTGGCCCAGCAACTGGCCCTCGACGCTGTAGCCGAAGCTGCGCTCATAGGTCAGCTCAGCCACCTTGCCGATATCGTGGAGAATGGCGCCCGTGAGCAGCAGGTCCAGATCGACGTAGCTGTAATGCGCGGCCGCCATGCGGCAGAGCTGGCAGACCGACAGGACGTGTTCGATCAGGCCGCCGAGATAGGCGTGGTGGACGTGCTTGGCAGCCGGCGCGGTGCGATACATGCGCGCCAGCGGCTGGTCGTCGAGAAAGGTTTCCAGCAAGGCGCGCAGACAGGGATTCGCCATTCCCGTCACGATCGCGCGCAGCTCGGCGAACATCTCCAGCGGATCGCGCGCCGAGGCTGGAAAAAAGTCCGCGAAATCCACGTCGGAATCCGCCAGACGCGCCATCTTGTGGATGGTGAGCTGCGGGCGGTTCTGAAAGATCTGCAGCAGGCCTTTCACCTTGACGAAGTCGTCGCGGTCGAAAGTATCCATCACCTCGGCCACGTTGTCCCACATCTTGGCGTCGACTTCGCCGGTGCGGTCGCCGAGCAGCAGCGAAAGATACGGATCGCCCGACTTCTTCTGCCGCACGTCTTTGACGTGAACCAGGAAGGTCGTGGTGAAGATCTGGTTCGGTTTCAGATCAGAGACGTAAGACGATTTCATGAATTACTGGGAGCTGCTGGTGCCGTTGGTCTGGGTCTCGGTTCCGGGAATCGGGACCGTCCACAGCAGCCTTTTGCGTCTGACCTTGGTGCTGACTTCCTCTTTGGTGACCGTTTCGGGCTTGAGCTGGGCCGGGTCCACCCAGGAAGTATCTTTTCCGGGCGCGGCGCCGGTGTCGATGTAATCCGCTTTGATCTGCAGGAACGCGTCCTGGCGCAGCTTGGTCAGATACTGGCGCACGGCGGGCTCCATACGAGGTTGAAACAGTTTGTCCATGATTTCGTTCTCCACCTCGGCCAGCTCCGCTTGGCCGGCCTTCTGATGTTCCTCGACCCGGAGGATCAGAAAGCCATTGGACGCCCGGATCGGGTCGGTGACGTAGCCCTTGGGTTGGTTCCACACAGCGTCCTCCAGGTTTTTGGCAAGTTCGCCTTTCTTGAAGGCCGGGAGCTCACCCATGCCCTTGGCGGTGACCGCGTCGGAATTGTCGCGAGCCATCTCGGCGAAGCGCTCGCCGCGGCGGGCGCGGCTCACCAGGTCCTTGGCTTTCTTCTCGGCGGCGGCTACTCCAGCCGCGTCCTTGTTTTCGGTCGAAATCAGGATCTCGCGCAGGTACACGCGCTCCTCGCGCACGAACTCGCTCTTGTGCTCGTTGTAATATTTCTCCAATTCTTCGTGCTTGATCGGGATCTTCTCGCTGACCTCCTGACGGATCACGCGCTGGGTGAGCAGGGACTTCTTCATGTCGTCGCGGAAGTCCTCAAACGACTGGCCGCTCTTCTCCTTGATGTAATCGTGGAATTTGTCGGGATCGGCGATGCCGGAATCGGATTGAATGGCAGCCATGCGCTTGGTGACGTCGGAATCCACGCTGATATCGAGGTCCTTGGCTTTTTGGGTGAGCAGGAGCTGATCGATACGGTCGCGCAGGATGTTCTTGCCGCGCTCGTCCAGGGCCCGCTCCAGCACCGGGCCAGTCATGCCGTTCTCGCGCAGATCGCTGATAAGCTGCTGGCGGCTGCGTTGCAGGTCGCCGCGCGTGACGATGTCGCCGTTGCACTTGGCGACGATTTCTTCCACCGTGCCCAGGTCGGCGGCGTACAGCGATCCGAAGGCGAGGATCGCGAGTGGTGCTAAGGCTTTCATATATTCCATTATCATACGGTGAACCAAGCGGCGGAGCTGGGAACCTGGAGACACCCTCCCGGGACGCAATCCATCCCTAAAGGTCGATCCACGACGAGCGTTCACAGGAGCGCACGGACGCCGCGGCGTTCCGTTGTGCGCGCTTTCTGGAGGGTGTGAACGCGGCACGCACGGGTGCGTGCGCCACGAGTAAACTGGGGACAAGGAAGAAACCTGCAACCGATGGCGACGCCAACCAGCCTTGAAGCTTCGGTGGTCGTCGTGCCGTCGCGAGAAGACCTGATCCGGGCTTATCGCGCGATGTACATGGCACGGCGGCTCGACGATCGTGAAATCCTGCTCAAGCGGCAGAACCGCATCTTTTTTCAAATCAGCGGCGCGGGGCACGAGGCGGTGCAGGCGGCCGCGGGTCTGGTTTTTCGCGCCAGCCACGACTGGTTCTATCTTTACTATCGCGACCGCGCGCTGGCGTTGATGCTGGGCCTCACGGCCGAGCAGACGCTGCTCGGGTCCGTGGGAGCGGCCAGCGATCCCGCCTCGGGAGGGCGGCAGATGCCCTCGCACTGGAGCTCGCCGGAGCTGCACATCGTGTCCGGGTCGTCGCCGACCGGAACGCAGTTTCTGCAAGCGGTAGGTTGCGCTCAGGCCTATCGGTATCTGGCGCCGGATTCGGACGAAGTGACCCTGGTGTGTGGCGGCGAAGGGGCCACCAGCGAGGGCGAATTTTGGGAAACGGTGAACGCGGCGTGCCTGGAGAATCTGCCGCTGGTGTTTCTCATCGAGGATAACGGCTATGCGATCTCGGTGCCGGTGGAGAAGCAGACCGCGGGCGGCAACATTGCGCGGCTGCTGGCGGGCTTTCCGAATCTCAAGCGGCTGGAAGTGGACGGGACGGATTTTATGGCGTCCTACCAGGCTCTGTCGGAGGCGGCCGGGTACGCGCGGGCCCGGAGGGGTCCGGCGCTGGTGCATGCCAGCGTCACGCGGCCCTATTCGCATTCGCTGTCCGACGACGAAAAGCTGTACAAGACCAAGGCCGAGCGCGACGCCGAAGAGGCGCGTGATCCGGTCTTGAAGTTTCCAGAGTGGCTGGTGTCGGAAGGCATACTCGACCGGCAAGGGCTGCGGGTGATCGTGCACGAAGTGGACCAGGAGATTCAGGCAGCCACCGACCGCGCGCTGCGCGCCGAGCCCCCGGCCAAGGGGTCGGCGCTGCAGCATTTGTATTCGGACCAAGTGGACCCCGCGTCGCCGCACTTCGAAGCCGACCCGCAATTCAGCGGCAATGCGCGCACCATGGTGGACGAAATCAATCTCACGCTGCACGAGGAAATGCGGCGCGATTCGCGCGTCCTGGTGTTCGGCGAGGATGTGGCGGATTGTAGCCGGGAAGCAAACCTGGCGGAAGTGAAGGGCAAGGGTGGAGTATTCAAGGCCACGGCTGGATTGCAGATCGCGTTCGGGTCGGCGCGCTGCTTCAACACGCCGCTGGCCGAGGCATCCATCGTGGGACGCGCCATCGGCCTGGCGACGCGCGGGTTGAAGCCGATTCCGGAGATCCAGTTTTTCGATTACATCTGGCCGGCCATGATGCAGATCCGCGACGAGCTGGCGACGCTGCGCTGGCGCTCGAACAATGGCTTCAGCGCGCCGATGGTGATTCGTGTGGCGATCGGCGGCTATCTGAACGGCGGCGCGATTTATCACAGCCAGTGCGGCGAGGTGATCTTCACGCACATGCCGGGGCTGCGCGTGGTAATGCCGTCCAACGCGCTGGATGCCTGCGGGCTGCTGCGGACCGCGATTCGCTCGGACGATCCGGTGCTCTTTCTCGAGCACAAGCGCCTGTATCGCGAGCCCTATAACCGGTCGCAGCATCCGGGCCCGGATTACACCATTCCGTTCGGCCAAGCCAAGGTCGTCAAGAGCGGGCAGAGCCTGACCGTGGTGACCTACGGCGCGCTGGTGCAGAAAATGCTGCAGGCGGCGCTGCAGGTGGAACAGCGATTCCCGGACAGAAGCATCGAGGTGATCGATCTGCGGACGCTCGCGCCGTACGATTGGGAGGCCATCCGCGCCTCGGTGGAGAAGACCAGCCGGGTGATGCTGGCGCACGAAGACTGTCTGTCGTTCGGGTACGGCGCCGAGCTGGCCGCGCGCATCGCCAGCGAGCTGTTCGAACATCTGGATGCGCCGGTCGGCCGCGTGGCCGCGCTGGACACCTGGATAGGATACAACCCGCAGCTCGAATATGAGATCCTGCCCCAGGTGGAAAACCTGGCGGCGGAGGCTGAGCGGCTGCTGCAGTATTAGGCGCGCGCCGGAGTCATGTTCTTGGATCCTTCACGACAATGCGAACGCGGCGCGCCGGAGCTTCTGCGCCGCGTGCAACGATTGGTTGGCGCGCTGATGGTGGCTGCGGTTGTGCTGCAGCCTGGTGCCGGCCAAGAGAGCTCGCGCTTGACCTTTGAGGCCAAGGTCTCAGACCTCGGACTCCAAACCGGCTCGTTCGCCCGGAACAAGAAACCGGACGATATAGTGCAGGTCACGCTGCCCGGGCACAAAATCGCGCCGCCGCGTGCCGTGCCCTTGATCCGCAGAGCAGACGCCAAGTGGGCGTCTCCGGAGTCATGCGTCGACTCGATTCGCTCGGCCAATACTGCGGGCGATGCCGCTTGGATCCTTGAGAACTTCGCACCCGGCGATCAGGCGGACGTGCGAAGACTCGTGAGCGATCCGGACCTGGCCAAACGAAATCAGGACTACTACAAGAGCGTGAGCAAGGCCGAGATCATGGCGCTGGTCGACCTCCGCGAATATAGGGTCGCGGTGCTGCGTGAAGAGACTGTCCAAGCCAAGGCGGTCGTGGTTCCGCTCACCATGGTGAAGACGCCGGCGGGCTGGAGGCAGACCAACGCCCTGTCGAAAGACGAGACCTTCGATGTGTTGTGGGCGGCTGTCCGGAGTGGCGGGATGCGGTAGAACGCTCGCTTAAGCCACGCGGTCACACCGTCGAAAAACACGCCCTTCATTCGCGCTCTCGCGGCTATGCCTTGGCCCTGCGCTTCTTTCGTTACGAGCTGCGGGGCGGCCGCGCCATGGAAACACGCCTGGATTGACGCGTGCCGGCGAGAGAAGCCCAGGACACGCTGCAAACCGGGCCGCCTGCAAAACCGCACCACACGGAGGCTGTAGACCGCGCGCGCCGCTAGTAGCGGTAATGGTCGGGCTTGTACGGGCCTTCGACCGGGACTCCCTCCGGACCCAACTCCGCGATGGTTCCTGGATTCCAGCCTTATTCCCAAAGGGCTTCGCACGACCCCGATCAATGGATCTCCGCTGCGGCTACCGCCTCGTCCACCATGGCGCTGGCCTACGCGTCTTCGGATAAACCCTAGCCGCCGCCACCCACTAATCGTGGCGCACGACTCGCGTGCCGCGTCGGCACTCCCGCCGACCTCGCTAACAATGCCTCCGTGGAAATCTCCGCACGTGATCGCTCACTCGTTAGTTGAGTACGGATTTCACGGCGTCTCGCGAAATAGGGTGATAGTTCGGCGACGCCCGATCATAGATGGCCTGCGCCCATTTTTTCCCTTCGGGTGTCTTAGCCAATTCTAGGTAAAGCGGCTTCAAGAATTTTCGTCTGCCAACCGCGGTGAGGAACTGCTCAAGCCTTTGGTAAGCCGGTGTATAGCGATTGCGGACGGCCATAAGAAGCCATTGATATTCGATCTCGGCGTTGCCGGAATTCGTCAAATCAAACTCGCGGTCGAGTTCCTGCATTTTGGCAGTATCGATTCGGCCGGAAATGCATTCCAGGAAACGCAGCCATTCGTGAGTAGTCCAAGCACTTCGCTGCACATCCCGAAGCGAGATACGGCCTTCCAGCCAGTCTTGAGCGCGCCGCTCTACCTTCTCGAGCACATCAGATGTTGGATATGCCGCGCCTTTTGGAATTCCGGCGCCATGGATCCATTCCTCGATCGAAAGCTTCGGCTCCGCATCCTGGTACGCATACAAAAGATTCTTCCGCAGGTACTCGACGAACTGGGAGGTAGTGACAGTGCCGAACGCGAAATGATTGAAGTATTCGCGAAGAAACTCGTCGAAACGGCGCCGGCCGACGGTCTCCTCAATTGTCCGCAGGAATAGGGCTCCTTTTTCGTATGGCACCTGCGTCGCATTGGAGTTTGGATCGCGTCCATTGACTTGGCCTTCGAGGACCTGGTCCTTCGCGTCTAACCTCGACAGTTCTCGTTTCAGTTCTTGTAATCCCAACACCGCTTCGATTTCTGCTCGGCGTGAGCCGTACAACTGTTCCAGGATACGCCGCTCCATATAAACCGTGAAAGCTTCGTTCATCCAGAAGTGCCGCCAGGTCGCACCATTTGCAACATTGCTTGACCAGGAGTGAGCCAACTCGTGGACGATAACGGATGTGAGGCTCTTATCGCCGGCAATGATCGTGGGACTTGTAAAAGTTAGGCAGGGGTTCTCCATACCGCCTACCGGGAAGCTAGGAGGCAGAACCAGTACGTCGTAGCGGCCCCACCGGTAGGGCCCGAAGAGCGCTTCGGCGGCGCACAACATTTCTTCCAGATTCTCGAATTCGCGTGCTGCTTCCTCAACTATAGTCTTCTCCGAGAAGACGCCGGTTCGTGTGCTCAGTTCCCGAAAGTCCAGATCGCCGGCGGCCAGGGCCAACAGATAAGCCGGGATCGGATAGGGCATCGTGAACTGAGGATCAGATTTCCGCCATGCCTCCGCGTTGTTCACAGCGCTCATAACCGCCTTGACGTCGGCAGGCATACGAACGCGGGCGCTAAGTGTCATCCTCACACGCGGACTGTCTTGGATGGGAACCCAGCTTCGGGCATGAGTCGCTTCAGATTGCGTGAAGAGAAAGGGATGTCTCTTGCCCGCGGTCTGTAAGGCGTCCAGCCATTGGAGGCCGGAGGCATTTTCGGACGTTATATACCGCAAGCGCACGGCGGACGCCTCGCTCGGCAGATGAATGATAAGCGGAGCTCCACGAACGGGGTCTCCTGCGCCTAACTCAAAAGCCGTCCGGAAGAACTCGCGGCCATGGGCCGAGTATTCAGCGTCCTCGATCGTAAGGTCACGCGTGTCTAGGACCAGGTCGCCCACAAAGCGCTCGTGGAGGATCAGCGTCGCGGTTCCTTTGAGGATGCGTTGATCGAAAAGAATTTCCAGCTCTAGATCGAGATGCTTTACTCGAATACGATCCGGTTCGGAGTATGAGTAGGCATCATAAGTTTCAAGTTTGGAACTCTTGATCAATGAATCTGTTGAAAGCATCGGCGGGGAATCCTACTACGGGTCATCAAAGCGACTACTCAATCATGCTCAGGTCAAGCTAATCGCCGCGAAACTCCTTGTCGACGGGCGCCTTAGTGCTCGGTTTTGCTGTGTGTTGACGCTCCAAGTCCTCCTCCAACTGATTCAGTGCAGGGTATCCCTCTTTTCCCAGCGCCTCCCTGAACTTCTTAAGGAGATGATGACCCTCCTTGGGAGAAACAAGATACCCAAATTGTTCAATCAGGATCTCCTTGTCGGCAATGTTGTGGCGAGCAGCAGCAAAAATGCTTTCTAGAATGTTGAGATAACGTACAACCTGCCATCGGAGTTCGGATACCTCGCTTTCTCCGAGAAGGATTTGGCCTTCTTTCTCTGGCAATCCACCCAGTGGGATCTTCGACAGCACAGCCAAGAGACGGCTCTTCTGCGCCACCGGTAGCTTCAACGGTCTTTCAGCCACCAAGTCGCGCGTGTGTTCTTCATCCAGGCTCTCTACGAGTTTGTGTGCCAGGGCGGTGCCTTGCAGGAGGCCTTTGCTCCATTCGAAGAGATAGTTGATCGAATTCTCGCGCCGAGACCTTTCATGATCTGCAACGACCTGTTTTCGCAGCAAGTCAAGCTGCTTCCACAGGAAGACGACGCCACCTGCAGTGAACACAGTTCCAACAGCCGTCACCCACTCAGCAGCATCTGACACACCACTATTATAGTATGCGTGTCCAAACGCCGATAACACTTTCAGCAACCGCGCGTGCGGCGCGCGCCGCTAGTAGCGGTAATGGTCGGGCTTGTACGGGCCTTCGACCGGGACTCCCAGATAGTCGGCCTGCTTCCTGGTCAGCGTGGTCAGCTTCACGCCGATTTTCTCCAGATGCAGCCGCGCTACTTCCTCGTCCAGCTTCTTCGGCAGAACGTAAACGCCGACCTTGTAGTTGTCCTTGTTTTTCCACAGATCGAGCTGCGCCAAAGTCTGGTTGGAGAAACTGTTGCTCATGACGAAGCTGGGATGGCCGGTGGCGCAACCGAGATTCACCAGCCGGCCTTCGGCCAGCAGGAAAATGCTGTGCCGGCCGGGGAACGTGTACATGTCCACCTGCGGCTTGATCTGCATTTTGTTGACGCCGGGCGCGGCGTTCAAGCGCGCCACCTGGATCTCGTTGTCGAAGTGCCCGATGTTGCAGACGATGGCCTGGTCCTTCATGTGCTGCATGTGTTCCAGCGTGATGATGTCGACATTGCCGGTGCAGGTGACATAAATGTCGCCGCGGCCGAGCGTTTCCTCGATGGTGGTCACCTCGAAACCTTCCATGGCGGCTTGCAGCGCGTTGATGGGATCGATTTCGGTGATGATCACGCGCGCGCCCATTCCTCGCAGTGAATGCGCCGAGCCTTTGCCGACGTCGCCGTAGCCGCAAATCACGACCACCTTGCCCGCTACCATGACATCGGTCGCGCGCTTGATGCCGTCGGCCAGCGATTCGCGGCAGCCGTACAGGTTGTCGAATTTCGATTTGGTCACCGAATCGTTCACGTTGATCGCCGGGACCAGGAGTTTGCGTTGTTCGAGCATCTGGTAGAGCCGGTGCACGCCCGTGGTGGTTTCTTCCGAGACGCCGCGCCACTCCTGGACGATCTCGTGCCAGCGGCGCGGATTTTCCCCGTGAATCCTCTTGAGCAGCGCTTTGATGACTTCTTCCTCGTGGCTGGAGGACGGCGTATTCACCCAGTTGCCGCCCTCTTCGAGCTCGTAACCCTTGTGAATGAGCAGCGTCACGTCTCCGCCGTCATCCACCACCAGTTCGGGCCCCTTGCCGCCGGGATGGCTGATGGCGTGGTAGGTGCAGTCCCAGTATTCTTCGAGCGTCTCGCCCTTCCAGGCGAAAACGGGCACGCCCGAGGCCGCGATGGCGGCGGCCGCGTGGTCCTGAGTCGAGAAAATGTTGCAACTGGCCCAGCGCACGCTGGCGCCGAGGTCGACCAGGGTCTCGATCAGCACCGCGGTCTGAATGGTCATGTGCAGCGAGCCGGTGACGCGCACGCCCCGGAGCGGCTTCGCAGGCGCGTACTTCTTGCGGATCGACATCAGGCCGGGCATTTCCTGCTCGGCCACTAAGATCTCCTTGCGGCCCCAATCGGCGAGCGCAAGATCGGCGACTTTATATTCAGATGCGATGTTCGACAGCGTGGCGGCGCCCATGTGTTCCTCCCAAGAGTTCTATCTACAAATCACGATATGTTGATATGATATTACAAGAAGCTGCATGCCGTCAATCCTCAAAAACCTCAGGCTGCTGGCCGATCCGAGCCGCCTGCGCATCCTGCTGCTGGTGGAGCGCGAGGAGTTGTCGGTGGCCGAATTGCAGGAAATTCTCGGCATGGGCCAGAGCCGCATTTCGACGCACCTGGCGCAGTTGAAGCAGGCCGGGCTGCTGGAGGACCGGCGCAACGGCAAGAGCATTCTATATCGGCTGAAAGCGCAGCGCGGCGCGGAAGGGAAATCGTTCGAGCAACTGCTCGGCCTGCTGCGGCGCGCGGCGCAGGAGATTCCCGAGGCGGAGCAGGACTCGGAAGCGTTGCGCCTGGCGTTGCGGCGGCGACAGGACAAGATGCGCGCTTACTTTGACGAGCTGGCGGGCAAGTTCGGACGGCACTACATGCCGGGGCGGTCCTGGCAAGGAATCGCCGAGACGCTTCTGCTGCTGATGCCGCCGCTGGTGATTGCGGATTTGGGCGCAGGCGAAGGTGCGTTTTCGCAGTTGCTCGCGCGCCGCGCCAAAAAAGTGATCGCGGTGGACAATTCCGACAAGATGGTCGAGTACGGCACCGAGCTGGCGCGCCGGCACGGCGTCAAGAATCTGGAGTATCGCAAGGGCGATCTGGAAGCCGTGCCGCTGCGGGATGCCAGCGTGGACGTGGCATTCTTCAGCCAGGCACTGCATCACGCCCAGCATCCCGAACGCGCGGTCGCCGAAGCGTGGCGGATTTTGAAGCCGGGCGGCCGGATCGTGGTGCTCGACCTGCTGCGCCACAACTACGAAGAAGCGCGCGAGCTGTACGCCGACTTGTGGCTCGGCTTCACCGCGGTCGAGGCGACCCG
>DASQHQ010000020.1:0-3747 GCA_035632015.1 Bryobacteraceae bacterium
CACCGAGATCAACGCATACGAGCAGTCCGACGCCCACCGCGTCGTCGTTCATCTGGTCAACTACAACCGGGATGAGAAGGCGCCCGCGGCCGACAAAAGCATGGCAGGCGCGGAGAATCCCATCCCAGTCGAAGGGGTCCAGGTTGCGCTGAATCTGCCGCCCAATGCGCACGCGAAGAGCGTCAGCTTTCTGACGCCCGAGCAGCCACAGGCGCAAGCCGTCTCTTTCGAGCAGAAGGACGGTGTCATTCGCTTCACTGCCCCGAAATTCCTGGTCTATGGAGTCTGCGCCATTCAGTTCTGAGTGCGACAGACACCGATCGAGAGGTCGAAAAACGTGTTCACTAATCATCCCTTCGATGTCCGGCGTACGATCGTACTCGCCTTTCTGTTACTGACAGCGGCCTCCCCGGGCTTAGCCCAGAACTATCGCCGCTTTACACGCACGCCGTATTACACCGGACCGGACGACCCCGCCCGCAAGCAGATCCGCGGCACGCTGAAGCTCGGCGAGACGGTCATCATCGAAGTCCCGGGCGGCGCCGACGCCGACCTTAAGCCCGGAGTGGTTCCGGATCCGGCGATCACCAAACCCCGTGGTTCACGTCCTGGAGGACCATTCGAAATTGAAGGCATCAAGCCTGGCGACTGGGTGGCGTTCAAGATCATTAACGTGGAGCCTGGTCCCTATGGGTACTACAACAACTATGGTCCTTTCCGTGGCCCGCTGCGCTCGGTCGCCCCGGTGAAGGACGGCATGCTGCATTTCCCGCCAGACTTTGTGGTACCGGTCAGGCCTATGATCGGCGTCATACAACTCCAGTCGGCGGCTTCACTTCCACCCACCGCGGCGGCCTGGGATAACGGAGGTAACTTTGATTTCAATACCATCCGGCCGGGCAGCACGGTTTACATCCGTGCGCAACGGTACGGCGGCCTTTTGACCATTGCCGACACGCACGCCTACATGGGATACGGCGAACTTACGGGCACGGGCGTGGAGATCGATTGCACCGTCACATTGAAAGTGGATCGGGTCTCCGGATTTCCAACCGGAGGCATCGTGGTAGAGACGCCCGATGCCTGGTACACGGCTGGCATCGGCGCCAACTGGGAAGAGGCGCTGAAGATCGCCTGGGCTGACATGGTCGCGCTGGTGTCCCATCTCTACAAGACGACCCCCGAGCATGCCAACCGCATCGTCGGCACCATCGGCGATGCCGTGCCGGGGTACGCTGCCGGCACTATGAATGGCCGTGGGTTTCAGAAAGAAGGTTACGTCACTTGCCAGATCGGTATTCCCAAAGCACTGCGGCGCACGGGTAAGCCCTTTCAACCGTGATGAGGCAGAGGAAGCGCCCGCACCGGCCAGGCCTGGATTTGCAAGGGCGCTCGCGGCGGCGGGAGAAGCCGGCGTTCTTCGATCATTGGCCAGTCTGGTTGAGTGTCAGCGACGCCACGGCCTAGGATTCCACGCCATAGAAACTCTCCAGGTTGGGCGTCACTCGCGGCGGCCCGGACTTGGTGAGCCGAACACGGTCCGCAGGCGGGCGCATCGCGCTGAAAAACTGAATCGCCGCGTCCACGTTCTGCTGGCGCACTTCCTGGTCGGGTTCGAGCGACCAATTGCCTCGTTCTTGCATATTCCCGATGACGATGCCGTCGCTCCGCGGATTGATGCTAGCCGTCACGGCGCTGTTCGGCAGACGGCCCGATGCCCGGTAATTCACTTCCGGCTGTGGGATGCACACGGTGAGCTGCCCCCTCACGGGCACCAGCTCCTCGTCGTTGAAGATGGCTTTGGATCCCAGCCCCGTGCAGTTGACGATGACCGATTCGCTCAGCGACATCAGGTCCTGCGGGGTATTAAACTTGCGGATCACAATCTTACCGCCGAAAGTCACGAAGTCGCGCATGAGCATCGCCAGATAGATGGACGGCTCAATCGCCAATGCCGGCGTCCGAACCGCATACTTGGTTGGAAAGGGATGTTCGCCCGGGCCCAGCACTTCGCGATCGCGCCCGGTTCGCAGCGGATCAGGGAGCAGATCTTCGCCTGAATTGGTCCCAGGGGCGCTGCTGCGCCTGGCCGGAGCATCCGGTTCATCCGTAGCGTTGTAGCTGTCGATCCAGTAGACACCGTAACCGGGAGCACCGGCGAGGAGCTGAAGCTGCCGGTATGAGATCTCCGCCGCCCGGCGGAACTGCGCGTCCCAGGCGGGCGTGCGCCGGTCCGCGGATACCAGCCCCGCAGTCGGCGTGAACCCGGCCGACGACATGTTCGAGGTTGTGTCCGGCGGTACGGCGAGAGTGTAAATCGTCACATCAAAGCCACGGCGTTGAAGCTGGCGCCCGGCGGTCAGGCCCGCCGAACCACACCCGAGCACCGCGGCACGGCGCTCACCGTGCTGCAAGGCCAGGTCGCCCGCCATCGCCCCGCAGCCCCAGGCCAGCGACATCCCGGCCCCGCCGAAACCGTAGTCGTGGATCACCGTCTTGGCGTCGAACTTCTCGGCCTTCAGGACGAAGCCTGAGTCGCGATGGGGGCGTAGACCGATGGTCGTTCGAATGACCCGCTCCCATGAAATCCGGGGAACCGCCAGGTGTAGCGCAGCCCGCGGCAGCGGGGGTGTTGCGATGCTGGCTCGCCGCGCAGCGCAACCGGTGAGGAAGCCCGCCATCGTTGTAAGCGCCGCGGTTTCGAGGAAGTCTCGTCTCCTCATAAGGTGTCGCCTTGCGTGGAAGGATTTGGGCGCCGTTCGCGGAAAACATCCATTTCGCCCTCCTAGGTCTAGTCCGTTGTACACAAACGGAAGGATGAAGTCAAAGAGGCGTGCGCTCGTCGGCTCCGTTCAAGAATCTCATTAGGGGACAGGCCCAGCAGGCCGCTGAAAAAGTCCAAATACCGCTTGCTAACGCGCGCGGCTCGGAATCGGCTCTCGATAGTTTGCAGAGCCGCGACCGTGAGGGAGCGCGGCCGACAACAAGCTGATGATCGCCGGCGGGTGTCGCGGCCATTCATGGTTCCTGGGAAATACTCGGCGGATGTATAATCAACCGGGAACAATTCTCGTCAGGGGAGGAGAACACCGAATGAGGAATCTCATAGGGAGAAGAGAGTTGCTCAGCGCCGGCGTTGGCCTGTGTGCGAGCCTCGGCGCCGGCTCCGCGCTCGCACAATCATCCGAGACGGCGCGGCGTGAGCCGGGGACCGACGCGCTCGGCCGTCGCTTGGGGACTGGCGGGCGCGCCAAGCAAATCCCGAAACGCATGGCGAAGACCACCAAACTGTTTCTTACGCCACCCGGATGGCCCAATGCGATCGACATCGACCACGATGAGAAGAGAGGTTTCTGGGTTCAGGAACAGCGCCATGACAACAAACGGGAGGCTGCCTGGCTCATCGACTGGAACGGCAAGCTCCTCCACACGGTGATCACCAACTCCAAGAACACCAGCGGCATGTGCTTCGGCGACGGTTATGTCTGGAGTGGCGCCAATGGCGCCTCGGAGATAGAGCATCCCACCCCCCCGATTAATGGGATATTCCAGACCGACACGAACGGCAAGCAGATCAGCCATCGACAGATTCCATTCGGGCCCAAAGACGATGGCGGCGCCACCCACGGCATGACGTGGCAGGCTGACGCCGGCAAAATCTGGATCGATGCCAATCGCCTGGATGCGCTGATCCGCATCGATCCCAAGACTTGGGAGGTCGATTACATGTTCCCGACGACGCGCGTG
>DASQHQ010000021.1:0-21710 GCA_035632015.1 Bryobacteraceae bacterium
TGCTGGAGGCGCTCGACCAGTGGGTGGATCACGGCGTGGCGCCGGACAAGATCATCGCGTCGCACCTGACCAACGGGACCGTGGATCGCACCCGGCCGCTGTGTCCGTATCCGATGGAGGCGCATTGGACCGGATCGGGCAGCACGGACCAGGCGGAGAATTTTGTGTGCGCGCTGCCGAGCGTGCCGTAGCCGGTTGAGCGCGGCCTGGACACTTGATGGCAAGAGCTAAAACAGTCCGCATCAGAACGGAAGCACCAAGCAAACCGCACCAGCCGCCACCCACGCGATCTACCTGGCAAGCTTCAGGACGCTAAGGCTAAATTCAGCGAAGTGTTCCGTCTGGCTCGAACGCAGGGGCCGCAGCTAATCACGCGCCAGGGGAAGGAGGGTGTCGTCATGCTGCCGGTGGAGCAGTTCGACCAACTCGTGAACCGCTCGCGCCAGCCCAAAAGCCTGGTGCAGTTCTTTCGCGAATCGCCGCTGGTTGGCCTCGACTTAGATCTGGAGCGAGACAAGGATTCCGGCCAGGACATTGAATTGTGAGCGGCTTCCTGCTCGACACCAACTGCATTTCGGAACTGGTCCGCCTTCGTCCCGGCGGGCGCATCTGGAATCGTGGCTGGAAGTGGAATTGAAGGGGCGCTTCTCCGGCAGAGTCCTGCCTGTTGACGATGCGGCGGCGAACCGATGGGGCCTGCTGGCGGCGCACGTCAAGCAGAAAGAAAAGCCGCTGGCGGTGATCGACGGATTGCTGGCGGCGACCGCGCTGCACTACAACCTAACCGTCGTTTCGAGGAACGCGGGCGACTTCAAAAAACGCGGAAGTTTCCCTTTTCAACCCCTGGCGAGAGTAGTTCACGCGAAGATTCGGTGATCGGCCAAAAGTGCCGCGCCACACCGCGCGCCGCTGTGCTATCGTCATATCCGCTGGTACTTCCGCTATGACACAAAACATCACCCTAACGATCAATGGAAAGAAGCGCAGCGACACCGTGGAGCCGCGCTTGCTTCTGATTCACTACTTGCGCGAAGTGGCGGGCTTGACCGGACCGCACATCGCCTGCGAGACCTCGCTGTGCGGCGCGTGTACCGTGCATGTGGACGGCAAGGCGATCAAGAGCTGCACCATGTTCGCCGTGCAGGCTGACGGCCGCGACGTGCTCACCATCGAAGGCCTGGCGGCGGACGGCAAACTCGATCCCATGCAGGAAGCCTTCTGGAACGAACACGCGTTGCAGTGCGGCTTTTGCACCCCGGGCATGATCATGACCGCCAAACAGATCGTGCAGCGGAATCCGAACCCGACCGAGGAGGAGATTCGCCACGGCCTGGAGGGCAATCTCTGCCGCTGCACCGGCTACCAGCACATCGTGAACGCGGTGAAGTCGGCCGCGGCGAAAGCGTAACGGAGGAACACCATGGCCACCACCATCACCAAGACCGAAACGCTGGTTGGCAAGCGCATCCGCCGGCGCGAAGACCCGCGACTGATCACCGGCACGGCCACTTATGTGGACGACATCCAGATGCCCGGCATGCATCATGCCTGCATCGTGCGCAGCCCGCACGGCGCGGCGAAAATCAAATCGATCAACATCAAGCCGGCGCTCGAACTGCCGGGCGTGGCCGCGGTCTTCACCGGCAAGGACACTGAAAAGGTCGGGCCCGTGCCCTGCGGCGCATCGCTGCCCGGCCTGCGCGTTCCGCATCATCATATCCTGGCGATGGACCGCGTGTACTTCGTGGGACACCCGGTCGCGGTAGTGGTGGCGACCGACCGCTACATCGCGCGCGACGCCGCCGAGGCGATCGAAGTCGAGTACCAGCCGCTCCCCGCGGTGACGGATCCCGAGAAGGCGCTTGCGTCCGGCGCGCCGGCGGTGCATCCGGAGTGGCCCGACAATACCGCGTTCACTTATCACCAGGAAGGCGGCGACGTCGACAAAGCGTTTGCTGGAGCGGACGTGGTGGTGAAGCAGCGCATCACCAGCCAGCGCTTGATCCCCACCGCGATGGAAACGCGCGGCGTGGTGGCCGAGTGGCACACCGGCGACCGCGCCCTGACGCTGTATTCCTCGACCCAGATCCCGCACCTGCTGCGCACCCTCCTGGCGCAGATGCTGGGCCTGGAAGAAAACCGGCTGCGCGTGGTGACGCCCGAGGTGGGCGGAGGATTCGGCAGCAAGCTGAACGTGTACGCCGAAGAGGCCCTCATGGGCTTCGTCGCGATGAAGATCGGCAAGCCCATCAAGTGGATCGAGAGCCGGCGCGAGAACTTCACCTGCACCATCCAGGGCCGCGGCCACGTGGACTACTACGAGGTCGCCGCCAAGCGGGACGGAACCATTCTCGGAATCAAACTGAAGCTCATTCAGGATCTGGGCGCCTACCATCAACTGCTGACGCCCGCCATTCCGACGCTTTCGGTGCTCATGATGCCGGGACTCTACAACTGCCAGAACATCCGGGCGGACATCGTGGGCGTTTTCACCAACGCCGTTCCCACCGACGCCTATCGCGGCGCGGGACGGCCGGAAGCGACGCACGGCATCGAGCGCATGGTGGACATTCTGGCGGCCGAATTGAAAGTGGATCCGGCCGACATCCGCTTCAAGAATTTCGTCAGCAAGGATGCGTTTCCGTATGCGACCGCAACCGGGCTGACCTACGACAGCGGCAATTACGCCGCGCCGCTCGAGAAGGCGCTGGACATCGTCGGATACAAGAAGCTGCGCGCCGAACAGCGGCAGGCGCGCTCGGAAGGGCGGTTTCTGGGCATCGGCATTTCGACCTACGGCGAGATCTGCGCCCTGGGTCCGTCGCCCGCCACTCCGGCCGGCGGTTGGGAAAGCGCCACCGTCAAGATCGAGCCCAGCGGCAAGGTCACGGTGATGACCGGCGCTTCGCCGCACGGACAGGGCGAGGAGACGACCTTCGCGCAGATCGCGGCCGATGAGCTGGGCGTCGGCATCGACGACGTGCTGGTGGTGCACGGCGACACGGCCGTCGTGCAATACGGCATCGGCACTTTCGGCAGCCGCGCTACCGCGGTCGGCGGCGCCGCCATGTATTACGCCATCCAGGAGCTGAAGGAGAAGATCAAGAAGTACGGCGCGATGCTGCTGGAATCGGACGACGTTTCGTTCTCAAACGGCGCGTGCGTCGATAACAAAACCGGAAAATCCGTGCCGCTGGCGCAGATCGCGGCGGCGTCCTACCGCGCCATGAAGCTGCCGCCTAACACGGAGCCCGGTCTGGTGGCCACGTACTTCTGGGAGCCGCCCAATTTCACCTTCCCCTTCGGCGCCCATATCGTGGTGACGGAAGTGGATCGCGACACCGGCGCGATCACGCTCAAGCGCTATGTCGCCGTCGATGACTGCGGCAAGCTTATCAACCCGCTGCTGGTCGAAGGGCAGGTTCACGGCGGCGTGGTGCAGGGGCTGGGTCAGGCGCTCTGGGAACAGGCCGTCTATGATGACACCGGCCAGCTCATCACGGGCGAACTGATGGACTACGCGCTGCCGAAGGCCAGCAATATTCCCTGGATCGAAACCAGCCACACGGTGACGCCCTCGCCCGTGAATCCGCTGGGCGTCAAGGGCGTGGGCGAAGCCGGCACCATCGGCTGCTCGCCGGCGGTGGTTAATTCCGTGGTCGACGCGCTGAGCCCGTTGGGCGTCCGCCACATCGACATGCCGCTCACGCCCGAAAAAATCTGGAACCTGGTGCAGGCAGGAGGAGGCAAAGCATGATCGCGCAAGATTTCGAATACTCCGCTCCCACGAACTTGAAAGACGCGCTGGGATTGCTGGCGCGCGAAGACACCAAAGTGCTGGCCGGCGGCATGAGCCTGATCCCGCTGATGAAGCTGCGCCTGGCCGCGCCCGGGCAACTGGTGGACATCGGACGCATCGCCGACCTCAACTTCATCCACGAAGAAGGCGGCACGCTGCGGATCGGCGCTACCACGACGCACTACCAGGTGGAGAGCTCGCCGCTCATCCGCTCGCGCTGCCCGCTACTGGCCGAAGCGGCGTCCCATATCGGCGACATTCAGGTGCGCAACATGGGCACCATCGGCGGAAGCATCGCGCACGCCGATCCGGCGGCCGACTATCCTGCATCGCTGCTGGCGCTGGAAGCCAGGGTGAGTCTGGTCAGTTCCAAGGGCAAGCGGGATCTCCCCATCGCCGACTTTTTCGTCGACACCTTCACCACCGCGCTCGAACCGGGCGAAATCATCCAGGCCGTGATCGTGCCGCTCGAAGACCAGTCAGTTGGAACCAGCTACCAGAAGATGCTGCAGCCCGCGTCCGGATTCGCGATCGTGGGCGTCGCGGCGCGTATCCGAAAATCCGGCGGCAAAATCGCGATGGCGCGAGTCGGGGTCACTGGACTAACCGGCAAGCCGTACCGGGCCACGGCGGTCGAGAAGGCGCTCGAAGGTACGGCCGGCAGCCCGCCCGACATCCAGAAAGCCGCCGCACTGGTGGCCGGCGGCGTGGACGCCAACTCCGATCTGCACGCCTCGGCGGACTACCGCAAGCACCTGGCCCGCGTCTACACCATGCGTGCGCTGGCCATCGCGGCTTCGAGGACGGCTTGAAGATCAGCGGTACTTACGCCGTCCCCACAGCCCGGGAGCGCGCCTACCAGCTGCTGCAGGACCCCGACATCCTGGCCAAGTGCATGCCCGGCACCGACCAGCTTCACAAAACCGGCGAAGACGAGTACGACATGAAGATGAAGGTGATCATCGCCAGCATCGGTGGCTCGTTCGGCGGGAAGGTGCGCTTAGCCGATCAGCACCCGCCCGAGAGTTTCAAGCTGATCGTGGAGGGCAGCGGCAAGATTGGATTCCTCAAGGGCGAGGGGCTGCTCAACCTGCACTCAAACGGCGACTCTTCCACCGAAGTGAAGTACGATGGCGAGGTGCAGGTGGGCGGCACCATCGCCAGCGTCGGCCAGCGGCTGCTGGATACGACAGCCAAACTGATCATCAAGAAATTCTTTGAAAAATTCTCTGAAACAGCTAAAACATAAGTGGTTAACAGACTGTCGGTAGAGATGTGATGGGGTCCGCACGCGCGTTTCTCGCAGGCCAGCTAAAACAAAGAGGCGCGGCCCTTTTGAAGAACCGCGCCAACCAGAGGAGGAGAAGGTTTTAACTGACTTACGCTTCTCTGTGTAATGGGACGTACGGAACTTGCCGATGGTTCCATCGGTACCAGGTTCCTGTAGAATGAGTCTTGTGCGGCAGTTATTTTTTGTTATCACGTGCTGTGTTGCATGCAGCGGCATCCTTGTAGCGCAGCAACTCACTGTCGTCAGCGCTCCACCAAGCGGGACGGTTGGCACTTCTTATAGCTTCCAATTCACAGCTACAGGCGGCAAAGGACCCTACACCTGGAGCTACAACACGGATTTTCCTTTGCCCCCCGGTCTCGGGTTCTCAAACGGACTCTTATCGGGCACTCCGTTCCAGGCAGGGAGCTTCCTTTTCCAGGTCTTCGTGTTTGACCCGGCAACGCAACTGGAAGGTTCTGGAAGCTATTCGATCAATATCGTCCCCTGCACCCCCACCTTCGTGACGACCTCCCCGCTGCCGCCCGGAGAGGTGAATGTTTTCTACAAGCAAACCATCACCGCGACTGGGTGCGCCACGCCCTATACGTTCAGCGGGTCTTCAAACCCCTTCGACCCGAACAGCCTTCCCAACTGGGCCACCCTGGCGCCCGGAGGAACCAATTCGGTCATACTAAGCGGGACCCCGTCCTCGACCGATGCTGGGACCAAGACCATCAGCATCACGGTGACCGACGCCAACGGAGGCAGCTCGTCTGCAACTGCGTTTTCGTTGACCATCAACCCGCCGCCGTCGATCACCACCAAGTCGCCGCTTCCCGGCGGCACGGTAGGCGTGCCATACCCGCAGGTGCAGCTCAACGCCGCGGGAGGCGTGCCGCCCTACACGTTCCTGGGGACGGTTCTCGCACCAGGGCTCGTGCTGAAGTCGGATGGAACGCTTTCCGGTACGCCGACCAAGGCTGGGACCTTCCAAGTGATGGCGGAAGTGCGCGATAACTTCCAGATCGTCTCGCCAACTGCGACGCTGCAAGTCACGATTGCCGATAACGTGCCCGCCGTTCAGGCGACGCCGGCGAGCCTGACGTTCACCGCGAATGCGGGAGGAGATCCGCCTCCTCCGCAAGCTCTTTTTGTGCTGGCCAATCCCAACTCGAACGCGGCGCCGACCTTCCAGGTCCTGATGGACAACGGACAAGCCAACACGCCGCCATCGTTTTCTTTGACCGTGAAACGGGCCGGCGGCAGCGCACCGGCGCAATTAACGGTAAGCGCGGACCAGGGCAACCAGGCGGGGGGAAGTTCGGGTGCGCGGATCCGCATCATCGACGGGCAGGGGCTGGAAACCGATGTGCCCGTCACGTTGAACGTCAATGCCGCGCCGCCGCAGCTTCAGGCGCTGCCAGCGACTGTGCAGGTGACCGCAAGCGCGCAGCGGCCCGGAGTCATCGAGAAGGACTTGGCCCTTAGCAACGCCGGCGGAGGCGGGCCGCTCGCCTACAGCATCGCGGTGCTGAACAACAGCCCGTGGATCACCGGAGTCACACCCAGCTCCGGCCAAACGGTGCGAGGTTCCTTCGTCTTCGCGCAGGTTTTCATCGACACCTCTTTGCTGCAACAAAGCGCCAGCGACGTACTGCGGATCTCATTCGCCGGAGGGCACGTGGACGTACCCGTCTTCGTTTTCCTGGCCAATGACGGCCCCGCGATCGCCTCCGATGCGAGCGGAGTGGTCTTCGAGGCGCAGCAAGGCGGGATCTATTCGCTCTCGAAGACGATCCAGATCTTGAACACCGACACCACCGGCTCCACAGTCAACTGGACCGCGCAAGTGCTGAGCGGAGAAGATCTGGTGTCGCTCGGCAGCGCCAGCGGAATGTCCACTTTCTCCGTTCCCAGCCCTCTCACGCTGACGCTAGAGCAAAATGCCACCCAACTGCAGGCCGGCCCGCACTATGAGTTATTGAGCGTTTCCGATCCGAACGCGCAGAATTCGCCGCTGATGATCGAAGTGGTTTTGGATCTCAACGCGGCCAACTCGACGCCGGTGTTCGATCTCAACCCGTCCGGCGTTTACTTCGCCGTGGTGGCCGGAGGCGCCAAGACCCAGCCGCAGGTCGTAACGGTCAACACCAGCAGCGCAGCGGCGCTTCCTTTCCAGGTATCAACATCGACCGACGACGGAGGTAGCTGGCTGATCGCAAGCGCGGCCTCCGGAAAAGCCAGCGGCCAGAATCCAGGAAGCTTTTCCCTTTCGGTGGATCCATCCCGCCTCACCACCGGCCTGCACACGGCCCAGGCGAGCGTGTCGATGTCGGGCATCATCAAGTCTGTGAACGTCACCGCAGTGGTGCTTCCGGCGGGCGGCGTGGCAACAGACGCGAAAATTGGCGGCGACCCCACGGGAACTATTCGTCCCGCAGCGGCGGGCTGCTCTCCCAGCAAACTCGCCTTGACGGAAGCCGGCCTGGTGAACAACTTTTCGGTGCCCGCCAGTTGGCCTGCCACGCTGATCGTTCAGCTCCATGACGATTGCGGCGGGCAGGTGGCGAATGGCTCGGTAGTAGCCAGTTTTTCAAACGGCGACGCGCCGCTGGCGCTGCGCACCAACGGCCAAGCCGGGACCTACTCCGCCACCTGGCAGCCAGGCGCGGTGTCGCCGCAAATGGTGGTTACGTTCAATGCGACGGCGGCGGCTCTTCCGCCCGCGACCATGCAGCTCCTCGGGGGAGTCGCGTCCAATCAGAACCAGGTGCCGGTCTTGACGCAAGGCGGCATCGTGAATGCTTACTATCCGGTGCCGAGTGGCCCGGTCAGCCCCGGAACTGACGTGCAGATGTTCGGCTCCGGTCTGGCATCCACGTCAGGTTCGACAGGCGCGCCACCCTTGCCCCCGACGTTCAACGGAACCACCGTGCTGGTGGGAGGTCTTCCGGCGCCGCTCTTCAATCTCAGCAACGGAGAACTGGACGTGCAAATCCCGGCCGAACTGGCTCCCAACCAGCAATACTTCGTGGTCGTCAGCACCAATGGAGCGCTGACGCTGCCCCAGCCATTGGTGGTCGTTGCGCTCCAGCCGGCGGTCCAAGCCTATCCCGACGGCCAGTGCGGCCCCGGGTTTCTGTCGCAGGAGTGCTACATTCATCTCGCGGCGCTGCACAGCGACGGGACTCCGGTGAACGCAAACAGTCCCGCGAGTCCCGGTGAACCTCTGATTGCCTACCTGCTGGGGATGGGAGCCACCGATCCGAGCGTGCCCTCCGGCACCGCGGCGCCCGCGACGGATCCGATGGCGCAAGCGGTCGCCCAGCCGGTGCTCACCGTGAACGGCGAAAGCGCTCCGATCACCTACGCCGGCCTATCGGCGAATATGGTCGGCATCTACGAGATCGATTTCATGGTTCCGATGGACGCCAGTGCGGGCGACCTCCCGGTGGTCATCACGCAGAACGGCGTGCCTGCCAACACGACTTTGCTGACGGTGGCGCAACCCGCGCAATAAAATTCCCGCCGAGGCGCGCCGCGTTAGTCCTTCAGCTCGCGGGTCCAACGCGGAGCTTTTTCACTCCGAGGCCCGTCCCATTTGCCGAGCAAGCGGCCGCTCCGCACGTCGCGCAGCTCGTAGTGCGGCGCCAGATCGCTGTGAACCGTGTTCGAATAAAATGCGATCTGCCCGCCGTCCGCCAGGAACCGCCAGTCGACGATCAGCAATCCGTCGCCGAATCGCCTGATTTTTCCGGCGCGGTAGACAATCAGGATCAGCGGAATCGCATAAGTGGAGTCAGGATTTGGAAATTCGGCCAGCCATCCCACGCTCTGCTGATCTTTGGCGATCGCTGCCTGGCTGATATCAACTTGGTCCTGTTCCTTGGGGACCACCAGCTCGTGTCCGCTGGCATCGGTGAGGTGCGCCGAGCCGTCGGAGCCGGCGTAGACTTTGATGATCGCAGGCGCCGTCTTCGGCTGCGCCAGCGCGCGCGACGCTGGCCAGAACCAGGCCACTAAGGCAAGACCGGTAGCAAATCTCTTAAGCCTCCGGAGCATTCTGCAACCAGAATAGCGCGCGGTAGCACGCGCCCCCCACGATGGCTCGCCCATCGCCCAGTGCAACCGTCGACGCTTCTGGAGTTGTATATTTTTAGACTAGAAAGGAGATTGCGGTGAAGGCCACCGTACTTGACTTGCGATATCGGACTAAGGATGTGCTGAAGGCGGTAGAACGGCGAAACCGTTACCGTACTTCATCGCGGAAGAGTGAAAGCGAATATCGTTCCGGCGCCTGCCAAACGAGGGCGCCCGCTGCGCAAGAATGACGCGTTCAGCATGTGGAAGGACCGGAAGGATCTTGTAGACGTGGAAGCATGTGTGCGGGATCTGAGGAAGAGTCGCTTCCGTGATCTTTGATACCGATGTCCTGATCTGGTTCTTTCGCGGTAACGCCCGGGCGGCGCAGTTGCTGCAGACCCAAGCGGATCGCGGCATATCGATCATCTCGTTGATGGAGCTTTATCAAGGGGCGCGGGCTCAGGCCGAGATCAAGAAGATTCGAGGCTTCCTTCAGGCGAATTCCTTTCGGGTGGTTCCCGTGAACGAGGCCATCAGCCACTTGGCGGCGACGCTGGTCGAGGAACATAGCTTAAAGCACGGAATCCATCTGACGGATGCATTAATCGGGTGCTACGGCTCGAGAGCGAGGAGAAGTCCTGGCGACCGGAAACGCCCGGCACATTCGCTTCATCCCAGCCTTGCAGGTGAAGGCGTTCCGCCCCGATTAACAGCCAACGGGTTGTCTGAACGCTCCGATGGTAGAATCAAATTCGTCTACATGGAACGCGCCGGCCGATCCATCGCCAAGCTCCAACTCTCGGACGCTGTCTCCCACGACGACCTGGCGTGCGCGGCCTGGACCACCGTGATCGGCAAGCGTCTGGAGCGGCACGCCTGGGCCAAAGCGCTGGTGCGCGGCAATCTGGTCGTGGAAGTGGAAGACGCCGTCTGGCAAAAGCAGCTGTTCCACCTGCGTTTTCAAATCCTGGGGAGACTGAGCGAGCTGCTGGGGAACGGCATCGTGAAGGATGTGGAGTTTCGCATCGCCAGACCGGCCGGGCATGTCCCGCCGCGGCGCCCGCCTCAGCCCGCCCAGAGTCTCGCCGCATCGAATCCAGCCGACGAAGCAGACCGCATCGAAGACCCGGTGCAGCGGATGGTGTACAAGCAGGCGCGCAAGCGATCGTCCGCTTGACGAGCGGCCGCGGCACGATGATCGTTTCTCAAACCGAGCGCCTGATTTTGCGGCGCTGGCTTCCCTCTGACCGTCAGCCCTTCGCCCGCATGAATGCGGACGCGCGCGTCATGGAGCATTTTCCGGGCGTGTTGTCGCACGAGGAGAGCGGCCAGGGCGTCGATCGAATCGAGATGCATTTCGAGCGGCACGGTTTCGGCCTGTGCGCGACGGAGTTGCGCGAGACCCGCGCTTTCATCGGCTTTATCGGACCAGCGGTTCCGTCGTTTCAGGCGCACTTCACGCCGTGCGTCGAAATCGGCTGGAGACTGGCTGCCGATTATTGGGGCCGCGGCCTGGCCACCGAGGGCGCGCGCGAAATGGTCCGCTATGCCTTCGAAGACCTGGGATTGGAGGAGCTGGTCTCCATGACGGTCCCGGCCAACGTCCGGTCCCGGCGAGTGATGGAGAAGCTGGGCATGGCTCGCGATCCGTCCGACGATTTCGACCATCCCGATCTGCCCGCGGGCCATCCGCTGCGCCGCCACGTGTTGTACCGTCTGGGTCGCGCGCATTGGCGAGCCATGCGTCTGCGATCCGGTTCGTAACCTGGCGCTCCACCGGTCCGGCGGCGCGCCCCAATGTTAAAATTGAATTCGCCCGCATGGCAAGGACAATGGCGCTCGCGTGAAGATCACCCAGCAGGAAGTCCGTTACGTCGCCGATCTTGCAAACCTGAAGCTCACCGACGCGGAAATCGGCCGGCTCTCGAAGGACCTGGACGAAATTCTGACGCACATTGACACACTGAACGAGCTGGACACGTCTAATGTAGAGCCGATGGCCCAAGTGCTCTATGACGCCGAAGAGACGGCCACGCTGCGGGAGGACCGCGAACGGCCGCCGCTCGGCAATGGACCCGCGCTCGCGAACGCGCCGCTGGCCGGAGCAGGCTATTACAAGGTGCCCAAGGTGATCGAGCGATGAGCGCGGGCCTCGCGGCATTGGCTTCGCTGAACGTCGAGCAGATCCGGGCCGGCTTGAAAGCGCGCGATTTCCGCGCCATCGAGCTGGCGGAATCGGCGCTGGAGTTCGCGCGCGCCGAAAATCCCAAGACCAACGCCTATCTGCATTTCTCGCCTGAACGCGCGCTCGCAGCGGCCGCACAGGTGGACCGGAAACTGGCGGCGGGCGAGGACCCCGGCCCGCTGGCGGGTGTGCCGGTCGCGGTCAAGGACGTCATCGTCACCCGCGGGCTGAGAACCACCTGCGGCTCGCGCCTGCTCGAGCATTACGTCCCGCCCTACGATGCGACCGCCGTGGTGCGTCTGGAGCAGGCCGGCGCGGTCATCATCGGGAAAACTAACTGCGACGAGTTCGCCATGGGTTCGTCCAACGAAAACTCGGCGTTCGGGCCGGTCCGGAATCCTGCGGCGCTGGATCGCGTGCCAGGGGGGTCGAGCGGTGGCTCGGCTGCGGCCGTGGCGCAAGGAACTGCGGTCGTAGCTCTGGGCTCCGATACGGGCGGCTCTATCCGCCAGCCGGCCTCGTTCTGTGGCGTGGTGGGCGTCACACCGACCTATGGCCGCGTGTCCCGCTACGGCCTGGTCGCGTTCGCCAGTTCGCTCGACCATATCGGTCCGTTCGGGCGCACCGTGCGCGATGCCGCCTGGGTGCTTCAGACCATCGCCGGACGCGATGAATGCGATTCGACGTCCGCATTCGCCCCGGTTCCGGATTACGTCGCCCAACTGGACGGCCAGGTCGCAGGACTCAAGATTGGCGTGCCGCGCGAATATTTCGAAGATTTGACCAGCGAGTCCGGAGACTTGATAAGAAAAGCCATCGAGTTACTCAATAAATTGGGCTGCGAAGTGCGCGAGATCAGCCTGCCGGCGACCAAATACGCCGTGGCCTGCTATTACATCATCGCCACGGCCGAAGCGAGTTCCAACCTGGCGCGCTACGATGGCGTCCGCTACACCACGCGCGCCGGAGCGGAGACACTGAGTGACATGTATCGCGGCACGCGCGGCACGGGCTTCGGCGCCGAATGCAAGCGCCGCATCATGCTGGGCACTTATGTCCTCAGCCATGGCTACTACGACGCCTACTATGTGAAGGCCCAAAAAGTTCGCGCCCTTATCGCGGAGGATTTCCGACAAGCGTTCGCGCAGGTCGACGCCATCGTCGCTCCAGTATCGCCTTTTCCGGCTTTCAAACTCGGCGAGAAACTGGATGATCCGCTGGAGATGTACTTATCCGACATTTACACCATCACGGGCGACCTGGCCGGCATTCCCTGCCTGAGCGTGCCGTGCGGGAAAACCGCCGGCGGCCTGCCCGTGGGAATGCAGATTCTTACACGGCACTTCGACGAGACCGGAATCTTCCGGCTCGCGGATGCCTTTGAGAAAGCCGGTGGATTCGCCGGCTGAAGTAACAAAACTGAAGAGGAGACAACTATGGCATTCACTGTTCCACCGCTGGCCTACGCGTTTGATGCGCTAGAGCCCTACATCGACAAGCTCACCATGGAAATCCATCACGACAAACATCACGGCGCGTATGTTACCAACCTGAACAAGGCGCTGGAATCGGCGCCCAATTTGCAGAACAAGACCGTAGAGGAGCTGCTGGCCAATCAGTGCGCCATCGTGCCCGAAAATCTACGCACTGCCGTGCGTAACAACGGCGGGGGGAACATCAACCACACCATGTTCTGGCAGATTATGGCGCCCCGCTCCGGCGGCAGCCCCAGCGGCAACATCGGCCGTGCGATCAACAGCACCTTCGGCAGCTTTGACCAGTTCAAAGAAAAATTCAATGCGGCCGCCGCCGGACGCTTCGGCTCAGGCTGGGCCTGGCTCATCAAGAAAGGCGGCGCCATCGAGATCATCTCCACCGCCAATCAGGACAGCCCTCTCATGGACGGCCATTCCCCCATCCTGGGCCTGGACGTGTGGGAGCACGCGTATTATCTGAAGTACCAGAATCGCCGTCCGGAATATGTCGCGGCTTGGTGGAACGTTGTAAACTGGGCGGAGATCGAGAAGCGGTTCAATTCAGCCAAGTAAATCGAGGCCGCGCCGGCCTTGTGAAGAATATGTATTTCGAGCAGTTCTATCTGGGGTGCTTGGCCCACGCCTCCTACATGCTGGGCTCGGACGGGGTTGCAGCGGTGGTCGATCCGCAGCGTGATGTCGGCCTTTACCTCGAGGAAGCCAGGAAAAACGGGCTCTCGATCCGCTACGTCATCGAGACGCACCTGCACGCCGACTTCGTATCCGGACACGGAGAACTGGCCGCGGTGACGGGCGCCCAGGTGTATCTGGGCGCCAAAGCCGGAGCAAAATTCGCGCACGTCCCCGTGCGGGACGGCGACGAGCTGACCTTCGGGAAATGCCGCTTGAGATTTCTGGAGACTCCCGGCCACACCCTCGAAAGCATCTCCATCGTGGTGACGGATCTCGAAGAGTCCGAACAGCCCTTCGCCGTGCTCAGCGGCGACACGCTGTTCATCGGCGACGTCGGCCGACCCGATCTGTCCGGCGATCTCACGCCCCAGCAGCTCGCGGGAATGCTGTTCGACAGCCTGCATACCAAGCTGCTCAAGCTCCCCGATGACGTCGCGGTGTTTCCCGCGCACGGCGCCGGATCGCTGTGCGGGCGGCAGATGAGCACCGAGCGCAGTTCCACCATCGGCAAGCAGAAAGCGTCCAATTACGCGCTCCGTCCCACCCGTCGGGAGGAGTTCGTCCGCCTGGTCACCGCCGAGCTTCCCGAGCGGCCCGGCTATTTCGCGCAGGAGGTCGAGATCAACCGCGCGGGAGCGGCCCCGCTGGCTGTGCTGCCTCCGCTTCCTCCGTTCGCGCCGGCCGAATTCGCGGCCCGTCAGAAGGCCGGCGCCATCGTTCTCGACACGCGCGCGGCCATCGAATTCGGTCCCGCGCACATTCCCGGATCCATCAACGTCGGATTGACCGGCCAGTTCGCCTCCTGGGCCGCCATCGTGCTCGGCCTCGACAAAGAAATTTTGATTCTGGCGGAAGACGCCGAAAAATCGGCCGAGTCCCGGACGCGGCTCGCGCGCGTCGGCATCGAAGGCGTAACAGGATATCTCGATGGCGGCATCGTGGCCTGGATTCTGGCGGGCTTGCCGGTGGCACAGGCGCCCCAGATCTCGGTCGAGGAACTGCACCATCTGGCGCCGGAAATTCAGATTGTGGATGTCCGCCGCCCCGCTGAATGGCAGAGCGGCCACATCGCGGGAGCCATCCACATCCCGCTCGACAAACTCGGATCCAATCTGGCCCAGCTCGACCGGACCAGGCCCGTAGCGATTCATTGCAAGAGCGGCTACCGCAGTTCGATCGCCACCAGCCTGCTCGGACGCGCCGGCTTCGAGCAGGTCATGAACGTCACTGGAGGATTCGATGCCTGGCTCGCGTGCAAGCTGCCGTACGTCGCCGCCGAGCAGGCTGCTGTCACATCGTGAGCAGTCCAGCGGAGTTTGTCCTCGAGCTTCGTGAAATTTCGAAGCACTATCTCACGCACCGCGCCGTCCATTCCATTTCGCTGCGCATCCAACGCGGCGAGTTCTTCTCGTTGCTCGGCCCCTCCGGCTGCGGCAAGACCACCACGCTGCGCCTGATCGCCGGCTTCGAAGAGCCGACCTCCGGCGAGATTCACCTGAACGGCGCCGCGATCCATCACCTGAAGCCCTATCAGCGCAACGTCAGCACCGTCTTTCAGAATTACGCGCTGTTCCCGCACCTCACCGTGCGCGAGAACGTCGAGTTCGGGCTGCGGCGCCGGGCCGAGAATCACATCGCGAAGCGCGTGGGCGAGGTGCTGGAACTGGTGCAGCTCACTGGAAAAGAATCGCGTTATCCAGCCGAAATTTCCGGCGGCGAGCGGCAGCGCGTGGCCCTGGCGCGGTCGCTGGTCCTGGCCCCGGATGTCCTCCTGCTCGACGAGCCGCTCTCGGCGCTCGATCCCAACCTTCGAAAACAGGTCCGCGCCGAACTGAAGAACATCCAGCGCCGCGCCGGCACGACTTTTTTGTTCGTCACGCACGACCAGGAAGAGGCGCTCGCCATGTCGGACCGCCTGGGCGTCATGAACGCAGGTGAACTCGAGCAGATCGGCACTCCCGAGGAGATTTACTTGCGCCCGCGGACGCGTTTTGTCGCCTCGTTTCTGGGAGCGTTGAACTGGATCGACGGCATCGGCGTCCGTCCGGAGACGACCCGCATCTCGAAGCAGGCGCCTGAAACCGGAGCACGGTCCCGTCCAGCGACCATCCTGCGTTCCACCTTTCTCGGCAACTGCCTGCACGTGGAAGCGCGCCTGGCGACGGGCGAGCAGGCGATGGCCGAAGTCTCGCGGCTGGGCGAGAACTTCGCGCCGGGCGACCCGGTCTTCCTGTGGTGGCAGCCCGCCGACGAGCTGACGTTCGAATGAATCGCCTGCGCGCCTGGTTCCTCGCGCCGTCCTGGGCAGTGATGCTGTCGCTGTTTCTCGCGCCGCTGGTTATCATCCTCGCCTACAGTTTCGAGACGCGCGGGGCGTACGGGGGAACTTCCCTGCCCTGGACCGGGGAGAGTTACCAGCGCCTCGGCGACGCCTTGTATCTCGGCATCCTGTGGCGTTCGTTTTGGATCGCCGGCCTGTCGACGCTGCTCTGCTTACTGCTCGGTTTTCCGCTGGCGCTGTTTATTTCGCGGTCGGGGAAACGCAAGGGCCTGTATCTGAGCCTGGTGATTCTTCCCTTCTGGACCAGCTTCCTGGTGCGCACCTACGCCTGGATGTTCTTGCTGCGCGACACCGGCCTGATCAACACCGTCCTTCAGAAGCTGGGACTCATTCACGATCCGCTGCCGCTGCTCTACAACAACGGCGCCGTCGTGCTCGGACTGGTTTATTCCTACCTGCCGTTCGTCGTGCTGCCTCTCTACGCCACGTTGGAACGCCTGGACGCGAATCTGCTCGAGGCAGCGGCCGATCTGGGCGCGAAGCCATGGGCCACGCTCACGCGCGTCGTCATTCCCCTGTGCGCGTCGGGAATTCGCGCGGGCGCCATTCTCACCTTCATTCCATGCCTCGGCGCGTACTTGACACCCGATCTGCTGGGCGGCGGAAAGTCGGTCATGATCGGCAATCTGATCCAGAATCAGTTCACCACCGCGCGCGATTGGCCGTTCGGCTCGGCCATTTCGCTGGCGCTGATGGCCATCGTGATGCTGCTGCTGATCCTATTCGCGCGCCGCGGGCAGGAAGGCCTGATATGAAACAGGCCGGTGCCGCGCTCTCCATTTACGGGCTGGCCGCCTATCTGTTCCTGCACCTGCCGCTTCTCATTCTGTCGGTGTTCAGCTTCAACCAGTCCCGCTTCACGGTCTGGCAGGGTTTTTCGCTGCGCTGGTATGCGGCCGCGCTGCACGACGCGCAGTTGACCGAAGCGGCCTGGAACAGCCTTACCATCGCCGTCTTGGCCACCGTGGCCTCCGCCATCATCGGAACGCTGTGCGCCTATGGCCTTTGGAAGCGCAATTCGCCGCCGCTGGCGGGCTCGCTCTACTTATCGCTGGTGACGCCGGAAATCGTAACCGGCGTCTCGCTGCTCGCGTTCTATCAGTGGATTTTCCGATTCCTGCGCGCTCAGTTGGGCATGCACACGGTGATTTTGGCACACGTGTCTTTCTCCATCGCTTACGTCGTGATCGTGGTGCTGGCGCGGCTGCGAACCATGGATAGTCAGTTGGAGGAAGCAGCTCTCGATCTCGGCGCCAACGAGTGGCAGGCGTTCCGCCACGTCACGCTGCCGGCGATTTCCCCCGCCGTGGTCGCAGCCGCCTTGCTCGCTTTCACGGTCTCCTTCGACGACTACGTCATCACCAGCCTGGTGGCAGGCGTGAATTCCGAGACATTGCCCATGGTGATTTATGCGATCGCACGCCGGGGTGTGAATCCGGTGGTGAACGCGGTCTCGGCGCTGATCGTAGTCGGCTTCGGCTCGCTGATCCTGATCTCCGAGAGGCTGCGGACACGGTGAACCGGCGCAGTTTCCTAATCGGCGCCACGGGCCTGGCGTCGTGCGGGCGCGATCGCAGGCCGCGTCTCAACGTCTTCAACTGGTCGAGCTACATCGCCCCCGACACCGTCCCGAAATTCGAGGCCGAGTTCGGCGTGCGCGTGCGCTACGGCATATACGAGAGCAACGAGGAAATGCTCGCGCGCGTGATGGGCGGCAATTCAGGCTGGGACATCGTCTTCCCGACCGACTACATCGTCCGGCCCATGCTCGCCAATCGACTGCTCGCGCGCCTCGATCATAGGCTGCTGACCAATCTCGATCAGCTCGACGCGCGATTTCGAAAACCCGATTGGGATCCGGATCTGGCCTGGTCGGTGCCCTACATGGTGACGGCGGCGGGCATCGCGTACAACCGCAAGTTGCAGCCCGCGCCCCAGGCCTGGGCCGACATGTGGGATGAACGGTTGCGCGGCCGTCTCACGATGCTCGACGATCCATTCGATACCATCGGCGCGTGTCTCAAGAAGCTGCGGCTCTCGGTGAACTCGGGCGATCCGGGCGAGTTGCGGCGCGCGCAGGCTGAAGCCGTGCGGCAGAAGCCGCTGCTGCGCGCTTATCTTAACGCCGAAGTACGCGACCAGCTCGTCAGCGGCGACGTTCTCGCAGCCCACATGTGGAACACCACCGCGCAGCAGGCCATGGATTCGTCCAACGACATTGGTTTCGTCTATCCGGCGGAAGGCTATGCGGTCTATCCGGATTGCTCGGTGATCCTGCGCGAGAGCAAGCGCGCGGAGCTCGCGCACCGGTTCATCAATTTTCTTCTGCGTCCCGAGATAGCGGCCGCGAACGCGCTGGCGGCGCGAACCACCACGACCAACGCCGGCGCCCGAAAGCTGTTCCCAGCCGATTTTCGCGACAACCCGACCCTGTATCCGAGCGCGGACGTGCTGGCGCGCGGCGAATGGGCCAGAACCATGGACCCAGCGACGCAGCGCCTGCGTGACCGCCTGTGGACAGAGATTAAATCCTCCTGACCCGCCCTGGCGCGATTGGCATGTTAGCCTGAAATTTCCCAAGAATCATGCGACTTTCCGACCGCTGTTTCGCCGTGACCGGTCTCGGATACATTCCGCCCTGGAGCGTGAACGCGGGCCTTATCGCCGGCAGCGAGATTACGCTGATCGTCGACACGGGTTCCAACGCCGCCGCGGCTGGGACGATTCATGGATACGCGTCGGCCGTGCGTCCGGGCAACCAGTTGCGGGTCATCAACACCGAGCGGCATTTCGATCATATCGGCGGCAACGGCTACTTTCGCGAGCTGGGCATCGATGTGTACGGCCACGCCAATATCCGGCGGACCGAGGACGAATTTCGAAACGAGATCGCCGAATTCAACGCTCGGATTCCGGATCCAGTCCGGCGGGCGCGCGAAGAGGCTCGCGCTTTCTATGCCGCGACGCGCCAGGTGAATCCCAACCGTCCGATCGACCAAGACACGCGCATGGACCTGGGAGATTGCGAGGTCGAGATCCTCCTGACGCCCGGCCACACGCCCACGAACTTGTCCGTCTGGGCGCCGCGCGAGGGCGTGCTTTTCTGCGGCGATTGCCTGGTGAACGAATACTTGCCGAACCTGGACGCCGGCGGCCCGCGCGAGTGGCGGCAATGGCTCCATTCGCTGGATCGCATCGCACAGTTGGCGCCCACGGTGGTGATGTGCGGCCACGGCCCGGTGGCGCGAGGCGGCCAAGTCGCGAACCTGATCGGCTCGGTTCGCAGCGTACTAGAGCAGGCGATCGCGAATGGATTCTCGCCCACCTCGGCGGCCGCGGCCAGGTCGGCCGGCTAGATGACGCCGTCTTTTTGCAGCCGTTGAATATCCTCCTCCGACAACCCCAGCCAGCCGCCGTAAATCTCCACGTTGTGCTGCCCCAGGCGCGGGCTCGGAGTTGTGGCCACTCGATCCGTTCCGTGAAATCGCAGCGGACTCCCCGGCACCGCGATCTTCCCCAACTCCGGATGCTCGATCCACTCCAGCATCCCGCGCTGGTGCAGATGCGGGCTGTGCATCACTTCGCGCAAATCGCGCACCGGCGCGGATGGCACGCGATACCGCTTGGTGAGGGCGAAGATCTCTTCTTTCGATAGCGACTCGGTCCATGCTTGCACCAAGGCGTCCGTGTCGGCAAGATTCTCCACGCGCTGCGCGTTTCCGGCGAAACGTGGATCGTCTTTCAAATCCTCGCGGCCCATGGCGGTCAGCAGGTTGGTCCAGTGATTCTCGACGGCGCAGATGATCGCGACGTGCCCGTCTTTCGCCCGATAGACGTTATACGGCGCGATGGCGAGCCCGCCGTGGCGATTGCCGGTGCGCGGCGGGACCTCGCCCCGAGTGTTGTAGAGAAAACCCAGGTTCGACGCGAGCGTTGGATACACCGCGTCCTGCATGGATACTTCCACCAGGCGCCCGCAGCCCGTCCGCACGCGTTCGTATAACGCGGTCACGGTTGCGGCGTATAGATGAATCCCGCCCAAAAAATCCGCCACCGCCGCTCCGGCCTTCACCGGAGGGCCATCGGGGAAACCCGTGACGCTCATGACGCCAGTGGCCGCCTGCACGGTCAGATCCATCGCCAGGTTGTCGCGATCCGGGCCGGAGAGTCCGAAGCCGGAACCGGAAGCATAAATCAGCCGCGGATTGATCTCGCGCAGCACGCTCCAGCCGGCGCCGAGCCGATCCATCACGCCGGGCGCGAAGTTTTCGACCAGCACATCGCCGCGCCTGGCCATTTCGATCAGCAGCTCGAGGCCGCGCTGGCACTTGAGGTTCAACGTAACCGCGCGCTTGTTGGAATTCAGCATGGCGAACGGCAACGCCGAGCCGCGTTCGGCTCCAATGCGCCGGCGCAGGGGCTCGCCCGCGCGCGGTTCCACCTTGATCACATTGGCGCCCGCCTGGGCCATCAGCAGCGTCGCGTACGGGCCTTGATAGACTTGTCCCAGATCGATGACCGTGATGCCTGCGAGCGGCAAACTGGAATCTTCCACGCCCATTCTAGTCGGCTGCGGCGACGTGACTGATGTTAGCACTCCGGTGGAAGCGGGCAGATCGCCGTGGGATTTGATGGCGCAGGCGGGCGCCGCGGCGCTGGCCGATGCCGGCGCACACGGTTTGTTACAGGCCATCGACACCGTTGCGACGCTGCGTCTTTTTTCGGACACGTCGCACCGCTTCGCGACGAAATTAGGCGGCTCGACCAATCCGCCCAAGAGCGTCGCCGATCGCCTGGGCATCCACGCCGCGCGCCACATCTACACCTGGAACGGCGGGAACATGCCGCAGTATTTGGTCAACTGCTTCGCCGAAGCCATCGCGTCGGGCGAAATGCGCGCCGCGCTCATCACCGGCGGCGAAGCGCTGCGGACGCAGCATGTCGTGGAGCGCGCCGGCCTCCCAGTCTCGTGGCAAGAGGATCCGGGCGGCGAGCCGGAGCTGATCGGCGATCCGCGCCGCGGCTGGAGCGATTACGAAGATCGCCACCAGATGCGCGCCGCAATTGTCATGTATCCGCTGATCGAAAACGCCGTCCGCCGCGCGCGCGGCCGCTCGGTCGCGGATCACTTAACGGCCATGGGAGATCTGTTCGCCCGATTCGCGCAGGTCGCGGTGTCCAATCCTCTCGCCATCCGCCGCGAAGGCTACTCCGCCGAGCGCCTCGCTGCTGTCAACCATGACAATCGCTGGATTGGATTCCCCTATCCGCGTCTGATGAATGCGAACGCCTTCGTCGATCAAGCCGCGGCGCTCATCATGACCTCCGTGGGCCAGGCCCGCAAGCTCGGCATTCCCGAATCGAAATGGGTCTACCTGCACGGCTGCGCCGATTCCCACGACCACTGGTATCTCTCCGAGCGCGTGCATCTCCATTCGTCTCCCGCCATCCGCTGTGGCGCGCGCAAAGCTTTCGAGATGGCCGGCCGCACACTGGCCGATATTCGCTTCTTCGATCTATATAGCTGCTTTCCGTCGGCGGTCGAGATCGGCTGCCAGGAGATCGGGCTGGCCGAGGACGATCCGCGCGGGCTCACGGTCACCGGAGGGCTGCCCTATTTCGGCGGACCTGGAAACAACTACGTGACGCATTCGATTTCGGAAATGATGCGGCGGTTGCGCGCGCATCCCGGCCGCTGCGGCCTGGTCACGGCCAACGGCAACTACGTCACCAAGCATTCTTTCGGAATTTATTCGACCACGCCGGTTCGAGGCGCATGGCGCAGGGAGTCGCCGGCCGTTTTACAAGCGGAACTGGACGCTCTGCCGAAGGCGCAGCTCGTGGAAAACGCCAACGGTCCG
>DASQHQ010000022.1:0-2569 GCA_035632015.1 Bryobacteraceae bacterium
CAACAGAGGCGCTTCGCGGCATATATCGAGGGTCTGGCCAACGCCGCGGGGCATGCCGACCGGCACACGCCTCTGAAGAACTACTGCACCGGACTGTTATTGCCTGGTGAGCGTAAGAGCGTCGAGCCGATGGCCGCGCGCCTGGCTCCAGACAATGTTCGTCGCATGCATCAGTCGCTCCATCACTTGGTAGCGGATGCGCCGTGGAACGACGGAGCGATGCTGGCCGCGGTGCGGCGATATGTGCTGCCCACCATGCAGAAACACGGTGAGGTGGTGGCATGGATTGTGGATGATACAGGTTTTCCCAAACAGGGGAAGCATTCCGTGGGAGTGGCGAGGCAGTACTGCGGTCAAGTAGGCAAACAGGACAACTGTCAGGTGGCCGTGAGTTTGTCGGTGAGCACGTGGAATGCGAGCCTGCCGATCGCATGGCGGCTGTACCTGCCCGAGGTGTGGTGTCAGGATGCCAAACGCTGCCAGCAGGCCGGAGTTCCCGAAGGAGTGGCGTTTCAAACCAAGCCGGAGATTGCGTTGCAGCAGATTCGGCAAGCTCTCGAGCAGCAGGTTCCTGTGGGTGTGGTTCTGGCTGACGCGGGCTATGGGCACAACACAGAGTTCCGCACGAGCTTAACCGAACTTGGGTTGCACTATATAGGAGGTATCGAGACCACCACCAGTGTTTGGGAACCGGGGAAACAACCCTTGCCGGCCCCGCCGCGAAAATCGGGCCGTGGAGCCACCCCTACGCGGCTGCAGCGCAACCCCAATCATCAGCCGATTTCAGTGAAGCAGTTGGCTCTGGCTCTGCCGCCGGCGGCTTGGAAGAACATCGGTTGGCGGCCAGGCAGTCAGGGAACTTTGCGATCCCGTTTTGCCGCGGTGCGTGTGCGCCCTGCCCATCGCGATGAAAAGCGCACCGCACCCCGCCCGGAAGAATGGCTTTTGGTCGAATGGCCGAAGGAAGCATCGGAACCCACTAAATACTGGCTGTCCAACTTACCCGGCACAACCTCCCTGAAGTCTCTGGCAAAGCTGGCCAAACATCGCTGGGTCATCGAACGCGACTACGAAGAACTCAAACAGGAATTGGGATTGGGACACTATGAAGGCCGGAGTTGGCGGGGATTTCACCATCACGCCACTTTATGTATCGCTGCGTATGGGTTCCTGATGGCCGAGCGGAACCGTTTTTCCCCCTCTGCCCGCGCCGGCCATGTTGGACTATCAGCCCCAGAGCCGCCGCCGGACTTCCGCCCGCGAGGTTCGCCGCGTCCGCCCCGAACGACATAACCCATCCTCCATTCCCACGTTGCGGATTGTCCTAGCCCGCCAACTGCTCAGGCAGTTGCCTCAGTGTCCCTTCTGCGGAGCCAGAGAGAGCGGCTAATCTTCCGCATCGACGTCTCCTTCGGCGACGCAGGTCTGTGGGCGGGAATGGTTGGGGGCTGTGTGCCAGACGCCTTCCTGCAACTCCACTTTGCTGAGTTTCTCCAGGGCAATACAACGCCAATTCGCTGGAGAGCCGTCGGCTTGTAGTCCACTTTCACTCTTCCCGGCGTACTGGTAGCACAACACACGAACCTGGCCTTGGGGATTCCGGCCTAACCTGTGCGGGCAGAACCACCGATCGCGTCCATGGTAGGTGGCGCGAATAGGACGCTTGCCAAGCACGGCCGCTCTAACCAGTCGATAGATGTCCTCAACCGTCTGGATCTTGGCTTCGACGACGCCCATCCCCTCCACGATAACTGCCTCCGGCAATCATCCTCAATGGATTCAACTATTTATAACACAGTAATACTAGGACGCCGGTTGGACCGAGTGACGGTCGCAGTGCGACCAAAACAGAGAAGTGCCGGCCCAGACGTCGAGCCGCGCGGCGGACTTCCGATATCGCAGGCGGGCGGCACCAAAGGTTGACGGCATAGAGCCCACGGTCGCTCACTCGGTGATGCACGACATCCGGGTAGCTATCATCAGCGAACAGAAACTTGACAAATCCCGGGTTGTCCATCCACACGTCATCCAGGACCATGTCATAAGTGCTGAAGGAACGGCGCAGAAAGCTCGCCGCATCGGCCTGAAATACGCGGACGGCGGATCTCGGCAAGTGAAAGTGCGCTCGGGCCGCCCGGATCACCAGCGGGTCGATCTCGACCGCATCGATGTGAGCGTCCGGATACAAATATCGGCACTGTCGAACCACCGTGCCTCCTCCCTTTCCGAGCAGGAGAATCCTCCGCGGTGGGGTGGAGAGCAGCGTACCCGAGAGACTCAAGGCGTCCCATGAAAAGCCGGTAAAAAGTCGTCTCGGATCATAGACACTGTATGTGCCAAGGGAACTCGAAAGTAACGTGGCTTGGCCTCGGAACTGCACCTTGAGGCGTTGCTAAAACCCCGACTTTTTCACGCCGTGCTCCCAGCAGAGATTCTATCCTAGTCTCATCTTGAACACCACGCCCAGAACCGGTACCGGGTTCATTACTCCCCGAATCGGACCAGCGACTCTTCCGAACATGTGCTCGGGCTGGAATCAAAGTGATCCCAGGAACCTTCCGATATGGCC
>DASQHQ010000023.1:0-4755 GCA_035632015.1 Bryobacteraceae bacterium
CGCTGCTATTCGATCTGTTCTTCGCCCGCCAGTTCAGGCTACGTGGAGATCACGTCGAAGCGCGTCCACGACGGGTGTGTGTCTGTATTCTTGAATGATCGGGCTTCCATTGGGATGACAGTGGAAGCAACTGGCCCATTCGGACAGTTTTGTTTGAACCCGGTTAGTGACAGAAAAGTCGTGCTGCTGGCTGCCGGAAGCGGGATCACACCGATGCTGGGGATGCTCCGCTATGTTGACGACCTTGGTCTCGAGACCGAGATCGTGCTCCTGTACTGCGTTCGAACCAGCCAAGACATTATCTTCCGGCGCGACCTGGACGAATTACAGGCGCGTCTGCCGAATTTTCGTTATTACGTGTTGTTGTCGCAACCCGATCCGGAATGGACCGGTGCGCGAGGCCATATCAATCGCGAGTTCATCTCGAAGGCCGTTCCCGAAATGCACGGTCAGGTGTTTTTCCTTTGCGGGCCTCCGCCATTCATGGAAGCGGCGCGAAGCATTCTCACGGACTTGGGAGTTGAGCGCGCGCGGATCCGTCAAGAGACGTTTGGAGGAGCAGGCGCGGCGCCTAAGCAGCCCCGGCCGCGCTCCGAAAGCGGAGTCACGATCGAGTTTGCGAGGTCTGGGAAGACGGGCACAGTCGCACCAGGGCAAACGTTGCTGGAAGCCGCTGCCGACGCCGGCATCGAGATTCCGTCCGCCTGCCGTCAAGGCCAGTGTGGAACCTGTAAGACGCGGCTGCTCGATGGTCAAGTCCGGATGACTGCGGAAAACGGGCTTGATCCGGAGTCAAAAGCTCGGGGCTTCGTATTGACGTGCGTAGGCCGCGCCGATGGGAATGTGCGGCTGGATGCGTGAAGCGAAGATCGGTCGCGCTACGGTTTCTCCGGCAGCGCGAACACGTATAGGGCATTGCCGTTCGCCGGATGATGGATGTCGGGCGCGATGGTCGCGGGCACCTGGCGCGGGCTGCCGCCGCCGAGCCCCGAAGTGACCGCGATGTATTGCCGGCCGCCGGCGCTGAACGAAACCGGATAGCCCTGCGCCGAAGTTCCCAGACGCGTCTTCCAAAGCACGGCGCCGGTCTTCACATCCACGGCCTTGAAGACGCGATCCAGGTCGCCGACAAACGCCACGCCGCCTGCGGTGGACAACACGGCGGTCAAGAACGGAGCGCGCTGCTGGAACGACCAGTTTTCCTTCATGGTCTTCACGTCGAACGCCGCAAGCTTGCCGATGTTGCCGTCGGTTCCCGGCATCTCGAAGAAGCGCCGGTCGGCCGCCGTGCCGCCCGAGCCGTCCTTGAATTCCACTTTGCGGCCCGACATTTCCATGCAGCTCTGGCTGAGCGGAATGATCAACTGGCCACTGGGCTGGTGGTAGCTCATGGCCTGCCAGTTGTGCCCGCCTTCGGTGCTCGGACACGACTGCACCCATTTCCCGATCTCCTGCTCCAGAATCTCGCTGCGATACGTCACCTGGCCGGTCTTCGAATCGATCTGATCGAACACGTTCTGGAACATCGTCTCTTTATGAGAGATGTACTTGCCGGTCCGGCGATCGAGCTTCCACAGAATGCCGGCCTTGCCGATGGTGAACACCCATTTCTGATCGCCGCTGTCGACCAGCACGCGCTCGAACACCTCGTCCAGATCGAGCGACTCGCCCGGAATGTGCTGGAAATACCACGCCAGCTTTCCGTCATCCGGATTCAACGCCAGAGTCGAGCTGGTGTACAGAGCCTTCTCGGCCTTCGTTCCGCGGCTGGCGCGCATCCACGGCTTGGCCTGCGCGACGCCCCAGTAAGTCAGATTGAGATCGGGATCGTAACTGCCGGTGATCCAGTTGTCGCCGCCGCCGCGCAGCAGATTCGGAAGACCGTTCCAGGTGTCGCCGCCCGGCTGGCCCTCGCGCGCCACGGTGTAAAACTTCCAGAGCTGTTTCCCGTCGTTGGCGTCATAAGCGCTGATATAGCAGCCTTCCTCCTTGAATCGATCGCACCCCATCAGTCCCTGGAGGACTTTGCCGTGGATGACGATCGGGCCGCCGGTCTCGCTGTAGCCCTTGCGATTGTCGGCGATCACCGTTTGCCAAACGATCTTGCCGGTGCGCGCGTCGAGTGCGACCATCTTGGCGTCCGTGGTCGGCACGAAAACTTTGTCCTGATAGACCGCCAGGCTGCGCGTCGCGCCATAAGCAATTGTGGACTCGGGTCCGAGATGGTTTTCCCAGATCAGGTCGCCGGTGCGCGCGTCCAGCGCCTGCACGGTGTTGCTGGTATTCGAAAGGAAGATGGTCCCGTTGTGCACGATCGGCGTAGTCTCGGCCGCACCGCCGTCGTTCATCGCCCAGGCCCAGACGAGCTGGAGGTTCTGGACATTGCGAGTGCTGATCTGCGCCAGCGGGCTGAAGCTGGAAGCCTGATAATTGCGGCGGATCATGAGCCAGTCGCCCGGATCGGGATGCAGCAGCAGCTCGTCGGTGACCGGGACGTAGTTTTTCACTTCGCCGGCGACGGTGATCCCTCTGGGCCCAGCCGGCCGTGCCGGCCCTCGTCCTCTGCCCCCTCCGCCCCCAGCCTGTTGTCCGCCCCCACCGGCTCCGCGTCCGCTGGCCGGAGGCGCTTGCCCGGTTGCGACCGTGCTGATCACTACGTTGGTGTCCGCTGCCAGCGGCTGATTGCCCGCCGCGGCTCCATTGGATTGCAAAATGAAAGCGGCGATCTGCGCGTAGACATCCGGACCGAGCGTGCCCGGACCGCCGGGCGGCATGGTGGTCGAAATGAGCGCCAGCAGCTCGAGCGTGGTGCGGCTGCTCCAGGTGTTCATGAAATTTCCACCCGCGAGCGGCGGCGCTTCATTGCGGCCGCCCAGATCGGGCAGGTGGCAACCGGAACAGTTCTCCTGATACGCCGCGCGGCCCGCCGCTGCCTGCGCCGCCGTGAACGGGCCCGGCGCGGATCGCTGCTGCGCTACCACGGCCACGACGGCCAGCGCGAACAGAATCGCAAACGCCGCCAGAGAACGCTTCTTCAACATGGACCACGCCTCCTAGTGCATCAGCCAGCCCCAGAGATTTCCATCCGGGGCCTTCTCGCTGTGAATCTGGATGTAGAATCTGCCTTTTCTGAGGCTCTCCGCCTGGTCGGCGCTCAGATCGAAAGAACCACTGACGGCGCCGCTGGTCGCATGCGTAACGGTTAGGTCGAAGACGGCCGGGCCGCGCACGCCCGGGACGCGGCTTAGATGAAGCTGCGCGATGGTGGCCGGCGAGCGCAGTCCCTCGAAGGTTCCGTTGATCGACAGCTTCGTGCCGTTCAGGACGGCGGTTGCCGAGCCGACGCCCGCGACCGTGGCGCGCATGCTGGCGTCCATGGAGACCGGGGCGAGCCGGGTGTGAAATTTTTCTTCATTGGGAGCGGCCTGCGAAATGCCGAGCCACACCAAGCCAACTCCGATCGCCGCCGCCACGGCACGCCGCCTTATCGCCAACACCATGCCTCACGATTCTCCAGACAAGATACTCATTATAGCTTTGCCGCCGACGGCCTCGAGTCGATCCGCGAAGGCCGCGCAGCCGCTTCTAATCGATCTGCGCGGCCAGCCCAGCCCGCGCGTCTTTAGCGCTCCGGGTGCGCTTGCGGTTGCCCCGGATAAGGCTATAATGGGTTTCCGATTTTGTGCCGGGCACGGCACGAGTAACGGAATTCAAGAAGGAGAGGACCATGTACAAAACAGTCCTGAGTCTAGCGGCCCTGTTCACACTGTCGCAGGGCTTGACGTTCGCGCAGCCCAAGGCGGCGATCGATATCACGAAAGCGCAGATCGATGAAGTTTTGAAAAACGCTCCCCCCAAGGTCGACCAGACGCTCCGAGTGATCGACATGGGCGGCTATCAGCTTTCGGTGGCCGTCATTCACCGCGGACCGACCGGGCAGGCGGCGGGTGGAGGTCGAGGCGGGGCGGGCGGCGGACGCGCGCCGGCAGCGGCTGCGGATAAGTGCGGCCTGACATCCGCACCGGCCGGGGCCAAGCAAGGACCGCCCGGCATGATCGCACACGATGACACCGTCGAAACCTACGTCGTCATATCCGGTTCCGGCACGCTGGTAACCGGGGGCGAAATTCTGAACGGAACGCGGTCGCCGGCCGACAGCGAAGTAGTCACGATCCTCAATGGCCCGTCCTGCGGCGGCCGTGCCGTGGGAGACTTCGTCAGCCGCCCGCTGCACGTAGGCGATATTTCTGTGATCCCGGCTGGCGTGCCCCACGGATGGACCGACATCACCACGGAAGTAACGTATCTGAGCATCCGTCCGGACCCGCACAAGGTCTTGCAGCACGGCTACGTCAACCCGGCTATCGCGAGCAAGTAGATCGACAACACAGCCGCGGCAGGTGGCGAGGCCATGGCCATGATCAGAAACCTCGCCGCCGTTCCGGGCTGGCCATGCCGGCAGCCTGCTGCGCCCCTCCGGAGCTGAAGGCCGCGCGTGCCCGGCTGGAGCGCGGCGAGATTGGACCCACTGAACAGGCGCAAAACATTTGGACCTGGCGAAGCCGCACTGCGGGCTCGAGCACAACTGGTAAAACGGCGGGCGAGGTGTGGGGGCGGCGTGATTCAGAACGTGATGTGGTCTTTGCGCTCTTCGATCTTCTTCCAATCCAGACCGGGAACCTTCTTCAGGTCTTCGAGCTCCTTGAAGTTGCCGTGTTGGTCGCGGTAGTCTGCGATGGCTTCGGCTTCCTCGGG
>DASQHQ010000024.1:0-26888 GCA_035632015.1 Bryobacteraceae bacterium
CCGGCGTCGGTCAGCAGCAGATCCTTGCCGGAGCGGTCGATGAGCTTCTCCTGCAAGTCTGATTCGAGCTTCTGAATTGCCAGCGAGATCGCCGGCTGGGTTCGCAGCAGTTTCTCGGCGGCGCGCGAGAAGCTTTTTTCGTCCGCGACCGTGCGCAGCACTTTCAGTGGGTAGAGTTCCATAAGCGGCGTTTATAGCATGATCATAACTTATTTCAAGCCACAGCATTATAAATTTGCCAAATCGTCACCTGGCCTGGATAATTGGAAAGAACGGGAGGAACTCCATGGCTCATCGAGTCTATATCTTCGATACAACCCTCCGCGACGGCGAACAATCGCCCGGCTGCAGCATGACCGTACCCGAGAAGCTGCGCCTGGCTCGGAAACTGGTGGATCTTGGCGTCGACATCCTCGAAGCCGGGTTCCCGATCGCCTCGGAGGGAGATTTCGAGGCGGTGGATGCCGTGAGCCGTGAGTTCCCCTGGGTGCAGGTGGCGGCGTTGGCGCGGGCCAACACGCCCGATCTGGCGCGCGCCATCGAATCACTGAAGCACGCCCGCCGGCCGCGCATCCACACCTTTATTGCCACCAGCGAAATTCACCTGAAGTACAAGTTGAAGAAAGGTCAGCAACAGGTTCTGGATGAAGCAGTTGCTGCGGTGGAAATGGCGCGAAATTTTACCGAGGACGTGGAGTTTTCCGCCGAAGACGCGACGCGCACCGATCCCGAGTACCTGGAGCAGATCTCGCGCGCCGTGGTGGCGGCCGGTGCGCGAACGGTGAACCTGCCGGATACAGTCGGCTATTCGGTTCCGGAAGAATACGGGGCCTTGATCGGACGCATGGTGCGCGTTCTCGGCGACAGCGCGATCGTCAGCGTGCATTGTCACGACGATCTGGGGCTGGCAGTCGCCAACTCGATCGCCGCCGTGCAGGCCGGCGCGCGCCAGATTGAGTGCACCATCAACGGCATCGGCGAGCGTGCCGGCAACGCGTCGCTGGAAGAGATCGTGATGGCGTTTAAGACGCGCCATGACAAGCTGCCATTCGAAACCAAGATCGTTACCGAGCACATTTACTCGGCCAGCCAGCTCCTGGCCCAGACCATCACGTTCGGGCCGCAGCCGAACAAGGCCATCGTGGGCGACAACGCGTTCGCGCACGAGGCGGGCATTCATCAGGATGGTTATCTGAAGGAGCGGACCACCTACGAGATCATCGAGCCGCATACGGTTGGCGTGCCGGAGAGCAAGCTGGTGCTGGGAAAGCACAGCGGCCGCCACGCGTTGAACAAGCGCGCCGGGGATCTGGGCTTTGCGCTGAATCGCGAGGAGCTGGATGTGTTGTACCAGCGCTTCACGACGCTGGCCGATCGCAAGAAGGGTATCCGCAACGAAGAGATCGTGGCTTTGATCCACGAACTGCTGGGTCAGACCGCCGCAGCGGCGCACGATTAGGTGGCGCGCGCACTCGACTCGTGCGTGCCGGGTTTACACTCTCCAGAAAGCGCGCACAACCGAACGCCGCGGCAGCGCTCGTTGTGGGACACGAAGAGGCCGCAGCGTCCTGTGCGCTCAGGTGAACGCAGTTAAACTCGAATCAATGCAATTGAACATACTCATCCTGCCTGGCGACGGCATCGGCGCCGAAGTCACTTGCGAAGCGGTCAAGGTGTTGCAAAAAGTCGCCAGCCGCTTTCAGCATCAGCTTTCGCTCAGCGAAGGGCTGCTGGGCGGCATCGCGATCCACAAAACCGGGACGCCGCTGCCCCAAGAGACGGTGGATCGCGCGCTCGCCGCCGACGCCACGCTCATGGGCGCGGTGGGCTTGCCGGAATTCGACAGCGCGCCTCCCGAAAAACGGCCCGAGCGTGGACTGCTCGGCATCCGCAAGGTTTTGGGCGTGTACGCCAACCTGCGCCCGGTGCGCTCCTATAAGGCTCTGCTCGATTCCTCCCCGCTCAAGAACGCGCTGGTCGACGGCACCGACATGATCATCGTGCGCGAGCTGACCGGCGGCCTCTACTACGGCATCCCGCGCGGAATTTTTGAGGAGGACGGCGGGACGCGCGCCGTCAACACCATGACCTACACCCGCTCGGAGATCGAGCGCGTCTCCCGCATGGCCTTTCACCTGGCGCGCAACCGGCGCAAGAAGGTGACCAGCGTCGACAAGTCCAACGTGATCGAAAATTCGCAGCTTTGGCGCAAGGTGGTGACCGAGATCGGCGTCGAATTTCCCGACGTCGCGCTGGATCACCTGCTGGTCGACAACTGCGCGATGCAGCTTATCCTGAACCCGCGCCGCTTCGACGTGTTGCTCACCGAGAACATGTTCGGCGATATCCTGAGTGATGAGGGAGCTGTTTTGGCGGGCTCCATCGGGATGCTGCCTTCGGCTTCGATCGGCGACCGGAAGCCCTCCGGCGCCTGGGTCGGCTTATATGAGCCGGTGCACGGCTCGGCGCCGGACATCGCCGGGCAGAACAAAGCCAATCCGTTTGGCGCGATCGGTTCGGTGGCCGCCATGCTGGCCTACAGTTTCGGGTTGCAAAAAGAGGCCGACGCCGTCAATCGCGCCGTGGAGACAGTTTTGAATTCCGGCCGGGTCACTGCGGACCTGAGGCCCAGCGGCAAGCCGGCCACGACGTCGGAAGTAGGAGATGCTGTAGCAGACGCAATATGAAACCGCGCACGATTGTCGAAAAGATCTGGGACAACCACATCGTGGCCGAGCCGCCCGGCGCACCGGCGCTGCTGTACATCGACCTCCATCTGGTCCACGAGGTCACATCGCCGCAGGCGTTCGCGGGTCTTCGCCAGCGCGGCCTCAAAGTCCGCCGCCCGGATCTGACCATTGCCACCACCGATCACAGCACGCCGACTACATCGCGCACGTTGCCCATCCTGGACAAAGTTGCCGCCGCGCAGGTGGCCCAGCTCGAAGCGAATTGCCGTGAGTTCGGAATCCGCTGTTTCGGCTTCCACAGCGACCAGCAGGGAATCGTGCACGTGATCGGCCCCGAACAGGGCTTGACGCAGCCCGGCATGACGGTGGTGTGCGGCGACAGCCACACTGCGACGCATGGCGCATTCGGAGCGCTCGCGTTCGGCATCGGCACCAGCCAGGTGGAACACGTGCTGGCCACGCAGTGCCTGCTGCAGAGCAAATCGAAAACGTATCAAGTGCGAGTGGAAGGCGAGCTCAAGCCGGGCGTGACCGCCAAGGACATCATCCTCGCATTGATCGCGCGCATCGGGATCGGCGGCGGCACGGGCTGCGTGTTTGAATACTGCGGCTCGGCCATTCGCGCGCTCTCGATGGACGAGCGTATGACGGTGTGCAACATGTCGATCGAGGCGGGCGCGCGCGCGGGATTGATCGCCCCCGACGACACCACCTTCCAGTACATTTGTGGCCGCCCCCATGCGCCGAAAGGCGCGGCCTGGGACGCCGCCGTGGCGCTCTGGCGCTTGCTGCCGACTGACGACGGCGCGATCTACGACCAGAGCGTCCACATCGACGCCTCCACCTTGCAGCCCATGATCACCTTCGGAACCAACCCCGGAATGGGTATTCCGATCACTGCCGCGGTCCCCAACCCCGGCGACATCACCGATCCTCTGGAGCGCGATTCGCTGGCCAAGGCGCTGCGCTACATGGATCTCGCGCCCGGCAAGCCGCTGCTGGGGCATCCGGTGAACGTGGTGTTCATCGGGAGCTGCACCAACTCGCGAATTTCCGATCTGCGCAGCGCTGCGCGCATAATGAAAGGCCGCAAAGTGCACCCGGGCGTTCGTGTGCTCGTGGTTCCAGGCTCGCAGCAAGTGAAAGCGCAGGCGCAGGCCGAAGGGCTGGATCAAATCTTCCGCGATGCGGGCGCCGACTGGCGCGAGGCCGGCTGCTCGATGTGCATCGCCATGAACGGCGATCAATTGCAGCCCGGCGAGTACAGCGTTTCCACCAGCAATCGCAATTTCGAAGGCCGTCAGGGCAAGGGCGGGCGAACGTTTCTCGCCAGCCCATTAACGGCCGCCGCGGCCGCCGTCACGGGCGTTGTGACCGACGTCAGGGAGTTGTTGCAATGACCCGATTCACACCGTTCGAGAGCCGGATGGCCCCGCTCCCCATCGACAACATCGATACCGATCAGATCATTCCCGCACGATTCCTGAAGACCATCTCCAAAGACGGCCTCGGCGACCAGTTGTTCTGCGACTGGCGCTACGACGCCGATGGCAAGCCCAAGCCCGGCTTCATCCTGAACCAGCCGGAATCCAAGGCCGCCAGGATTCTGCTCGCGGGCGACAACTTCGGTTGCGGCAGCTCGCGCGAGCATGCGCCCTGGGCGCTGACGCAATATGGCTTTCGGGCGGTGATTAGCACCTCCTTCGCCGACATCTTCCGCCAGAACTCGCTCAAGAACTCGCTTCTGCCGATCGTCGTTCCGCGTGAGGTTCACGGGGAGCTGTTTGCCAATCCGAATGCAACCGTCAGAGTCGATCTGGCGGCGCAGACTCTCACGCTGCCCGGCGGGCGAGCGGTTGAGTTCCCGGTCGACGCCTTTGCCAAGCATTGCCTGCTGGAGGGCATCGACGAACTCGGGTACATCCTGCAACAGGCGCCCGCGATCCAGGTGTTTGAAGCCGCGCACCCGGAGCTGATTGATACGCGGAGCTGATGGTGGTGGCGCGCGCGCTGGTGCGCGCCACATTGACACTTGTGTCGACGCCGGGCTCAGCGGAGACGGGGCGTCCCGTGACAGACTAAAGATATGGCGCGCGGCTGGGAGAGCAAGTCCGTCGAATCCCAAATGGAAGCGGCCGAAGCGGGCAGAGCGAAACGAGCGGTCAACACGGATCCTGCCGAAGCCGAACGAATCCGGCAGCGCGGGAGCCTGCTGCTGTCGAGAACGCGCGTGCTGCACGATCTGGAGCGCGCTCGGAATCCGCGCTATCGCGAGATGCTTCAAGCCGCGCTGAAACATTTGGACGAAAAGCTGGCGAAGCTGTCGTAGCCGCAAGTCTGAAGTTCGGCGGCGGCCCCTGGAGCGCGATAATTGATCCATGCTGGCTCGCCTGCTCGTCCCGCTCTGGATCTCGCTGCCCATGCTGGCCGCAGAACTCAAAGTCGATCACGTCACCGTCGCGGGCCGCGATCTGCGCGCCATGCAGCGGGCCCTCGAAGCGGCGGGCCTCAAGTCGGAATACGGCGGGCCGCATTCCAATCACGCCACCGAAATGGCGCTCACCAGCTTTCCCGATGGATCGTATCTGGAGCTGATCGCGATTCAGCCTCAGGCCGATCCGGCGGCGGTCGCCGCGCACGAATGGCGCAAATCTTTGGAAGGCGACGGCGGACCGTGCGCCTGGGCGGTCCGCCCGCCGGACCTTACTCGCGAAGTGGAGCGCTTCCGCGCGGCCGGCGTCGCGGCCACGGAGCCGAAAAAGAACGGGCGCAAGCGGCCTGACGGCGTCCAGCTCGAATGGGAGACGGCGCAGATCGGCCCGGGAAACGGCACGTTCTTTCCGTTCTTGATTCACGATTTCACCCCGCGCGAGCGTCGCGCGTATCCCCGCGGCCAACCCACCACGACTGATTGGGCCGGCATCTCGAAGGTCGTCATTGCGGTCAAGGATCTTGACGCGTCCGTGCGCCAGTTCCAGCGCGCCTACGGCCTCGACGCGCCGCAACGGCAGGACACCCCGGATTTCGGCGCCCGCCTGGCTTGGTTTTCCGGAACACCGGTCGTGCTCGCCACGCCGCTGTCACAGCAATCTTGGTTGGCAGATCGTCTTCGCCGCTTCGGTGAAGCTCCTTGCGCCTTTATCATAGGCGCGCAGCACGGCCTGACCGGAAGCGGCCCCGCCTCCAAATGGTTCGGCAAGTCCGTGCTCTGGGCCGACTCCTCGCGGCTGGGTTGGCATCTCGGTTTCGAGACCAGATGAGACTCGCGTGTTTGCTCGTGACCGTTCTGAGCGCGGCACGTCTTGCCTCTGCACAACTCCCCGTCGATTCCCAGCTCGCCGCTGAAATCGCCAAAATCAAAGCCATCGATAATCACGCACACCCTGTCCGCCCCGTTCTCGGCGGCGAGCCGGACACCGACTACGACGCGTTGCCCGTCGAATCGATGGACCCCTACACTGAACCGGTGCGCACACGCGCTGGTTCGCCGTTAGCTCGGGAGGCCGACCGCGCGCTCTTCGGCAATGTCAAAGATTTCCGCGCGCGCAAGCGGCAGCTCTTGGAAGAGAAGCGCGACGGCTACGCCAACTGGGTGCTCGATCAACTCGGAATCGAGACCATGCTCGCGAACCGTGTCGCCATGGGCCCCGGAATTGCGCCGCCGCGCTTCCTGTGGGTCCCTTTCGAAGACGCGCTCCTGTTTCCGCTCAAAAACAGCACGTTGGCGGCTGTGAATTCGGATCGGAAAAGTTTCTTCGCCGACGAGGACCGGCTGCTCCAGCGCTACCTCAAGGAATGCGGTCTCAACGCGCCGCCCGCGTCGTTGGACGCCTACCTCGAAAAAGTGGTCACGGCCACTCTCGACCGTCACAAACGCGCCGGCGCTGTCGCCGTGAAGTTCGAAGTCGCCTACCTCCGCTCATTGGATTTCGAGAACCCTCCCCGCGCCGAAGCCGCGCGAATCTATTCCGGCGCCCGCGCGCTGCCGGCGACGGACGCAGCTTACAAAACGCTTCAAGACTTCATTTTTCGCTACATCGCCGCCGAGTGCGGACGTCTCGGCCTGGCGGTGCACATCCACGCTGCGGCCGGCGCGGGCGGTTATTTCCATATCGCCGGCGCCAATCCACTGCTTCTCGAAACATTGCTCAACGATCCCAAGCTCCGCAAGACCAACTTCGTCATGCTGCACGGAGGCTGGCCGTTCACGCGCGAGATCGCTGCTCTGCTTTCGAAACCCAACGCCTATGCTGATTTCTCCGAGCAGACCTTCATGAACTACCCTCGCGCCGTCTCGGGCGTCATCCGCGAGTGGCTCGAATACGCGCCCGAAAAAGTGCTGTTCGCAACGGATGCTTATCCATTCTCCGAGGACATGTCCTGGGAGGAGGCGGGATGGGTGGCCGTGAATACGGGACGTGAAGCCCTCGGTCTGGCGCTCACCGAAATGATGCACGATGGCCAAATCACGCGCGCCCGAGCCGTCGAGCTGGCCCGCATGGTCCTCCGCGACAACGCCCGCAAGCTGTATCAACTCAAGTAGCGCAACGCCCGCTTTGCTATCCTGAAGTCGGTACTTCTCCTCGGATCCACCACCTTGAAAATTGGTTTTGTAAGTCTCGGCTGCCCGAAAAACCTTGTCGATACCGAGGTCATGATGGGCCATTTGGTTGAGCGCGGCCACGAGCTCACGCACGATCCGAAGGCCGCCGACGTGCTGGTGGTCAATACCTGCAGCTTCATCGACCCGGCCAAGCAGGAGTCCGTCGACACGATTCTGGAGATGGCCGAGCACAAGAAATCCGGCCGTGCTCAGCGCCTGATCGTAGCCGGCTGCCTGGTGGAGCGCTATCGGGACAAAATCCAGGCTGAGATTCCCGAAGTGGACGCCGTCGTCGGCACTAACGAGCTGGAAAGCATCGTCGCGCTGTGCGAAGGTCGCGATCCGGCCGCCAGCCCGTTCGAGCCTTACCTCTACCACGATATGACGCCGCGTGTTCTCTCCACCGCGCGTCACTATGCCTACATCAAGATCGCGGAAGGCTGCGACCACCCTTGCTCGTTCTGCGTCATCCCGCAATACCGCGGCGCCTTTCGAAGCCGGCGTTTCGAGTCGCTGGTCGCCGAAGCAACGCGCCTGTTCGCGCAGGGCGTGCGGGAGATCAATCTGATCGGCCAGGACACCACTTCCTACGGCGAGGACCTCGGAATCAAGGATGGTCTCGCGCAACTCATGGCGCGGCTGGCCGAGATCGAGACGCCGTTCCAGAAATGGATCCGGTTTCTGTATTGCTATCCGAACCGAATCACGCAGCGGCTGCTGGACACCATCGCCGAGCATGCCGCGCTGGTCAAGTATATCGATATGCCGCTCCAGCACTCGAGCGGTGCAGTGCTGAAGCGTATGAAGCGCGGCTCGCACGGCGATTATTTCCTGAAGCTGCTCGACCGCATTCGCGCCACTATTCCCGGCGTCGCGATTCGTACCAGCATGATCGTCGGATTCCCCGGCGAAACCGCCGCCGACTTCGAGCTTCTGTGCAATTTTGTCAAAGCCGCGCAATTCGATCGCCTGGGCGTCTTCGGCTACTCGGATGAAGACACCAGCGCGAGCTTTCACCTGGATGGCAAAGTGGACGCCCGCACGATCTACAATCGCAAGCGCAGGTTGATGGCTTTGCAACGCCGCATTTCTCGCACCCGCAATCGGGGCCTGGTCGGGCAGGAGGTGGATGTCCTGGTGGAGGGGCCGTCGGACGAAACCGATCTGCTGTGGCAGGCGCGCCTGCCGACCCAAGCTCCCGCAATCGATGGCGTCTGCTACATCAACGATTGCGACGGCGCCGCTCCTCGCGCGGGCGAGATCCGCCGCCTGCGAATTACCCAAGCGCACGACTACGATCTGGTAGGCGCTCTGACCGGCGCCCCAGAATCTTTCCCGGCGGCGACGGCGCAGCCGTTCCCCATCCTCGCCGCGACGCGATGAAATGCCCGATCTGCAAGAAAGACGTCGCGCCCGATAGCGACCTCTATCCGTTTTGCAGCGAGCGCTGCAAGATCATCGACCTGGGAAACTGGGCCAGCGAGAAGTACGTCGTCTCCACGCCCATCCAGCCCGAAGAACCGGAAGACGACGGCCGCGGCGATGAGTCTTAGGCCGCTTCCCCAAGGCAGATGGGACTGGCCTGTTCTCATCGCGACTTGGTTCGGCTGCGGTTATGCTCCCGTGGCGCCCGGCAGCGTCGGTTCGCTGGCCGCGCTTGTGATCGCCATCGTGCTCCACGCCGAATACAGCGCCGGGCGCGGCGGCCTTCTGCTGCTGGCCGCGATCCTGCTCGTCCCCGGCATCTGGGCCGCCGGCGTGACCGCCAAGCGCGCGGGAATCCAAGATCCCCGCTTCGTGGTGGTCGACGAAGTGATCGGCCAATGGGTCACGCTGGCAGGCGCATCGATCTTTAACTGGAAGAGCTGGCTTGCGGCCTTCGTGCTGTTCCGCATCCTGGACGTCTGGAAGCCGCCCCCGGTCCGCCAACTCGAGCGCTTGCCCGGCGGCTTCGGTATCGTCGCCGACGATGTGATGGCGGGACTCTACGGCGCGCTTGCTATATTCTTATTAGATCGTTTGCAGTTGTTTTGATATGGCTTCCAAGAAGGATTCTAATGGCCGGCCGCAGATTTCCAACGTCACGCCCGTAGCCGCCATCCCCGGCGGCGAATTTCAGATCCGCGGCGCAGGCCTCGCACGCGCCGACCGTCCGCGCGTGACCATCGGACACGTCGAAGCTCCCATCGTGATTGGCTCGGATTCTTACGTGATCGTGCGCGTGCCCGAAGGCGCCTCCGCGGGCGACCTTATCGTGGAGGCCGGCAAACAATCCAGCCGCGTCTGGAACTGCGATATCGGCATCCAGGTGGCCGACAATCTTTATCCGGTCGGCAATCCCGCGGTGGATAGCTTCGGCAACGTCTATGTGACCTTCAGCGGTTCGCGCGGCCAGAAGACGCCGGTGTCGGTCTACAAAATCGATCTGAACTACAACCCCAAGCCGTTCGTGAGCGACATCATGAACGCCACCGGCGTGGCTTTCGACAAAAGCGGCACGTTGTACATTTCCAGCCGCTACGACGGCGTCGTCTATCAGGTCACGCCCGCCGGCGCCGCGTCCGTGTACGTCGAAGGCATGGGCGTCGCCACCGGCATCGCGTTCGACCCGGAGGAAAACCTCTACGTCGGCGATCGCAGCGGAACCATTTTCAAGATCAGCCGCTCCCGTCAGATTTACGTCTTCGCCACGCTGGAGCCCTCCATCGCCGCCTATCACCTGGCCTTCGGAACCGACGGCTATCTGTACGTCACGGGCCCGACCACTTCCAGCTTCGATTCGGTTTACCGCGTATCGCCGCACGGGGAAGTGGAGTCCTACTATCGCGGACTGGGCCGGCCGCAGGGACTCGCATTTGACGCCGAAGGCCGCCTCTACGTCGCCGCTTCTTTGCACGGACGCCGCGGCGTGGTGCGGTTCACTGAAAAGGCGGCGCCGGAAGTCTTTCTCTCTGGACCGAACATCGTGGGCCTGGCGTTCACGCCCGCGCGAGCGCTCATGGTGACCACCAACAGCGCTCTCTTCCGCGTCGACGTCGGAATCAGCGGCAGACCCCTTCCGTAATGCCGGATGCTGAAATCATCGCGATCGGCTCCGAGCTGCTGACGCCGCAAAGACTCGACACCAACTCGCTGTACTTGACCGATCAGCTCAACGCACTGGGAGTGGAGGTGGTGCGCAAGACCGTGATCGGCGACGAGCGCGAGCGGCTGGTGGACACCATCCTGGGCGCGGTGGCGCGATCCGGGATCGTCGTGCTGACCGGCGGCCTGGGGCCTACCGAGGACGATCTCACGCGCGACGCGGTGGCGTCCGCGCTCGGCCGCGCGCTGGTGTTCGACCAGCACATCTGCGATCAGATCGAGGAACGCTTCCGCCGCTTCGGCCGGAAGATGGCCGAAACCAATAAGCGGCAGGCGTACCTGGTGAGCGGCGCCGAGGTTCTCCCGAATGACCGCGGTACCGCGCCGGGCCAGTGGGTCGAGCACGACGGCGTCGCGCTCATGCTGCTGCCAGGCCCGCCCAACGAGCTGAAACCCATGTTCGAGCGGCAATGTTTGCCGCGCCTGGAGAAGCGCCTGCCGGCCCAGGTGATTCGGACGCGAGAGCTGCGCTGCGTCGGCATACCGGAAGCCGATCTGGATCAGTTGATCTCGCCGGTTTATAAGCAATACCCGGCCCTTGCCACCACGATTCTCGCGGTTTCCGGCGAAATCCACGTGCACCTGCGCGCGCGCTCGCCCCGGGCCGAGGAGGCTGAGGCGGTCGTCTCCGAAGCGTTTGACCGCATCGTGCCGTTGCTGGGCGATCGCATCTATTCGCGCAACGGCGATTCGCTCGAAAAAGTCGTCGGCGATCTTCTGCGCGAAAGGCACGCTACCCTCAGCGTTGCCGAGAGCGTCACCGGTGGCCTGCTGGGCGGCCGCATCACCGCCGTCCCTTCAGCGTCCGATTATTACCTCGGTGGATTCCTCGTCTACTCGGACGAAATGAAGACCAAACTGCTCGGCGTTCCTCCCGAGATGATCGGCGAACACACCGCTGTGAGCGAGCCGGTGGCGAAAGCGATGGCCGAAGGAGCCAGATCGCGCACTGGCGCCGACTACGCGTTGTCCATCACCGGCTACGCCGGCCCGGATGGCGAGAAGGTCGGATTGGTTTTCATCGGCCTCGCAGCGCCCGGCGGCAGCGAGGCGCGCCGCGTTCAATTGCCCGGCGATCGCGAGCGCGTACGCATGTTTTCCACCAACACCGCCCTGGATCTGCTGCGGCGAAGATTGTTGGCGTAAACTCAATCCGCGCAGTGTGGCTGTAACAAGGTGACGTGTTCCCCTATTCGCCAAAGCAACCAGTCCGGCCACTCATTCATCCAACCGGTCAGAGAGAGAAAAGGAGGCAATGCATGTGGAAGAAATTCAGATTGCCAGTATTTGCTCTCGGAACCGCACTGACTCTGTTTAGCCCTGTGGCTTTCGCCCGGCATCACGACAACGAGTGGCGAGAGCATGAATTTCGGGAACACCACCCGAGATTCCGGGTCTACGTGGGCCCAACGTACCGCTACGCTCCGGCGTATGGCTACTACGATCGTTGGGGCTACTGGCGCCCGTACGGCGGTTTCTATGACCGCTGGGGTTACTATCATCCGTACTGACGGATGAACTAACAGAGTCGAGTAAGTCGTAATTGGAGCCGGTGGAAGGGACGCTAATGCGACAATGGAAGCGTCGATGCCTTTTCAGGTCTTCGAGGCTCAGTCCGCCAGCATCCTCAGCCCAACCACCGGCTTCATCGCACAAGCAGGCTTCACTCACTCCTTGACGCCGGCTCGCAACTGTACCTTCGGGTGCAGCTATTGCTACGTTCCCAGCATGCGGATCTATGGTGGCTTGCAGCCTCAGGATTGGCGATGCTGGGGTCAATTCACTACCTTCAAATCGAATGCAGAAAGTCTTTTGCGCAAGGAGTTGCGCGCGGCACAGACGATCTATTGTTCGCCCATGGTCGATCCATACCAGCCTGCGGAAGAACAAGAACAGCTCATGCCGCGGATTTTGGACGCGCTTCTGGAGCGCCCGCCGCGCGCCTTCGTCATTCAAACTCGCGGTCCGCTGATTCTGCGCGATGTGCCGAGACTGATTGAGCTGTCCGGCCGGACTGCGTTGCGCGTCAGCCTTTCCATTACCACCAATCGCGACGAAATCCGGAAGCTGTACGAGCCGCATTGCGCGGCGATCGAGAGCCGCCTGGAAGTGATTCGGCGATTGCGCGCGGCCGGCATTGCGACCTTCGCGACGCTGGCTCCCTTGCTGCCGTGCGATCCCGAAGTACTGGCCGCGCTCGCGCTCGAAGCCACCGATCAGGACGTGATCGGCGATCCGTTGCATATCCGCGCGCTGAAACCGCGTGGCGCCACCACGCGCGAGGCTGCGTTCGCCATCAGCCGGCGGCATGACTTTTCGGCCTGGCTCGAACCTGAGTTTCAAAAAGAAGTCGTGACTCGAATCGCCAGCGTCGTCCACAAAGCCGGGCGCCGCTTCGCGACCGGGACGGAGGGCTTCGCTTGGCTGGCGCAATAGCGGCTCATCCGGTTTTGGAACGGCTGGGCATCCAGGCGCTAAACTCCGGCGCTTGCGGCCGCGAATGGTTGGACGCGCCGCATGGCGCGACGATACCGTCCATCAATCCGGCGGAGGCCGCCGAGATCGCGCGTGTCCGCTTGGCTTCGCCTGAAGACTACGAGACCGTGGTGACGCAGGCGTCGGAAGTCTTCGAGCGGTGGCGCATGCTGCCGGCGCCGGAGCGTGGCCGGATCGTGCGCGAGATCGGCGATGAGCTGCGGCGCTTCAAGGACGATCTCGGCACGCTGGTGACGCTCGAAATGGGCAAGATTCTGGCCGAAGGCAAGGGCGAAGTCCAGGAGATGATCGACATCGCGGATTTCGCGGTCGGTCTTTCGCGCCAGCTCTATGGACTCACCATGCCCAGCGAGCGTCCGCAGCACCGCATCTACGAGCAATGGCATCCGCTCGGTGTCATCGGCGTGATCTCGGCTTTCAATTTCCCCGTGGCGGTCTGGTCGTGGAATGCGTTCATCGCGGCGGTGTGCGGCGACTGCGTGCTATGGAAGCCATCCTTAAAGACCCCGTTGTGCGCGATCGCCGTCCAGAAGATCTGCGGCCGGGTACTCGAACGCCATGGCTGGCGCGGCGTCTTCAGTCTGATCATCGGCGAGGATGCGGTCGTCGGCCAGAAGCTCATCGCAGACCGGCGGATTCCGCTCGTCAGCGCGACGGGCTCGTGCCGCATGGGCCATGTCGTGGCCGAGACCGTCGGTCGCCGGTTGGGCCGGACTCTGCTGGAACTGGGCGGCAACAACGCCGTCATCGTGATGAACGATGCGAATCTCGATCTCGCGGTGCGGGCGATTCTGTTTGGCGCCGCGGGTACCGCCGGCCAGCGTTGCACCAGCATCCGGCGCCTGTTTCTCCAGCGCGGCATCGCCGCGGACATGACCGCTACGCTGAAAGCCGCGTACGCTCAGATCCGCATCGGCAACCCGCTGGAGGAATCCACATTGATGGGCCCGCTGATCGATCGCGCTGCGGTGGATGCGATGCAGGCCGCGCTGGCTCGCATCCGCTCTGAGGGCGGCGAAATTCTTTATGGCGGCGAGGACCTGGGCGGCTGCTATGTTCGTCCCGCGCTGGTGAAGGCATCGCCGCACATGCCCATCCTCAAGGAAGAAGTCTTCGCGCCCATCTTGTACCTCATCGAGTTCGACACCACCGATCAGGCGCTCGCCTGGCACAACGCCGTGCCGCAAGGCCTGTCGTCCGCCATGTTCACCGCCAACCTGATTTCCGCCGAAACATTCTTGAGCGCGCGCGGCAGCGACTGCGGAATCGCAAACATCAACATCGGAACCAGCGGCGCCGAGATCGGCGGAGCCTTCGGCGGCGAAAAAGATACCGGCGGCGGCCGTGAATCGGGCAGCGACGCCTGGAAGGCTTACATGCGGCGCCAGACCGTAACCATCAACTGGTCCGACGAGCTCCCCCTGGCCCAAGGCATCAAGTTCCCGATCTGATCTGTTCCAGATGATGCTCCATGTGCCGTAAGTAATCGACGGCAAGTTCTTCGAGCGTTAGCGGCGGATCGTCTCCAATCCGGCACTTGGTGCTCAGCTTCGCAGCCGGCACGCCTGCCAGCACGTGCGCCAGAAACCGGTTGTAGCTGGTCCAAAGCCGCACCAGGTCCGCCCATTCTGCCTCTTGGTAGCGTTGCGCGCGTACACAACCCTCCTGGTCGTAGTTCGGCCACGTCAGCTCGTCTAGGAGGAGCGCGCGAACGAATCGCTGGTGGTTGTTGGAGGCCGAGTCGATCAGATGGCCGAGGATCTGTTTGCGCGACCAGCCGCCCGCTTGCAGGTTCTTAGCGGCGCTGGCATTTTCGTAACCTGCAAAGTTGTGGGCAGCGGATTCGACCACTTCCTTCAAACGTTCGCTGAGTGGAATCATGATCGTTCTTGGATGCCGCCGAGCCTGATCCGGTAACATGAATTTGTGATTCGTCCCGCAGCTTTGCTGCTGGCCCTCGCCTCTTTTCTGGCCGCGCAAGCTCCCCTCGAAAACACCGGCAAACCGATGCGCATTCCGTTTGAGTGCACTGAAGCCGACACGGCGGCCGCCGGGCTGAGCTGCTCCGAAGAGCAACCCTGCCCGGTCTACCTGGAACTCGCGAACATAGAGGCGGTGGGAAACAAAATCTTCCTGACAGGCAATCTCCACGCACCCGACGCCACGCTTTTCTCCGTCTTGCTGGCCACCGAAGACGCCGGCCAGACCTGGAGCGAGCCGCACCCCCGGATTCGCCAGTCCGGCCTGGATCAGATCCAGTTTCTCGATTTCCAGAACGGCTGGATCTCCGGTGCGAATTTGCAAGGCGCGCCGCGGGACCCGTTCCTGTTGATCACCACCGACGGCGGCAAGACCTGGCGCCAGCGGCCGGTTTTTGATGAAAGCCGCGTGGCCTCCATCGAGCGCTTTTGGTTCGACTCGCGCGAAAACGGAACCATGCTGGTGGACGCCACCCTGGATAATAATCGCCACGAGCTCTACGACAGCAGGACCGGCGGCGAAAGCTGGGCGCTGCGGCAATCGAGCACCGATCCAATCCGCTTCCCGCGCAGCGCCGAGATCGGGCCATCGGCCTGGCGGCTGCGCCCCGACGCCCCCTCCCACAGCTATGCGATCGAAAAATCGCTGGGCGATCGCTGGCAGCGCGTCGCCAGTTTCCTGGTGGATGCGGGCGCCTGCAAGCAATGAACCCCGATCCCATCGAGCTGGAGCTGTTCCGCCACCTGCTGGTTTCTATCGCCGAAGAGATGGGTGCGGTCCTGCGCAAAACTTCCTACTCCGCGAACATCAAAGAACGCCGCGACTATTCGTGCGCCGTCTACGATGACGCCGGCGAAACCGTGGCCATGGGCGACCACATGCCGGTGCATCTCGGCGCTATGCCTCTCTCGGTGTGGCACGCGATCCAGGCCTTCGATTTCGAGCCGGGCGACGTCGCGATTTTGAACGACCCGTTTCGCGGCGGTACGCATCTGCCCGCCATCACCGCCGTCTCCGCGGTCTTTGTCCCGGGCCACCGCAAGCCGGCCTTTTTCGTCGCGAACCGCGCGCATCACGCCGACGTCGGCGGGATGAGTCCCGGATCCATGCCGCTGGCGCGCGAAATCTATCAGGAGGGTATCCGCATTCCACCCATTCTGCTGGCGCGCGGCGGCCGGATCGACCGCGAATTGCTGGCTCTCATCCTCGCCAACGTGCGCACGCCCGAAGAGCGCGAGGGCGATCTGCTGGCGCAGTGCATGGCCATCCGCCGCGGCGAGCAGCGCCTGCTTGAATTAGTGGCCAAGCGCGGTTTGCCGGCGGTCCGCCGCAACATGACCGCGTTGAAGAATTACAGCGAACGGATGCTGCGCGCGGCCATCCGCAGGTTGCCCCCCGGCCGCTATCATTTCGAAGACGCGCTGGATGGGGATGGAATCACCGACCGGCCCGTAAAAATTGCGGTCACGGTCACGATTCACGGCGATCGCGCCACCATCGACTTCACGGGCTCCAGCGCCCAGGTTGCTGGCTCGGTCAACGCGAATTACGCCGTCGCGGTTTCAGCGACCACCTACGTGTTCCGCTGCCTGGTTCGCGAGGATATTCCTTACACCGCGGGTGTGATGCGGCCTCTGGAGGTGATCGCGCCGGATCGATCCGTGGTGAATGCCCAGCCGCCCGCCGCGATGGCCGCGGGCAACGTGGAAACCTCGCAGCGCATCACCGATGTCGTCCTTGGCGCACTCGCGCAGGCCGCGCCGGAGCTGATCCCAGCGGCGAGCTCGGGCACCATGAACAATCTCACGTTCGGCGGTTGGGATGCGATTCGCGGCCAGTCTTTCGCGTATTACGAGACCATCGCGGGCGGCATGGGTGCGTCCTCTGTCTCCGGTGGCCCCAGCGCCACGCACACCCACATGACCAACAGTTGGAACACGCCGGTGGAAGCCTTCGAGCACCAGTATCCGCTGCGCGTTCGCCGCTACGCCATTCGCACCGGCTCAGGTGGCCAAGGAAAGCACCGCGGTGGCGACGGCATCATCCGTGAGTTTGAGTTTCTTGCGCCGGCGCAAGTGACGATTCTGTCGGACCGGCGCGTGCGAGGCCCGTACGGCCTGCGCGGCGGCGCTCCTGGCACGCCAGGAAAAAACACGCTGGTTCACGCCAGCCGCACCACGGCGATCCCGGGTAAAGCGCGCTTTGAAGTGGCGGCCGGCGATGTGCTCCGCATCGAATCTCCTGGCGGAGGCGGCTACGGCAAACCGGCCTGAGCCGCAGCCCATCACGCCCGGGCCGCCGCTGCCAGTCATGCGCGCCGCCATGCGCCAGACCTGGCGCCGCTTGACCTTCCTGCACTGGCGCTACCCCGCCGCAACCGTGCGTCCCTTGCTGCCGCCCGGACTCGAACTGGATGTGTTTGAAGACGGCGCCTGGGTCGGCCTGGTCCCTTTCGAAATCCACAACCTGGCAGGCGTCCCGCATTTTCCCGAAACAAATGTGCGGACCTACGTCATCGGACCCGATGGCGGCCGCGGCGTTTGGTTTTTCTCGCTCGACGCCGCGAGACTGCTGGCCGTGATCGGCGCGCGCGCCGGATATAGATTGCCTTACTTCTGGGCGTCGATGCAAGTGAGCCGGCAGGGAGACGCCATTCGATATCGCAGCCGCCGGAAATGGCCGCATCGTTCGGCGACCTCGGACATCCTTGTCAGCCCTGGCGAGCGTTGCCGCCCGGAAGATCTGACCGCGCGCGAGCACTTCTTCACCGCCCGGTATTGCCTCTACACAAAGATGCGCGGTCGCATTGCCCGCGCCCAAATCGAGCACCCGCCGTGGCCGCTGGCCCGCGCAACGGTAGTGGAGTTGACCGAGAACCTGATCGTGTCCGCCGGTCTTCCAAGGCCCGAAGGCCCGCCGCTGGCGCACTATTCCGCCGAGCTCGATGTGAAAATCGGTTTCCCCCGCTTCTGTAATGGCTAGGTAAGGCGGCCGTGGCGCACGCACTCGTGCGTGCCGCGTTCACACTCGTGTGAACGCCCCGGCGATGCCACCAGCGCGGCATGCCGAAAGCGCGTTGCAGCGCGTCCGTTGAACGCATCGCACCGTATGCACGCCCCGCCCTGTTCCGTTAAGCTTAGTACATATGGCAGGAGTAGCGCCCCGATTCCATCCGCGCGAGTTGTTGATTCACACTTCCGACGGCAAAACCCGCACGCTTCCCCTCGAGCAGGACCGCTACACCTTGGGCCGCTCCAGCGCCAATGAGCTGTGTTACGCCGAAGACGCCGGCCTCTCCCGCCAGCACCTGGTCATCGAAAAGGACGGCGAGGACTGGGTGGTGCGGGACCTCAACAGCAAGAACGGAACATACCTCAACGGCAATCGGCTTACAGGCCCGCACCGCATGACCGCTGATGACCGCATCACCGCCGGCCATCTCACGCTGGAATTCGCGGACCGGATGTCGCTGCCGGCCAACACCGTGATCTTCGTGGAAGGAAGCGCGCCCGCGCCGGCCTCCACCACGGTCGTCACCAGCCTCCAGGGACTGCTCAGCCAGGAGAAGGAGATTGAAGGCGCCGCGCAAATGCGCGCCCTGGTCCGCGTGGGACGCGAATTGTCGGGCAACCTGCCGCTGGCGGAGCTTTTTCAGCTCATCATGAATCTCGCCATCGACGTGGTCGGAGCGGCGCGCGGAGTCTTGATGACGCTGGAAGGCGAAGAACTGGTGCCACGCGCGGCTCGCGGCGAAGGCTTCCGCATCAGCGGCGCCGTGCGCGATCGCGTGATCAAGGAGAAAACTTCGCTGCTGGTGCGCGACGCCCGCCTGGACGAGGCCTTCGCCGGACGGATGAGCATCGTGCAGCAACAGATCCGCAGTATGCTGGCCGTGCCGCTTCAGACCGACGACCGCGTGATCGGGCTCATCTACCTGGATTCCCCGCATTTCGTGCACGAGTTCTCCAAGGACGATTTGAATCTGCTCACCGTCATGGCTAACGTGGCCGCCATTCGCATCGAGCATACGCGGCTGGCCGAGGTGGAGCAGGCCGAGCGAATCCTGGCCCGGGATCTGGAACAGGCCGCCGTCATCCAGCGCGGCTTGCTTCCTGTCAGCGCTCCCGTGGTGCCGGGCCTCGATCTGGCCGGTTACAATGCTCCCTGCCGGACCGTCGGAGGCGACTACTACGATTTTCTAACTTATCCCGACGGCCGCGTGGCCATGCTGGTCGGCGACGTGGCGGGCAAGGGCATGCCGGCCGCCTTGTTGATGTCCAGCCTGCAAGCCCGCGTACAAGTCCTGTTCGACGATCCGGTGGATCTGGCCGCGCTCGTCACGCGCCTAAACCGGATCATTACGTCCAACTGCCCGAGCAACCGCTTCATCAGCTTCTTCTTCGGCGTGCTGGACCCGAAGACCGGCCTGCTTACGTACGTGAACGCGGGACACAATCCACCGCTGCTGGTGCATCGAACCGGCCAAGTGGAAAAACTGGAAGGCACCGGCGTGATCCTCGGCATTCTGCCGGGAGCGAAATACGAGCAACGGACCTGCACTTTGGAGCCCGGTGATGTGGTGGTGCTGTTCAGTGACGGAGTGACGGAAGCGTGCACTCCGGACACAGATGAAGAATTTGGAGAGGACCGGCTTGCGGCCGCACTCGCGGAATTGAAGGATCTGCCTGCGCAATCCATCATCGAGTCCATCAACCAGCAGGTGCAGGAGTTCACGGCGGGCGCGCCGCCTGCCGATGACATTACGCTGGTGATTGCGAAACGGCTGGCGAGTTGAGACCAACACGCGCTGCGCTCGCTGCTCAGCGGTAGGTGATCAAATCCGGATCGTCCAGATGCGGGTGATTGTTGAAGCTGCTGAGCGAGAAGCGCTCTGTTGAAAACAGGAACTCCGTGTAGCTGGCATTGCGTGAGGCCCAGCTCACTTCCAGCGTTCTCTGCGGCCCAAGATCGAGCGCCAGCCGAACCGTCCCGCCGATCACTCCGCCCGAGGTGAAGACCGCGATGCGCGCGTTCTTAGTTGCCTGTTCGCGGATCTCCGCCATACCGCGCGTCACGCGTTCGCAAAAGCTCTTCCAGCTTTCCACCTCCGGCGAGTCCAGCTCCTCATCCACCCACATGCGCGTGATGCGCTGGAACAGCTTGTCGTAGACGCGGAAAGCCAGGCTCTTCTCGCCCGCCTGCCGGAATTCGGCTTCGAGAGCGCGAATGTCCTCGTGCGTTTCCATGAGACCCGGCAGAAACGTCCGCATCACTTCGATGCCAGGGTACTCGTCCAACTCGGGCAGCGTGAGCGGTTCGGGCCAGGCGCGGCCCGCGCGCCGGAACACTTCCGCAACGATGTCTCCGGTTCGCCGATGCCGGCAAGCCGGTCCGTAATAGATTTGATCGAATGTGGCGCCGGTCTTGAGCCAATATTCTCCCAGGATCCTGGACTGCTCTTCGCCCAGCTTCGACAGCTTGTCGTAATTGTGTTCCAGGAAGGAAGCCTGCCCGTGCCGGATTAGCGTGAGAAGAGCCATCTAACGCCGGAGATCAGGAACCGATTTTGCGCTTCTTGAGCCACTTGAAAATCGGCGGCCAGAGCTTCTCCATCTCGCCCGGCTCGAAGCCGTGCTGGCCGCCTGAAACCGTGATCAGCTCGGCATCATCGCCCGCCGCTTTGAGCGCCTTGATGAGACGAACGCTCTGCGCATACGGCACAGTTGGGTCCGCGTCTCCGTGGATGGCGAGAACCGGCGGCAGGCCCTTGCGGACGTATGTAATCGGCGAGAGCCGGCGCGCCAGCTCCATCCGGTCCGGTTGCTCCGGAATCCAATCCACGGCGTAGGGGCGCTCGTTCGGTCCTTCGATCTGATCCGCGACGTCGGCGATGCCATAGAAGTCGATCACCGCGGAGAGTTTGATTACCGGCCCAAAGCTGTTCGAGGCTGGAAGCATACCCGTCAGCAGCGCCAGATGCCCTCCCGCGGAGCTGCCCAGCACGATGATGTGGCCCGCATCGATCTTGTAGTCGGCCGCGTGCTCCTCCACCCACCGCGCGGCTTTCAGGACATCCTCGACGGCGGCGGGGGCCGTGGCTGCTTTCGCCAGGCGATATTCCACGTTCGCGACCACGAAATCGTGCTGGATGAACGGCAGGCAGAAGCGTTCCAGCATGCTCTCCTTGTCGCCTTGAATCCAGCCGCCGCCGTGGATGACGATCACGGCCGGCCGGTTCTTCAACGCCGGCGCGCGCGCCTGCAGAATGTCGAGCACTGTTTCAGCATAGTGGTCGTAGCGGATGTTTCCTTCGATCTGATAGTCGGCTGCGCGCGTCAGTGCGGCGAAACAGAGCGCTACGATAATCGCAGGCGTTTTCATTAAAGCAAAGGGCCGGAGGCGCAACAAACGCTCCCCGGCCCGGTCTGAACTTTCACTTGATGGCTGATGCTTATTACTACTTCGCAGGAACGGCGCAGCCACCCTTGCCCTTGCAGGAGTTCTTTCCCTTGCAGCCGTTGTCGCCCGTGCTGCATCCACCCTGGCCTTTGCAATCGTTCATCCCCTTGCAGTCGTGCTTCACCTCTTTGGTCTTTTTACCCTTCTTCGGCGCGTCCTGTCCGAAGAGCGCGGAGCCTGCAACCAATCCAGCCGAGGCGGTCCCGAGAGCGATGGTAAACTTTCTGCGATTCATTAACTGCCTCCCTTTGGTTTAAATCCTAATGCATACCCCCAAAGATTAACCGCTCAGCAGCCCATAACGCAAGGGACGTTCTTAAGCACATCCGTGGCGCACGCACTCGTGCGTGCCGCGTTCACACTGTCCAGAAAGCGCACACAACGGAACGCCGCGGCAGCGCTTTCTGTGCGACACGAGTAGGCCGCGGCGTCCTGTGCGCTCGTGTGAACGCCCCGGGCGATTTCCTCCACTCGCAACTCACAACCGGCGCCCGCTTCGATACCATGGTTATGCATGCGTAACCGGATACGAATCGCGCTTCTGTTACCGATGGCGCTCGGCCTGCTGCCGGCGCGCGATTATGGTCCCCCGGCCGGCCGTGCCATGCCGGATTTTTCCCTGCAGGACCAGGACGGCAAAACGCACAGCCTCAAGAGCCTGCTGGGGCCCAAGGGCGCGTTGATCTTGTTCTTCCGCTCGGCCGACTGGTGACCGTACTGCAAAGCCCAGCTCGTGGAGCTGGAAAAAAATCGCGGCCAGTTCCAGCAGCTCGGTTTGGGTGTGGCGGCGGTGAGCTACGATAGCGTCGCGGTGCTGCACAATTTTTCCGAACGCCGCGGCATCCATTTCCCGCTGCTCTCCGACACGGACTCGAAGACCATTCGCGCGCTGAATATTCTCAACGACACTGTTCCCAAAGACAGCCCGTTCTTCGGGATTCCGTTTCCGGGATCATTCGTGCTGGACGGAAGCGGGCGAATCGTTGCGAAGTATTTTGAAGACGACTACCGGGAACGCGACACGTCCGCCGGAATTCTGGCTCGCCAGTTTGGCGTGGGTCCAGTTGCCGGCGGGACCGAGGTGGTAGGGAAACAGCTTCGGCTCACCGCGGCCGCCAGTAATTCGATCGTGGCCGCCGGGCATCGCGTGACCCTGGCGCTGGATATCGATTTGAAGCCGAACATGCACGTGTACGCGCCCGGCGTCGACGGTTACATCGCGATCGACTGGAAGATGAAGGACTCGGACGCCGCCGCCGCGCACGATGTCGCATTCCCACGCTCGGAGAAATTGTATCTGCAGGCCATCGACGAAACCGTTCCCGTCTATCGCGGGCATTTCCGGTTGGCGCGCGACCTCACCATCGCGCAGGAAGACAAACTAAAGCCCGCGTTGGACAGCACCGGGCATTTCACGGTGGAGGGCACACTGCGCTATCAGGCCTGTGACGACCGGCTCTGCTACATCCCGCAGGAGCTGCCGCTCAAGTGGACCTTCCAGTATGAAAACTTCGACCGCCAGCGCGTCCCCAAAGAACTGCAACGCAAGTAGCAGCGGTGGCGCACGCACTCGTGCTCGCCGCGTTCACACCTTCCAGACACCGCGCACAACGGAACGCCGCGGCGTCCTGCGCTGGTGTGAACGCCTTCGACGGCCGATCACTTCAGCTCGTTCCGCACCACCTGCCCGCCCTTCATGACGAACTTGATGCGCGACATTTCTGTGATTTCAGCCAGCGGATCTCCCGCGACTGCGACCAGATCGGCGAACTTGCCCTTTTCCACCGTTCCCACGCGATCCTGCCAACCGATCAGCTCAGCCGCCACGGTAGTCGCGGCGCGCAGCGCCTGCGCTGGCGTCATGCCCCATTTCACAAGATAAGCAAACTGGTCCACTTGCGTCCCGTGCGGAAACGGCCCCGCGCCACTTCCAAACGGCAGGGTCACGCCCGCGGCCAGCGCCTTCTTCCAGCTCTTCTCCATCATGCGCCAACGGCTGTTGCCCCAGCGCCTCATTTCCTGCGCGTCGTCGATGCTCAGGTCGAAGAACGTCGAGGTCAGCGGGAGATGTTTCTCGAGCAGCATCTTGAGGGACTGATCGTCCAGGTCCACACCATGCGTCGGAACGTCTACATTCGCAGCAATGCAATTGTGCAGGCCTTCGCCGCCGTAAGCATGGCAGGCGACCTTCAAGCCTTTGCGGTGCGCCTCATCCACGATGGCCTGCGTTTCTTCGAGCGTGAACGATGGCGTGTTCACCATCGTGCCATCCGGTTTGAAGTAATACTCTTCGGTGCTGTAGATCTTGATCCAATCCACTCCGTAGTGCGCCTGGTCGCGCACGGCCTCGCGAACGGCCCACGGGCCATTGGCCACTTGCGCGCCCAGCACGGCGATGGGCGTGGACGGAAGCAGCGGAAACGGGTTGTTCCCTTTGTTGGTGTTAACGATGCCCGGTCCGGACACCTGCATGCGCGGCCCTTGGACCAGGCCGTTGTTGATGGCGTTGCGCAGATCCACGGTGCCATACCAGCCGCCGTGCGACATCAAGTCCACGACCGTGGTGAAGCCCGCGGTCAGGTCGCGCTGCGCGTTCACCAGCGCGATCATTTCGCGATATTGAAGCGTCGGCGGGATGCTGGCAGTGCCGGGCACGAGTCCGGGCCCGCCCGGCGCGGTCAATGGATTTCCATCCATCACGTGCAGATGCGTGTCGATCAACCCGGGCAGCACGGTCGCGCGGCTGAGATCGATGACCTTCGCGCCGGCCGGGATGGCGACACCAGCGCCAGCTTCCACGATGCGATCGCCTCGGATGATCACTACCTGGTTGTTGAGCAATGCGCCGGACTTGGGATCGAACAAGCGGCCCGCGCGGACGGCCGTGACCTGAGCAGGCTGCGGCTGAGCGGGCGGCGGCAAAATCCAAGCCGGCGGCAGCGCCGCCACAGACGGCTGGGCCTGCAGCATTCCCGCCGTGGCGAGCGCGAAAATCGCGGGCAGCAGCCGAGGCACTGCCCTACTTGGCGCCATAACCGGCCGGCAAGACCTTGTGTGGATCCATTCGCACCACCAGGTAGACGATCTCATCGGAAGTCACCTCGCTGAATGTGTGCGGCGTAGCGGGCGGCAGAATAATCACATCGCCCGGCCCCACTTTGCGGCTAACGCCGCTCTGAATACCGCTTCCGGTCGCGCCCGGCCCGGCCAGCACTTTGACGATCTGGTTATCGGGCGGCAATTCTCGGGCATTCACCAGCGTGCCTCCGGTCACCAGCGTGCCGTTGCCCGAAATGATGTGGTACACCTCGGTGATCCGGGTGTGCGTCAACGCGCCGCCTCCGCCTTTGGTCGGATCTGTCTTCGCCCGATGCAGCACGCCCACGCCCACGTTGTACTCGCCATCGATGTCCACGACGCGCAGTTGTTGATCGCTGACCGTGGCCGCGGCGGTTTTTTTCAGCGCGGCCTGAACGTCGGCGTTGGTGACGTCGATCGCGACGCCGCTCGGCTGTCTTTGAGCCTCGGTCTGGGTTGCGATCAACACGGCCAGGAAAAGTGCGAGAGCAAGTGAGCTCAGTTTCATTTGGTGTCGCGCTCCTTTGGAATCTTGTCCGGTAGTTGCCCAGTATATCGCGCGGACGCCCCACGTTCGGATCCGAACTGGCGGGCTCGTGGCTGCACTCATGCGTGCCGCGTTCACACTCGTGTGAACGCCCGGCGATTTGTTCAGCGCAGAACCAGCGACCTCCGCCCCGCCCCCGCCGGCGTAGCCTCGGCAACCGATCGCGCACTTACATTCAAACGCCCGAGTCCGGCGTGAACCTGGGCTTCCGTTTTTCCAGATGCGCCGCGAGGCCTTCCTGCACCTCGGGTCCCGAAAAGCCGAGAAATTCCAGCGCGAGCGAGGTGTCGAATGTCGGACCAGCCAGCCGGAGCCAGTTGTTCAGAGCCTGCTTGGTCCAACGGATGGCGCTTTGCGCCCCTTCGGCCAGGCGGCTCGCAATTTCCACGGCCTTGGCATCCAATTCTTTCTCGTCGACTGCGAGGCTCACCAGCCCGATGCGCTCCGCTTCCTCGCCCAGCAGCGTGTCGCACAACAGCAGATAATATTTCGCCTTTGCCATCCCACACAGCAACGGCCAGACGATGGCGGCGTGATCGCCCGCGGCCACGCCCAGCCGCGTGTGCCCGTCGATGATGCGGCAATCCTTGGCGGCGATGGAGACGTCGGCCAGCAGGCCGCACGCGAGGCCAGCTCCCACAGCCGCTCCGCGCATGGCGCTGACCACGGGCTTCGAGCAATTGATCAGGTTGAACACCAGGTCGCGGGCCTCATTCCAAACTCGGGCGCGCGTCTCGAAGTCGCGCATGATCTCCTGAATCATTCCGAAGTCGCCGCCGGCCGAGAAAACCTTGCCGGCGCCGGTGAGAATCACAGCGTTGGTGTCTGGATCGCTGTCGACGTCGCGCCAGATCTGAGCCAGTTCGGCGTGCATGGCGCGATCAGCCGAATTCATCTTGCCGTTGTCCATCGCGATGCGCAGCACCTTCGGGTGCGGCCGGTCGAACTTCAGGCGCGTGTAGCGTGAGTACAATTCGGTTGCTGGTTGGTTCATGGGTTTCCTTCTTCAGCCATGCATGGTGAGGCCGCCCGAGACGCTGATGGTCTGGCCGGTGATGAAGCTTGCATCGTCGCTCAGCAGGAATGCGATGATGCCCGGATAGTCGTCGGGCTTTCCCAGGCGCCCCATCGGAATCGCGCGGGCCAAAGCCTCGGTGAGTTTGGGCGTCGATTGCGCGATGGAGGCCAGCAGCGGCGTGTCGGTCGGCCCGGGACAAATGACGTTCAAAGTGACGCCGCGGCGGGCCAGTTCGCGTGCCAGAGTTTTAGTGAATGCGGCGATGCCGCCTTTACAGGCCGAATAGACCGACTCGCCCGACGATCCCACGCGGCCCGCGTCGGAGGAGACATTCACCACGCGTCCGAATCCGCGCTCCGCCATCCCCCGCACTACGACGTGATGCAAGTGGAGCGGCCCATAGAGATTGATGCGAATCACCTTGTCCCAAAACTCGATGGTGCTGTCCAGGAAGTTGACGGCTTGGTCCCAGCCGGCGATGTTGGCGAGCAACTCGGTGGGGCCGGAGGCAGCTTCGCATAGTCGAACGGCTTCCCGAACTTCGTGGTAAGAGGTGATGTCGACTTGATAGGCCAGCGCCTTTCCGGGACCGTTCGCGCAGAGCTGAATCGTTTCCCTGGCGCCTGCGCCGTTCAGGTCGAAAATCCCGACGATGCAGCCTTCCTCGACCAGCCGGATCGCGGTGGCGCGGCCGATCCCGCTGGCGCCCCCGGTCAGAATTACGCGCTTACCCCGCAAGCCTCGCATCATTCTCCTTTCGATAAGGCAGCCAATCTTGCAATTATGAAGCATGCAGACTCGGTCCGCCGACGTTGCCATCGTGGGCGCAGGGTTGATCGGCTCATCGATCGCATGGCGGCTGGCGCAGCAGCA
>DASQHQ010000025.1:0-24510 GCA_035632015.1 Bryobacteraceae bacterium
TGGGGCTGATGGCGAGAATCGGCTGGCAAAACTGCCTCATTTTGATCGCTAGTGTCACCGCGTTCACGGGTGGTGTGCTGTTCGCTCTTCTCGAACTGCACAGACTTGGGCGAGGCGCTTCCGGTAACGCCACTACACTCGCGCAAGATACATCTGACGCAAGCCAATCGATTCGGTTGACAGCCATTGCGAGCTTGCGAAGAATCATGCTGCAGTACACCGAAAACAACGATCCCTATCCACATCACGAGGACTATCCCGAGAGCCCGGGGCAGGACCAAGGCCAGTTGACGTCACGCTTGCCCGGTTCGACGCCGTTGCTAGAGGAACTCGCTACTGCATATCGGAAGCTACAGCAAAGGACAGCAACGAAAAGGACCTTGTAACCGTGCTATCCGCGGGTCTCGACGGCGTCAAACTGGCGACGATCCCGGGTAAAGCTTGTGCAATCTTGGTATCCGCCTGTCCAGTAGCGAAGAAGTTCGGCAGCTCATCCAAATAAATGAAAGGAATTTGAGATGGCTAATGGAGAAGTAACGACGGACGCGAACACGCGGATCTATTTGCAGCCGATTGCGGCGCCCTCGATTCTCGGACTATACGGACTGGCTGAAGCCACGTTCATGGTCGCTGCACATATGGCGCACTGGTTCGGGGATGCGACGACATCGCTGTATCTTTTCCCGTTTGCGATCTTCGGCGGCCTGGCACAGTTTCTGGCCGGATCGACGACTGCGGCCATCGGAGAATTTATCGGAGCCGAATGGCTGATGATCCTCACCGGTTGGCTGTTCATCATCGCGGCCATCGCGGCGTGGTACACGGCCAGCGCGCTAATGCTGGAAGAAGCCTTTGGCCGCGAGCTGTGGGGCCTTGGAAAGAGCAAGCTGTGGAAGCAAATGCCGCCTGTTTCAACCGGGGCCGTCGAGCCGGGCGTGATCCGGGGGCAAGCATAAGCTCCCAAAGCTCGCTCGCCCAGCCATTCGACGCGCGAGCTTAAGCTCACAAACAATGCGAGCGGGTTAGAACCTCGCGGGAGGTGCATTTGCTCGTGGAGGAAATATGTTCGATGACTACTCACTGATAAAGCCTGGCAATTCACTGATAAAGCTTGGCAATCGTTTGGCGGTTGAGGGCGAAGAGTTGGTTGCACATCGGTTTCACGGTGGCGCGATTGGAATGGTGTCACGGGCTGATTTCGAGCGTTGGCAGTGTTCTGTGACATCTACCGTTGCCAGCGGCGCTTCACCTGCGGGAGCTCCGAAAGCGTTCCAGCAACCCATCCAGAGATTGTGGCAGCGGATCAAGAGACTCTGTGCGGATTTTCTGATCTACTACGGGTTTATCGATTCCGGCGAGCCTTCCTCCGAGGACGAGCCAGGTCCGATTGTGGGGATTCCATCCGAAGCGCTGGTGCGCGTTCTGGGCATTTCCTCGGCGTGGCAGGAACAATACCAGCTCGGCTCTTGTGAGGATGCCTTGTTCATCGAGCTATCGCCGTTGTCGGACCCGCCGCGCCATGCATTGTGTTTCGGCAACGGCGCCATGATTCCGTTGGATTTGGTGCGCGAAGGCCAGAAGGTTAAGGTGCTTCGACGATCGTGGTCTGAGAGCCTTGCGCCGAACCCCGGACTGGCGCAGCTGAATTCATAAGGCCTGCCATGCGCAACGCATGCTTGAAGATCGCGTACATGAAGCAGGCCCACAACGGTATGACGATGAGCCACAGGACAAATACCACAGCCGGGCGATCGAGAATAACCAACATCTGATTCCCGAGGCTAGATCACGTGATCGGCACCGCCGCCAAACATGGTCTATTCGGGCTCGGTACCGTCCTCGCGTCAAGCCCACACGCTCTCGGGATTCGGCGATCAAGGGGTCCGTTCTAAGGCAGCATGGTAAAAGGAAGCGAGGCAGCACTAGGGCCCGCGCGAACAGGATCTGAGAAAATCGCACATTTGGAGAAAAGGCGCTGGGGCTGTGGTACGGAGCGGTCTGCGGGTCAAAACGGAAAGGGGTCCGAGTGTTATTCGGACCCCTGACTGAACTGCCACCGGGCACTGCCGGTTACTTGTTGTCTGTGTGAGCTTGCTGGTTCCCGCTATCCAAGAAGTTGCTGACGGTCAGCACCACCTTTCCAAGGTTGTCCTTGATGGTGATGGTGGCGTGGTCGTTCGTGCCGGGTTCGCCCGCATCGGTGAATGTCCAGTTCGCGGTGGCGCCGGGCACATTGTTAAGGTCTCCGGTACCAGTGCCGATGTAGGTGTTAAACGGCGCTTTCGGATGCCCGGAGTCGATGTTGGGATCCGTGAAACAGAAGGCTGAAACGAGCGTCTCCAGATGGAAATTGTTTCCACCCGCCCAATTGATTTCGAGCCTGTTGGGCACATCGGCCACGTCGCAATGCAGTTCAAATCCATGAGTCACCCGAGTGCCGTCTGTCTCAAAGACGCTACCGCCTCCGGTCATGCGGCCATCCGCATTTACCGGCGGCACCACGCAGTCGACGAACGTGGAACCTTCGTGCACCACGCCTAGACTGTCGAATTGAGTTATCGCGCCGGTGGTCTTGTCAACTATGTCGATCCCTTGCGGATTCGGCGAAGGGAAACCCTCCAGAGGAATAAGCACGTCGTCTCCCAGACCGGTGAAATCCGATACTGGGTACTTATAGATAGTGTTGTTCTCCTCGCCCGTCGAGAAGAACGCGCCGCCGGACGTGCCAAAGCTGCATACGCTTTGAGGAACGACGTGATTGCTTTCTGGAAATACGATAGTGCCGGTCAATACCGTGGCCACACCGCTGCCATTGATCTTCCAGACCAGGTTCTGATCTTCCTGAGTGACTAGCAACTGGCCGGGCGCTGGCATGAAGGTGGCTGGAGCTACCTGAGGTCCCTCGGTCTTGTCATCGAACAGTGTCGGGGGACCAGCGATAAGCGTGTCATTGCCGCTGGAATCCAGTTTGTGGACCGTTCCATCTTGAAGCGTCACGATCAACAGGTTTTGGAACGTACCAACTTCGTCGAATGCGATACCGCAGTGAAGCGCATCAGCCGCGGGTGAATAGTCATGAAAAGTCGTCACGGTCAAGCCATCGGGCGACACCTTGAACACCTTGTTGCCCCGGCACGCATAAACTCCCAGCGCCTGGAACCCGCCGAGTCCCGGTGAAACGGCGAGATAAATCTCTTGCCGAATAACCACACCAGCGGGGAGCGTCGCGAATGTGGTCACGGCGCCGGTGCTGTCGATTTGACGAATGATTGAATCGTCCTGGCTTGTCGCCAGGAGTTTGTCTTGCGTCGCCGCCAGGCCATTGGGATGGCTTAGGGTCGCAAAAGGCGTGGGATTTGCCGCAGACAGGTGTTCAGCCAGCAGCAGCGCCGCGATCGATGCGCCTTTGAGCATCGACCTGGCTATTTTTATATTAGTCATTAAGAGGTCCTCCAGTGCGTCGAGTCATCAGTGTTTGCAGTTTGATACCGCGAAACCCACAATTCCATGCTGCGGGCCCACACTTATGTCACTTACCGCAGGCCCACACTATGGACTAGAATAGTCCAGGTTAGGCGACAATGCATAGGCCGATTTGGTACCAGTACGTTCAGATCCATTTCTTTGTCACTATGTTTCAAGAACGCTATTCCCCGATCGTAACGCAGTAACAAAGCCGAGGTTCGCCGATCACCCTCCCGTCAGGCTGCCCCGTTGCCTGCGATGGCGAAGGCCACTGAGTTCCGCGGTTCCAATGATCGCGCCGGTTCCCATTAGCCCAGCTAAGCTAAACTAAACTGAATCCCACCCCAGCCGATGGATCAAAAGGTAAAATCAAAAGCTTATGCACTGGTCTAAGCAGATTACGCGCGCGACCTTGCACGTGCTCGACAGATTCGCTGCCGCAGTCGAGTCTCATAAGATTCTTGCGGTGCTCTGTTACGGAGTCCTTTTTTTGTTGATTTGCAGTGTGGTGGCTGCGACCAAGCCAATGTGGTTTGACGAGCTGGCTACGTACTATCCAGCCAGGCTCCCTACGGTTGGCGCACTCCTCGATTTCTTCTGGCGAGGGCTGGATGTGCACACGGCCACCACATCCCTGGTTCTGCGCGTGACAATGCGCGCATTCGGAGACGGTCCAGTAACCGACCGCATGCCATTCGCCATGGGCTACCTGGTCCTGTGCATGTCGATCTTCATCTTCGTGGTGCGCCGCTGTCCGGCGATATATGCCGCTGCCGCGATGATCCTTCCCATGCTGACTGCCTCTTTCTACTTTGCTACGGAGATCCGCTGTTATGGCCTGCTGCTCGGTTTCACAGGAATTGCGCTAGTTTCGTGGCAAGCCGCAGCCGAGGGCTCGAAACGAAAATTGGCGGTCGCGACACTATTCCTTAGTCTCGCTGGCACGATTTGCTGCCATTATTACGCACTATTTCTATGGGTACCGCTCGGACTCGCGGAACTTACTCGCTGGTGGCTGCGCAAGCGGCTGGACTGGCCGGTTTGTCTGGCCCTGGTGTTGTCAGCTCTCGTCATCTTGTTGTTCATAGCCCCCATACAAGCCGCCCGCGGGGCTTACGTTTCTGGGATATGGTCGCGAGCGCACCTGGGTCAAATCCGCAGCTCCTATAATGTCGTCCTGGGGCTCTCCAGCGGAGTTGTCATGGGCGGCTTGATTGCAGGTCTGCTTCTCTGGCCCGGCCTTCGCCCGAGACTTGCAGGCGTGGCAGGTCGAATTCCTCCACACGAGTGGGTCTTAGTCGCTAGTTTGGCGCTTCTTCCGGTCTATGAAGTACCGGCTTCCAAGCTCGTCGGTGTCTTCGTGGAACGCTATGCGCTAGCTTGCGTTGCGGGGATTACGATCCTGCTCGTGTTTGCCGTTTGCCGCGCGGTCGATGGGAATCGGGCTGCCGGAGCACTGCTTGTTATTTTTCTAGTGGGTTGGGTTTTCGAGCGTAACGGCCTCGCGGTTCGCAGCCAGATGCTTCAGAACGGCGGCTTTTCCAGCTCCCGAGGAGAGTATTTCAGGACTTCAGACTGGGCACGGATCATGGAGAGTTCCTCTCTGCCTATTGCCGCTGCGGGCCCGGTCTTCTTCACGCAGTTCCAACACTACGCTGCAGCAGCCGTGCAGCCACGGATCACGTATCTTGCGAGCGAGAGCCTGGCGCTGCACTACCTAGGCAATTCCAGTACGGACACGAATCTCCTTCGTTTTAGCTCCGTCCTTCCGCTCCGCGTGAGCACCTTTGAAGAGTTCACCTCTCATTTCAATCACTTTCTGTTATGCGTGGAAACGAAGGACCGTACTGGCTGGACTGTCCAGGCCCTTTTAGCGGAGGGAGCTGAGCTTCATCTGCTGGCGGATGATGCAGACACACACCTGGTGTTCGACGTGAAGACGCGTTGAACGAGCGGTTATTTCTTACGAGCGATCATGAACACGTTGTCTCGCAAGTTAAGAGAGATCTTCCACTGTCCCAGGCGGCGCCCACGTACCGCCTCGCTCGCGGCATCAAAGACATGCAGCCGCTGCCAGTGGGCGAGTGTCATGAGTACGTATTGAACCGTGAATGTTTTTCCGATCGTGGCGGCTTCCAGAACCTCCAGCCCATGTTTTGCGAGTAGAAGTCTGAGGGATTCCCGGGAGAAGAGGTTGAGGTGTTCCGGCGGCACGACCAAGTGCCACTTAGTCTTCAGCAAGCGCGCGAGCAAGCAGGTCGAATCGGGAGTATTGATGGCGATCAACCCTCCGGGTTTGAGGAGGGAAACGATAGAAGCGATCGCGCGACGCGGGTCAGGAATATGCTCGATGACATCCCACATCGTTACCACATCGAACGCCCCCGCGGCGAAATGGCAGTTTTCCACTGTGCCGGTGCGCACGTCCAGACCCTTGTCCCTCGCCAAGGATGAGGCAAAATCGCTGGGCTCGACGCCGGACACACGCCAGCCCCGCCTTCGCGCCAGGCTGAGAAAAAACCCGCTGGCGGCGCCAATATCGATCAATGTGCCAGGTTGACCCGCGTGCCGCCCGAGGCGGTCCAGATACTCTTCAAATGTGGGTATCATGGGCTCTTTGTCGCGATCGTAGTCTCGGTATCCGAAGCCTTCCTCAGCGCCGCTAAAGTACCGGTCGGAATAGATGCGCAGGTGATCCGGAGGCATCGGCCAGACAAAAACATGCCGGCAGGCCTGGCAGCGATACAACTGAAACCCGTCCTTCCATCCAAGAACGCGCGCGGGTTGATCGCAGATCGTGCATTGGACCGGCGAATTCATCGCGCTGATGACAAGTCGGAACCAGTCGGCAGGGGGGCTGGGCGCGGACGAGCGGTCAGATTCCTCCGCGCCCGCCGCCAGGTGAGCATCGCCGTGACGGCGTAATTCCACACGGAGCTCACCACGACGCCAACAGCTCCGGCAAGATACCAGCTCACTCCGCCATTCCAGATGAAATTGGCCACACGGATATTGATAAACGCTCCGATTGAACAAGCGAGGTAGAACGACAGCAAGCCCCAGATCAGCGCGGCGGCGCCGCGCAGCCGCCGGTCGCGATACGTCACCATATTGTTGAGAAAGAAATTCATTGTCATGGCGATGTATGTGGCGATCGTCTGGGAGACCAGAAAGCTCTGCTGATCCAGCTTCAGCAACACGAAGAGAACACTCAGATGGACTAGCGCCCCGGCGCCGCCGACCATCGAGAACAGAAAAAACTGTGGCGGTGCGAAATCCCCGAATTTCTTGTCCAGCAAGAGTTGCAGATACTCGATTCCGACCAGGGTATCGAGCTTGCTCTCTCCGTGGACTCGCTCCCGAAATCGGTATGGAACCTCAGCAATGCGCACCGGCCTCCTGGAAGAAGCCACCAGGTCCAGCAGGATCTTGAAGCCAATGCCCGAGAGCAAGTGCACCACTTCCTCAAGAAAACGCCGGTCGAGGATGAAGAATCCGCTCATCGGATCGCTGAGGGAACAGTGACAAATGCCGTTGCTGAGCCGCTTGCCAATATCGCTGAGCCGGATCCGGAGAGCCGAAAACTCGCCCATGCTTCCACCGGCGGCATTGCGAGTAGCCACTACGAGATCGAGCGGTTCGGAGCACAGCTTAGCAAGCATCTCAGGAAGAATGGATTCGTCGTGCTGAAGGTCGGCGTCCATCACCGCAATGCAGGGAGCGGCAGTGGAAAGCATACCCTCTACGCAAGCCGACGCAAGGCCCCGCCGCCCAATTCGCTGCAGCACCCGGACGCGCAGATTGGTGAGGGAGAGCTCGCGGATCAGCGCAGCGGTTCCATCCGTGGAATCGTCATCTACAAATATTACTTCGTACTCAAGGTCGCCCAGGACTGCATCCAAAGAAGCCAGCAGCGGGCGAATGTTCTCTCGCTCGTTGAACGTTGGAATTATGATGGCTAAGTCCACCATTGCGAAACTGGCGGTAATCCTACTTCTTAGGATCGCCTGACGACCATCCCAGTTGTCAAGGTTGAGACGCCTTTCCAGTTGACCTGTATACGCCAACAACCGCCTCCTGACGGCAACACGCATCAGAGCCTGAGCAAGATGGCCGCGGTGATCGCTGTGGGCAAGCAACTCATCGGAAAGGTGTGGAAGGAAGCTGATCTGAAGCACCATGTGTTGGAGCGTTATTTGGCCAGCAACGATCCGACCCTTGAGCAGAAGGCGGCCGCGATCATGCTGCAGCTCACGCCGGCTGTGCTCGCCGGGGCGGGATGAATTGGGCTGGCCGGCGAACGACCTGGCTAACCGGCCGTGATGCGATCCTTCGCCATTCCCACCTAAACGTCTTAGCCCACTGCGGGCCATCCCAAGAAAGTGACGAGCCACGTCAGCTTCGGATCATCTCGGATAAATCGGCGCGCTGGCTGGATGTGCGGCTGGAGAACCCGGCCCGCAAGAATTCAGGCAGCGACAGAGTGGGCGAATCCATCCAATTCGCGCTCCAGCCGCGCGAAGCGGCGTACATGTAATCCGCCTCATCGTAGACGTACGGCCCTTGCCAGGCAGTTCCACGGCACAAGAAATAGAACACTGCGAAGACGCCGCAGAGCATGATCAGATGCTTCAGCACGCAAGCAGTCCTTCGAATTCTTTCGAAACCGCATCCCATGAGAAGCGCGAAGACACCAAATCCCAACCTGCCTCGGCGATACATTGGCGCGCTTCGCGGCTCTCGATCAATTCCAGGCAACGGTCGGCAAATGCTAAAGGAGTGTCGGCGATATGAAGATGGGTGGCATTTTCCACCGGCAATCCCTCGGCGCCGATTGACGTCGACACCACGGGCACCCGTGCCGCCATCGATTCGAAAATTTTCAGACGCGTGCCGCTCGCGATCCTAAGTGGAACGATTGACACCGCTGCTCCCCAAAGATGCGGCCTGATATCGGGTACGGTGCCGGTAAGTTGTATGCGCGGATCCGACTGCGCGAGCCGGGCAAGCTCGGGTGTCGGCTTTCGGCCTACCAATGTCAGCGTGCAGTGCGGCCGGCGCCGACGGATCAGAGGCAGGATCTCTCGCACGAACCACGCCGCTCCGTCGATGTTCGGCTTCCAGTCCATAGAACCGACAAACGCCAAGTCGGTTACTGCGGGAACGCTAGCGGGAGGCGCGAAATAGCCGATATCCACGCCCGTCGAAACTGTGGAGACGCGCTGCACTCCATATTCCTTTCGCATGAGATCGGCGTCCACGCTGGACACAGCAATGACGCTTTTTGCGGAGCGGCAGGCGTGACTCTCGTACGCCAGCATGCGCCGGGCCTGCAGATTGAAATAAAAACGATGGGCCGGCGTCGGAGCGTTCGAGGCATGCCTCCTCCAGATGGTGGCTTCCACATTGTGCTGGAAGAGAACGCAAGCTCCCAGATCAGGAATGTTAGGACTGGGAAAGAGGAAATCACACACCATACAGTCGAACTTCTGATGGCGCAAGAGCTTTTCGATTTCGCGCTTCATGCGATCTGATCTATAGCGGCTCACGGCCACGGGTAGTGGCGAGACAAGACCCTTGAGCAACTGGCCTGCGAACGCGATGGAACGTTTTTCCGCAATATGATGTTCGATCGGATAGGAGTGTGAACAGTACTCGTGGCTCAGCGCGACGCCATCCGGATTGCCGTTGTGTAACGCGACGTAGTGGATTTCATGCCGGGAGTGCAGCCGCTTGAGCATCTCCAGCGTGCGGATCTGGCCGCCGCGGTTCGGCGGATGGAGGAAGTCCGCTTTCACCCATAGCAGCTTCATAAGGCTGTAGGCGCCTCCACGGATGGGTGTCCGATTTCATTCCAGCGGTCTCGCCGGCCGGTAAGGAAAAGATCTCCCCAGATCTGCAAATTCAGAAGCCGCCAAATGCGGTCCGTGGCATCCACCCGGCCGCTGCGATGTTCGTGGATAAGCCGAGTCAGCCCGTTTCCATCCAAACAGGTGGCGAGCAGGCCGTCGTGAGCGAGGAGCGCGCTGAACAGTGGTTCGGCGCCCGGCTCCTTTAACCATTGCCGCAATGGAGTGGGGAAGCCCTTCTTCCTGCGCTGGATGATCCGGTTTGGGAGGAGGCCTTCAGCAGCTTTTTTGAGGACGTATTTTTGAATGGCGCCACGGATCTTGAGCCCGCCGGGAATAGCCATGGCAAACTCGACGAATTGGTGGTCCAGGAACGGGACGCGGCTTTCGATAGAGCAAGCCATGCTCATCTGGTCCTGTTTCATCAGCAGCTCGACCAGATAGGTCTTCTGGTCGACGTAGAGCATGCGCGGCAATAGTCCTTCATCCGGCCTGGAATCCCAGTAGGACATGTAATTGGCGTAGATCGAATCGCCGCGACGCCTTAACAGGCCACCCTGGTCCTGGCTGGAAAAGGCGCAGTAAAAGTTATCCAGAAACAGGGATTCCAGACAGGAATCGCGTCCGACGAAAGTATGGCCGAGCTTGCGCCGCAAGCCGGCCTGGAGAAGATTTGTGGTCGCGATAGCGTGGCGAAGTCCTGCGCGGAAACCGTCGGGCAGGGCTCCGTAGATGCGCGCATACTTCCAATTGAGAAGATTCCAGCGATAACGCTCGTATCCAGCCAGCAACTCGTCGCTGCCCTCGCCGGTGAGCACAACTTTCACTTGTTCGGATGCGAGCTTTGAGACGAAATACAGCGATACACTGGAAGGCCACGTGATGGGTTCGTCTTCATGCCAGACCAGCTTGGGGAGTGCTGCGAAGAAGTCGTCCATGCCAACTAGCACTTCGCTGTGTTCGGTGCCGAGCGCATGGGCGGCTTCTGCCGCATCGCCCAGCTCGCTGAATTGCGCTTCCTGGTAGCCCACGGAAAAGGTCTTGACCGGTTTGTCCACCAGGCGCCTGGTCAGGGCAGCGATCACGCTGGAATCGATGCCGCCTGAGAGAAATATCCCCAGCGGGACGTCGCTCATGAGCCGCATGCGTACGGTCTCTTCGAGCCTCCGGCGAGTTTCGGCGATCCACTCCTCTTCGGACGCAGACTCGAAGTTCTGGCGATTCTCGCTGTGCTGCGGGATTTCCCAGTAACGCTCAATGTGCAACCTGGGCTGAGCTCCACGCATGTCGAGCTGAAGGCGATGGCCGGGCATTAGCTTACGGATATTGCGGAATAACGTGCGTTCGCTGCTGACGTAACCGAAACCCAGATACTCTGCCAGCGCTGAATCCTCGAATTCCGCCGAGAGGGAGGGGTGTTCGAGAAGCGCCTTGATTTCAGATGCGAATGCGAACAGCCGGCCGTCCCAATAGTAGTAGAAGGGCTTGATGCCGAGCCGGTCGCGAGCGCAAAAGAGTGCTTTTTGACGGGTGTCCCATAAAGCAAACGCGAACATTCCTCTAAAATGAGAGACGCAATCCGCTCCGTATTCTTCAAAGGCATGCAGGATCGTTTCGGTGTCGGAGCGGGTTGCGTAGCGATGACCGCCGCGCTCCAGGCCGGTGCGGAGCACCATGTGGTTAAAGACCTCGCCATTGAACACGATCCAGAGGGATCTGGATTCGTTGGTCATCGGCTGATGCCCGCCGGCGAGATCCACGATGCTCAGACGGCGGTGCGCGAGATAAACGTTATCCTCGACGTAGTAACCGCAATCGTCGGGGCCGCGATGGCGGATGCGGTCCGACATGCGGCGCAGCACGGCTTCGGCTTCAGCATCGGGCCTCGCCATCACTAAGCCGGCAATTCCACACATACTCTTCGGTCCCAGTATACCTTTGGCATGTTTGCAGGCTGTGCGGTTGCCTAGTGACAATCTTTGGGCCTGCCTTCGGTGTGTTTGAGCCTGGAGAGCCTCGGTTAAGATGAGTCAATGGCGGTCCAGACGCACCGGCGTTGGCAGGGATGACAAGCTTTGCGAAGTTCGGCAGAAATTGCATTCAGGCTGAAACAGGAATTTCGCAATCTGTCGCTGCTGTTAACGCGCCCAAGCCTCCCCGCTGAACCGTCTTGGAACATCGAGTTTCTTCCCGATGCCGGTTCTGCCGCGGCCCAGGTTCGCGGCACAGGTACGGCAGAAACGATCATCGCCCTGGCCAAACAAATTCTTCAGCATCGCTTCCCGATCCTCGGCCTGGAGATCGATACCGGAGCGGCGATTCGCTGGCGGCGCGATTACGTGAGCGGAAAAGAGACCGGGCTCGAATATTTCCGGCGTATACCTTATCTGGATGCTGCGCGCGTGGGCGATCACAAAATGATTTGGGAGCTGAACCGCCACCAACATTTGGTCTTGCTCGGGCAAGCTTATCGCCTCACCGGCACGGCGGATTTTCGGCGTGAGATTGTCAGCCAACTGGAATCGTGGCTCGAAGCCAATCCGTTCCAAAGGGGAATCAATTGGACTAGCGCGCTGGAGGTCGGGATCCGCGCGTTGTCATGGGTCTGGGTTCTGCACCTGATCGGTGAGGACTTGGAGGAAGGGTTGCGGGGCCGCCTGCTGACCGAGCTCTACCGGCACGGCCTGCATCTGGCCAACAATCTCTCGTATTATTTTTCACCGAATACTCATCTGCTGGGGGAAGGGGTGGCCCTGCACACCTTGGGGATGCTGTTTGGCGGCGTGCCCGGAGCGGAAGAGTGGGCGCCGCTGGGTACTAAAGTGATTCTGGAACAAATGGAGCGACAGATCCGGCCGGACGGCAGCCACTTTGAACAGTCCAGTTACTACCATTTGTACGCACTGGACATGTTTCTGTTTCATGCCGCAATCGCGCCGCCGTCCGACGCATACCGCGCTACGCTTACACGAATGGCGGAGTATCTGGGTGCACTGATGGGCCACAGCCAGGACCTTCCCTTCCTCGGCGATGACGATGGCGGGAGGTTCTTCCATCCGTACGGACCGCGCAAAGGCTTCGGAAGGGCAGCGCTGGCAACCTGCGGCGTGATGCTCCACCGTCCCGATTGGATTCGCAACAAAGAGGACTTGTACGAGCAGGCGGTTTGGTGGCTGGGCCCCCCTGCGCTAGAAGGTTCTGGGAACGTAAGCGACTCACATTTACAGTCCCGATCATTTTCGGACGCTGGAACCGTTGTTATGACATGCGGGCAGGCTTCTTGTATCGTTGATGCCGGGCCTTTCGGCCCTTTCCGCGCAGGTCATAGCCACGCAGACACTCTAAGTCTGGTGGCGCGCTCGGGGGAAAGCGACCTCCTGATAGATGCTGGCACATTCACGTACGTAGGGGATTCGCGCTGGCGGGACATCTTTCGTGGAACCGCGGCGCACAACACCGTCCGGCTGCGAGGAATGGATCAGGCCGATCCCGCCGGACCGTTCGCCTGGCACAACCTGCCTCAGGTGGCGATTCAACAATGGATTTCCAGCCGCGAGACGGACTATCTCGACGCGACTTGCTGCTATCGAAACTCCCGGCACCGGCGCAGGGTGCTCTTTCTCAAACCGGAACTGTTGTTGTTCATCCTCGATCAGGTTGACTGCGACCGCAGCGCAGGTCCAACCTGGTTGGCCGAACAATTTTGGCATCCGGGCGCGCCGGTCGCCATGGAGTCGCCAGAATGTTTTCGAATCGGGGACGCAGGCATGTTGATATTGGACGCAGAAGACGGGGTTACGGAGTTGATCGAGGACGGAGAGATCGGTTGGAGGTCCAGCGTGTTCGGCGCCAAAGAATCCGCACTGGTGATTGTGAAAAGGCGTCACGGGAAGCCCCTGTTACGATTCGGCGCCGTATTGGCATTCTCAGCTCCAGCTCAGCGCTGCACGCTAACGGTTGCATCCGTGGGCAACGAGGTAAAGATGGCGCTTACCAGTTGCCGGGAAGAGTGTGTTTTTTTCCCCGAATCCGGAATGCCGCGGCGGCAAGACTATTCTCGCGAATAAACTCAGGCTGGTAGCGGCGGCGTGACATAATGATGCACGTGGCTGTTCAGAAAGACAACATGCCGCGGGTGGCGCGGTACTGGAACGATACGGCTGAGGAATTCGAGCGGATCTACACCGGACGCAAGAGTAGAATAGGCCGCTGGCTCGATCGGTGGGATATCTACCAGCGTTTCGACTGGGTGATGGATCGTGCTGGTGACGTCCGAGGCCTGCGGATTTGCGATATCGGCTGTGGCACCGGACGATTTGTCGCGGAGTTCGCCAAGCGAGGGGCAGAGCACGTCTCGGGTGTCGACGTGGCGCCTGAGATGATCAGGTTGAGCCAGGCGCTAGCGGCTCAACAGAACGTACATGACAGATGCGATTTTGTGGTCTCCGACCTGTTGAACTGGAAAACCGATCGGACCTACGACCTGACGATCGCGATCGGGGTTTGGGACTACATTCGAGACCCGGCGGAACGCCTTCGCGTGATTCGCAAGCTTACACGAACAACATTCCTATCAGCGTGGCCTCGCCTCTGGACCTGGCGGATGCCGGTGCGCAAGGTTCGTTTGCAATATATACGCGGTTGCCCAGTATATTTTTTTCGCCGGGAGCAGGCACTGGCGTTGCTTCGTGAGTCCGGATTCGAAGTAGCCCGCTGCGATGTGGTGGGAAAACTGTTCTGCGTCGAGGCGCGCGCCGTTTAGAACCTCGTGGCCTGGGCGACACTGATTCTTTGGCTATCGCTCGCAGTGCCACTCTACGCCTATCTCGGGTACCCCATCGCGCTGCTCTTTATGCGGGTGTTCGTCAATCGGTCCGTGAGGAAAGAGCCGTTCGAACCGCAAGTCACGCTTCTGATTCCGGCATACAATGAGGCCGAGCACATCACCGACAAAATCCGGAACTCGCTGGCTCTGGACTATCCGGCTGCCAAGCTCGAAGTCCTGGTGGCCTGTGACGGATCGCGCGACGGCACACCGCAACTGGCGCAATCGCTGGCCGACGGCGTCCGCGTCCGGGTTTTGAGTTTTCCAGACAACCGCGGGAAGATCAGCACGTTGAATGATGGCGTTCGGGAGTCCAAGGGCGAGATCGTGGTCTTCTCCGACGCGACCGCACTGCTTAAGCCTGATGCCGTCCGCCGGCTCATGATGAGTTTCGCCGATGGAACGGTGGGGGCGGCGGGCGGCCGGTACATGGTGGTGCGACCGGATGACGTAAACATCGGGCCATCCGAGGACTTTTATTGGAAATACGAAACCTTCCTGAAGACACAGGAATCGGATATCGCTTCCACGCTGGGGGCCCATGGCCACTTGCATGCGATCCGGCGCGAGTTGTACCCGTTTCCTGCGCCCGGAACAATCAACGACGATTACGTCATTCCCGTTTCGGTGCTCGGTAAAGGCTATCGCGCCGTGTACGAGCCCAAGGCGGTGGTCTATGAGGAGGCGCGAGAGATGGCCGGATTTGGCCGGCGTGTTCGGATCATGGCGGGAAATCTGCAGCAACTTCGAGAAATCAAGGCACTGCTGCGCCCGCTGCGCCCGTCAGCGCTGTTTTTCTTCTTTTCCCACAAGATGATTCGGCTGGCGGTTCCGTTCGCCATGGTATGCGCCTTGGCGGCCAATCTCTGGCTGGTTTCCTCTACCTTCTACGCCATGCTCGCATTGCTGCAGGGGCTGTTCTATGGCCTGGCAATCCTGGGAGCTTGCGTCCGGCTCCGGCCGAGATTTCTGTCCTTGCCCTACTACTTTTCCATGATCAACGCCGCAGTTTTTTTCGCGTTGTATCAGGTCATGAGCAGACGCCACTCCGTGGCCTGGAAGTGACCGCCCGGCCTTCAAAACCAAGCTGCGCTATTGCAGCGGCTGAGACCACGCGCTTAGCGGTGCCCGGTTCGAGCTGGTCTGCTCGAATTCGCTAAACCACAGTTCGATCATGAGGAGCGCCCAAAGCCACTGATGATTGTTGCGTCTCCCAGACTGGTGTTCCACCAGCAGTTGGCTGACGGAATCTCGCGAAACGATTCCGCGTCCGATGGCCCGCGCGCCAGTCAGATGATCCCACAGGAACTCGCGCAAGGAAGTGCGGAACCAGATCGCCAGCGGCACGTCGAATCCCAGCTTCGGCCGGGCCAGAACGGAGGGCGGCAAGCGGTCTCCGACAGCTCGCCGGAAGATCATCTTCCCTGTCCCGTTGCGAAGCTTCCAGGCCGTCGGGATTCTCATTGCCAGTTCGGCCAGGTGGTGGTCGAGCAGCGGGCACCGCACCTCGAGTGAGTTGGCCATCGACATGCGGTCCACCTTCACCAGAATGTCGCCCGCTAGTTTCCCGGTTGCTTCGAAATACTGCACTTGTGCGAGAATGTCTGCATTGTAAGGCAGCAGCGCTTGGGGAAATGTCTCGAACAAGAACTCCGTTCCTTCGCGCAACAGCCAATCTGGAGAAAGCAGCCGTTCCCGTAGGAATCGCGGTGAGCAAAGCTCGACGTAACGTTCCAGGGGGGACGTCCGGCTGATCATGCGCAGATAGTTTTTCCCATATGTGCGGTAGGGCAAAAAATCGGCGACGTGGGCCAGTCCGCTGCGCACCGCAAATGGCATGCTATCGGCCCACCGGAGACGTTTCATTTGTCTGACGCTGTCGTAACCGGCGAACAGTTCATCTCCACCATCGCCGGTGAGGACCACCTTGACATGCTGGGCGGCGAATTCAGAAACGACGAATGTCGGAATCGCCGAGCTATCAGCGAAATGCAGCGCCATGGAAGCAACCACCGAGCTAGAATCGATACCCCCGCTCAGGAAAGCGCCGAGAGGGACGTCCGAGATGAGCCGAAGCCGCACCGATTCATCGAATATGCTGCGTACCTCGTCGGCGGCTTTTTGTTCGGTCCAACCCGGAGAGGCTTGGTCTACGGGCGCAGGAAGCCTCCAGTATCTCCCCTGCATCGTCTCTCCTGTCGACGAGCATCTCAGCCAACCTCCGGGAGCTAGCTTGCGAACTTGACCAAATGGGCTCCAAGGATCAGGAATGTAGCCGAACTGTAAGTACAGCTGCAATGCGTGAGGATCCAGCTCCAGAGGGATGCCGGCTGCGCAAGCACTTCAGCTCGCTGCCGAAGAAAATACCTTGCGGTAAGACCGCGTAGTACAACGGCTTTTTCCCGAAGCGATCACGCACCAGCAGCAGTTCACGCCGGCGCGAATCCCAGATCGCGCAAGCGAACATTCCGCGCAAACGGTACAGACCCTCGATACCTTCTTCTTCATGGAGGTGAACTAACACCTCGGTGTCGCTCTTAGTTGAAAGCGGTGGCCACGCGAGAGCAGCCATTGACGCAGCTCCCAGAAGTTATAGATCTCTCCGTTGAAGACGACCCAAGCGGAGCGATCTTCGTTCCCAATCGGCTGATGACCAGTCGTGAGATCGATGATACTCAGCCGGCGGATTCCTAGCGCGCACCCGCCCTCGACATAGTAGCCTTCATCGTCCGGGCCCCGATAGCGGATCGCGTCGCACATGGCGCGCAGGACGGGCAGTTCCGCGCGGAGGCCATCTCGCAAAACGTAACCGGCGATTCCGCACATTGCGATCAGTTAATCGAGTCTGGCTGGATTATCGCAAGGAGTGTCGAGTCTCAAAGCTCGAGTAAGGTCTAGCACGGGCCGTCCACTCTTCGCGATCCTGTCCTCTATAAGAGCTGACGGCTTTTGAGCGACGACCAGATGTTCCGCCCATACCGACAGCTCCTCGAAACTACAAAGCAGAAGCTTGCCAATATGCGGGATGACCTTGAGAACATAATCGCGATTGGAACCGTAGATCCGGTCCATTTGAATGTGCGGGTCGTAAATGCGAACCTCGCGGCCTTTGCCGATCAAGTGTTCGAGCAGTGCGACTACGGGGCTCTCTCGCAGATCGTCGGTGTTCTCTTTGAACGCCAGTCCCACTACGCCCAGCCGCAGCACCCTAAGTCCAGAGTCGCCTGAATCGCGCGCCGTAAGTGCGCTGCATTGCTGGGAAGAATCGATTCGAGCATCGGCAGCTTGATGTCCAGACGCGAGGCGCGATATTGCAAGGCGCGCAAATCCTTATAGGGTTGGCTTCACCTCTCCGATTGATCCGCCAATACGCCCGAGGCGCGGGGGGAGGGCCAAGCGCCTGGATTCGGCTAATCGCCAAGGGTCCGTACCGGAAGACAGTGGAACTGGAGGGCATGCTCGGTTTCGGGCTGCTTGACACGGATGGTCAGGCGAGTGGCCGGCCCGACGCGGCGAGGCGAGTGAGGGCACGATTCCAGATCAAGTCCGTAATTGCGGCCACCACGGTCCGTCATACAGTTTGGTAGCGTCCTGATCGCTAACCGTTTCGAGGTCTCTAAGTTAAAGTCGATTACAATGAGCGAACGCGGGATATTATTGAGAAGATTGTGCCTTTCCGCTTGACAAGCATGTCGCATCGGTTCAGACTAGTGCCTGACTGAGCAATTCTGCTGCACTCATCAGATCATCTGACCTAAGTCAGGCAGTCTGAGATTTTCTCTCTGTCCCTTCTTAGCCAAACCACAACCGAGGAGGTTGACATGTTTGCTCGTAATGTATCTATTCATCTGAAACCCAACAGCTCTGTCACGTTCACCAAACAGATCGAGAACGAAACAATTCCGATGCTTCGGAAGCAACGAGGGTTTGAAGGTGAACTCACGTTCCTTGCTTCGGGCGGAACGGACGCTGTCGCGATCAGCTTCTGGGATAACAAGGAAGATGCCGACGCCTACGCCAGGACCGGCTATCCGGAAGTTCTGAAGAACCTGAATAAGTTTTTCGAAGGCACTCCGAAGGTTCAGACCTACGAAGTTACCAATTCGACGTTCCACAAGATCGCCGCAACAGTAGCGGTGTGAAGCTTAGACGGGTTGTTTACGGGCTGGGGGCGCGCGGAGTCCGCCCCTTAGCCAGCATTACGGAGATCTAAGATCCCGGACCGCCCAATCAAGTACGTCCTGGTGCACGCTACGGAACAGAAGGAACCGTAGAAATCAAGACCCACAAGCGCGGCATGCCGGCAAGGCTCACGCCTATGCCTGCCACGCGAGACTAAAGAAGAGCCTCGTATTGGCTCAACCCGACTGGAGAATAGTCAGATGAAGTTATCAACAATTTGTATCGTCGCAATGATCGGTTTACCTCTAACAGGGCAAGCCTTCGCTCAAACCATGCCGCTAGAGGAAATCGCACGGCGGCTGATCCGCAACGAGTTTCAGGGGCGCGGCAGTATACCCGAGCGCGTCACGTTTACCAGCCTACAAGTGAATCCGAAAGGAACCGACAACTTCGTGGTGAACGTCAAGTTTACGCTGCGAGGCTACTATAGCGATAGCACCCAAGTGCATGACTACGACGGGAGCTGGTTGCTGTCCAAGGAAACGGGCAGTTGGAAGATCCAGGATGATAGCCAGAGAATGAGCCCCGGCCGGTCTGAGGTGAAGTCGCCTCCACCGCCACCAGAGGAGACTAATGTGCCTGCCCCGACAGCCTCGGCAGCGGTACCGGATCGAAGCAAGCAAGCCACCGCAAACGGCGGGGGCGGAGCGGTGCCTTTGGGTGAGTACAACTGCGTAATGTCTGCGGGAGGCCAGCTTGTCCATGCGGGGGGGTTCACCCTGCAAGCCGGTGGCGTTTACCACGATGAAGACAATGGCCGCGGAACGTTCACGTACGATTCGAATCAACATCAAATAACCTTCCAGGGCGCTGCCATGAGTGGACAAGTGGGCAGATACGCGGGAGGCACGTTCACACTGAAGTCGGCGCGCAACTCGGTTGATTGCGATCAGTAATTGGCAGAGTCAACAAAGATCTGGAGGGAATCGTAGCCAAGCTCAAGCGGGGTGCCTATGGCGCGAAATTTGGCTCAAGATTCGCACCCCAGTTTATTCGCGGCGCCACATCGTGGAAGTATTGCGCCTCCTCGCTGAATGAGGTAGCCACGCTTGCAATTGCCGAGTTCCGGCGATGCGGGTTCGCAGAAGTACAGGTCGCAACGGAACCATTCTTCGCGCGGAGGTTAGGCACCAGCTACGGCTCATGAGATCTCGGTCGGGAAGCTCAGCGCGTGGCTTGAAGGCAGTGGGAAAGAGTCCGAATGAACCTACCCCTGAAGAGTCGCCTGCGCGATCTGCTGTAGCCAGGATCGGTCGCCCGTAGCGAAATCATTGTAGACTTGGGCGGTACCTTGCGGACGGGTTTTGATAAGAGCACGAGGACGTGTCGGATGATACCGAGATTAGCAAAGGTGAGCGAAATTGCCGACAGATGCGGTTTACCTCTGGGTCAGGCAAGGTAAGATTCGGGCGGAGTGTGTGGTGCGCATTGCGGCAACCGTCCGCATCGATGAAGAAGAGTTCGAGCGGCGGCTTCGTTCAGGCTCCCTGTGCCAGCCGCGCGGGCGGAAACAGCGGCCAGAAGCCGCCAAGGTGTTGGTCTCCGCGATTGGCCTGCGGACAGCCTCACGACGGTCGTATCCGGACCCAGATCCGAGCATCGGTGGATCAGCGAAACCGGCAATGTACAACCCGGAAGTGCTCGCGGCGAAATAGCCACGCCGGTCCCTGATCCAAACTCCGCTTTAGGGCACTCGATCGTGGCGGGTTCCGCGCGTATTACCGTGCCGGAGATCGCCTAGCGATTCAACCTAGGGCGGCTCGCTGTGTACGCGATGCTTGATAAAGGAATCATGCCGGGAATACGACTAGGCAGGCGGTGGACCATCACTCGTCTGAGCAGTGGGAGCGAACCTGCGGCGTACCCGCTGACGCTGGACTTAACCCAAGACCAGAGGTAATGGAGTTGAACTGATGCCGGTTTACAAACGCAAAAGTCGATCCGGTGCCGTCGTATGGGGTTACCCGTCCGCGCGCGACGCGCTCCAAGGCTTTCGGTAGCCCTGGTCCGAATTCCGCCCGAAACCAAGGAGGAGAACAATTCTGGTGATCGGCCTCCCCTCCATACGGTACTTTTGGCGCCCTGCGCCAATTTCTGACCATCGGCTCAGTGCCGGCGTGCGGTCGTCAGCTTTGCCTCAGTCGGGATATGAACGCGCATGCGTGCAGATAGCAACTGAAACTAGTATGAAGCCAGAGTGCCGGGTCGGTCGCCGAAGAAGCGGAGAAAAAGGGAAAATAATCTTTCGCGTTTAGCCACGCAGGACTTTCCCAAGACCAGCGTGGAGGCGCCTGGGCCAGGGGTGCGCCTCGTCGGATACAATCGACTATTGCAGACCGGGAGGGTCATTCCCATGCGACTGCTGGCAGCTCTGCTCGCGCTTACCGCCGCCCAGGCACAGGATGGCGCTGCACATGATGAATGGCTGCACTACGGCGGAACCCAGTTCGCCTGGCGCTATAGCGCGTTGGACCAGATCAACACCAGCAACGTAAAGAAACTGGTCCCGGTCTGGTCCTTTCAGACTGGCGATTATGACTATGGCTTTCAGGCCACGCCCATCGAGTCCGGCGGCGCGCTTTATTTTCCCACCGCGCGCAGCCAGGTCTTCGCGCTGGACGCCGTCAGCGGACGCGTGCTCTGGCACTACAAATATCCGCTGCCGCGCCGGCCCTACAGCTACATCAACAATCGGGGCGTGGCCGTCCAGGACGGCAAAGTGTTCCTCGGCACTTACGACAACTACCTCATCGCCCTGGATCAGAAAACCGGCCAGGAAGTCTGGAAGGTCGCGGTAGATGATGCAATCCAGTGCGCGTGCAACTTCGATGCAGCCCCGCTGATCGTCAAAGACAAGGTGATCGTGGGCGGTACCGGCGGAGATCAGGCGCACCGCGGCTATCTGACCGCGTTTTATCTAAAGACCGGACGCCTGGCTTGGCGCTTCTATACCATTCCCGGTCCGGGCGAGCCAGGCCACGAGACCTGGAAAAGCGATAGCTGGCGATACGGCGGCGGCGCAACCTGGATGACCGGTTCGTTCGATCCGGATTTGAATCTGGTGTACTGGGGCGTCGGCAACGCGGCCTCCGACCTGTACGCCGGCGATCGCGATACAGGCCAAGGCTCGGCCAAGGTGAATCTGTACACCGCCAGCGTCGTGGCTCTCGACGCCGACACGGGCAAGCTGAAGTGGTATTACCAGGAAATTCCCAAAGACATGTGGGATTACGACGCGGCCTATGAATGCGTGTTGATGGACCGCGAATTTCGCGGCCGGATGCGCAAACTCCTGGTGCACCTGAACAAGAGCGGCGACGTGTTCGTGCTGGATCGAGTGACGGGTGAGTTTCTGACCGCCTTCCCCTACGTGGAGCACCACAACTGGATCACCGGGATCACCGAAGACGGAAAGCTGCTGGGCCGGCGCGAGCCGGTGGAGGGTAAGAACACTTTCGTTTGCCCCAGCGCTTCAGGCGGAAAGAGCTGGAACCAGGTGGCCTATTCGCCGCGCACCGGCTGGGTCTACACGCCGAGCCTGGAGTTCTGCAACGATCTCATCGCGCGCCGCCAGGAGCCGGAGGAGGGCCGCTTCTTCATCGGTGGGAATTGGTTCCTCAAGCCTCCGCCCGACGGTCCCGCCTACAGCCACATCGACGCCTACGATCCCGTCACCGGCAAACGGCAGTGGACCTGGCGCTACAAGTACATGCTGTTCGCCTCGATTCTGGCGACGGCCGGCGACCTGATTTTCTCCGGCGACCCTGAAGGAACCTTCTTCGCCCTGGATGCGCGGAGCGGAAACAAACTGTGGAGCTACCAGACCGGCAACGGGCATCGCGCCGGGCCGATTACATATCGCGTGAACGGACGGCAGTACATTGCGGCGCCCAGCGGATGGGGAGCCGGCATCACTGGCCTCATGACCACGGTGTGGCCCGAGACCGCGCAATTCGTGAAGGGATCGATGTTGACGGTGTTCGCGCTGCCTGAGGAGACGCGATGATGCAAGGCCGGCCTTCACTGTGGCTCCTGTTGCCGGCGGTGGCCTTCGCGCAAGAGCCGCTGGCCCGAGGCACGGATGTTTTCAACAAGAGCTGCGCCACCGGCTATTGTCACCAGGTGAACGGCTCCGGGGGCGGCGCTGCTCCGCGCCTGGCCGCTCGCGGTTTTGAGGAAGACTACATCCTGCGGGTCATCCAGAACGGGATCCCCGGCACGCCCATGCCCGCCTTTTCCACTTCGCTCTCGCGCGCGGACCTGATGGCTGTGGTGGCTTACGTGGACAGCTTGAATGGCATTAAGCCGGCGATGAATGCCAGCGACGCCGGCCCACCGCCGCGGAAACTCTCCGGGAAAGCTCAAGAGGGAAGAAAATTATTCTCCGACCAGGTGCTGGGTTTCGCGCGCTGCTCCACCTGTCATCAGGTGGACGGCCTTGGCCTGCCGATCGCCTCACCGATGCAGAAAATTCCGGAAAACGTCGCGGCGTTGAAGCAGTTGGAGACACCGGGCGTGAGCACGGCAACGCTGGACCAGGACGGCGCCGGCACATTTCCGGCGCTGGTGCTGACTCAGAGCCAGGAGACAAAGGTCTACGATCTGACCCTAGCGCCGCCGGTGTTACGTACAGTTCCCAAAGCTGCGATCAAGATCGTGGCAGGGAGTTCCTGGCGGCATGCCTCAGTGCTCACGGCTTACAGCGATGCGGAGCTGGAGTTCATCCTGGCCTTCTTGCGAGAAGCTCTGCCCCACGGATCTGCCAACAACTAGGGGAGGGCAAAAAGGAAAATGGTCGGCGATCCGGGATCGCCGGGTCCCAGCGGCTCCGGCGTGCAGCAGGTTGATCAAAGGGCTGCACGTCGGCCCGGCGTCAGCGCCAGCCGCGCTCCTCGGATTGCAGCGGATGATTCAGCGGTTCACCGATCTCGCGTTTCCGCAAGATTTCGCGGAATGGGCCCGCAGGACAAGGCGACGATCTTCCCGGGGGAGGGTGAGAAAAACGCTCCGACCGACTCACGCGGCAGGTTCTTCAGGACTCGCACACTGCCATGCTTCGCGCCGCTGAGCGATAGTTCCAACTTCGCCATTATCAGTCTGGAGTCTCTTCCTCAGCCTTTCCCGCAATCGATTCTTCTTCACCTGCTCGCGTCACACACATTCCTCTGCTCCTTTTGAGTGCGACAGGGATCGAGAATTGCTAGGCCGACTCCTGGGACCTGCGATTCGCGAGCCGTTATATACTGGCGGATGGTTCACTCCGATTCGGGATGGATCACTCAGATGCGACACTCGTTCAGCGGTTCGATTCTGATGGCGGCGGTCTTTGTTGCCGCAGGAAATCCCGCCGCAGCGCAAGCTCCCGCCTATCGGGCGCCGCGCACGTCGGACGGTAAGCCCGATTTGAATGGCATCTGGCAGGCGCTGAACACCGCGAATTGGGATATTCAGGACCACCCAGCCCGGCCCGCGCTGATGACTGTGCCGGGTCCGGCCGCGCCCATCCCCGCCCCCTCCGTGGTAGCGTTCGGAGCGGTTGGCGCCGTTCCCGGCGGGCTCGGCGTGGTCGAGGGCGACGAGATTCCCTACCAGCCTTGGGCCGCCGCAAAAAAGAAAGCAAACGCCGAGCACTGGCTGACCTCGGATCCCGAGATCAAGTGTTATCTGCCCGGTGTTCCCCGCGCCACTTACATGCCATTCCCGTTCCAGATCGTGCAGACGCCGAAGGTCATCTTGATGACCTACGAGTTTGCCGGCGCCACCCGCACCATCAACATGGGTAAACCGACCGAAGCGCAAACCGAAAGCTGGATGGGCTGGTCGAACGGGCACTGGGAAGGCGACACGCTGGTGGTGGACGTGACCGGTCAGAACGGCCAGACGTGGTTCGATCGCGCCGGCAATTTTCACAGCGAAGCTATGCACGTAGTAGAACGTTATACGCCGCGCAGCGCCGATACACTGATGTACGAGGCGACCATCGAAGATCCCAAGGTTTTCACGCGGCCATGGAAAATGCGCATGCCGCTCTACCGGCGCGTGGAGAACAATGCCCAGCTAGTGGAGTTCAACTGCGTGGAGTTTGTTGAGGAATTGTTATACGGACAATTCCGGAAGAAATAAGGAGGTCGATAATGGGTCATCGAGTAATGGCAGCCGCGACCGCGTTAGCCATCCTGGGTGTGATAC
>DASQHQ010000026.1:0-56948 GCA_035632015.1 Bryobacteraceae bacterium
ACGCAGCGCGCGGCCGTTACTACGAGCTCTACACCAAGCAACACGGCATCGAAGCGAACCTGTTCCTGGCTCCCGGCGAAGGCGAAGAGCAGGCCGCGCCCGAGGCTGCCGTGGGCGCAGTCGGACCGCAGCAACCCGGCGGCGCCAACGTTCTCAGCGACGCGGTGCGTTTGTTGCGAGGCTAGAAGCAGGCCATGCGGCGCGTGGCGGCCGTCCTCGTCTCGGCGTTGTTTCTCGTCGTGGCTCCGGGTACGGTGGCCGGACTGGTGCCGTGGTGGATCTCGCATTGGAGATTCCAACCTCCCCTCCCGGGTTGGTTCTCGCTGCGCGTTGCAGGCGCGTTGCTCATCGCCGCGGCGCTGCCGGTTCTGTTGGATTCCTTTGCGCGGTTCGCTCTTCAGGGCCTCGGTACTCCCGCGCCCGTGCTCCCTACGCGGCACCTCGTGGTGACGGGACTCTATCGGTATGTCCGGAACCCGATGTACGTCGCGGTGGTAACCATCATTCTGGGACAGGGTCTGGTGTTTGGAAACATCGCGCTGCTCGAGTATGGCGCGGTAGTCTCAGTCGCGTTTCACATTTTCGTGCTGGCGTACGAGGAGCCGGCCTTGCGCGCGACGTTCCCTCGGGAGTATGAACGCTTTTGCGGGAACGTCCCGCGTTGGATTCCACGCCTGCGACCCTGGAACGCGGGCTTTCACGACAGCGCTACTTCTTCCGAACCACGCGATCCAGACTCCATGGGCCGGCGCCCGCGCTCGCCAGCATCAGGAAAATGAAGCAGTACAAGACCGCCGGCTCTCCTCCGTTCGCGAGCGGCCAGAATCCGTGCGGCGCGTGCTGCTTAAAGTAGGCGACGGCCATCTCGCCGCACAGGATGAACGCCACCGGCCGTGTGAAAAGGCCGAGCAGAATCAGCAAGCCTCCGAATGTTTCCAGCACGCCCGCGGCTCCCATCAACGAAAACAGGTGGGCGGACGTGCCGTGCCCCAGGCCGCCGAAGTAGCCGAACAGCTTTTGAAAGCCGTGCAGCGAGAAAGTAAATCCGGCGAAGATTCGCAGCAGCGAAAGCGCGTAGGGCTCGAACGAACTGCTCTTCGCCAAGGCGAAACCTTAGCGCTTCCCGGCCGGAATCGCGTCGCCGAGGTTCATGGAGCCGCCGCCTTCGCTGACGTAGTTGCGATTCCAGGACGGAATCTCCACTTCCACGTCGCCTTCGACCACGCACTGGCAGCCCAGGCGCGAGCGCAAGGTAAGTCCGGCGGCCATGTCCAGACGGTCGGCTTCGTCGTCGTCCATCTCCGACAGGTTTTCCATGCCCTTGGTGACGATGACGTGGCAGGTGGTGCAGGCACAGTTGCCGCCGCAGGCGTGCTCCAGATGGATCCCATTGTTCAGGCAGACATCCAGTATCGACTCCGGCTTTCCGTGCTCCTGGTAGGGCAAATTACCGGACTCAAATTCCACGGTCTTGCCGTCGATGGTGACATTTGGCACACTTTATTATATCGCCCGTGGCGCGCCAGGACCCTGTGGGCACGTGCGTCGCGTTCTCTCCCATTCGCCGTCGGCGGAGCAAGCCCGCTTTGTTCTTGATGATCTTTTAATCCATGTCCACCGAAAGTCTCCTTTTGCGCTGTTCAGCGCAGTCAATCAGAAAATGTCAGATCAAGTCGTAACTAGGACATTTAAGCCGAGGCGGTCTCCTCCTGCACTCTAAAGGAATAGTATTAGTTGTGCGACGGGGCCAACAACATTTTGGCCGGCGACTGACCAGCCCCAGCGTGGGGCAAAGTTCGCAAGCCTAATGCAATTTGTGTGCTCGCCGCAACGGCTTTCTCGCATCGCTGGCCTTTGTTTGGGAGTTTGAGGCTGCGATTGTCGTTCCGCACTCGCCAGACTTCTCAGGAGCGGGCAGATGCTCCCGCGTCCACCCCCATCGTCCCGCCTTGAGTGATTGACGCGCTAGCTAGGGTTCGACGGAGGGTCGTGAAATCTGATTGAGCCTTCATCCAGCTTCACTACGCTTTTTCGGCGAGGTACGCTTTACGCATCGCGGCACCCTTAGGGCACGGCTTTTTCGTTTCGCAGCGCCGAAGCTCGGGCTTGGTCATGCGAAGACGTGCGCTAAAGCCCCCAGGCGCAAGCCTTCGGATCCTCCGCTTACCTAAATGTTCTCATACGGTTAAGCTTTGGCACGCGGCGTGCTAAACTCAAGCTGAATGCGACGTGGTCTTCACATCGCCATTGGCCTGCTGACGGTGGTTCTACTTCTGCGGCCTCTTGATTGCTTCGCCGCTGGCGTCCTGAGTCCCGAGGCTGCCGAGTGCTGCCTGAAGGGCAAGTGCGCTCCCCAAGCGAACGCGGACGAGTGCTGCAAGAACACCGTTCCCGACCCCAACTTGCTTGTGACGTCGAAAGCAGCTGACCATTCGTCTCCGCTGGTCGCTTTTGTAGCGGTTCAGATTCCCGGTCTGGTCTCTTCTTTAGCATTCCGGGTTCTCAGCGATCCGGTGAGGCATCCGCCGCCGCGCATCGAGTTAGCAGCCCCCAGTCTACCCCTGCTCATCTAGGCCCCTCGGGGTGTGCATTCGCACACCAGTCTCGTTCCCTTTGCCAATTCAGTGACCTTGTCGGGCGCATTTGATTTGCGCGCTCGCGACAAACAAAGTAGGAGGTTTTGATGAGGATTTACGTCAACATTTCAGCACTCGCGCTGCTTGGCGGCATGTTAGTGCCGCACGGTGCAGCGCTCGCGAGTTCGGGGCAATCTGGGCACTGGCAGGCGCCGGCGCAGTGGCATCGGTTGTTGAAGAAGGCCGTTCCCGGAACTCTGGCGCTGGACGATGAGGGCGTGGAATTCCGTTCAGCCAAGTTCAACCAACGCTGGGCATACGTTGACATCCACAGCTTTGATCTCTCGGCGCGGGAACTCACTCTGACCAGTTACCAGAATCGCCCTTGGCATGAACCAGGGGAGCGGAGCTTCCACTTCACATGGAGTGAGCCGATGCCGGCCGGGATGGCCGTTCAATTTAGCGAGAAAGTAGGAAAGCCGGTGCGTAATGAAGTGCCGCTGGCCAGCGTTGCGGCGCTTTCGGAAATCCCCGCTCATCACCGGATGTGGTCTGGAGGCAGCAATGGGACCCTGCGTTTAAAAGAAAGCGGTATCGACTACGTCACAGAGAACGGTCGTGACAGCCGGACTTGGCGATGGGCGGACATTCAGACGATCGCGAATCCGACTCCTTACGAGTTTCGGGTGACCGCGTACCGCGAGATCGTCGAGTTCGATCTCAAGCAGCCGCTGTCGCGCGCCTTATTCGAGCGAATGTGGGACTACCTCTACGCCCCAGGCCTGAATCTGTCTGCCACGGGAGGGCACCGATGAGACTCCTACAGGTCAGCTTTATTGCACTGTCTTTCGCCCTGAAGCTACCCGCGGCAGACGCCCCGACTCCTCTGTCCGCCTTACTGGACGAAGCCACTCAAAATAATCCCGACATTCTCGCAGCCCGGCGAGGCTGGCAAGCCGCAACCCAGGTCCCCTCTCAAGTCTCGACACCGCCCGATCCGCAGTTCACCGTTCAGCAGGTTTCGGTGGGCAGTCCACGTCCGTTTGCGGGATTCAGCAATAGTGATTTCGCCTACGTCGGGTTCGGGATTTCTCAAGACCTTCCGTACCCGGGAAAGCTGAAGCTCAAGGGCGAAGCGGCCCAGCAGGACGCAGCTATAAGCCGGGACAAGCTCGAAGGCGTACGGCGCTCCGTCCTTCAACAAGTGAAGGAAGCGTATTTTCAGGTCGCCTATGTGCAGCAGACCCTGGAGGTTCTTGACCGCAACTCCAGACTTCTTGAACAGATCGAGAGGATCGCTGACGCTCGCTATCGCGTCGGCCAGGGCAGCCAGCAGGATGTGTTGAGAGCTCAGCTCGAACGAACCAAACTACTGCGCGAGGTCGCGCATCACCACGGGCTGATGGATACGCAGCAGGCGCTGCTAAGAAAGCTGCTGAACCGTCCGCCTGGTTCCCCCGAAATATCAACGGAGCAGCTCGTGGAAACTCCGCTGCGCTACACGTCGAACGAGTTATTGGCCAAGGTTCGGGCCGAGAGTCCCGAAGTGACCGGGCAGCAGGAAATGGTAAAGCGGCAGAGTCTTCAGATAGAGCTGGCCCGCAAGGATCGCTATCCGGATTTCAGCGTGCAATACATGTGGCAGCATACCGCCGAGCAGTTTCGTGACTACTACATGCTCAGCTTCAGCACCCGTATCCCGATTTACCGCCGTCGCAAGCTCAATCCGGAGATGGCCCAGGCCGTGGAAGAACTCAATCGTTCCCGGCGGGAGTACGAGAGTCAGGTCCAAACCGCTTACTTCGATGTTCGCAACCAGTACATCGCTGCCGAAACGGCGTCGCAGATGCTCAAAATTTACCGCGAAGGACTGATTCCGCAAGCGCTGGCGACGTATCAGGCCGGGCTTGTGTCGTACCAGACCGGCGGTGTTGATTTCGAAACCTTATTTTCATCTTTCATGGACGCCCTCACCTTCGACGGGGAGTACTGGAAGACACTGCTGGAACACGAGACAGCTCTGGCTCGGATCGAGCAGATTACCGGCGTGCCGCTCAACTAAGGAATCAATATGCAACGCTATCGAACCGCTTTTTTCGTGACTCTTGCGACGACCATCCTTCTCGCCGGAGTGGTTGTCCTGCTCTGGTTGGATCCCCAAGGGGTCAGGGCGCGGATTTCGTCGGCTGTTTCCGGCCGGACGGCCGTCATGGTTTCCGCCAAGAGTGGTGAACCGCCGGCTTCCGGGACAAGCCCTTCAGAACCAAACCTGGTCCCGGTCACCCTGACGCCGCAACGGATGCAAAGTATCGGCGTGAAGACGGGCGCCGTTGAATATCGGCAGGTTCACGATGAGATCCGAACTACCGGCAATGTCGAAACGGACGAAACGCGACTGGCCGAAGTACAAGTTCGTTTCGCGGGCTGGATTCAAAAGGTTTTCGCAGACGCCACTTTTAAGCAAGTCCGAAAGGGCCAGCCACTATTGACGATTTACAGTCCAGAACTGGTCCGCACTGAAAACGAATATGTTCTGGCAAAGCAGAATCGCGATCTCCTGGCGCAAAGCACTGTCCCGGGCGTCGCATCGGGGGCCGGCACGCTGTTGTCTTCCACAACCGAGCGACTGAAGCAGTGGGGAATTCCGGAACGTGAAATTCAGGATCTGGAAGAGACCGGGCAGATTAAGCGTGAGCTGGAGATCGATTCCCCGGCATCGGGATACATCGTCGAGCGAAACGCGCTTCCCAACATGTATGTGCAGCCCGGCACGAAGCTGTACTCGGTTGCGGATCTCTCCACAGTTTGGGTTTACGCGCAGCTCTTTCAAAATGACATCGGACGGGTCAAGGTGGGGGATTCGGCGGTCGTCACCGTGGATTCCTATCCGGGACGAACGTTCCCTGGACGTGTGAGCTTCATTTGGCCGCAATTTGACCAAACCACCCGCACGGCGAAAGTGCGCCTCGAAATTCCCAATCCTGGCATGAAGCTTTCCCTGGGAATGTTCGTGAATGTCAAGCTGGCCCTGGCACTCGGGCGCCAGTTGGTGATTCCGGCGTCGGGAGTGTACCAGTCCGGCACACGGCAAATCGCATTCATTGATCACGGCGACGGGCACTATGAGCCACGAGAACTTGAAGTCGGCGCGCGGGCCGGCGACGACGTTGTCGTGACCAAGGGACTGAAGGCCGGAGAGCGTGTCGTGACGTCCGCAAATTTCCTGATCGACTCCGAAAGCCAGCTTCAAGCGGCCATGGGCTCGTTTGCGCCACCCCCGCCTGGCGCCGGCCCCGCCTCCGCGGCGAACGCACCGCAAGTGTTGCTCGATTACTCATCAAATCCATCCACTCCGCGCCTCGGCGCCAATGCGCTTCGTGTCAAACTGACTGGCCCGGACGGAGCACCGATCGCGGGCGCACAAGTTACGGCAACCTTCTTCATGCCGGCCATGCCAGCCATGGGAATGGCAGCCATGCGTAACGTCGCCACACTCAACGAAAAGGGCGGCGGAGTCTATGAGGGGCCGGTCCAGATCCAAATGGGAGGAACCTGGCAGGTCACCTTGCTTGCCACCAAGAATGGCCAAACCATCGCGCAGAAACAGATCTCGGTTACGGCGGAGGGGGGCGCGCAGTGATCGGCCGTTGGATCGATTGGTGCGCCCGAAACCGCTTCCTGGTCTTCACGGGAACGCTGGCCCTGGTACTGGCAGGGATCTGGGCGATGCGCCGCATCCCACTCGATGCTCTGCCCGACATCTCGGATGTCCAGGTGATTATCCACACGAGCTGGAATGAGCCGCCCAACATCATCGAAGATCAGGTCACGTACCCGATTGTAACGGCTTTGCTCGCCGCGCCCCGTGTGAAAGGCGTCCGGGGGCAAACCATGTTCGGCGACTCCTATGTGTTCGTCGTCTTCGAAGATGGCACCGACCTATATTGGGCGCGTTCCCGCGTACTGGAGTATCTGCAGCAGATCCGCGGACGGCTGCCTGCGGCAGTGAATCCCACCATCGGCCCGGATGCGACTGGCGCGGGCTGGGTCTACGAATACCTGGTCGTGGATCACAACCATCGGTACAGCCTGGCGGATCTGCGCAGCTTGCAGGATTGGTACCTGCGTTATCAGCTCGAGACCGTCCCCGGGGTGTCCGAAGTCGCGAGCATTGGCGGCTTTGTTCGCCAATACCAGGTTCGACTTGATCCCGATAAGCTCCGCGCTTATAACATTCCGCTGTCATCGGTGATGGATCGAGTTCGCGACAGCACCAACGAAGTGGGCGGCAGGCTCATTGAACTCGGCGGTGCGGAATATATGATTCGAGGACTTGGGTATCTGCGCTCGCTGTCCGACCTCGAAACCGTCTCCGTCGCCAGCAAGAACGGCACGCCGGTCCTGGTCCGGGATCTCGGAAGCGTCTCATTCGGCCCTGACATCCGCCGCGGCGTGGCTGAATGGAATGGCGAAGGAGAGACCGTGGGCGGAATCGTGGTGATGCGTTACGGACTGAACGCTCTGAATGTGATCTCCGGCGTCAAGCAAAAATTGGCCCAGATCTCCGCCTCGCTGCCGCCCGGACTGGAGATCGTGGCGGGCTATGATCGTTCGGGTCTGATTCAGGCATCGATTCATACTCTTGAGCGCAACCTGATCGAGGAGGCCATCATCGTCAGCGTGGTTATCCTCGTCTTCCTCTTCCACTTTCGTTCCGCGTTCATTCCGATCTTGGCATTGCCGATCGCCGTGATCGCGTCATTTCTTCCGATGTACTATCTGCAAGTCAGCTCGAACATCATGTCGTTGGGCGGGCTGGCCCTTGCCATTGGGGTCCTGGTGGATGCCGCGATCGTGATGGTGGAAAACGGCTACCGGCATTTGGCGGGAGCGCAGCAGGCTGCCGCGGCAGACTCGACGCCGCGGATCATCTCTCGAGCCGAGCGAACCAAGATTCTGCTGGATGCGGCCAAGCAGGTGGCGCCGGCGCTTTTCTTTTCGCTGTTGATTATCGTCGTTTCGTTCCTGCCGGTCTTCATGCTGGAAGCCCAGGAAGGACGCATGTTCCGGCCCCTGGCCTGGACCAAGACTTTGGCCGTCGGGTTTTCATCGCTGCTGGCAATCACGCTGGTGCCCCCGCTGATGCTCCTTTTCATTCGTGGGCGGTTGCGCCCGGAGTCCAGCAATCCGATTTCCCGCATTACCCAGGCGCTCTACCTCCCGATTTTAAAACTCTGTCTGCGGTTCCCCAAGACCACAGTCCTGCTCAACCTCGTCTTTCTGGCTGTGACGTTCCCACTGGCGTTCAAGTTGGGAAGTCAGTTCATGCCGCCCCTGTTCGAAGGCGCGGCGCTCTACATGCCCACTGCGCTGCCCGGAATTTCGATCGCTCAGGCCACCCAGTTGATGCAGGAGCAGGACCGGGTGCTCCGCTCGTTTCCCGAAGTGGCCAGCGTATTTGGCTCTATCGGGCGATCGGACAGCGCCACAGACAATGCGCCTCTGGACATGTACGACACAACCGTGACCCTGAAGCCGCGGGAACAATGGCCTCCTGGAATGACCTATGAGAAGCTCATCTCGGCGATGGACGCCAAGCTCCAGTTCCCGGGGCTGACAAACACCTGGACCATGCCTATCGAGAATCGGTTAGACATGGAGCTCACCGGAATAAAGACGCCGGTGGGCATTAAGATTCAAGGTCCGAGTCTCGAGGGCATCCAACAACTGGGCGCCAAAGTTCAACAGATTCTCACGGCTCTTCCAGAAATGAGATCTGCTTTCGCAGAGCGAGTGGCCCAGGGGTTCTATCTGAACATCGAAGTGAATCGAGCGGAAGCCGCGCGCTATGGGCTCACCGTTGGCGATGTGCAGCGCGCCATCACTTCTGGAATCGGCGGCGACAACATCGCGGAGAACGTCGAGGGCCGGGAGCGCTATCCGATATCGGTCCGCTACGCACCGGACTTCCGGGACGATCTCGACCAGCTACGGCGGGTTCTGATCGCCACCCCTTCCAATGCCCAAGTGCCGCTGGGCGAGCTGGCCAAGCTGTCTTTCTCGAACGGCGCCACCATGATCCGCGATGAGGATGCGGCGCTCACCGGGTACGTCTATCTCGACCTGAATACCAAAGATTATGGCGGATTCGTGGAGCGAGCGGACAAGCTGCTGCATGCCAAGCTTGCGCTTCCGCCAGGCTACACGATGAAGTGGTCTGGCGAGTACGAATTCGAGCTGCGGGCGCGGGAGCGGCTACAGATCATTCTTCCGATCGTATTCTTCGCGATCTTCTTGTTGCTCTATATGGTTTTTCATTCTGTCGGTGAAGCCTTGGTTCTGATTTTTCCGACACTCTACGCGATGACCGGCGGCCTGCTGCTGCAGTGGTACTTAGGCTACAACTTCAGCGTTGCGGTATGGGTCGGCTATATTGCGCTGTTCGGGATCGCCGTCGAAACGGGAGTGGTTATGGTCGTTTATTTGCACGAAGCGCTCGATCGCAAGCTGGCCGCCGGACAAACGCTTCAACCAGCCGACATACAGGAGGCCGTGATCGAGGGCGCCGTGCACCGGCTCCGCCCCAAGCTCATGACAGTGGCCGCGGTTCTCGCCAGCTTGATCCCGATCCTGTCGGAATCAGGCGTTGGTTCGGACGTGATGAAGCCGATCGCGGCGCCGATCGTGGGCGGCATGATCACATCCACAATTCACGTGTTGATCCTGGTTCCCGTTTTTTTCGTGATGATGAAGACCCGCGCCTTACGGCCGGACATCCGGAATTCGCACTCTGACTAGCGCCGGTCTTGCTGCAACGGTGATCGTGCCGGCATCTAAAGGGGTCTTGGCCGGCGGAATGCTCCAGACCGTCGCCGGCGCTGCATGCCGTACCTCGCGCCGTCCTCGCTGTCCATCTCCGTTCCATCTGCGGTGTGAAGACCGGCCAGCGGTTCCGCCGGGACGGCCAGGGTGTATGATGGCTGGAAAACCGATTTCACAAGGGCATTTCGTGCGCCATGAGGAGGTTGAAATGAACGGACGTATTTTCGGTAGAGTTGCCGCTGTCACACTCATGAGTTTTGCCGCGACGCTGGCATTCTCTCAAACGGCGGGGCCGGCAGCGACAGTGCAATCACCCGCCGGCGGCAATAGCGGCGCGGAGCCATGCTCTCACTCGCCCATTTGCGGCTGGGGAAAAGGGCGCAGCTCAATGGTGCATGAGCAGCGCACTCCCGATTTGGGTTTCACGCTCGCTTACCCGTTTGCTATGCCAGACGGGCTGACCGGCGGTGTTTCGGCGGTCGCGCTGAATTCGAAGCAGCACCTTTTCGCTTTTCAGCGCAACCCGGCGGGAAAACCGCAGCTATTTGAGTTCGACCAGAATCACAAGCTGGTCCGCACCATCGCGGAGGACGTGATCGGCCACCAAAACAAGGCGCACGGCCTGGCGATCGACGCGGAGGATAATATCTGGATCTGCGACGAGAATGGCGACACCGTGATGAAACTAAGTCCGGAGGGGAAGCTCCTCCTGACCATTGGCGTAAGGGGACAAAGGGGGGACTGGGACGAAGCCAAGGGACAAAGGCTGCTCTGGCAGCCACTGCAGGTCGCCTTCGGCCGGAATGACGATGTCTATATCGCCATGGGTCATGCGAACGAGAGCCCCAATGACACCGACAAGTCTCCGACCGACAGCAGCGGCGCCGCGCGCATCCTGCACCTCGACAAGAACGGCAAATTCATCCAACAGTGGTTCGGCAACAGTCCCGGACCAGGACACTTCAGCATGGCGCATGGCATCGCCGTCAATCGCGACAACGGCAACGTTTATATAGGCGACCGGGAAGAATATCGCATCGTCGTTTATGACGGAAACGGCAAGTTCATCAAAACGATTCAAATGAGAAACCTGGTTTGTACGCTCTATGCCGACCCGCACAACCAACTGTGGATGGCGACCGGCCAGGATGGCCAGGTCTTCAAGATTGACTGGGACGGCAACGTACTCGGGGCCATTGGTAACGGGCCGGGCAGAGGGGAAGGCCAATTTTTCGAATCCGCTTACATGGCGATGGATTCACGGGGCAACCTGTTTGTAGGCGACACAGCGCTTCCGCGGATCACGGAACTCGCGCTTAAGAAGTGACGCGAGGACCAAGCCATGCAGCAATACCGAGGGACGATCTTTTCACTGACGACGCTGGCGCTGCTGGCCAGCGCTGCCGCAAGCGCCGAGGTCATCGAGAAAACCAAGGTGATCGCGGGAACCACCGTTCATTACAAGGTCGTGCTTCCAAGAGACTACGATGCCGGCAAAGCCTATCCCGGCGTGCTCGGGTTTGGCGGCGGTCCTCAGACCATGAACGTCGTAGATAGCGTCATCGCCAGGAACTTCCGGGACGAAGCGGAAAGGCGCGGTTACATAGTCGTCGTTCCCGCCGCGCCGAACGATCAGTTGTTCTTCGAAGGCGGCGAGACCATCTTCCCCGAGTTCCTGAAACGGATTTTGGCCGACTATAAAATTCAGGACAACAAGTTCCATATTGCCGGGCCGTCCAATGGCGGCATCGCGGCATTTCACGTGGCCTCGCTGAATCCGCAATACTTCCTGTCGATCACTGCGTTCCCCGGATATCTATGGGAGCCCACTGCGGCGCACATCCAGGCCATCTCCAAAATGTGCATCAACATGTTCGTTGGGGAGCTGGACCCCATGGGGTGGCAGGATCTGATGCAATCGCAAGCGTCAGCGTTTCTCGCCAAAGGCATGACGGCCCAATACACCGTGGAAAAAGGTCAGCCTCACCGTTTGAATACACTGGCTGGGCCGAACGCAGCGCGGCTGTTCGATCTGTTCGAACAAGCCCAACACGGCTGCGGCAAATGAATGGACGTGATCGAGGGCGCCACTCATTCGGGGCGGCTGGCTTCACCGAGCAACGAGAGTGCGGTGGAATCGAGCCGGACATCGGCGGATTCGATTAATTCTTTCACTTGGGCCACGCTGGTTGCGCTCGCGATAGGCGCGGTGATTCCGGGCTGAGCCATCAACCACGCCAAAGCGACTTTCGCCGGAGTCGAGGCGTACTCGCCGGACACTTTGTCGAGCGCGTCCAGAATGCGGAAGCCTCGCGGGTTGAGAAAGCGCTTCACGCCTTGGCCGCGCGCGCTCTGGCCCAGATCGCTTTCTGACCGATACTTGCCGGTCAAGAATCCGGAAGCCAGCGCATAGTAGGGGATGACGGCGATGTTGTTCTCCCGGCAAATGGGGCCCTGGTCGCCCTCGAAGCCGGCTCGCTCGTACAAGTTGTAGTGCGGCTGCAGGGTCGAATATCGCGGCTGGCCCGTGTCCTCGCTTATGCGCAGCGCTTCGGCCAGGCGCGATCCCGAATAGTTCGATGCTCCTATGGCCCGAACTTTGCCCTGGTCGATCAGTAAAGCATATGCTTCGAGGGTCTCTTGGAGCGGCGTGGTGGCGTCGTCCACATGCGATTGGTAGAGATCAATGTAGTCGGTCTGCAAACGCCGCAGCGAATCCTCGGCCGCCCGAAGAATGTAGGCTTTGGAAAGCCCCTTTTTGTCGGGCGCCAGTGGGGCCCCGACCTTGGTGGCGATCACGACGTTTTGCCGGCCGCCGCGGCGCCGCAGCCACTGGCCGATGATGGTTTCCGACTCGCCTCCCTGGTTGCCCGGCTTCCAGGCCGAGTACACGTCGGCTGTATCGATGAAGTTGAACCCGGCACCGATGAAAGCGTCCAGCACAGCAAAGGATTCCGATTCGCCGATCGTCCAGCCGAATACGTTGCCACCGAGACAGACCGGGGATACGGAGAGCTTGGAGTCCCCGAGTGGGCGAAGAGAGACCGAGTGGTTTATGGGCATGTCTTTTAAGATACTCTCGACGGGCTCTGCCATGGCGGCGTGGCCGGTTAGCGCCCGGTGCTGGAGGACGGTGTTTGCGGATGAAGGATCAACTTCTGTACACGCCAATTGGAAGTTTCAGCGGCGTACACTTCGGTTTCCGAGGGGCAGGCAAGCTGGTGGGCTCCGGAGAATTGCTTAAGCCCGCGTCCGGAGCGGCCAATGACTCCGAGCACCTTGCCGTCGAGCGCAACCTTGAAGATTCGTCCAGGAAAGGTACTCTCTCCCACGAAAAGCACCTGGTTGGGACCAGGCGTGATGCAGATCGAATTGGGAGCCCCAATCACTGCGGCCAGGCGCTCGCCGGTTGGGGTGTTGCCATAGACGGCATGGGTTCCGGGAGCAGGCGGCACGTCAATGCTGAACATGCGCAGAAACTTGCCTTCGGTGTCGAACACCTGGATGCGTCTATTGGTGCGATCGCCCACGTAAAGGTTGTTGTTGCGGTCCGCCACAATGGCGTGCGGGATGCGGAATTGCCCTGGTCCGGTTCCCTTGTCTCCCCATGACTTGACCCAGTCGCCATTCCTGTCATACTTGGCGACGCGAGAGTTGACGTATCCGTCAGTAATGTAGATGTTGCCTTCGGAGTCCCAAGTTACGTCGGTAGGCTGGCGGAAGAGTCCGTCTATAGGGGGGAGAGGCGGGTTGACGTGCGCCCAAGGTTTGGCTCCCTCGTCGGCCGCTTCCGCGCGGCGGCCGAAGGTCCAGATGACCCGGCCCGCGGGGTTGAACTTGATAATCATGTCGGAGCCCTTGTCGATGGCCCAGATGTTGTCGTCCCGGTCGATGCGCACGCTGTGGGCTTCCGACCAGGCGTAAAGGCCCTTTCCGATTTCGCGCAGAAACCCGCCATCGGGACCGAACTCGAGCAATTGCGCCGCCGCCGCACCATAGGCCGGACCGCCGGCGCTGTTGGAACGCGTGAACACGAAGACATGACCCTGGGAATTCACGGCTACTCCCGGGACTTCGCCGAAATTCATCCCCGGCGGAAGCTTGAGGAATTCAGGAACGGATTCGAAGGGAATTTCAGGTGCGCTTTGCTGACCGAACGACAGTGGAGTCAGAAAAACAAACATCGCGAACAGACGGGTATTCATCGGGACCTCCCGGCGCTTTATTTTGGAGTAGTATTTCAGCGGCGGCGCGAGACGAGTCCCAGCCGAGAAAGCCATAGCGTCTGAATGATTTTACATCACTTGTGTTCACCGCCAAGCGGATTCGGCCTGGAATCGGGACTCCGGCGTGAAAGAACGCAAGCATTCCAACTCCATGCCGCTATTCAGCTCCCCAGCTTGCGGGAGCCGAGTGTCACGATGGGAATGCCGGCCCGCGCTCGAGAAGCGGATCCGCCGGGCGAGCAAGGACGCCTCGGGATTGTCGATACTGTTGGTCTCGAGGTCCTTTTTTTCGTAACTCGCGCGTTCGGGCATCACTCAGCGTCGCCTTGCAGGCGAAACTGCGCCCGGCGCTCCTAGGCGTCAAAGTGGCTTTGGTCCAGGTGCCAAGCAAATTGGGATGGCCATCCGCTGTGCGTGCTATTCTCTTCGCCTTCGTCGTGGCTGGCGGCGTCGCCCCTGCGGCGGGAGCCCGACCCCGCCGGCGGCCCGGCAATCCAGATCGCTAGCGCGCCCAGGGATGCCAAAAAATGGTCCCGCGGACTGCGCCGGGCGCTCTGCACGCCAGCCGCAACAGATCCAGCTAAGCCTTGTTGCCGGCGCGGGCCGCGGTGCTGGCGGGCTCGTGCGCAACCGTTTGTTGAGGATGGAACAAGCGGCAGATCAGCAGCTCACGTTCGTAGATGATCTCCGGCGGAAGGTGATCGTGCAGATCCAGGAACAGTTGCTCATGTTCCAGTATTTCCGCGCGCCAGGCGGTGCGCTCCAGAGCCTGGAGCTGGTCGAATCGGTCCCGCGGAAAATCCAGGCCCGCCCATTCGATGTCCTCATAGCGCGGCATCCACCCGATGGGCGTCTCCTTGCCTAAAGCGTGGCCGCGCGTGCGATCCACAATCCATTTCAACACCCGGAGATTGTCGCCGAAGCCGGGCCACAAGAAGTTTCCTTTGGCGTCCTTGCGAAACCAGTTGACGTGAAAGACGCGCGGCGTCTCACTGAGCGAGTTTTGCATGCGGATCCAGTGCCGGAAATAGGAGCCCATGTGATAACCGCAGAAGGGCAGCATGGCCATGGGGTCGCGCCGGACCTTTCCGATGGTACCGGCGGCGGCTGCCGTCATCTCCGAGCCCATCGTGGCGCCGATGTAAACACCCGCGCTCCAGTTGAACGCCTGGTAGACCAGCGGCATGGTGGCGGCGCGGCGCCCGCCGAAGATCATAGCGCTGATGGGAACTCCGTTGGGATCTTCCCAGGCCGGATCGATGGTGGGACATTGCGAAGCCGGCGAGGTGAATCGGGAGTTGGGGTGCGCCGCCTTGGCTCCGGTCTCCTTGGCGATCTTCGGCGTCCACTTCTTGCCCTGCCAGTCCAGGCACTCGGCCGGAGGCTCGTCCGTCATGCCTTCCCACCACACCCCCCCATCCTTGGTAAGCGCGACATTGGTGAAGATGCTGTTGCGCGCCAATGTGGCCATCGCATTCGGATTGGTTTTGTTGGACGTGCCGGGTGCGACCCCGAAAAAGCCTGCTTCGGGATTGATGGCGCGCAGACGGCCCTCGGCATCCGGCCTGATCCAGGCGATGTCGTCGCCGACGGTCCACACTTTCCAGCCCTTGAACCCCTTGGGCGGAATCAGCATCGCCAGATTCGTTTTGCCGCACGCGCTCGGGAACGCAGCGGCGACGTAGGTTTTTTCGCCGTTCGGATCCTCGACGCCGATGATCAACATGTGCTCGGCCATCCAGCCCTGATCGCGCGCGATGTTGGATGCAATCCGCAGCGCAAAGCATTTCTTGCCGAGCAACGCGTTCCCGCCATAGCCGGAACCGTAGGACCAGATCTCGCGCGTCTCGGGAAAGTGCACGATGTACTTGGTCTGGTTGCAGGGCCAGGGCACATCCTTTTGGCCGGGCGCCAGGGGAGCGCCGACGCTGTGCATGCAGGGAACCACGCGCTTCTCATCCCGGTCGATCACCTCGTACACCGGCTTGCCGATACGCGCCATGATTCGCATGTTGACCACGACGTAGGGCGAGTCGGTGAGCTGTACGCCGATCTGCGACATGGGCGAGTCGACCGGCCCCATGCTGAACGGCAGCACATACATAGTGCGGCCCTGCATGCAGCCGTTGAACAGCGCCTTCAGCTTGCGGCGCATGACGAACGGGTCTTCCCAGTTATTGGTGGGACCTGCGGCGTCCTTGGAGAGCGAGCAAATGAAGGTGCGGTCCTCTACCCGGGCGACGTCGCCCGCGTCCGAGCGCGCGTAGTAGCATCCGGGCCAGAGTTTCTGGTTGAGTTTGATGAACGTCCCGCTCGCCACCATCTGCGCGCATAGCGTGTCATACTCCTGCTGGGAGCCGTCCACCCAATGAATGGAGGCAGGCTTGGTCAGGCGAGCCATCTTTTCGACCCAGGTCAGAAGATGCTTGTTGCGGCTCAGAGGCCGGGACGGATTACGAGTGGCTATAGATGTAACTGGCATTTTTCTTTGGAAGTTGGGGGAGTTGGAGTAATTGCAGTCGTACGACCATCGTACAAGGTTCCCACAGCCTGCTTCAAGCCGCTGAGACCGAGGGTCCCACCAGGCCCGCGTTTGCGGTATACGTAACTGGTATGGCCAAACCCACTTGTGAAGTTTCGAAACTCAGCACGAATCGGCGGTCCTTCCTGGCCGCCGCACTGGCCGGCGCAACCGCAGCGCGCGCCGCGGCGCAGAGCCCCGGGCAGCGGCCGGTTTCGCCGGACGCGACGCCGCGCGACTGGTCCGGCCAGCAGCCGGTGCGCTATCCCGATCCCGACGTCGTCGCGCTCGACAATCGCTTCCGGCGCTACATCGTAGCCAACACCTCGATCAAGCGGCACTACACCGGAACTCTATGGGCGGAGGGTCCGGCCTGGAACGGCGCCGGCCGATTTCTGGTCTGGAGCGACATTCCCAACAACGTCCAAATGCGCTGGATCGAAGAGGACGGCCATATCAGCGTGTTCCGCAATCCGTCCGGCTACAGCAACGGCAACACCTTTGACTACGAGGGCCGCGAACTTTCCTGCGAACACGGCGGACGCCGCGTGGTGCGCTATGAACCGAACGGCACGGTCACGGTGATCGCGGACAAGTTTCAAGGCAAGCGCCTCAATTCGCCCAACGACATCGTGGTCCATCCCGACGGCAGCGTCTGGTTCACTGATCCTCCCTATGGAATCAGCGGGAACTACGAAGGCTTCAAGGCCGACAAAGAGCTGAAGGAAGCGGTCTACCGCGTCGATCCGAAGACCGGCCAGATGGACAAGCTGACCGACGAGATGAGCGGCCCCAACGGCATCTGCTTCTCGCCGGATTATAAGAAGGTCTACGTTGCCGACACGGGCGCCGGCCGCGAGATTCGAGTGTGGGATATCGATGGCAAGACGATTCGCAATGGAAAACGCTTCGTTCAGTTGGATGTTCCCGGAAGCGGCGCGCCAGCCGCCGCCGACGGCATCCGCTGCGACGTCGATGGCAACATCTGGGCGGGTGCGCGTCCGGGCGTGCAGATCGTCAGTCCGAACGGCGAACGCATCGGCATAATCCGCCTGCCTGAAAATTGCGCCAATATTTGTTTCGGCGGCGCCAAGCGGAACCGGTTGTTCATGGCCGCCAGCCAGTCTCTGTATTCCGTGTACGTGCTGACCGCCGGGGCGCACATCGCCTGAGTGGATCACGATTCAGCGCCACGAATCGCGCCACCAGGCGCACCGCCACGATCGACCAGACGGCTTCCACCAGCCCCAAGGGCCAGGCGCCCTGGAGAAATCCGTAGGCCGACCCCAGTGCGCAGGCGCCCGCAAACCCGAATACAAACCAAGGGCTGTATTTTTCCAACGCGTAGCACGCCAGCATCGCGCTGACCGCAAGCAGTCCGAAGGCTGTAAGCGGACTCAAGACTCGAAGCCTCTCCGTCGAGATTCGTCGTTCACTTGCGAGGGAACTTCAGGTCCAGTGCGAGATTCAACTTCAGCACGTTCACGCGCGGCTCGCCGAGCACACCGAGATCCGGCGGCTCCGTGAATTGCGCGACCAACTGGTTCACTTGATCCAGCGCGACGCCACGAGCCTTGGCGACGCGGGGCGCCTGCGCGCTGGCTGAGTCGGGACTGAGGTGCGGGTCCAGACCGCTCGCAGACGCCGTGACCAGATCTGCGGGAATCGGGCCGTGGTAGTCCGGATTCTCTTTCCGGAATTTTTCTACCAAACTCTTGACGCGATCGACGAGCTTCTGATTGGTCGGCCCGTAGTTCGAGCCGCCCGAAGCGGTCGGGTCATAGCCATCGTTGCCCGCCGCCGACGGCCGCGGCTGGAAGTATTCCGGCTTGGCGAAGTTCTGTCCGATCAGCTCCGAGCCGATCACTTTATCGCCCTGCGTGATCAGACTGCCATTGGCCTGGTGCGGAAAGGCGACCTGGCAGATGCCCGTGACCAGGAGCGGGTACACTACGCCGAGCAAGAGCGTGAAAAAGATGTTGATTCGAAGTCCAGGTGAAAGTTGTGACCACATAAGAATCCTCCTACGCCAGGTGCATTGCCACTAGGATTTGATCGATCAGCCAGATGCCGGGGAAGGGCACGATAATGCCGCCGATGCCCCAGATCAGAAGGTTTCGCCGCAGCAGGCTGGCCGCGCCGACCGGCCGGTACTTGACGCCGCGCAGCGCGAGCGGAACCAGTGCAATGATGATCAGCGCATTAAAGATCACGGCCGCCAGCACCGCGCTCTGGGGCGTGTGCAGCTCCATGATGTTCAGCTTGGCGAGCGGCGGATAAGTCGCCATAAACATAGCCGGAATGATGGCGAAGTATTTCGCCACGTCATTGGCGATCGAAAAAGTTGTCAGCGCGCCGCGCGTGATGAGCAACTGCTTGCCGATGGCGACCACTTCGATGAGCTTAGTCGGATTGCTGTCCAGATCCACCATGTTGCCGGCTTCTTTCGCCGCGGTGGTGCCGGTATTCATCGCCAGGCCGACGTCGGCTTGCGCCAGCGCGGGCGCGTCGTTGGTTCCGTCGCCCGTCATCGCGACCAAACGGCCGGCGGACTGCTCTTTCTTGATGTACTCCAGCTTGTCTTTGGGCGTGGCCTGCGCCAGAAAATCGTCCACGCCGGCTTCAGCGGCGATCGCGGCGGCGGTCAGCGGATTGTCGCCTGTGATCATGACGCTGCGAATGCCCATGTTGCGCAGTTGCGCGATCCGCTCTTTCATGCCGCCCTTTACGATGTCTTTGAGGTGAATGATTCCGAGCAATCGCTTTCCATCGCACACGGCGAGCGGCGTTCCACCGCTGCGGGCAATGCGATCGCTCATCTCTTGGAAATAGGGGGGAACGACGCCTCCGCGCTCGATGACGAATCTGCAAACTGCTTCGGTGGCGCCTTTGCGAAGCTCGCGTCCCTGAAAATCCACGCCGCTCATGCGGGTGTACGCGGAGAACGGGATGAAGGTGGCTTCGTTCTCGGGAATGTGGCGCCCGCGGAGACCGTATTTTTCCTTCGCCAGGATGACGACAGAGCGGCCCTCGGGCGTCTCGTCCGCCAGACTCGATAGCTGGGCGGCGTCGGCCAGCTCTTCTTCCTCGACGCCGGTGATGGTGAGGAACTCAACCGCTTGCCGGTTGCCCAGCGTGATGGTACCGGTTTTGTCGAGCAGCAGCGAATTGACGTCGCCGGCCGCTTCCACCGCCTTACCGCTCATGGCTAGCACGTTGTGTTGCATGACACGATCCATGCCTGCGATACCGATGGCTGACAACAGACCGCCGATGGTGGTCGGGATCAGGCACACCAGCAGCGAAACCAGCACCGCGACGCTCGGGACGGTTCCGGCGCCGGCCTGCGCGACGCTGAAGACCGCATACGGTTGGAGCGTGACCACAGCCAGCAGGAAAATCAGGGTCAGGCCCGCGATCAGGATGTTGAGCGCGATTTCGTTGGGCGTTTTCTGGCGCTCGGCGCCTTCCACTAGCGCGATCATGCGGTCGAGAAACGTTTCGCCTGGATTGGATGTGATGCGGATCTTGATCTGATCCGACAGCACTTTGGTGCCGCCGGTCACCGCGCTACGATCGCCGCCGGATTCGCGAATCACGGGGGCGCTTTCTCCGGTGATCACGGACTCGTCCACCGTGGCGATGCCTTCGATCACCTCACCGTCTCCCGGGATCAGGTCTCCGGCGTCGCACAACACCACGTCGCCGGCTCGTAGCGCCGAGCCTGGGATCTGCTCCACCTTCTGGCTCGAAGTCAGCCGCTTGGCGATGACGTCGGTCTTGGTCTTGCGCAGGCTGTCGGCTTGCGCTTTTCCGCGCGCCTCCGCCATGGCTTCGGCGAAATTCGCAAACAGCACCGTGAACCAAAGCCACAGCGCGATCTGGATGCCGAATCCGATGCCTACCGCGCCCACGGCGATGTCACGCACCACAAACACGGTGGCGAGCGTCGCGCCCACCTCGACCACGAACATGACCGGATTCTTCATCAACGTCACGGGGTTTAATTTTGCGAATGACCCTCCGGTCGCTCGGCGGACGATCTCGGGATCAAAGAGCGGCCGCGCGCGGACCAGCCTCTTAGGAAGAAGCGAAGTGAGATCTTCCTGGGGGACCTGGGGAGTTGTGGGTTCAGTGATCACCGTGGACATAGGTTAACTCCAAAACGGCAGGATCATCGAGAATAATTTGCCGCCGTTCATCAGATAGTGCTCGATAATTGGCCCCAGCGAGACCGCCGGGAAATAGGTCAGGACGGCGACGATGACCACGGTGCCGACCAGTAATCCCACGAACAGAGGACCGTGCGTAGGAAACGTCCCGCTGGTCACGGGCACTTTTTTCTTCGCTGCCAGGCTGCCTGCCGCCGCCAAAATCGGAATCAGGAACAGGAAGCGGCCGATCAGCATCGCCAGCCCGATAGTCAGGTTGTACCAGGGCGTGTTGGCATTCAGGCCACCGAACGCGCTTCCGTTGTTGCCGGTACCGCTGGCGTAAGCGTACAGGATTTCGCTCAGGCCATGTGGTCCGTTGTTGTTCATGTTGGCGATGGCGGCGCCTGGCGGATTCCAATAGCCCTTAGCGGCGAAATGGGCTTGCGTACTGAGCGCGCTGAAGACCAGCACGCTCAGAGAGGTTACGATGATGGCCAGCATCGCCATCTTCACTTCTTTCTGCTCGAGCTTCTTGCCGAGATATTCGGGCGTGCGCCCCACCATCAAGCCAGCGATGAACACGGCGATGATGGCGTAGATCAAAATGCCATACAGTCCCGCGCCCACGCCGCCGAAGATGACAATGTCGGTCATCATGTTGAGCAAGGGAACGAGCCCGGCGATCGGCAGATAGCTGTCATGCATGCTGTTCACGGCCCCACAACTGGTGTCCGTGGTAATTGTGGCCCACAAAGTGGAGTTCACGATGCCGTCGCGAACTTCTTTGCCTTCCATGTTGCCGCCCGCCTGGCCGGAGGTTGCGGCGGTCTGAAGGCCCAGCTTGGCGAGGATTGGATTGCCTTGTTGTTCGAATCCATAGCAGACGAACACACCGATCAGGAACATCACGGCGAAGGCTGAAAAGATGGCCCAGCCCTGCCGCGTATCGCCGACCATCTTGCCGAACGTGTATGTCAACGCCGCGGGAATCACCAGCAGCAGCCACATCTCAAAGAAATTGGTAACCGGCGTGGGATTTTCAAAAGGATGGGCAGAGTTGGCGTTGAAGAAACCGCCGCCGTTGGTGCCGAGCTCCTTAATTACTTCCTGCGAAGCCACCGGCCCCTGCGCGATGGTCTGTTTCGCGCCTTCCACGGTGGTGACCGTGGTGTACGGTTTCAAGTTCTGAATCACGCCTTGTGAGCAGAGGAAAAGCGCTCCGACGATCGAGAGCGGCAGCAACACATACAGTGTTCCGCGCGTCAGATCGACCCAGAAATTGCCGATGGTTCGCATTTCATGGCGTGCAAAGCCACGCACCACCGCGATGGCAATCGCCAGGCCTGCGGCCGCAGAGACGAAGTTCTGCACGGCCAAGGCTGCCATTTGCACGAAATAGCTCACCGTCGATTCGCCCGAGTAGGACTGCCAGTTGGTGTTGGTAAGAAAGCTGACCGCCGTGTTGAAGGCCAGGTCGGGCGTCATAACCGGTGTCCCAAAATTCTGGGGGTTGAACGGCAGATAGGCCTGGGCCCGCTGCAGCAGGTAGGCGAGCAGAAAGCCGAAGATGCTGAAGCTCAGCAGCGCTGCCGTGTATTGGGTCCAGCGCTGTTCGACGTCTTCGCGGATGCCGGCTGCTTTGTAAGTCAGCACCTCCAGCCAGCGCAGGGCCGGGTGCAAGAAGGTCCGGCGGCCTTCGAAAACATTCGCCATGTAGGCGCCCAGCGGCTTGGTACAGATCAGTATGATCCCGAAAAACAGCGCGATTTGCAGGACTCCGGCGCTAGTCATAAATTCCTCTCAGAACTTCTCCGGGCGGAGCAGTGCGTAAACCAGGTAGACGAGCAGGCCCAGCGACGCGATGCCGGCGATGATATAGTCCATGGCTTTCCTCCTACAGCTTGTCGCAGGCTTTGGTGAAGCCCCAACAAGCAATCAGAAACAAACACGCTACAGCGACGTAGAACAGGTCGAGCATTTTTCACCTCGCTCCATCTCGGAGTAAATCACTTCGTGGCCCGCGCGGCGCAATTGCGCGGCCAGCCTTTTCTCCGGCGCGGGCCACCACGTTTTGCGTCCGCCAATGATGACCAGCGAATGCGGCTTCAGCGCCGTCCTCAGGGTTTCCAGCCGGTCACGGCACAGGTATATCAAAACATTGGTTTCCACGCGGCTCTGACCGGCGATCACTCGAAAGCGGCGCTCATTGAAATCGGCCGCGACTGGCGAGTTCCTCAGTGGCAGAGGGTAGGGTACCACTTGAGGCACCACCAGCGAAATGCGCGCCCCCAGGTTGCCGGCCAGAACGCCGGCATGTTTCAACGCCGCCAGCGTCGATTCCACCGCCGTAAAGATAACGGAAATGTGCAGCTCGGACTGCTGTGGTCCGCCGCATGGCGATTCCGGCCGACCCACCGCAGGAGCCAGGATTCGATCCCGTGCGAGTGACATGCTGTTACGCGCTCCCACTTTCGAGCCTAGGTCGCCCGCGCTGAAGAAGTCATTGAAAAGGGATAAAGATTCTATTAAGAGAGCACTCGGCTCGCTTGTCTCGCCGATCAGGCACGCAGCCATATAGGGATTTTGCTGGCATTCAAGCAATTTGCCTTCCATCCAGCCTTCCTCCTAGGTGGCAGGAAAGGCGTGGTCATTTGCAGTCCGCAGGCAAGAATGCGTCATGAGCACCCGTGCCCGCTGGTGGAAATGAGCGCAAGGCTTGGGGCAGACGTGCCAGTCCTACTACACTCTTAGACAGGTAGCATCGTGGATAAACGCCTGCCATTGTTGATCCGCCAAGCGATGTTCAATCTGCGCGGCGGGTTTCTGGTCCGCCCGCTGACGATCGCGCTCGCTCTGGGATGTGCCGGCGCGATCTTGTCATGGCTGGAAGAGACCTTCCCATCCGTCAGCGACTTGGTGCCGGCCGCGTTGTTTCCCTCTCATTCGGACCCGCAGGTGGCTCAGATCATTCTGGGCGGCATCGCGGCCTCCATCATGACCGTGGTTTCCATCGTGTTCGCGATCCTGCTGATGACGCTGACGCTCGCCTCCATGCAATTCTCGCCGCGTATCATCGTCAGTTTTGCCAGGGATCGCGTCACGCAATGGACGCTGGGAATTTTCTTGGGTACCTTCTGCTACTGTATGGCGGCGCTGCCGGCGGCGCGTTCGCTTCCGCATCCGTTCGCGCCCGTGGCCACGGTTCTGGGAGCGATGTTGCTCGCCCTGGCCTGCGTGGCGTGGCTGCTGTTTTTTATTCACCACATTTCCCAAGCCATCAGCGTCAGCCACATCGTCGACCGGATTGCATCCGAAACCGAAGCGATGATCGATGAAATGATGCCTTGGCCGCACCGGCTGGACGCCTTGGCGGATCCCCACTTGCTGGAGCCGGGCACCTGGGAGACACCAGTCGTGAGTCAGGCGTCGGGCTACATTCGTTACATCGATACGACGCGCCTGGTGGACCTCGCGAAGGCATATCACGTGAAGGTAAACATTGTCCGGCGAGTCGGGCAGTTCGTCCCGGCAGGAGCGCGGCTTCTTATGGTGTACCGCGGCAGTCGGCTGTCGCCGGAGAGCCGCGACGAGCTGCTCGGGACAGTAGACCTGGGTCCTTCCCGGACGCTGCAACAGGACATCGAGTTCGGGGTCCTGCAAATCGTCGACATTGCTTTGAAGGCCATCTCGCCCGCCGTCAACGATCCCAGCACTGGCGTCAGCTGCGTGGACCAGTTGAGCAGGATTCTGATCCGTTTTGCTTCCCGCGAGCCGCCTGCCACGCTGCTCTACGATCCGCCCGGCGTCGTTCGGGCCAGCATCCACTGGATCGACTTCGACGGGTTGCTGACCTCGGCGTTCGAGCAGATTCGCCTCTATTCGAGGGCCGACATCGCTGTCAGCTTGCGCCTGCTGCGGGCCCTCGGCGACATCGCGACCACTACGGCAGATCCTGAGTATCGCGTCAGGCTACGTGACCTGGGAAGACGCATCGTGCAGGGCTGCGCCGAACAGCTCGGTGAGGAGGAAGTGGGGCTGATGCGCGTTCGCCTGGCTGTGCTGGAGGAATCAGCGAATGCTCCACCGCATCCGGCCGATGCGCCCAACGCGGCCAGTGCACCGTGATTCAGGCCGGCGAATTGCCGTTTACATCGCCTCAGGCTGGCCGTTGAACCGATAGCCGACCCACGGCTCGGTGGTAATGAATTCCGGACGATCCGGATCCAGCTCGATCTTCTTGCGAAGGTTGCGGATGAATACGCGCAGGTAGTCCACCTGGTCGCCGTAGTCCGGTCCCCACACGGCTTGCAGCAATTGCCGATGCGCCACGGCTTCGTTGGCATGCTGGGTGAGGTAGCGTAGCAGATCCAATTCCTTGGGTGTCAAATGGCTGGCCGTTGATCCGCTCGAGACGCTGCGGGCGGCAAAGTCGATCACCAGGCGTCCTACTCGAAGGCGTGCCGGTGACGATTGCGGCGACACAGGCAAGCGTCGTAACGCGGCGCGAATGCGAGCCAGCAGCTCGGGCGTGCTGAAGGGCTTGGTGACAAAGTCGTCCGCGCCGGCATCCAATGCCTCCACCTTGTCTTCCTCGCGGTTGCGGACCGTCAGCATGATGATCCCGATGTCCGTGTTAGCGCGGATCTCGCGGCAGGCCGCCAAGCCGCCCATGCCAGGCATGTTGATGTCGAGCACCACCAGGTCGGGACGAAACTCGCGCACCTTTTCCAGCGCCTGCTCGCCGGTTCTGGCATCGTCGACCTCGTAGCCAGCGGCAGTCAGCGCCGTGCGCAGGATGCGCCGGATATGGGGTTCATCGTCCACCACCAGAATTCGGCCGGCGCTCAATTCCCCTCTTCCCGCGGCAAGATGATGGACAGCGGCATGTTCGCTTCTGGCTGATATTCTAGGCGATTGTCCCAGTGGGTTGCCGTTGGGTGGTGCAGGCGCATTTCAGAAACCGTTCGGATGCCCCGCCAGGTACAGCAGCAGGGCGAAGATGGTAACCGGAATCATCGCGAGCAGCGAATAGATCAAGATTTTATTGCGTAAGGGTTCAGGCTGCCGGCGTACGCGAGACTCCGGACGTTCCACCAGGCTGACTTGGTCCGGATGCTCGAGGTCCCACGCGAAATCGCGCGCGGACGCATGGCGCTTCTTGGGGTCGCGTTCCAGTGCTCGCAGGATGATCTCCTGAAGCTGGGGCGAAATCGAAGGCTCAAGCTTGCGTGGGGCTACCGGATCGCTCTTGAGGCGTGCGTTCATGATGGCCACCGGGTTGGGTCCTTGAAAAGGACACTGGCCGGTCAGCATTTCGTACAGAATCACTCCCAGCGCATAAACGTCGCTGCGCGCATCGCCGCGTTTGCCTTTCACTTGCTCGGGCGAGATGTAGTTGGGTGTCCCCATCAGATGCGAGAACTTCGCGAAGGTCAGGCGGCGCGATCCTGCGTTGGAAGCGAGTCCGAAATCGATCAGCTTGATATGGTCCTCTGAATCCAGCATGATGTTGTCGGGCTTCAGATCGCGGTGCACGACATTCTTGCCGTGAATGTAATGCAGCGCATCGCAAATCCGCAGAGCGATCGCGACCGAACGCTCGACCGGAAATCTGGTCTGCTCGCCAAGGATGTCTCGAAGCAGGCGGCCGTCCACCCATTCCAGGACCATGTAGACGCGGCTGCGGTCTGGGTTGGGAAGCACCTTGATCACGCCAGGATGGTCCATGCGCTGGCCGATCGCCGCCTCGCGATGGAAGCGCTCGAAGAACACCGGATCGCTTTCCATCTCCGGATGGGGAATTTTGATGGCGACCGGCTGCCAGGAGCCAAGGTCGGTGGCCCGGAAAATGGAAGCCATGCCGCTGCGCGCGACCAGAGCGTCCAGCCGGTAGCGGTCGAGCCTGTCGCCGGGATTGAGGGGTACCATTCCACGCCGATGATAGGCGAGTACTCATAAAGAAGTCCTGAAGAAGGTGTAAGGATTTTCTAATGATTTCTGGCGGGTGCTGGAGTCCCTTATAGTAGAAGCCATGGGACCGGCCGAGCAGAAGCGGGAAGATCCGGATTGGGTGAAAGAAGCCGCGCGCGCGCACATTCACTATCGCGTGCCGGGCATGGAGCGCGTTTCCATCCGGCGGAATCTGGCGTTCAAGGCCACCGCGGACGGGCAGCTGCTTTTCGACCTGTACGGTCCCCTGCCGGAGAAGCCGGCCGCGCCGTCTCCGGCAGTAATCCTGATTCACGGCGGACCCGTGCCGGGGAATCTGCTGACCGAGCCGAAGGACTGGGGACTGTTTGAGTCCTTCGGGCGTTTGATCGGAGCCTCCGGCCTCGCCGCGATCATGTTCAACCACCGCTTTTTCGGGTACGACCAAGCGCCGCAGGCGCTGGGCGACATTCAGCACTTGATCGCGCACGTTTCCTCGAACACCCAATCGCTGGGCGTCGATGCGACGCGGCTCTGCCTTTGGTTTTTCTCCGGTGGCGGCGTGTTCCTGGCAAGTTTCTTGCATGAGGCGCGCGAGGCGATCCGCTGCATCGTCGCCTACTATGCTGTGCTGCACGCGCCCGCGCCGCAGTTCTCCGCGACAACGCAGATGGCCGAGAGTCGCGGCCGAATCCCGCCTATGTTGATCGCAAGGGCCGGCCTGGACCTACCCCAACTGAACGAAGCCATCGACCAATTTATTCAGCAGGCGCTGAAGAAAAACGCCATGCTGGATCTTCTCAACCACGCGGCCGGCCAGCACGGCTTCGATAGCCGCGATGACAACGAACGCACGCGAGACATTCTGCGGCGCACGGTCGAATTCATCCGCCTGCACACGCTGATGCCCGCGAACGGAGCCTCCTAGTTGCGAGCGTAATAGCCCTCGCGCGCTTGCACCGCGAGGCCTTTCTGCTTGGTGGTGAGGTGGATTCTGCGGTAGCCGGGGCCCGCGTCCGTGCGATCGGATGTGTAGCCGAGGCTGTACTGATTGCGCAGCTCGTCTTGAATCCGGCTATAGATCTTGTCGACCGGCTCCTTGCTGGACACCTCGAAGTAGCTGCCGCCGCTCGGGCCGGAAAGCCGCTGCAAGACTTTTTTGCCGTCCATGCGGTCCCCGTAGACATAAGGCGGATTGCCGCCGCCCATGCCGCCCCTGCGGCCCTGTCCGTGGCCCATACCGTTGTACGCTTCCGGATCGGCGATGCGAACGCCGTAGACCAGCGTGTCGGCTCGCTGAGCGGCCTCGATTGCGCGGCTGATTCCGACTTTGCTGCCTACGTCGACGCCATCGGTGAGCAGGATGAGCGCCTTGCGCCCGCCTTGCTTGCTCATCAATTCATCCGAGGCCAGGAGAACCGCATCATAGAGCGAAGTGCCGCCTCCACCACCCTGCCGTCCGCCGCCTGGATAGCCGCGACCCGGAGAGCGCCTTCCGTCGCCCCGCTGCGGACGCGGCCGCTGCTGTTCAGCCATCTCGATCTTCGCCAAGGCGTCCTCCAGCTTTTTGCGCGAGGACGTCAGGTCTTGCAGTAACTCGACATCGCGATCGAAGTGAATCACGAACGCCTGGTCCTTGCCGGTCAGCACTTCATCAAGAAAGCGATAGCTTGCCGTTCGTTCTTCGCCCAGCACGCGCCGCTGGCTCCCGCTGGTGTCGATCAGCAGCCCCAGCGTCAGCGGGAGATTGGATTCCCGCGCGAAGTAGCGGATCACTTGCGGGCGTCCGTCTTCGTCCAGAAGGAAATCATCCTTGCTCAGCTCGCGAGCAATGGCTCCTTGTTTGTCGCGCACCGTCGCGAGGACATTGACCACGTTGACGTCCGCGCTGAAGGTCGTGTCCTTTCGCGCTTGCCCCTGGAGCAAGCGAGCGGCCGGCGTCAGGGCGGCCGCCGACAACAGGAATCGGCGGCGCGAGAAGAAATTGCTTCGAGATTGCATTACTCTCTAAAGAGATGTATTCGCCGCTCGTGCGGTTACCGTTCTCACAATAGGACGCACCGTTTAGGCTGCTCTATAATACTCTTGCTTTTAGCCATTTAGATCGTGTATATGAGGTGTTTCTTCAATACAGAAATGGCTCGCCGGGAGGCCTGGTTTTCCAGCGCCGGTGGATCCAAAGCCACTGCCCGGGGTGCTCGCGGATAACGCCCTCGAGCAACGAGTGGATGCGCTGCGTGTCCTCGGCCGTATCGCCCGACATGGGCACGGGCGGATAGAAGCGCAGCACGTAGCGAGCCTCCTTTTCCGACCACACCGCGAATCCCGGAACCACGGCGGCGCCAGTGCGCGCGGCGATCTTGGCGAAAGCCGTGTTGGCGCAAGCCGGCGTCCCAAAGAAGTTCACGAAAACTCCTTCTTCGAGCGACGTGTTTTGGTCGATCAAAATGCCGACCGCTTCGTTCTGCTGCAAGGCGCGCAGCACCGCGCGCGCGCCGTCCCACTTCGCGATGAGCCGGTTGCCGGAGAGCGTTCGGTGTCCTTCTACCAGCCGGTCGATGGCCGGATTGTCGAGCGGGCGGATCATGATGTGCATCGGCTCGGTCATCAACGCGTGCGCGAAGGCGCTCAGCTCCCAATTGCCGAAGTGGGCCGTGGCGACCAGAATGCCGCGGCCCGCCCGCTTGGCTTCGAGATAATGCTCCAGGCCCTCGTAACGGATCCACTCGGAAATGTTCTGGCGATTCAGGCGCGGAAATCGGGCGAAGGCGTACAGCAGCCGCGCGATGGATTGAAAAACTTCATCGGCGAAGGCCTCGCGTTCCGCCGCCGTCTTCTGCGGATATGCGAGCTCGAGATTGCGCCGCGCCGTGCGGCGCAGCCGCGGCACCGCCAGATCCAAAACCTTCGTGTAGAACCGGGCCAGCGCCAGAGGCGAATGAGCGAGCGACCACAATACGAACTGGGCGATCAGGTACTGGATGAACGTTATTCTATCCACCCTCCGCCCAGCACCAGGCCGGCATCGTAGAACACGGCGCCTTGGCCGGGCGTGACGGCGCGCTGCGGCTCGCCGAAGTGGACTTCTATGCGGGTGGCGTCCGGCGTCGGATACAGGGTGGCCAGCGCCGGCACGTGCTTATTGCGGATCTTGACATGCGCGCGCGTGGGCGCGGCGATGGCGTCAATTGAAATCCAGTTGACGTCTTTGACGGCGAGGCGCGCGCGCAGCAACTCCTGGTTACGCCCCACGATCACACGCTGCGACGCCGGCTCGGTGGCGATGACGTACAAAGGCTCGCCGGCCGCGATGCGCAGGCCGCGCCGCTGTCCAACCGTGAACCGATGCACGCCTTCGTGCTCGCCCAGCACACGGCCTTCGCTGTCCAGGATCTCGCCGCGCGTGCGATCCGGCGCAATCCCATGCTCCCGGAAGTAAGCGTCGATGAATGCAGCGTAGTCTCCGTTCGGCACGAAACAGATTTCCTGGCTGTCGGGCTTTTCGGCGACCGGAAGCCCCAGCTCGCGCGCGAGGGCCCGCACCTGCGGCTTGGTGAAGCCGCCGAGGGGAAACTCGGTGCGAGCCAACTGCTCCTGCTTCAACCCGAACAGAAAATAGGTCTGATCCTTGGCGGAATCCACGCCCTGCTTCAGTTGATAGCGGCCGGAAGATTCATCATACGCCACGCGCGCATAGTGCCCGGTGGCGATGCGCCCGGCGCCCACGCCCGCCGCGAGATCCAGGAATTGATCGAACTTGATGAAGTTGTTGCACAGCGTGCACGGGATGGGCGTGCGCCCGGCCAGATATTCGTCGATGAACGGCCGCACCACCTGCTCCTCGAAACGGTCCTCGAAGTTGACCACGTAGTAGGGAATGCCGAGGTGTTGCGCGACGAAACGTGCGTCGTAGACGTCGTCGAGCGAACAGCAGCGTCCGGTGGCGCCGCCTTCCGGAACAAGCTCGGGCAAGCGCCGCTGGTTCCAAAGCTGCATCGTCAGGCCGAGGATGGACGCGCCGCGCCTCTGCAGCAATCCCGCCACGACGGAGCTGTCCACTCCGCCCGACATGGCAACGGCAATCGTGTTGTCAGGCACTGGTGTAAGTGGGGGAGAGCTTTCGCAATTGCGCTGCGGACTCGGACACGGCGTCAATCAACGCATCCACCTGCTCCTCGGTGTTGGAGCGGCCCAGCGAGAATCGCAAGCTGGCGCGCGCACGCTCGCGCGACAATCCAATGGCCAGCAGCACGTGTGACGGCTCGACGGCGCCGCTCGAGCAAGCCGCCCCGCTCGAAACCGCGAATCCCTTCAAGTCGAGCGAGATCACCATGGCTTCGCCTTCCAGGCCGTCGAAGAAAATATTGGTTGTATTAGGAGTGCGCCGCGCTCTGTCGCCGTTGACGTCGCAAGCCGGAACGCAAGCCAGGATGCCGCGCTCCAATCGGTCGCGCAGTTGGGCCAGCCGCGCGGATTCATCGGACAGCTTTGCATTCGCCGCAGCAGCGGCGCAGCCGAGTGACACCGCTCCCGGAACGTTCTCCGTACCGGGCCGGCGCTCGCGCTCGTGGTGGCCGCCGAATTGAATCGATCGCAGCGGCGTTCCGCTCTTCACATACAGCGCTCCGATTCCCTTGGGCGCATACAGCTTGTGCCCGCTGATCGAATACAAGTCAACGCCCAGCGCCTGGACGTCCACCGGAATCTTGCCTGCCGCCTGCACACCATCCGCGTGCAGGAGAACGCCGGCTTCGCGCGCGATCCTCGAAATTTCCTCGATCGGCTGCACGGTCCCCAGCTCGTTGTTGGCGTGCATGACGCTAATCAACACCGTCTCGGGCCGCAGTGCGCGGCGGATCTCGTCCGGATCGATCAAGCCGTCCGAGCCCGCACGCACGTAGGTGACCTCCACGCCCTCTCGCTCCAGCTCGCGGCACGAATTCAACACCGCGGGATGCTCGATCGCGGTCGTGATCACATGCTTCTTGCCGGCGGGATGCGCGCGCACGCTTCCAAAGATTGCGAGGTTGTCGGCCTCGGTGCCGCCGCTCACAAACACCACTTCCTTCGGGTCGCAATTGAGCAGCGCGGCAGTCTGGCGGCGCGCGGCCTCTAGCCGCTGCTTGGCCGCCTGGCCGGGCCCGTGAATGCTGGAGGCGTTTCCGTACACTTCAAGTAGGGCTGGAACGAGTACTTCGAGTACCTCCGCAGATACGGGCGTCGTCGCGTTGTGATCAAAGTAGTAACGCGTCACTTCAACTACAAGTTTAACAACGTTAGGAAGCGCATTTGTTTTCAGGGCTATCCGAAAGGATAGCCGGCGCGCGCCTATAATGAAAGCATCTCCATGCCATCGAACAGAAAGCCCGCTGTATGTTTGTTGAGCGGCGGGCTGGATTCGGCCGCCTGTCTCGCGGTCGCGCGCCGCGAGGGCTTCGAGTGCCACGCCTTGAGCTTCGACTACGGCCAGCGCCATCGCGTGGAGCTGGACGCCGCGGCGCGAGTGGCCCGGAGCCTGGGCGCGGCGGAGCACCTGGTGCTGCCGATCAATTTGCGCTTGTTCGGCGGCTCCGCGCTCACGGCCGACATCGAAGTCCCCAAAGCGGGACTGAGCGCCGGCATCCCCATCACCTACGTCCCGGCTCGCAACACGATTTTTCTCGCTCTCGCTCTGGGCTGGGCGGAAGTGCTCGGCTCGTCCGACATCTTCATCGGAGTGAACGCCATCGATTACTCGGGCTATCCGGATTGCCGTCCGGAATTCATCGAGGCCTTCGAACGCCTGGCCAACCTGGCCACCAAGGCGGGCGTCGAAGGCCGCGCGCGCACGAAGATCCACACGCCTTTGATTCAACTCTCGAAATGCGCCATCGTCAAGTTAGGCGCCGAGCTGGGCGTCGACTTCGGTCTGACTCACAGTTGCTACGATCCCGACCAAGACGGCCGCGCCTGCGGTCTGTGCGACTCCTGCCGGCTGCGTCTCGAGGGCTTCGCGCAAGCCGGTCTCAAAGATCCGGCCGAGTACACCAGTGCGAATCGCTGAAATTTTCTATTCCATTCAGGGCGAAGGCACGCTGCTCGGCATGCCATCCGTGTTCATCCGCACCAGCGGCTGCAATCTGCGCTGCGTGTGGTGCGACACGCCGTACACGTCGTGGACGCCCGAGGGATCAGAGCGCTCCGTCGACTCCATCATCCAGGAAGTGGATCGCTACAACGCGTCGCACGTTGTCATCACCGGCGGCGAGCCGATGATCGCGCCGGAGATTGAAGAATTGACACGCCGCCTGCGCCAGCACATCACCATCGAGACCGCGGGCACCGTGTACGCCGGCGTGCGCTGCGATCTGATGAGCATCAGCCCCAAGCTGGCCAACTCCACGCCGGCCGAGCGCGAAGGCGGACGCTGGGCGGCGCAGCACGAACGGCTGCGCTATCAGCCGGAAGTCCTGAAGCGGCTGATCCAGCTCTACCCCTACCAATTGAAGTTCGTCATCGTAGATCCGGCGGACCTGGCGCAGGTGCGCGCCATGGTGGATGAGATCGGCGCCCGGAAAAGTCAAGTGGTGCTGATGCCGGAAGGTGTGGACGCGGCTGTATTGGCGGAGCGCGGGCGCTGGCTGGCCGAAATTGCCAAGCGCGAAGGATTCCGCTTCAGCCCGCGCCTGCACATCGATCTGTGGGGCAACCGGCGCGGCGTGTAGCGCTTACGTCAACTCGTAACCCTTCTCGTCGATGTGCGCCCACAGCGTTTCTGAAGCGCGCCCGTGGATCGCAAAAATCTGCCGCACCAGGTCGCAGACCTGCTCGTAGCCTTTTTCGTAGAACACCAGAATGGAAGGGCCGGCGCCGCTCAAGACGCATCCCAGCAAACCCGGCGCGCGCAAATTCACCATCTGCTCGAGCCCCGGCACCAGCACGTAACGATAGGGCTGGTGCAGCCGGTCTTCGAGCGCAATGGGAAACGCGCTAGTCGTTCCGGTAGCGAGCGCGGCCACCAGCAGCGCGCTGCGTTGCACATTGAAAATAGCATCCTGGCTCGAATAACAATCGGGCAACACCTTGCGCGCTTCGGTGGTGGGCAGAGTAAAATCCGGCACGACCACCGCGATGCCATAACGCGCGGGCAGTTCCAGCCGCACCGCGCGCGCCACGCCTCCCGCGTCAATGGCGCTCGCCACGATCGATCCCAGCACGCAGGCCGCGACGTTGTCCGGATGGCCTTCGATCCGCGCCGCTTCATCCAGGATCCGGTGCGGCTTCCAATGCAGTCCCAGAAGATGATCGGCGATCACGACGCCGGCGATCAGTGCGGCCGCGCTCGATCCCAGTCCCTTGCCGATCGGTATGTCGTTGTCGATTACAAGCGCGATGGACGGCAACTCGCCGCCGACGTCGCGAGCAACCGCGCACGCGGTCTGCCAGATCAGGTTGTCCGGCCCGGTGGAAATTTGATCGGCATCGCGACCAGTGACACGAATCGAAAGCTGTCCGGCGCGCTCAAACCGGCACGTCAGATAGATGCCGAGCGCCAGGCCCAGGGCGTCGAAACCGGGGCCAAGATTGGCGCTCGAGGCTGGGACGCGAATCTGCATGCGAGAGTCTGCCGCTTAGATCCTCACCACGCGTCCGTCGCGGCAAGATTCGTAAATCGAGAGCACCACCTGCAATGCCCGATAGCCATCTTCGCCCGCCGAGAGCGGCTTGCGTCCCGTGCTGATGGCGGCGGCGAAGTCCAGAAACTGGCGCTCGAACGGAGCCAGCGAGATGGCCATCGGATCCGCAGCGCCGGAGGCAGCGTTGTGAGCGAGCGGCGGCGGATCGCCCGAATCATTTTCGACGTGCCAGGTTGTAAGTTTGTCGCCCGAAACGACGGCCGTACCCTTGGTCCCGTGAATCTCCAGCCGCTCACTGTAGCCCGGCCAAAAGGCGGTGGCGGCTTGAATTACACCCAGCGCGCCGGAAGAATATCTGACCAACGCCGCCAGCACGTCTTCCGACTGGATGCGGTGCACCGCACCTTGCTGCCAGTATCCGAACACTTCCGAGATGCCGCCGGTCAGCCACAGCAGCAAATCGATCTGGTGGATGGCCTGGTTGATCAGCGCGCCGCCACCTTCGATGCCCCAGCTTCCCTTGATCGGTCGCGAATAATAGGCGGCGGACCGGTACCACTTGACGTAGGCGTCGGCCTGGAGAATTTTTCCTAGCCGGCCCGCGTCCAAAGCGTGCTGCAGAAATCGAATGGAGTCGTCGAAGCGGTGCTGGCTGACCACGCCCAGTTGAATGCCTGCCTCCCGCGCGGTTTGGATCATGCGTTGCGCCGTGTCCAGGTTGGTCGCGATCGGTTTCTGCACCTGCACGTGCTTCTTCGCTTCGGCGCAAGCCTGGAGCGGCTGCAACCGGAAATCGGGAAACGTGCAGACATCCACGTAATCCACTTGCTCGTGGCGGCAGACTTGCTCGTACGTGGGAACGAAGTCGCAGCCGTAGCGATCGGCGAAGACTCGTCCGGCCTCGGAATCGGTGTTGGTGCAGACCGCCACTTTGAATCCGATATTGGCGTAGGCCTGCGCGTGTTTGTGCGCCACCGCTCCAGTGCCGATGATTCCCACGCGCATGTTGTTAAAGTCATTGTGCCACGCTTCCCGGACCCGATGACGTGGCGCACGCACTCCTGCGTGCCGCGTTCGCACTCGCGTGAACGCACGGTGTCGAATTCGATGCGGCGGCCGAGGCCTGCGGATCGACCATGCTGGACAACACGGCCGCATTACCCTTACAATGTATGGGTAATGTCCAAGCCCGACTCCGCGGGCCAATTCGAGCAATTGGTGCTGGCCGCTATTCTGTCGCTGCGCGATAACGCATATGGCGTCACCATCCACGCCAAGGTGGAAGAACTCGTGCATCCGAAAAGCGTTTCGCTCGGCGCGGTCTACGTCACGCTCGACCGCCTGGAGGACAAGGGCTTCATCTCCTCCTGGCTCTCGGACCCGACGCCGGAGCGAGGCGGCCGCGCCAAGCGCTGCTATCGGCTGGAGGCTTTGGGCGAACGCGCGCTGCAGGAATCGGCCATCACCGCCAGGCGCGTCTGGGAATCCATCGTACGGGTTTGGGGCAAGGACTGGGCGCGGCAGTGGGGCAAGCGATGGACCAGTGAGGCAGGTTGATGCGCGCTGCGCCGTCCAAATTCGCTGAGGCCGTGGTGCGGTTGCTGCTTCCACCGGCCGCGCGCGAGCAAGTACTCGGCGATTTGAAAGAGCGCTACTCCTCGCCCCGGCAATATTTTCACGATGCAGCCTCCGCCGTGCCGTGCGTCATCCTCAGCCGCATCCGCCGCACCACGGATCCAGCCGTGCTCATGATGGAAGCTCTGGTACTCTACATGTCGTTCTTTGCAGCCGCCTGGTATCTGGATACGTCGTTTCTCTCCGATCAGAACAGCCTGTTCCGCATTGCCATTCCAACCGCGTCCGCTCTGCTCGGGTTCCTGCTGGTGGACGCCTATGCGGACCCGGCGCACCGCTGGGTTCTAAAACCCATCCTGCAGGCCGCGCTCGGAACGGGTTTCGCGTTTCTCTCGCAGGCCACGCTGGCCACCAATCGCGCCTGGCAAGTGCCTCCCCAAATCATGCTGACGGGCGGCGCGATGAGCCTCTTGCTGATCTCCGCCATCCGAATGCTGCTCGCCGCGAGCGATCAGCGCCCCACCGGCACCGGTTGATCCGGAAGCATCGAATTGAAACATGGCCGGCTGAGAGAACGGCTCGCTGATGTTGAGCATGCTATCTTGAGAAAGAACGCCTTCCTTGCGCTTCCGGGCCGGTAGCTCAGTTGGTAGAGCATCGCACTTTTAATGCGGTGGTCGCGGGTTCGAGTCCCGCCCGGCTCACCAGGATTCTGTTACCTATGTCTCGGGTCGCACACGGCCGAAGATCCAGCAGCAAAAAGACCATTCGCTGCGCTCGCGGTTCTTGAACGCCATCGCGTGTCCCACCGCCCTGCCGAGCGGGCCAGTAGGCTTTGCAAATTGGCTGCGCCGGTGATCGCATGGGAAGACGAAGAACCGGCGCAAGAAGTTCTCGGAGAGATGGGCTCTGTTAACTGGCTTTAGACGTCGTTGCGAAACCCAAGCGCGGCACAGCCGGACAGAATCTCACACTGGCGGCGGAGCTGTGGAAATCCGCTCTCCGGCGTGCCCTGCCCCGGCCGCCGACGTTTCAGTAGCGCGGGCCCTGGCACGCCTGGCGCGCCACTAAGGCGAGCTACCGGTCTTACTGCGCTTGCGCTTGCGTGATGTGCGCCCGGCGATTCTTCTGCCAGCACGCCTCGTCGTGATCCGCGCAGACCGGTTTGTCCTTGCCATAGCTGATGACGTTCAGCTGTTGGTCAGGCAGCCCCAGGCTCGCCAGATACTCCTTGGCCTGCTTGGCGCGGGCGTCGCCCAGCGCGAGATTATATTCTTCCGAACCGCGCTCGTCGCAGTGGCCTTCCACCGTCAGCTTGAAGTCCGGATACTGGCGGATGATGTCGGCCAGCGTCTGCGCGTCGGTTTTCAAGGCAGCCTCGGCGTCTGGACGGATGGTGTGCTTATCGTAATCGAAATAAGCGTCCTGGATCCGGTTCAGCAGATCCTGGATGCGGGCGCGAGTGGCCGCGTCGGGCATACGGGACCGCGTGCTGGGAGCGCTCGGGGCCGGACGGGAAGGAGTGGAACGCGCCACGGGCCGGGACGCGGCGGGCGCGGGTGTGCTGGCGACCGGAGCCGGCGGAGTTGTTTTCGCCGCAGCCACGTTCTTCTTGCAAGCCCCTAAAGTCACGCACAGCGCGGCCACGCCGGCGCAGGCCAAGAATCGCAATCTCATCAGAAACCTCCAAGGGAAGATGCAGTTACAGAATATCGAAGCCCCGGCTCGAGCAGTATCCCGTCTGTACTGTATTTCTCGGGCCGGGAAATCGCCTTATACAGGAACGACGCGATACCCAAGAGGTTTGCGTCCAATTATCTTAGAGAGTGAGCACCGCAGGATCGGTGTCTCGTCGCGGCTCTACAATGGTTGACGGATGAAGCTAGGAATGCGCCGGCCCGGGCTAATTCTGGTGATGGGATTTGGCGGCTTGCTGCTGCTGATGGCGGCGGCTGAAATCGCAGCTCTGCTCCTGTTGAGTACGCTGCGCCAAAATGACGGCAAGCTTCAGGCCCGCTTTCTGACGCGCAACCGGACGCTGGAGCAGATTCGGTCCAACATTTATCTTTCCGGGACGTATGTGCGGGACTCGCTGCTGGCGCCGGAGGCCACCGGGGCGCGCGCCCAACTCACCGCCGTGGAAGGGCTGCGCCGCGACATCACTGCGGCGCTCGCCAGCTACGGCCAATCGCTCGAGCCCGAGGAGACCGCGCCGTTTCGCGCCTTGCAAGTAGAGATTGAAGCCTATTGGAGGGTCCTGGACAGCACCTTCTCCTGGTCGCCCGAAGAACGCAACAAGTACCGCTACGCATTCTTCTACGAGCAACTCGTGCCGCGCCGGACCACCATGCTGCAAATCGCCGACCGGATTGAAGCGCTCAATGAGGAGTCGCTCCGGCGCGGTAATACCAAACTGGGCGCGCTGTTCGAGCGTTTGCAGCTCGGGCTGGCGGCGATGATCGCGATCACGCTGCTGGGAGGCGCCGCGCTGGCAGGGTTGACTATCTTCCACGTCTTGCGCCTGGAAGGCGAGGCGCAACGCCGGCTGAAGGAAAGCGTGCAAGCTCAGGCCAGCCTGCAGGAACTCTCGGCCAAGCTGGTTCGGGCCCAGGAAGACGAACGGCGGAAACTCTCGCGCGAGTTGCACGATGAAATCGGCCAGTCGTTCTCAGCGGTCTTGATGGAAACCGAAAACCTGCTCGACCTGGACCCGGCCGCGGATGTGCGGCCCCATCTGGAGGCGATTCGCAATCTGGCCGAGAAAGGCATGAACGAGATTCGCAACATGGCGCTGCTGCTGCGGCCGTCCATGCTGGACGATTTCGGACTGGTCCCGGCCCTGGATTGGCAGGCGCGCGAAACCGCCAAACGCACCGGCATGCGCGTGGAGGTGTCCAGCGACGTGCCGGACGAGCTGCCGGAAGAGCACAAGACCTGCATCTATCGCGTCGTGCAGGAGGCGCTGAACAACTGCGCCCGGCACGCGCAAGCCAGTGCCGTCCAGATCGCGGTCAAAGGCGAAGGCGGCGAGCGCGGCGAGATTCTGCTCAGCGTGCAGGACGACGGCGCCGGATTCGACACCCGGCGCGTGCGCGGAATGGGCCTGGTCGGGATGGAAGAGCGCGTCCGGCACCTGGGCGGAAGTTTCGAGATCGACTCCCGGCCCGGGCGCGGGACACTGTTGCAGGCGCGGCTGCCGCTCGCGGCTTTGAACGGAGACGGAAGAAATGGACAACGTCCGCATCCTGCTCGCTGACGACCACAACATTCTGCGCGACGGGATGCGGCTGCTGCTGGAGCGGCAGCCGGGATTCGCGGTGGTGGGCGAGGCGGCGGACGGCCGCGAGATCGTCGAACTGGCGCGGGAGCAGCATCCCGACGTGGTGGTGATGGACATCGCGATGCCCAACATGAACGGCATCGAGGCCACCCGGCGCATCGTCGACAAGCAGCCCGGCACCGGCGTCGTGATCCTCAGCATGCACTACGACGAAAGCTACGTGATCCGCTCCCTCAAGGCCGGCGCGCGCGCCTACCTGCTCAAGGACGCGTTGAAGACCGAGCTGATCGCGGCCATTCGCGCGGTGGCGGAAGGCCGATCGTTCTTCAGCCCGAAAATCAGCCGGATTCTGCAGGAAGACTACGTGGAGGCGCTCGACCGCCGGAGCGCCGAAGACAGCTACGAATTGCTGACCGACCGAGAGCGCGAGATTCTACAGCTCATCGCCGAAGGCAAAACCAACAAGGAAATCGCCAACTCCCTCAACCTCAGCCTCTATACCGTGGACACGCACCGCACGCACATTTTGCAAAAGCTCAACCTCCACAGCGTCCCGGAGCTGATCCTGTACGCGGTCCGCAAGGGGATCATTTCGTAGCCCTTGCCAACTTCAACCTGGTTCCGAGCGCCAACGGTAGAGTTAGGTGGACAGAGTCTGTATGAAAAGCACGAAGCGTGTCAAGAAAAAGTCTGTGCCCGCGCCACGAACCACCACCGCCAGAGCGCGGAGTAGTGAGTACCGGAAGATCATGAAGAGCCTGGAGCAAGTCCGGAGCGGCCGCAGTTTCACCCGCACTGAGATGAATGAACGCTGAAGCGGCCGGGTTTCGAAGGCCCCTTACTCGTAGCGCAACGCCTCAGTGGGATTCAATTGCGAGGCGCGGTTGGCCGGCAGCATCCCAAACACCACTCCGACGATCACCGAAGCGCCGAACGCCACCAGCACTGACACGGTGGAGATCGGGACGTTCGACAGAATGCCGCGCAGGGGAGAGGGAAAGTCGTCGATGAAGAAGCGGATTCCCAGCGGAATCGAAATGCCCAGCAGGATTCCAAGCAGACCTCCGGCCAGGCTGATGACGACCGCCTCGGTGAGAAACTGGTCCAGTACAGCGCGGCGCGAGGCCCCCACCGCCATCCGCAAGCCAATCTCGCGAGTCCGCTCGGTTACCGTCACCAGCATGATGTTCATGATGCCGATGCCGGAAATGACGAGCGCGATCGCCGAGACCATGAGCAGCACGATGGTGAGCACAGATGCGATCCGCTGCGCGGCTTCCAGAATGCCCGCCAGATTCTCGACGTCGTAGCGCGCGCCGGCTCTGTGGCGGCTTTCGAGAATCTGCTTGATGGCCGCCGTGAGCGGTTGCACGTCGGAGGCCCGCCGCGACTGCACGTACAGCGGGTCGATACGCTCCACCGGCGTGAATAACTTGATCACGGTGATCGGCATCAGCACGGTTTCGCTGGTGATCTCGGAGATTCCGAAAGTCCCTGTCCGCTCCTTAAAGGTCCCGATCACGGTGAACTTCAATTCGTAAAGCTTGATGTTCTGTCCGATCGCCGCTTGGGGACCTCCAAACAGGCGCACGGCCAGCTTCTCGGTGAGCATCACAACGTGCTGCCGCTGCCGCACGTCGCTCTCATCCATAAAATGCCCGGACAGCAGCAGCATGTTGCGCACCAGCGGATACTGCTCGTCGGAGCCGATAACCGAAACATCCTGCTCCTTGCCGTTGATCAGCAGCCGGCCGTAGTTGGTCATGACGCCCGTGGCCGCCACGATGCGCGGACCGAGTTGCTTGCGGACGGCCTCCACATCGGCCAGCTTGATGAAATCGGCATCCACTTTCGTGGAAGTATTCGTGCCGGCCGAATACTGGCCGTAGATCAGGTTGGAACCGATGCCCCGAATCTGATCCAGGATGTAGTCGCGGCTGGTGATGGAGATGGTGACGACCAGGATGACCGACGCGTTCCCGATGACTAGCCCCAGCGCGGTGAGAAAGGTGCGGAATTTGTTGGCCTGCAGCGCTTGCAGGCTGAACCGGAGTGCCTCACGGAAAAATATCCGCGGCCGGCCGCTGGGAGATGGAAACTCCGGGCCGCTGGGGGACTTCTGGACGTCAAGCCTGTCCAAAGCGGTCCGCGGCTCAATCGGGGAGATAGGGGCGGAGGACCGTCTCACGATCCCAGTATCGCGCACATTGCGATGGCTGACATCGGATGCCGCTAAGCGCCGGTGACCTGCTTCAGCAGCTTTTCGGCCTGTTCCCGCGGCGGGTCGTCGGGCGTCAGGTCGCTGTGCAGATACTTGATCAGCAGCATTCTGGCCTTGTCCAGGTTGCGCTTTTGCTCGACGTAAGTACGCGCCCGCGCAAAACAAACTTTCGGGCTGCCGGGAGCAAGCTGCTCGGCCTTGTCGAAAGCCGCTTCGCTTTCTTGAATCCGTCCGCGTTTGGCCAGGTATTTGGCCAGATCCAGCACTCGGCCAACCTGGCGGGGCGCGAGATCCATGGCGCGGCGAAGCTGTTGTTCCGCGGTATCGAATTGCTTGCGTTTGTCGGCTAGCTGGGCCCGGGCGAAGTAGCCCTCCGCGGCGTTGCGTTGCGCGATCCGCTGCGCCACACCTTCGGCCTTGTCGTAGCCGCCGCCCAGAAATCCGGGAGCCTGCAGGTAGTAGTCGAACAGATCGTTGAGCGCTTCCTCGTTGGACGGATCGAGCGTCACGGCCAGCTCGAAATACTGCCGGGCCTTGGAGGCATGCATGGGCGCGGTCACCAGGCTGGAAGTTTCGGCCCGGCGGCCGAAGCCGCGGCCCAGCCAGTGCGCGTATTCGGATTTCGATGGCTCCAATGCCAGCGCCTTTTGAAAGGCGTCGGTAGCCTTCTTATAGTCGCCCAGCATAAAGTAATTCTGTCCAATGAGGCAGTAGCTGGCGCCGTCCGGATTGGGGGTCCTCTGCAATAAAGCCAGTGAAGCCCGATAGTCGGTCCGCTGGTACAGTTCTTCTGCTTGCTTGATGCTCGGCTGCCCGAACAGGCAGGCGAGCGAGAGAAGACCGACGAGCATTCCCCGCATCGCTAACAGTCCCGGACCACTGTATTCAGCTTTGCTTAATATTGTAACCCACACTTCCAGCATGCGCTCACTACGGATACATTCACATGGATGCATGGTGGCCGGCGTTGGATACGGCCGGGCTCCAAATATTTCCGGACCGACGGGTCTGCAGCCAAGCCTGGTGATGTGGGGTCGGGCAGCGTGCCATGCCAGCAGACACAGGCAGCCAGGCACGCGCTGGAGCGGCTTTTGTGCCAGACGCGCCAGGGGCCCTTGCGCCGTAGTATGCTGTGAAAGGACACAAAACACTACCTGGGGAGGGCAATGTGATGCTCGCTAAGTCACGCGGGTACATTTCATTTGGAATTTTTTTGTCGCTCTGTGCAGGCGCAGCCTGGGCGCAGGTCGCCGCCATCGAAGGCGACGTCAAGGGCCCGGACGGCAAACCCATCCAAAACGCGCAGATTCTCATCGAGCGCACCGACATGAAGGGTACCTACAAGGGCGCCAAGACGGACAAGAAGGGCCACTACATTTACAACGGGCTTCCCAGCCAGGGTACCTACAATGTCAGCGTTCTGATGGATGGGCAAGTCAAGCAGCACATCGACGGCGTGCGCACGAGGCTGGGTGACCCCGTCCCAGTCAATTTTGATTTGAAGGCGGCAGCCGACCAGGCCGGCGCTCAAGGTGCGGAAAGCGCCGATCGCAGCATGAGCAAGGAGCAGAAGGAGGCGCTGGAAAAGCGCTCCAAGGAAAACGCCGCTATCCTGGCCAAGAACAAGGCGCTGAATGACGCCTTCAACGCGGGCAAGGAGGCGCTCACGGCCAAAAACTACGACGCCGCCATCGAGTCGTTCCAAAAAGGCGTCGAGCTGGATGCCAACCAGCACGTGATCTGGGCCAACCTGGCGGACGCCTACACCGGCCTCGCCAGCACCAAGACCGGCGCCGATCAGCAGGCCGCACTGGACAAAAGCCTGGATGCCTTCCAAAAGGCCATTGCGCTCAAGGCCGACGATCCCGCGTATCACAACAACTATGCGCTGGCGCTGGCACGCTCCAAGAAATTCGACGACGCGCAAACGGAACTGAACAAGGCGGCGCAGCTCGATCCGCCTAACGCCGGCAAGTACTACTACAATCTGGGCGCGCTGCTGGTGAACAGCGGGCAAACCGCCGCTTCCGAAGAGGCTTTCAAGAAGGCCATCCAAGCCAATCCGGATTACGCCGACGCGCAGTTCCAGTACGCCACCGCGTTGTCCGCGAAACTGACTACGGGACCGGACGGGAAAATCGTCGCGCCCGCGGGCATGAAAGAAGCTTTGGACAAGTACCTGGAGCTGCAACCCAGCGGGCAATTCGCCGATGCGGCGAAGGGCATGTTGCAGATGATCGGCGCCACCATCCAGACCAACTACAGCAATCCGAACGCGCCCAAGAAGGCGCCTGCGCCGACCAAGAAAAAATAGAAGCGAAGAGAAGGAGCGCTCGGCCTGCTACGGTCGAGCCGTTCCCGTGTTATAGACTTAACGCGCACATACATGGCCGGCCCTACCAACGTCCTGTGGTACAGCTCGGTGGCGATCCAGTTTCTCTTCTGCGCGCACCTGGTGTGGACACGGCTGGCGAAAAATCATCCAATTTTCACTCTTTACCTGGGGTGCTCCGTGCTCCGGTCGCTGGGCGCGTTGCACTACACGCTGAAAGCCACCGGCGCGCTTCCCGTGGCATATACCTACTTCTGGCTGTGGACCGAGCCGATCCTGCTGTTGCTGCAGATCGGAGTGGCGCTGGAAGTCCACGCCGGACTATGGAGAGAATACGGGAGCCTGGTGCGATCCGCGCGGCCGCTACTGGTGTTCGCGCTGCTGACGGCCATCGTGTTTGCGGCTCTGCCGGTGGGAGCGGAGCTGGGCCGCTTCGGCACCATCCGTGTGGAAGTGATCCTGCATTTTGAGTTCTTGGTCATGCGCTACATCTCGACCGTGCTGGCGATCTTTCTGGCCTTGTCCGCCGCACTTTTCCTGGTGGTGATACGAAACAGCCTGAAGAGCAGCCTGTTCCGGCATGAAAGCATGCTGGTGGCCTATTTTGCCATCTATGCCGTGGCGTATTTTGTGGTGAACATGGGCTGGAAGCAAACGACCTTCGTCAACAACTATATGCTCTCTGCTCTGACGCTTTGCCTGGTCATCTGGATCAGCGTGTTCCGGTCCGGGCCTGAGACTTCAACTGCACAGCCGGCATGATTTCGGACTGGCAGCGCAGCGACCGGGCTGCCCTGCCAGTCGGTGAACGGCTAGCGAGCTAGCTGTTGCGTAGGGGACTTGCACTCCGGCGGGCAAGTAGGAAGCGGATCGTCCATGCGCATGGTGTGCGAGAGCGGTCCAGCCGCCTGGATCACGAACATACCGGCCGCGGCGAGCGCGAGCCAAAAGGTCAATGTGAGCTTCTTCATTTGGGTTCTCCTAAGTTGGTTTTTTCACAGTCCTCCAGCCGAGGCGGGCGGACCTGATTAATGTTGATGCGCGTTCCACCTTATCAGAAATGCCCGGCCCGCGGCCACCGTGCCGAGTCCTGAGGCCGTTCATTTCGGCCAGCCATTCCCGAAACAGGCTCAACGATTTTGCCGGATTTGATCTCGCGACAGTGCGCGGACAAAACAGGTCCGTCCACAACGTCGCCAGTCCGTGCAAAGTACAGCGCGAATTTATCGCAAATATAGAATTGCCAACCTGCCCCTTGGTCCGGTCAAAATACCGGTAACGGGGAATGTGCGCCGGGTCACAAGGAGATGGACCTGTGGACGCGCTCGGATCGCGCTACCAAGGCGGAAGCGTTCCCAGCGTCGCGGCGAGAAAGATTTTTTAGGAACGGAATGCGTACATGCTTCGTCTACTCATTCAAACAAAGCAGCTAGTCTCCGTGCGGCGACCCTTTCCCCAACAAACCAACCCCGCACGGAGACCTTCTTATCACCTTGAACTAACAGTTTGTTGTTTCGCCCGTCTTATCCCGCCTAGCAGCAGGTCTCCGTGCGGACCCTTTCCCCAAAGCCAACATCCGCACGGAGACATTCCGGCTGCCAGCGCTCCGTTTTAGTCAGAGACCATACTCCAGCAGCTTGGCGGGCGTCCTCCTGGTGATCAGAGGAGCGTTCAAGAATTCGATCAAAGGCGCCATGACGCGAAAACGTTGCAGAATTTCGCTCTGCACCGTGGGGCTGCCGGCCAGCGACGGATCGAGCGTGACGTCCAGAATCCAGTCCTTCATCTTGATCCATGCGATGGCCGGATGATCGGCGTCGAAACCCTTGGGTGGGCGCCTGAGTTGGTCGCCCTGGAGTTCGCCCATCAGTTTGCGGGTGTTCCTGGCGGCCAGGATCCGGCGCAAGGCCTGATGATTCTCAGCGATGTGATTCCGAACCAGCAGCGTCGTTTCTGGCGGCGGATGATAGATCCCGCCGGCCACCTCGATCTGCTCCGGCGAAATGCTGAAGTAGAATCCCCCGCTGGCCATGAGCCCATGACCGCGCCGCGAAAAAGAAGCGGCGATGTGCGTTTTGTAGGGCGTTTTGTCGGCGCTGAAGCGGGTGTCGCGATAGATGCGGAAGACCGCCTTCTTCGGATCGGTGACGTAGTCGGGCGCAAACTGCAGCAGTCCGGCATTGAGCGCGGCCACCAGCTCCAGCATGGGCGCCTTGACGTGCTGCTCGTACAGGTACTTTCGCGGCTGAAACCATTCGCGGCGGTTGTTGCGCTTCAGACCGCGGAGAAACTTCAAAGCCTCCGCAGGAAAACCCGGAAAACGAGAAGACACGTGGCATGCTCCTTTCACGCGGCAAGCGCGGCGATTCCGTACGTTACCATGAGACAAAGATGTCCGTTCGGACAGAAACGATCCAACGCCTCGCCAGTCTTCCCAATGTAGCGGTCCGGGAGGGAGTTTTGCTGAGCCGGCACACGCGCTTCGGAATCGGAGGACCGGCGGACGCGTATGCCGAGACCGGTGACGAAAGCAGCTTCATCGCTGCGCTCCAACTGGCGCGCGAAAGCGGCGCCGGTTACACGGTTATCGGCGACGGAACCAACCTGATCGTATCCGACGCCGGCTTCCCTGGCGTGGTGCTGCGCTTTACCGGCCGCGCAATTCAAAATCAGGGCGGCACGGTGCAGGTCCAGGCGGGAGCGGAGCTGCAGGCGCTGGTGGACGATTGCATCGACCGCGGTTTGCGCGGCCTGGAGACCATGACCGGGATCCCGGGCTCGGCCGGCGCCGCCGTCTATGGCAACGCGGGCGCCTATGGACACTCCATCAACGAGCGCATACGCAGCGTGCGATTCTTCGATGGAACGGCCATCCGCGCCTTCGACAACGCCGCATGCCAGTTCCGCTATCGGGAGAGCATTTTCAAGAAGCACAAGGATTGGATCATCTTCTCCGCCGAGCTGGAACTGGATGCCGCTCCCGCCGCCGAGCTGCGCAAGACCGCCGAGGAAATCCTGAAAATCCGCCTCGCGAAGTACCCACCGGAGATGAAGTGCGCCGGCAGCATCTTCAAGAACCTGCTGCTGGCCGAGCTGCCGGAACCGGTCCAGCGGCAAGTCCCCGAGCGCGTCATTCGAGAAGGAAAAGTACCGTCGGCGTATTTCCTGGAGCAGGTGGGAGCCAAAGGTTTGCAAAGCGGGGGCATCCGCGTGGCAGATTATCACGCCAACCTGATCTATAACCAAGGCGGGGGCACGGCCCGCCAGTTGTGCCAGATCATCGGCGACCTGAAGTCGCGCGTGCGGGAGCGCTTCGGCCTGGAGCTCGAGGAAGAGGTTCAGTACGTCGGATTCTCGGCCAACGGCGCCGGCTGACGGCCGAATCCCCTTGCACGCTTTGGCCCTGTGTTGCGTAATATAAATGGAGGCTCCATGCGACTGTTGGCCCTTCTCGGCGTGGTGTGTTTCTCCTTGGCGCAAGCCCAGGACCGGCGCGTGCCGGTGGTGGTCGAGCTGTTCACCAGCGAGGGTTGCTCGAGCTGTCCACCCGCGGATGCGTTGCTGGCCCGCATGGAGCGCGCGCAGCCGGTGCCGGGCGTCCGTATCATCGCCCTGGAAGAGCACGTCGACTACTGGAACCAATTGGGCTGGGCCGACCCCTTCTCATCGCCTCTGTACCGCGCCCGCCAGAATGACTACGCTGTTTCCGCCCACACCGACAACATCTACACTCCGCAACTCGTGGTGAGCGGGCAGGCCGCGTTCATAGGCGACGACGCCAATCACGCCTACCAGGAAATCGGCCTGGCCGCGCAAGCGCAAACCGTTTCCGTGGATCTGAAGGCCAGTCCCAATTCCCGGAGCGCGGACACGATCGATCTGTCCGTGCAGGTGAGCCATTCGAAGAACGCCAAAGCGCGTGCCGCCAACCTGTACCTGGCGGTCACCGAGAATGAGCTGACGATGAACGTGCCGAGCGGTGAAAATGCCGGACGCATGCTCAGGCATTCGGCGGTCGTTCGCAGCTTCGGCGTGATCGGCCGGATCGATCCCCGCGGGTCCAACACCGGCCAGGTCGTCTCCACGCTGCGGCTGCCTCGCGAGTGGAAGCGCGACAACTTGCACGCCGTGGTTTTCGTCCAGGAGCGTGAAACTCTGCGCATCACCGGCGCGGGCGTGCTTGACCTCCGCCAGTGAGCAAGTACCTGCGCCCATTCCGCAACTCCGGCCGTCGAGCGGTACACTTCGGTTCATGCTCTACATGGTGATTGAACGCTTTCGGAATTCCGATTGGAGGCCCATCGGAGAGAGGTTTCAACGCAGCGGCCGGATGCTTCCCGAAGGCCTGACCTATCACTCGAGCTGGGTGGATTCATGTGGTGGCCGTTGCTTTCAGATCATGGAAACGGCCCGGCCGGAGCTGCTCAAGACCTGGGCCAGCCGCTGGGACGATTTGATCGATTTTGAAATGGTTCCGGTGGAGACTTCGGCTGAGTTTTGGGCCCGGGCGCATCGCGGATCGGCCTAAAGCCAGCCCGGCGCCTAGGTTCACTCGCAGGCTACAAACTTGACCGGGCGGAAATTCTGGTACGATCAATACAATGATGTCTTTTCGTTTTCCGAACCGCCGCGGCTTGATTCAGCCGCCGGGTCCCACCCGCGCCTCTCAATGATCCCTCCCAGAAACTTTCCTCCCCGCCGGGTCAAGGTACGGGAAAACGTAAACGAAGCGATTCGGGTTCGCGAGGTCCGCGCCGTGTTTCCGGATGGCAGCGTCGAAATCATGCCCACGCTGGCGGCGGTGCGCAAAGCACAGGAGCTGGGCCTGGACTTGATTCTGATTGCGCCCACCGCCGAACCGCCGGTCGCCAAGGCGATGGACTACGGGCAGTGGCAGTATGAGAACAAGAAGAAGCAGCACGAGGCTAAGAAGAAGCAACACGTCATTCAGGTGAAGGAGCTGAAATTCCGGCCCAACACCGACGATCACGACTACGAGTTCAAGAAAAACCACGCCATCCGGTTTCTGAAAGAGGGCAACCGCGTGAAAGCCGTGGTGCAGTTCCGGGGCCGAGAAATCGCGCACGTCGATCTGGGCAGGAAGCTGCTGCTGCGGTTCGCGCAGGATCTGGCCGCGCACGGCCAGGTGGAGGGCCAGCCGCGCCTGGAAGGGCGCAACGCGCACGTCATCATCAGCCCGGTCAAGGCCGTCGGCAAGGAAAAGCCGGCGCAGGAAAAACCGTCCCAGGAAAAGTCCAGGGAACCATCGCCCGCGCAGTAGCGGCGGGCTGGCGAAAATTCCTCAGTAGAACAGATATTTGCGCCACTGGTCGTCGCTCTTGGCGAGCAGGCGCATCAGGTGGCGGCTGGTATGCAGGCTGAAGGGTCGCGGGGCGCGCGCCAGCCGCATGCCGGCTTCCTCCGGCGTCCGATTCCCCTTGCGGTTGTTGCAGGGGTGGCAGCAAGCCACCAGGTTCTCCCAGGTGGTCTCGCCGGCGCGCGATCGGGGGACGACATGATCCAGCGTCAGCTCGGCCGACGCAAACGTCCGGTGGCAGTACTGGCAGGTATAGCGGTCGCGCATCAGGATGTTCTTGCGCGACAGCGCACGGGTCTGGTGCGGGATGCGCCGGTATTCCAGCAGGCGAATGACGGACGGCACACGCATGGAGTGCCGCGCTGAATGAATGTGGGCGTGCGACTCCTCTTCGGCCGAGGCGACGCCCTTCAGCACCAACACCAAGGCGCGGCGCGCGGCGCAGATGTTGATCGGTTCATAACTGGCGTTCAGCACGAGAACCGGTTTGTGCAATCGATCCAGACTGGGCATCTTCTAAGCTCCCGAATAAGCTCCTGAAGGATTTGAATCGCCAGGCGGCAAATCCACGGCCAGGCGGCGGTCGGCGCGCGCCAAGGTCAGCAGGGTCACCGCAGAAGCGCCCGCCAGCTTGAGGGCGCGTGCGCAGGACGCTGCTGTGGCGCCGGTGGTCATGACATCGTCTACCAACAGCACCCGCTTGCCGCGCAATTTCGTTCGGCTGCGGGCGCGAAAAGCGCCCGAAACATTCAGACGGCGCTTAGCACTGGTAAGGCCGGCCTGAGTGGCGGTGCTGCGCAAGCGACGCACCGCGCTCTTCATCGGCACATGAATGCGGCGGCCAATCTCTCGCGCCAGCAAAGCCGACTGGTTGAATCCGCGCTGCCAGCGCTTGCGCCAATGCAGCGGCATGGGTACGATCACGTCAAAGCATTGCTCCCGCGGCAGCGCCTGCGCCAGCAAGCGCCCCAGCGGTTTGGCCAGCGTCTGAATCCTGCCGTACTTGAACAGATGAATCAGTTCACGCAGCTCGTCTTCATAGAAGCCGAATGAATAAGCGGCCTCGAAGCCTCTCAGCCCGCGGCGGCAGAGCGCGCACCGGCCCTGCTCGTCCAGCGGGAATCGGCTGCGGAACGGCGAGCGGCACTGCACGCAGAAGTATTCGGCCGTCAGCGGCACAGGCTTGGCCAGACAGCTCCCGCAGACCGGAACACGAGATACTTCCCGCAGCGGCTGCGCGCAAATCCGGCACTCGTCAGGGAAAAGAAGAGAAAAAAGGCTGCTGGAGATCTTTCGGACAAAAGGAGGGGCTAAATCAAGCGAGGCAGCTTTTGTTAGGCGGCTACTGCTGAAAACACACCTCCAAAACATTAGTCTACACGATGGCGGGGCCGGTCGGGCTGCGACCTCGCTCCGGCCGTGCACGGCAGTTGAGAGTTTTGCTCCTCCCAAGACACAGAACCAGTGGCCCAACCGCGGCCGCGCTAAAATGGACGCAGTGAACCAGCTCACCCAATGGGGCCCCGTCGCCGTCATCGTCGGCGGATACCTGCTTGGGATGTATTTCCAAAACCGTCGCATCGACGATCTGCGCGATTCCATGAACACGCGCTTCGACGATGTGAACAAGCGCTTCGACGATGTGAACAAGCGGCTGGACGACTTGCGCGACCTGCTGCATTCTGAGGTCAAGCGCCTGGAAGACCGCATCGACCGGCTGGATCATCGCATCGTCAGTTGACCGCATGCCGCGGGCGCTACCACGCCCCGCCCGCTGATCTGGTACTTCCCTTCCCTCACGACACATCCCGGACGCAAGTCATCGCTACAATAGAATCAAAGCCATTTCATGAAGACGTTCTACATCGAGACGTTCGGCTGCCAGATGAACGCGCACGACTCGGAGAAAGTGATCGGCACGCTCATTTCCGAAGGCTACACGCAGGTCGCAACGCTGGAGCAGGCCGACCTGATTCTGTACAACACGTGCAGCATTCGCGATAAGGCCGAGCAAAAGGTTTTTCATCGCCTGCAGCAGTTCAAGAAAGAACATGGCAAAGGGAAAGTGTTTGGAGTTCTGGGCTGCGTGGCGCAGCAGGAAGGCCAACGCATTTTCGACCGCGCTCCGCATGTGAGTCTGGTGGCGGGTTCAGCCAGCTATGCCAAGCTGCCGCAGATGCTGGTGCAACTCGAGGCGGGCGAGCGGCGCGTGACCGGCTTAGACCTGCACGCCGAGGAAGCTTTCGAAACTCCGTTCACGCGGCGCGACAATCCGCACCGCGCCTACATCACGATCATCGAAGGTTGCGACAAGTCCTGCGCGTATTGCGTGGTGCCGTTCACGCGCGGGCCGGAGCGCAGCCGAACCAGCGCCGGCGTCTTGAAGGAAGCGGGCGAGCTGGCCGCCATGGGCTATTCCGAGATCCAGTTGCTCGGCCAGAACGTGAACAGCTATCGCGATCCGTCGCCCGCCGGCTGGGATTTCGCGCGCCTGCTGCGCGCGGTCGGTCAAGTGCCCGGCATCCGGCGCGTGCGTTTCACCACCTCTCATCCCCGCGATTTCGTCAAGGACATCGTGGACGCCATCGAAGAAAACCCGGTGCTATGCAACCACGTGCATCTGCCGGTGCAGTCCGGCTCCACCAGCGTCCTGGCGCGGATGCAGCGTCTGTACACCTGCGGCGACTATCTGCGCCGCATCGAATGGATGAAAGCGGCCCGCCGGAACATCGCCATCACCACCGATATCATCGTGGGCTTCCCGGGCGAGACCGAAGCCGACTTCGAGCAAACCCTCGCGCTGCTGGACCGAGTACAATACGATTCGTTGTTCAGCTTCAAATATTCCCGGCGGCCCAACACCAGCGCACTGGCGCTGGAGGATCACATCCCGGAAGAAGAAAAAACGCGCCGGCTGACCATCCTGGTAGAAAAACAGCGCGCCATTCAGATCCGGCGGAACTCCGAGCTGGTGGGAACCATCGACGAGGCCTTCGTGGAGGGTTATAATCAGGCCACGGGTCAATGGATCGGCCGGACTACTCAGAATCGCACTCTCAACTTCATTCATCCGGAATTGGCGGGCCCACGGGACGGGGAAACCTTGATCGGGAAGTATTGGAAGGTTCGGATCACGCGCGCTGGTCCGAATTCGTTAGCCGGCGAAGCCGTCACTTGCGTCTAATGAGAAAGGGGACCATATGGAAGTGGAAATGAAGATTCGCGGTTTGATGATGGATCCCGTCAGCAACATGCCCATCGTGGTGTTGAAGGATACCAACGGTAACACCATCTTGCCGATTTGGGTTGGCATTTACGAGGCGAATGCCATTGCGCTCGAGATCGAAAAGGTTTCCACGCCTCGCCCCATGACGCACGATCTCATCAAGACGCTGCTGCACGGCCTGGGGACGGGCATTCGCAAGGTGGTGGTGAGCGAGCTGAAAGACGACACGTTTTATGCCGTGATCTGGCTCGACAAGGACGGCGAATTGATCAGCGTGGATTCGCGGCCAAGCGATGCCCTGGCGCTCGCGCTGCGGCTGGATTGCCCCATCTACGTGGACGAGTCCGTGCTCAAGAATTCCAAAATGTCCAGCGCCGCCGCCGACAAGATCAACACAGAAGAGCAGCGCCGCTGGCTGGAGAGCCTGGACGACGAGGATCTCGGCCGCTACAAAATGTGACGGAGCGGCTGGAACGGCTGGCAGCGGCGGGCATCCAACTGGTTCCCACCGATCGTACATCCCACTTCATCTTGGAACGCGGCGGATTCGTCGCTTTCATTGAACGCCGCCAGGACAGCTTCGGCAACATCGGAGCTCCCGGCCTCATGACTGAGCGTGGTTTCGCCGCGCTGGTCTGGCGCGGAGACCAAGCGTTCTTCGTCGCAAAAGGCTTCGAGGAGCCCGCCTCCGCTGAGCAGGTCGAAAAGCTGCGGGCTTTTGCGAGAGAACTCCAGGCTGCCATTCAAGGCCCGGCGTGAAGGACCGCAGCCCCTGGCCTATTTTGCGGCCGAACTCTTTTTCCCGGCAGACTTGCGGGGCGCGGGCGCGTTCTTTCCGGTCCAGCCGTGCAGGTCTTCCTTATCGACGTTGAAGACCACCATGAAGGGACTGGTGGTGTAGCTGTCCGGCACTCCTTCGAATGACAGCTCGGTTCCAGGTTCCACCTTACCGGGAAGCGCCGTTTCAAACTTCAGGGTGGCGTCAGCGGTGGTGCCGTCTTCGAGCGCCAGCGTCAGGGTCTTGGGCCGGGTCTCAGGCTCCAGCTTGACCACTTTCCCCCGGAGCGTTGGAACCTTGGTCCCCTTCATCCCGGAATTGAAGTAGTTGGCGCCATCCGAGCCGTTGAGCTGCTCTTTGATGTTCTTCCACAGCGCCAGCGCGGGATTCTCTTTTGCAAGCTTCTCTTCGCTGGCAACCTGGGCTTCCGCGGCTTTCTTGGCGATTTCGGCCTTGCTCTCGATATGGAATCCGTCCGGGGGATTCGGCTGCGTCTTGGCGGACGCCAGCAGGTTGGAGAATCCATCCGAGTTGCCGTGATAAATGTTGTACATCTTCTGCACTTCGGCCTGGACGCCTTGACGCTGCTGCGCGCTCAGGCTCCCCTCGCCATCGTAGGCGGCTGCGCGAGCGTAGTAGAACAATGCATTCGAATTGTCCTTTTTGCTCGCCAGTGTGAAACCCAGACTGTAGTCGACGGCGCTGTTGTTGGGATTCACCTGCAGGGCCTTCTTGAATTCCGCTTCGGCGGCGTCCCAACTCTTTCTCTGCATTCCCACGAAGCCCAAGGTGGTATGGCTCAGCGCTTCCACTCCCGGACGAAGCTTGGCCCATTGATCGGCGGTTACGCCCGGCGGCGGCGCGTCAATGCCGGCGATCAGAGCCTTGGAGGCCTTCTCTCCGTCGTCCAGCACGGCCGGCTGCTGGCTGGCGCCATACAATGACTGCGTCAGCAGCATGGTATAGTACAGCGCGTTGAAATCCTTCGGATTCGCGGCCAGGCTCTGCTTGGCCACAGCCACAGCTTCCTTCGGCTGGCCCACCGCCACATAAGTGGTGATCAGCAGATTGCGCCTTACCTCGGCGAACTGGGTTTCGGGATTCTGCTTCTGCCATTGCTGCAGCTTCTCCAGCTTGGTCTTCGGAGTGTTGTCCTGCAAGATGGCATTGTAAAGGTCGCATTCCTGCTGGTCTTTGCACTGCGGCTGCTTTTGCCCCGCGTCTTGTCCCCAAAGGTACGCCGGCACGCAGAGAAATCCCGTCACCGCGCCGATCAAAAGATATCTCGAAGTCTGCATCAACATCCGCCGCCTCCAATGCTCTAGGTTACGCCAGAGTCCCGTCCCTCAGGCCGACCCTGTGGTACCAGCCACCTTATAGAGTAGTACTAGATTACACAAAAAGAAACACTCCCGGGAAGCGCCGGAAGGGGCGCCTGTCGAATCGTCTGCGCGGGCCCTGAATGTCCTACTTCTTGGCGGCCGGCCGGTGATGGACCGGGGCAGCCGGCGCGTTCTTGCCGGTCCAGCCCTCCAGCTTATCCTTATCGACGTTGAACACCACCATCAACGGACTGGCGGTGTAGCTTTCCGGAACGCCCTCGAACGTCAACTCGGTGCCCGGGTCCACTTTGCCAGGCAGCGCGGCTTCGAATTTCAGAGTCGCGTCCGCGGTGGCGCCGTCGGATTTTCCATCTTCGATCGCGAGCAGAATGGTCTTAGGTTTCAGCGCCGGCTCCAGCTTCACCACCTTGCCCTTGAGCTTGGGCACGGCAGCGTCCTTCATGTTCGAATTGAAATAGTTCGCTCCGTCGGGTCCCATGAGCGCTTCCTTAATGCTCTTCCACAGCGCTTCCTCGGGATGCGACTTGGTCCATTCCTCTTCGCTCTGCGCTTCGGCCTGCGCGAGCTCGGTGGCGCTCTTGATGCTGAAATCGCCTGGAGGCAAGGGCGATGCTTTGGCGGCCGCGATCAGCTTGTCGAATCCCTCGTTGTTGCCGTGGAATCCCTTGTAGGCGCGCTGCACAAAATCCATCACCTGCTGCCGGCCTTGCGGATTGAGCGCGCCTTGTCCCTCGTAGGTAGCCGCGCGGGCGAAATAAAACAGCGCCGTGGGCATCTTCTTGACATCTTTCTCCGAGGCGATCGCGGTGCCCATGTAGTAATCCACCTGGCCGCTGTTGGGATTCACCTTCAGACTCTTCTGCAAGGCGTCCTCGGCGGCCTGCCAGTTCTTCTTCTGCATTTCCGCCCAGCCCACGGTGGTGTACGCCAGTTCCTCCACCTGGGGCCGCTGGGCCTTCCATTGATCCGCGGTGAAATTCGCCGGCGGCGTGTCCAGGTTGGCCGCCAGCGTTTGAGCCGCCTTCTCACCCTGGTCCAGAGCGTCCGCGGCGGGCGGATTGCCCGCTACCGCCTGGGTCAAGCTCACCATGATGAACAGCGCGCTGAAATTTTTCGGATCATCGGCCAAAATCTGTTTGGCCACGGCCACGGCGTCCTTGGATTGACCGGCCGCGAAGTTGGTGGTGAGCAGCAGCGTCCGCCGTTCCTTGCTCCAATCGGTTTGCGGATACTGCTTGGCCCACTGCTGCAGCTTCTCCAGCCTGGTCTTGGGATTCGTGTCTTTGGTGATCGAGTCGTACAGATCGTACTCGGCCCGATCTTTCCAATTCTTCTGCGGTTCCTGGGACGAAGGAGCTGTTGCTTGCGCCTCGATCCGCACCGGCGCCAGCCCCAGCAGCCCAGTGATCGCAATGGCTAGTAAAAATCTGGATGGTTGGTACACTCGCCGCCTCCCAATTTCGATTCAGTTGTCTCGACCAGCGTTAGGGAATACCCTCCCGGCAGCCACGCCTCAATGCCGCTGCACACGCAGTGGATGCAATTGCGGAGTATATCCGAATCCGAGCCACGGCTGCAAGGTCCCGTAACGTTAGATGTCTTCCAGTGTACTCTTGTTCCCTGGGAAATTCGAGGGCTGGCCGGGGACACCCATTTGGCCCGCTCCTTCCGGGACCGGACCACGTCAAAACTGTAGTACTGGCGATAAAGGTCGCGCTGCGGGCCGAACTTGTCGACCACGCGGCGGATCACCCCCAGTTTTTCAGGCCGGCCATAATCCTGCCGTAGGAAGCCCGCCAGCACGGCCAGCCAGAACCTGGTTAGGGTTTCGCGGTAACCGCTGTCCGGTGCGTTGGAGGTGCCGGCCGCTTCGTTGTAGCGCCGGATGCCGGCCGGCACCCGCTCGATCGCCTCCACCTCGGGAACCGACAACAGGTACCAGGACGCCATCGCCAGGTGCGCGGCGTGAGTCCATTGCGCAAGCGGTAGCGTTCCCTGCTCGAAGCTTTGGATGAACTCCGCTCAGGCCGCTTCGGTGGCCAGATAAGGAAGGTCGGGATGCGAAGGAATCATAAACAGACCGTTGACAGATCATAACTATAGAAGGACAATAGGTCAAAGAATATTCCTTTTATTAAATAATTGTGCTCTTGTCTTTGGATTCGAAAGTTCTGCGCCTTCTGATGCGTCAGGGGCGCGTCAGTTGGACCGATTTGGCGCATCACCTGGGCCTGTCGGCGCCCGCGGCCGCCGAACGCGTGCATCGGCTCGAGCAACGCGGCATCATCCGCGGCTATGCGGCGCTGGTGGATGCGGAAGCGGCCGGCTATCCTCTGACCGCGTTCGTATCGGTGGTGCTGGACCGTCCGGACCGCCGCAGTGCGTTTCTCAGGCGCGTCGCGACGCTGCCCGAGATCGCCGAATGCCACCACGTGGCCGGAGACGAAGATTATCTGCTCAAAGTCCGCTGCCGCAGCACGTCGGACCTGGACCGGTTTCTAATGGAGGCGCTCAAGTCGACCCCGGGCGTGATGCGGACCCGCACCACGATCGTGCTGTCGACGGCCAAGGAGTCGGTGGCCGTGCCGATTGCGGAGGAAGGATGAGCACCCAGCGAACCATGGCGGGCGGCTGGGCCGATCTCGCCAGCTTGCCCAAAGGCGAGAATGGGCGCAATCTCTGCCGCTGGTGCAATCTCGAGGTGCCGAAGGGCCGCATCACGTTCTGTTCGGACTGGTGCGTGGAGGAATGGCGCCTGAGAACCGATCCTGGCTATGTGCGCGAAAAGGTTTTCGAGCGAGACCAAGGCATTTGCGCCGGTTGCGGAGTCGATTGCGAAACTGCCTGGCGGCATCTGAAGCGCCTGCGCGGGGCGGCGCGAGCGAAGGCTCAAATCGAGTGGGGCCTGAAACGGGGCGCGCGAAAAAGCCTGTGGGACGCCGACCACATCGTTCCGGTAGTCGAAGGCGGCGGCGAATGCGACTTGGCGAACCTGCGCACGCTGTGCCTGAAATGCCACCGCACTGCGACGGC